>JADGAN010000037.1 GCA_015231955.1 Oligoflexia bacterium | reverse complement strand
AAGAATGCCACCCTCTGAGGACTGTCAAAAAATGAAATCACCAGAGGGTCATCATCAAGATGCTCTCCCCATCTTGCCCACTCCTGAAGCGTGCTTCTCGGGACATCTACCATTTTAACAGCTACTCTCTGTGAAATTCCGTTAGCACGATGTACTCTATATTGCTTAAGTCTACTAGACCTTTCAAAACGCTCCCACCAAATATTTTTCGGTTCAAGCTTAGGTTTTACAACTGATTCATAATTTGATACTGTATCCATTGACAAAATTAATGAAAGAGAGGAAGAAATTTTCAAAAGATGCACCATGGACAATTGCTTTAATTATTGATGCAACTTTACATGCCAGAAGCTCCCTTTATGTAGAAAATGCTCAGAAATAATTTTTTCAGAGGTTACTTTGTCATTATCGAAGAATCGATAGGCAGCCTTCATCTCGGCCCAATCAGCACAAGCATTGTTAATCGAGGCACTCGGTTGCTTGGATAAAGTTTTTGCAAGTTTAATCATTCTTTTGCCGATACGAATATCTCCAAAAGAATTTGATGTAAATTCTTCATCCACCCAATCATGATCATTTTGCTTTTTTTTCATTCACCCATGGTTATACAGAATAATCAATCGGCTAAAGACGTCGCCTCATCAAGAGGAAGTAAATGTCTATTAGTTCACTTTAAAAGATGTGGGTAATAGTATGCCCAGGGTGCTGCTGTTCTCCAGTATTGTTAGAATCCCACGTAGGTTTTATCGATTCAAGCGAACGTAAACTAGGGCACCATCGTAAAATTTTTGTTCAAACAAATTAGAAAGGGAAGAGATGTTTTCTGCACTGCCAAGGATCAAAAATCCACCAGGAACGATGTGTTCGGCAATCCTTGTGATAATTTCCTTTTTTCTCTCTATATTTTGATAGATTAGAACATTTCGACAGAAGATGATTTCAAACATACCATGCGCTCTCCATGGCCTGATCAGATTACAAGCCTCAAAACGGATTCCTTCTTTTAGATAAGAGTTCACCCGCCAAAGATCATCACTACACTTTTCAAAATGTTTAATGAGAGTGCTTGCTGGCATCCCACGTTGTACTTCCAATTGTGTGTATTCACCTCGTTTGGCCTTTTCCAGAACTGTTTCACAAATGTCGGTGGCCAGAATAGTGAAGGGTATTTTTTGTAAATCCCTAAGAATAATGGCCACACTATAGGGCTCCTGCCCAGTACTACAGGCCGCAGACCATATCTTCAAGGATCCACTGCCTTGACGGCTTAAGAGTTCAGGAATTATGTATTTTCCTAATATAGAAAAAAGGCGACTATCACGAAAAAATGAGGTTTCGTTATTGGTTGCAATCTCAAGGATGACCCTTCTGACCTCTTCAGTGACTCCTTGTTGAACGGTATTCCAGAGCTTATCAACTTCATGAAAACCAAGAACCTCGCTAATTTCTCCTAGCCGTTTTTTTAGTTGATAATAGTTCTCTTCTGGATAAATAATACCAATTTCCTTTTCAATAAACTCTGCAAAAAACTTAAGTTGTATTTGTTCCTCTTCCATGTTAAACACTCACTCCAATAGCCATCTCTATTTTTTCAAACAGTAGTTCACGGCTAAACGGCTTCATGATGTATTCTTTCGCCCCAGCATTTAGCATAACTTCAATATCTATTGGACTATTTTTTATAGTAAGCATCACCACCGGAATAGAAATCTCTTTTTCTTTTAGAAGGGCCAAAAACTCTGGTCCGGTAATGCATGGCATTTCCCAGTCAAGTAAAATGATTTTGAAATAATCGGTACCCATCTCTGCTAGCTTATCCATGGCTTCCTTGGCACTCATGGCATGGGTGACCTCATGTTGAGTTCCGTTAAAAATCTCTTTCGTATAGGCATGCACGCTACGAGAGTCGTCCACCTGCAATATTCTGAGCTTAGTGGTGGCACTGTTCCTTTTTGTTTTTTTTGTGAGGGTAGTATCTCTTATGTTAAAATCATCAAGATCCTTTTTAATTGTGCCAAAGTCAATAGCTTCACTTTGTGATTCCACAATGGATTGGCGAAGGTCTCTGACCAAGGTCAACGCTCTTTCAAACAAGGTTAAAAACTCTAGCACGACATCAGTCTTAGCGTTTGGATCCTCACTCATCATCTTTAAGCTGGCCATTTCCATTTTCGCTAGAAGTTCACTGCTCTCGGTGGCATTTAAAAGTTTTGAAAATCCTTGCAAGAGACGAAGCTCAAAAAAGAGTTCTTCAAATTTACCATTGCAAGCGCTGTGGTGGAGCTTTTCCATCCTTGCTTTATTGAGATGTGTAGCAAATAGAGGAATAAGCGGGCCATAGATGTTAACTTTTGCTGATGCTGGTGGCTGAGGGGTTCTATTAGAAGAAGAGAAATAGTCATCCATGGCACTAATTAGTGTTTCCAGACAAAGACTTCCTCTCTTCACCAAGAGCTCACCGATTGGTCGTCTATGGCAATCTAACTCTTTTTGGATTGATTCTTCAAGGATTGGGTTCCATAGGCCTAGCGTTTCACAGGCAGATCGAAATTCCACTCTCTGCTCCATCTGAACCCTAATGACTGAAAGCAGCTCATTTGCTGACAAAAGTTTTTTTTGATTAACAATATCGACCAACGTTGGCATGGAGTGAATCTGTTCTATCAGTGCAGCAAGTAGCTGTTCCGCACTCACGATCTTTTTTTCGATAAGGTATTCACCAAATAGTTTTTTCATTGCTTACCCCATAGTAATCATCTCATCATTGAGGGACGGGAGAAATTATTTTTTTAAGCCAAAAGGATAGCTCTTTGATATGGCCAATTTTGTCGTAAGCTCCCGAATCAAAAACTGCCCCTGGCATTCCAAAAACAATAGATGATTCCTTGTTTTGAATCATGATAGCGCCACCAAGCTTTTTTATACTTTGGGCGCCTAGGAGACCATCTTCTCCCATACCAGTAAGAATTATTCCTAACGCTCGATTCCCATAGACCTCTGCTGCGGACTCAAAGAGTATGTCGACAGATGGTCGTACCGAATTTCTTCTGGGCCCCTGTTCAATCATGAGCTTTAGTCCCTCATTCTTCTTGATTAAATACATATGGTAGTCTCCTGGGGCCACATAGCAGTGATTAGCAAGAGGCGGTTCCATGGGAGTGGCTTCTCTGACATTAAGGCCAGTGGTCTTTGATAAACGTTCGGCCAATGATGTGGTAAAGACAGGTGGCATATGTTGGACAATAAGGATCGGACAGGGAAAGGGCGACTGTACTCCCTGGAGTAACTGTTCAAGGGCCACTGGTCCTCCAGTTGAGGAGCCAATGACCACCACTTCTGGCGGCCCCCATCTGTCTAAATCCACCAGCGGCCACTCACTCTTTTGTTTTGTTGTCTTTAAAGGGACTGTTTTTTCTTCTACTACCTCTTTGGCAACAAATTGCAAGATCTTGGGCAAGAGCACGGCCTTTATTGATTCAGCGGCCGATTCAAGAGACTGAGTGGATCCCGATGGTTTAAGCACGACATCGTCCGCACCAAGGTGAATGGACTGAAGAGCACTATCGACTTCTTGATTGTTGGGAGAAGCAAATACAATGACCCTGGTCTTATAACCGCGCCGCCTAAGCTCTTGCAAGGTTTCTAATCCTCCTAGCTCAGGCATTTCTAAATCCAAAGTGATAAGATCAATAGTCTCTTGCTCAATTTTTGCCAAAGCAATTTTTCCATTCGATACTGATCCCACCACTTCTATAGAGGGAATATCCATTAATGCAGCTTTAATCTGGGAGCGAAAAACGATGGAGTTATCGACAATCAAAACACGCACTGGTCAGATTCCTTTTTTAATCAACGACAATCAACCATTAAGCAGACAGTTTTTTCATAATTTCCTTTAGCTTTTCGGCCAATTGGGAGAGGCTTTTGGCGGCATCGAGGGTTTGATTGGCCCCTGATAAACTCTCTTGGGCCGCACTTGATACTACTTTGATGGTTGCTGTAATGGCCTCGACTCCTTTACTCGAATCCTGCACGACTTTGGTGACTTCCGTGGTGGTGGCACTCTGCTCTTCAACTGCCGCCGCTATGGTACCAGAAATACCATTAAGCCTCTCAATGACCTTGCCAATTTCTCCAATAGCATCGACGGCCCCTTGGGAGTCTTTTTGAATGGTTCCAACCTTGCCAGTAATATCCTCCGTGGCCTTGGCCGTTTGCTTGGCCAGTTCCTTCACCTCATTGGCGACAACGGCAAAGCCCTTACCGGCATCTCCTGCTCGTGCTGCTTCGATGGTGGCGTTCAGGGCCAAAAGATTAGTTTGCTGGGCAATTGAGCTAATCACCTTGATCACATTTCCGATCTCCTGGCTGCTCGCCCCCAGTTGTCCAATAGTCTTATTGGTCTCTTGCGCCCTTACCAACGTCTCTTTGGAAATACTAGCAGCCTCATTGGAAGATTTAGCAATCTCCCGGATCGACGCTGCCATCTCTTCAGTATTAGTGGCCACGGCTTTCACCCCTCTAGATACCTGTTCTGCTGCAGTAGACGCAGAAGTGGACTCTTTATTGGTCTTTTCCGAATTTTTGGCCATTTGAGTGGCGGTGGCAGAAAGTTCACCAGCAGCAGCTGCCAACTGATTAATGGGTTCAGTTAAGGAGTTAATAAGCACCAACCTTTCATTTTTTATCTTAGTGAGATCGGTGGCATATTTTACAACTTTAAAGGGTTTACCGTTCAAATCGAAAATAGGATTATAGCTTGCTTGAATCCACACCTCTTTTCCACCCTTTCCAATTCGCTTATATTCGGCAGCATCGTACTCACCACGGTTGAGCTTTTCCCAAAATGCTCGATACTCATTGCTACTCGTGTAAGAATTTTCACAAAATATGCGATGATGCTTCCCTTTGATTTCATCTAAAGAGTAGCCAATGGTGTTCAGAAAGTTATCATTGGCGTTGATCACTGTTCCGTCCATGTTAAATTCAATAACCGCCTGTGCCTTACTGATGGCCGAGATTTGACCTTGATAGTCAGCATTTTTCATTTTTTGCTTGGTCATATCGGTGGCATATTTTACAACTTTAAAGGGTTTACCGTTCAAATCGAAAATAGGATTGTAGCTTGCTTGAATCCACACCTCTTTGCCCCCCTTTCCAATTCGCTTATATTCGGCAGCATCATAATCACCACGATTAAGCTTCTCCCAAAACATTTTATAATCATTGCTGCAGGTATAGCTTGGATCGCAAAATAGGCTGTGATGCTTCCCTTTGATCTCCTCATTGCTATAACCAAGGACCTTTAAAAAATTATCGTTGGCCCCAATCACTGTTCCATCTAAATTAAATTCAATAACTGCTTGCGTTTTATTGATGGCCGTAATTTGCCCTTCGTAATTGGCCGCCTTTAAGCGCTCTGCTGTCATATCGATAGCAATTTTGGTGACTTTAACCACATTACCCTCGTGATCAAACACAGGCGCATAAGATGCCTGTAAGTAAACTACATTATTATCTTTAGTGACCCGTTTGAATTCGCCATTTTGCGCCTTACCTGCGGCCAGGTCAGTCCAAAAAGCTTTATAGGCTTCGCTATTTCTATAGGTGCTATCGATAAAAATACGGTGATGTTTCCCTTGAATATCTTCTAAATCATGGCCGACAACCTTAAGGAATTTAGGATTGGCATTGATAATGGAACCATCGGGATTAAACTCAATGACTGCAAAGTTGGCGTTCACCGCTTCCCACATCTGTAGTGCTAACTCTTTGCTATCACTTTTATCACTAGCTTTTGATTTTTCTTTTACTAATAAGATATTTTTTTGTTTGCTCACCCTTTCATGATTTCCATGAGCATTTGTGCGACGTTCATTTGTTCTTGCGGATGCATGATTTTCCATTGATTTCCCCACCTTTTAATAAAAACGTTTAAATTATTACTTGTTCAATTCGGAAACAATTTTACTAACATCCAAGATGCTTAAAAGTTGATTTGGTAACTTATAAACACCACTCATATACTTTCGTATGCCCTCTTCAATAGTCTCAGGAGGTGTCTCAAAACAGGAACTGGAGACCTCCATCACATCGCCGATCTGATCGACCAGAAAAGCCAGCAGGTTCCCATCAAGACTGCAGACAACGTTTAGCTGGTCGTCTGAGCGCTGAGATTTAAGCCTAAAAAAGCGTCTAAGGTCTATAGCGGTGGCAATTTGACCACGAAGATTGATAAGACCATGAACAAACTCCGGAGCAAGCGGGATAGAAGAGGCAGTAATCGCCTTCGTCACCTCTTGAACTCGCATGACATCGATGCCATAGAGACGATCTCCAATCAAAAAAGTGGAATATTGTAAATTGTTCTCACTTTTTTTTTCGCTGGTGGCCCACTGTTTTCTATCTTCTACAGTATTCATTATGCTTTCCTATGGTTTAATAATTTTTCAATTCCGGTAATGAGATGATCCTCATTAAGTTTTTCTAAATAAAGATCAAAGCCTGCGGCTTTCCCTTCCTCGATATCGCTATTTTTGTAGCGAGTGGTAAGGGCAATCAAAGGCAATTTTTCATATTTTTTATTTCCTTTGATTGAACGTGCAAGTTCATAACCATTCATCTTGGGCATCTCAATATCGGAGAGAACTAAAGAAAATTGTTCCACTCCATTTTCATTAAGGGCATCGATGGCCTCCTGGCCATTTTCTACCGCAAAAACGCTCATCCCCGCCGCTTCCAATGTTTTGGAAATATGGTTTCTAAAAAATTTTGCATCTTCAACAAATAGAATTCTCTTCGTAGCACAATGAGGAGCGCAGCCTTTTGCCGATGGCCCTAGCTCACCAGTATCAAGTTTTTTGCTAAGTCGTTTAGTTTCAACAGCAATAATTCCTTCGACATCGATAGCAACCACCACTTCTTCATTAAAAATGAAATTACCTAAAAGACCCGGGCGGTCTAACAAGGAGTCGTCTATATCTCCTTTCACCTGAACCACGTCTAGGATTTGATCCACTTGGATGCCAAAACTTCTTCCCTGCCTTTGAACTACAATGACTGAAATCTTTTCATCTTTTTTATTTTCATCCTGCTTGAACCTCAAAAAGGTCTTTAAGGAAAGAAGAGGTAGAATTAATTTTCGATAACGAATAACTGCCTGTTCACCAGTATATTCCACCGAATTAACAGGAAACTCCTCAAGGCGGCTCACTAGACACAGTGGAATGGCATATTTTCCACAATCTCCAATCTTGAATAAGAGGTATTCCTGAATGTCTGATTGGAAGGAAGCGATGGTTGTTGTGTCACCTTCTTCTTTGTTTTTGGATTTTTCAGCAAAAAGTTCTGCCGTTTCCGCAATACCCTTAACATCTAAAATAAGCGCTACTGCGCCATTACCCATGATAGTTGCTCCAGAATAGACAGCGAGTTTCTTTAAAAATTTTCCCAGCGGTTTTACTACAATGTCTGTGGTATCCTGAATTTCATCCACAATCAGACCAAACTGCTGCCCATCGGCTTGAAGAATGACTATATCAAGCTCCTCATTTTGACCCTTTTCTTCCACTTGGTTACCATTCGATCTATCGAGTTTCAAAACTTCCCTTAGACCAACTAGCGGTAAAAGATTACCCCGCAGGCGAAAAACTGGTTTTCCCTCTAAATATTCTATCTGGTTTCGTGAATCGCTTTTTCCGCCAATACTGCCTCCTATATTGTTGGAGGCTTGAACTAGCTCCACTAACTTTACCTGGGGGATAGCAAAATGTTCTTTTCCAGCACGAACCACTAGTGCGGGAACAATAGCAAGGGTCAGTGGGATTTTTAAACGAAAACGGGTGCCCTTATTTTCCACACTATCAAGCTCGATGGCCCCACCGATCTTATCGAGGTTGGTCCTGACCACATCCATTCCGACACCTCTACCAGAAACCTTGGTTACCGCGTCAGTGGTGGAAAATCCAGGCAGGAAAATAAAATTAAAAATTTCTCTGTCGGTTAGGGTAACGCTTTTATCCATGGAAACTAGATTTTGCTCTAGTGCCTTTTCAAGAATCCGCTTTCGATTGAGCCCCTGTCCATCATCGCTAATTTCAATAATGACTTGCCCTCCTTCATGATAGGCATTGACTTGGATTTTGCCTATCTCATGTTTACCTAAGGCTTTCCTCACTTCCGGCAAATCTATTCCATGATCACAGGCGTTCCTTATTAAATGTGTAAGAGGATCTTTGATGGCCTCCAGAAGTGTTTTATCGAGCTCAGTTTCCGTTCCCTGAAATTTTAGTTCAATTTTTTTTCCTAGATCCTTGGCAATATCTCGAGTAACCCGTTGGAATTTATTGAGAATACTTCCAATGGGTTGCATTCGGGTTTGCATCACTTCGCCTTGCAATTCACCAGTCACTAAATCCAACTTTTGACTAAGTTTAGTCAGTTCTAGGGAATCCTGGTGATTGCAATACTGAAGAACCTGGTTTCGTACCAGAACGATTTCTCCCACTAGATTCATGAGTTTGTCTAATAATGAGACTTGGACTCTAATTGTACTAGTAGAATCATTTTGAGATTGACTATCTTCTACAACTGGATTTTCCACTTGTTCCATACGTGTTCCTATTGATGTGCTATTACTTACGCTAGCAGGGGGACTTGATGCAAGATTCACTTGTGGGCCGATTGTTTCCTGTCGTTGTAATTTTATTTCCTCCAGTATCGGAGAGGTATCTTTAAGGATGCAATACTCGCCATTTTTATTGTTTTCATCTAAAATTCTTGAAATTAAAGAGAGCAGCTTTTCCTGGACATTATGCTCACATCCAAAACCTTTTACCTTTTCAACAATCTCATTAAGAAGATCAAGGCATTCATAAAGCTTTTGAACCATATCAAGGCCAATGGGATCCTTTGATTTGCGGTAATGAGCAAGTCCTGTTTCCATGGCATGAGAAAGCTGGGTGATCTGCTCAAGGCCAAAAAGCTGAGCTGACCCCTTTAAGGTGTGGATATCTCTATAAAGAGCATTGACAATTTCCGGATCTTTTTGACCTTGCTCGATGCGAGCTAAATTCTCGGAAAAACGCTGATTGATTTCAAAGCACTCAGCAATAAATTCACCAATTGCTGGCTCAACTTTTACATGATTCATGCTGACTAACTCCCTTGCTGTCCACTGGAACTATGCCTTGCTAGCGCCTGCATCTCAATCGGTACACCTGTAGAGGCAATTGTCTGCAGGATCTCGGTCAAATTGGCATTTAAGGTTTTATGAATTTCTGCCTTTTCATTGGCCAGGAGGAAAGCATCAAAATCTACATGCCGATAAAGGAGTAAAGTAAGTGCATTATTTATCATTCGCCATAATTTTCCACATTTAGCAGCAAAACCAAGGAGAGAGATGGTCCTACTGCAACGAGAATCAAAAGTTATCACCAAGTGAAACCCAGCTTGCTGGCCTTGCTCTACAGTCACTTTTGCCTGGCAAGCTGTTGCTAGAATCATGGGCATAAAGATATTTTTTCCTTTTACATGATCGGCCATTATTTTGACGTGTTCATCAAACGAGTCACTAACAAGTATAAAGAGATCCATTTCGGTGAGATAATTACCTTTAATGATATCAGCAAAATTATTCCGACAAATGACATTACATCCTTGAGAGCGGATTCCATCGACAAATGTCATATGGGACTCTCTGGCAACCATACAGATCTTTAATCCGAGGAGAGTCTTCTGTTCGACAGGTAGGGGATTAATGGCGGTGTTCATAATGGAGTTATCTTTTAAATCATAGGAAAAATTGACTGTCTTTCCTGCGAGTAAGATCCTGGTAGCGTCGATCGAATTAAGAAAGAAATTGATTACCTCACGCCCAATGGCCTTGGTCCCTTTACTCTGCTGAAAAAGAGTTTCAACTTGATGAAGATGCCTTTCAGCTTCAGTTAACGTCAGCATGGCGGCTGAACCTTTTAGGTTATGTAAGACACGAAAGATAATATCATAGTGTTTGGAAAAATCCTCACCGCTATCCACCGCCAAGAGCGATCTTTCGGCCTGATCTAAGAGTTCAGCAGCTTCGTTTTGAAAATCTTCAAGTTCGCCCAAGTGAACCGCCTTTGTTTACTATAAAAAAGATAATTTTAATTCTATAGTCACTAGCACTGTGAGTCAATAAAGATTTTCCCACCTCTCCTCTATCCTTTTTTATTGAACAACAACTATTCTTCTGCCTATATAGTGCACTGATGCTGTCAATGTTAATACTTCTTCCTGATCTATAAAGCTCAACTCCTATAGTTAGGTAACGCTCGATAAAATCCTCTGTTTTAAGAAGCATTGCTGAACGTTTATCCATCTTGTATTGCTTGGTGACCTCCTGACTTCGGAGGACACAAAGCGTTGATCCCTTGAAAAATAATGATATAAGAAAACCTGGGGCCACTACATGAACCCATTTCCTGATTGAAGTTTAATTTTATCTCAGTGATAGCGACGAACTTTTATCTCTGAGAATACTTGATTCAACTCGAACAAGTTCATCCCGTAATTCATCAAAACTTGCTACTTTGTGCCTGCAGACCTAAAGTAGAGTATGATGTCAATTATTGCGATCCTCTACCGTAAGTCTTCTGGCATAATGCCGTTAACTTAAGAAAAGAATGTATTCACAGGCCCTATACCAGCTATAAATATTGATTCTTATGATGTAACTGAATTTGTGCAGCTTCCACGAATAGTAGATGAAATTGAAAAAAAATCAGTTTTCTTACTTGATAGAGGCATTTTAAGCACGGAAAACATGAAACTGTTATCTGATAAAGGTCGTTACTTTATCGCCAGAGTGAAATCAGCTAAAAATTGCATGGCCGAAGTGAGAATATTTATTCGAAGTGGCATAGCTACACAAGATATTTATTTAAAATCCCGATAGAAAAGAAAAGGTAACTATTTAAGAGTTAGATTAGTTAGAGGTCCAATGGATAAAGATGGAAAAAGGATCATTTTTGTCACAAATCTTTTTGGCGAAAAAGAGTTTAGCAATGAAGATATTATTCAATTATGTGAAGTCATAACCTCCTTATGTTGAAAGAGTAGAGTTTATCGATGTCACTGAATATTTTTTGTTTATGCTCTTGGAGCTCTTGTTGCCCATAGAATTGATCGCCTCAGAAGTTTTTATATCACTCATCTCTTGCTGCTTTAGTGGTTACAGGGATAGTAGCTGCAAGTAGTGCCATAAGCATTTAATGTTCTGGGAAAACGTATCGATCGAGAAAACAGTGAACTACTCTCCCCTAAACCTGACGAAGTCCGGTTTAGGTTATGTTCTGGGGATTGTTCACGCCGTATGGATTATTGCAAAAAACAGCACGCAGCAATGTATCAATAAGGTTGAAGATCACCTGGCCAATCATCTGCTTTTGTTGTAAAGCATCAATAACGTAAAACAAATGAAAAATTTATGACGAACTTTTTTGAAATCAAGAATCACTTTGAACAAAGCAATTCACTTCGACTTATTCGTAGTGATTATGGGCCTTTTGCCATCTATTTTTTTATAGAGGCGTTTAAGAAAAAAAATCGGGTGAGTGTACCGATGGATGAACTTAGTGGGTTACTCACTCAGTTTTTAGAAGAGGTTTCAACTGTTGAGGAAAAGTATGAAGGAGTGAGTGCTGAGCGGTTGCTTGCTTTATGGAGTAGTGAGGGAGCGAGATTTATCAAGATTTATAATATTCATGAGAGTGATCTTCCGGTGGTGGAGTTAAGTAGTGGGACGGAACGAGTGCTTGAGTGGTTTTCTGATTTGGAACAACACGATTTTGTGGGTACCGAATCGCGATTGCTTGCGATTTTTAGTGGGCTTAAGAATTTGGTTTATGAGACGGAGTTTGATCCTAAAGTGAGGATTAAGCAGCTTAGGAGTGAGCTTGTGCGTATCGATCTGGAGATTTTGGAGATTAAAACCACCGGAGTGGCCAGGCGGCTTAACCCGACTCAGATCAAGGAGCGGTTTAATAATTTGGTTCGAGAGGCAAGGCGCCTTGTCTCCGATTTCCATCAGGTGGAAGATAATTTTAAGGCCATTGGGAAGGAGTTAAAAGAGCGCATCTATGGGCAGTCACAAAGTAAAGCGGAGGTGTTGGAGTTTCTTTTTTCCTGTAACGATGATCTTGATCAGAGTGATCAAGGAAGGAGTTTTCGGACTTTTTGGGAATTTTTGCAATCACCCAGCAAGCAAGATGAATTGAGGAGCTTGCTTGCTCGAGTGGATAGGCTGTCAGAAGTTCAAACCTATAAAGAGCAGCGGGCAGATGATTTCTATGGGGAACCGCTGTTTAAAATTAAAAATAATCTTTTAGATGCAGGAAAAAAGGTGTTGGAGTCGACCCATCAAATTTCGGAGCAACTTAGGCGATTGCTTAAACAGCAAAAGGGTGGTGGTGATCATCAGATGCGGGAGATGATTGATGAGGTGAAGAAGTTGCTTATGAATAATAAGCAGCTTTTGAAAAATAAAAAGAGTGTCTATGATTTAAATAGCTTCCCTGAGATCAATTTGCCCATGGAGCGCCCTTTGTGGAGAAAACAAGAGAAGACACTTTTTGTGGACGATGGCGGGGAGCTTTTGCTTAACCAAGAGAGTGTGGTGGATTTGGAGGCGATTCGCGATCTTATTCCACTTTATCATATCGATTTAGGAGAACTTAAGAGGCGGGTGGCACTTCTTTTACAAGAGGTTGCTCAGTGTACACTGGGGGATATTGTTGCACGCTTTGACGTTGAAAAAGGGATTGGGGAGTTGATCGGGTATATGCAAATAGCACACGAGGGCCCGACGCACTTTGTGATCGAGGGAGAGTATGAGTTGTTGCTGATTAAAAATTATAAGCAGGATCAATTGAGGATCAGATCTCCTAAATTAATTTTTTCTAGAGAGTAAGGAGTAAGTGAAGAAAATGGGTGAATTAAGTAAAGAGAATAAGATCGATTTAAGTGAGCGCCTTTATCAGCAGTTATTGATTCGCTTGCTCCAAGGTAGCATTCAAAGTGAAGAGCATGTTTTATGGAATACGCTTTTAGTTCATAGAAGTAAGGTTGAAGCTTATTTTAAAGAGATCGGGTTAAATCTTCGTCTCGATGAGGTTGATGGTTATGCGTTTCTTTCTACGAGAAAAGTAGAAAGTGAAATGGATGATTATACTGATTGCAGTGGAGAGATGGTTAATAATGGTGAAGTGGATGAGGAAAAAATGCCTACACTTGTGCGTAGGATGCCTCTTTCGATTGACGTTTCTCTCTTGTTACTGCTGCTGCGAGAAGAGATGGGGCGATTTGAAAAAGAGAGTATCGATGATCACCGCTTGATCATGTCTAAAAATGATCTCCGACAACTCCTATTTCCCTATTATGAAGAGATGAGTGATCAAACCAGATTACAAAGAAAGATCGATGTGGTCATTGGCAAGATAAAGGACTTGGGGATGATCAAGGAGTTGAAGGGGCGTCCTGGACATTATGAAGTGAGAAGAATGATTAAATCGATGATCGATGCTGGGGTGGTGGAAGGGATGTTATTGGCGATTAAGGGCCAGCTGAGCAATGAAAATTTGATGAGTAAAGAGCAAGAGAGTGAGGCGGATGAAGGAGAACCTTATGTTGCACAATAATTTTTTAGGTAATGGGCAGCTATCCATCTTTGATCAAGTAAGCTTAGATAGTGGTTTTCGCTTGTATGCATTGGAAGTTTATAACTGGGGGACGTTTGATAAAAGAGTGTGGACCATTACTCCAGAGGGAGGCAACTCGCTGGTCACAGGGGAGAACGGTTCAGGAAAGTCGACCTTGTTCGATGCTTTGTTAACTTTACTAGTAAGAAATAAAAAAAGAAATTATAACTTATCTTCAGGGGCCATGAGGCGTGAGCGTAGTGAAGAGTCGTATTGCTTAGGAGCTTTCGGAAAGAATAAAGATGAGTATAATAAGAGTGTCACTTGTTATTTGCGAGATAAAAAAAACTATTCAGTATTGATCGGTAATTTTAAGAATAACAGCAGTCAACAGACTATCTCTCTTTGCCAATTCTTTTGGTTTGAACAGGGACAGTTAAAGAAACTCTATATTATTGCTCACGATTTTTTAAGTTTTAAAGACCATTTTTGTAATCTTCAAGGCATTGCCGATTTAAAGAGTCGACTAAAGAAGCAAAGTCAAGTGTACACTTTTTCTGCTTTTATCGACTATGAAACTTACTTTCGGCAAGTGATGGGAATACGCTCAGAGAAGGCCTTAGAGTTATTTAATCAAGTGGTCTCCATTAAAGATATCGATCGATTGAATCAATTTATTCGGCAGCATATGCTAGAAGCGATCGATATGACTCCCTACTTGGCAGATCTTTATAGTAACTATTTAAATCTTTCTACGGCCTTTGAGGCGATTAAAGCTGCTCGCGAGCAGTTAGAGCATCTTAGTCCGCTGGTAGAAGATGGTCAAAAACTACGGGAGTGTTATCAGTATGAAAAATTTCTTTCAGAGACTTTGCAAATCCTTCCAGCTTTTATAGCGCATAAAAAAATTGAACTTTTGCAGAGGATGATTAAGGAACGAGAGGTACAGTTGCCTGCGCTCTATGGAGAAATTGCGGAGATTGAAAGAGTAAGAAACGATTACTTTGATCGAGAAAGGCGGATCGAGAGTGCTCTTGCCAATGATCAAGTAGGGCAAGAGATCAAGAGGCTTGAACGCGATATTCAAGAGGCCGAAAAGGATAAGGAGTTTCGCAAGAAAAATCATCTGCAGTTTAGTGAAGCGGTTGTTGCTTTAGAGAAAAAAGTGGTGGATAGCGAAGAGTGCTTTTATCAGTTGCTCTTGTCCTTGGAGCAATTGAAAACGGCAATTGATAAGGGGAAAAGGCAAAATGACAATCAGCTCTTCGAGGTTCGTCGAAAAAAAGAGAAGATGCAATCGGAGCTTTCAGCACAACAATCAGAGCTAGAATCGTTAAAGAGCAGAAAAGATTTAATTCCTCTAGAATTTATTGAACTTAGAAGACATATTCTTAAAGAGATAGGCGCAGAGGTTGCAGCTTTTCCTTTTATTGGTGAATTGATTAAAGTTAAGGAGAGTGAAAAGAAGTGGGAAGGGGCCTGTGAACGATTGCTTAGGAATTTTGCACTAAGAATTGTTGTGCCAGAAAACTACTATTCGCAATTTAATAAGTATGTGAACTCTCACCATTTGCGAGCAAAGTTGGTTTATCAGCGGGCCAAGGCCACTACCATGAGAAGTGAACTACCAGAAGATGAAGATCATCTGTACCATAAGCTCGAATTCAAGGCGGATTCACCCTACTTTGGATGGGTTCAAGAGGAGATTTGTAAGCAGTTTGACTTTATTTGTACCGATAATTTAAAAAGATTGGAGAAGGAAGCTCGTGCCATCACCGATAAAGGATTAATCAAACGAAATCTCTCTCTCCATGAAAAGGATGATCGCCACGACATTGTTGATAGAAGAAACTATATCTTAGGATGGAGTAATTTAGAAAAAATTGCAACGTTAGAAGCGCTCTGCTGGGATTTAAAAAACCAGGTGGTCACCCTGGATAAGCAGATGGAGAAGTTGATTGCGATTGAGGAGAAGAATCGTGCGCAAGAGCATGCGGTAAAACAGATATTAAGATTTAATAGCTATGATGATGTGGATTGGAAAAAATATGCTCTCATCAGTGAAAATCTGACCGTCAAGATTAACGATCTTAAAGATCAAAATCAGCAGATTCAAAAATTAAAAGAAGAGTTATCTTTGATTAAGAAGTTGCTTAAAGAGTGTGAAGAGAGGCGCGATTTAGTTAAACAAAAGACGGTTACTCTTACCAATGATATTGAAAGGGATCAAATTGAGCTTACACGCCACCAAAGGTTGCTCGAGGAGAGTTATCACCATGTCGATTATGTTAAATATTTTGAGACTCCAGAAAAGCTTCTAAAGAAGTATCAAGGGGAAGAGAGACCATCTCTTTATTCTCTCGATATAAATCGGGATAAAATTTATAACTATTTTTCTGAAAAGGCGGATAAGAATAAACAAAGCATCGAGCGACTCATTTCTACTCTGTCCACGCGAATGAGTAATTTTATCAATAAATATCCAGGAGAATCGGAAAATATTTCGGTTGGCAAAGAGTATCTTGATGACTTTATTGCTTTAAAGGAAAAAATTCAACAAGAGGCCCTCCCTACCTTTGAAACGCGTTTCAAGAATCTTCTTAACGATGGAGTGATCAAAGATATGGCGACTTTTAAATCTACGTTAGAACGCCATGAGGAAGATATTGAAGCGAGTATTAAAGATCTCAATAGCTCTTTGGTGAACATTAACTACACGCCATCGACTTTTATCAAAATCAACTGTATTCGTGGTAAAGATAAAGAAATTATGGAGTTTCAATATATGCTCCGCGACTGTTTACCAGATGTAGGCGTCAAGGCAACAGAGTTGCAAAATGAAGAGAGTTTTCATAAGATAAAGAAGATTATTTCCCGGATGAAAGAAGAGGATCGTTGGCGAGAGAAAGTCATTGATGTAAGAAACTGGCTCGATTACAGTGCTGAAGAGATCTACCGTGAAGATGGATCGCTTAAAAATTATTATTCCGATTCTGGGGGATTATCGGGTGGTCAGAAAGCAAAACTTGCGTTTACGATTTTGGCCTCTGCGATCTCCTATCAATATGGACTCTTTCGCCATGGTTCTCAAGATGCCAAATCGTTTAGGCTAGTCATAGTGGATGAGGCCTTTAGTAAGTCGGACGATAAAAATTCACAATATGCGATTGATCTGTTTACGAGTTTAGGATTGCAGCTTATGCTGATCACTCCCAAGGATAAAATTCATATTGTGGAGTCTTTGGTGCAAAGTATCCATTTGGTGCAAAACAATGAGCGGTTGGATAACTCTACCGTTCATAATATATCGATGCTAGAGTATATGAAATATAAGTCTCCTCTCGTAGAATAAACAATAAACTATGCCGCTAAATGAACGACTAAATGACCGACAAGAACTCTTGAAAAAATGCCAGCGCCTACAGGATCGATTTTATTTGAGAGTACCGATGGGGGAGGAAGCAATCTTGTTTCCTCAAAAGATTAAGCTCGATTTTAATCGAAGCGACTATCATCAGTTGCGACAAGAGCTGATACACTTTTTTCAATGGATGGATACTCCCTTAAAACGAGGGGAAGCGACCATTGAGAGTAAATGTATTAAAACTAAAAGATGGGGAGAACAGACGATTCCACTTTATCTGGTTTTTTCCTCAATTGGGCAATTATCTCGTTTTAATAAAAGAGAAGAAGAGTATCTGCATTTTTCCCAAGTGTTGGCGATGGTTCATGCTTACCACTCCTCCTTTGCTCACTGGCCAGCAACCCCAGGAGATGTAAAAGATATCCACCAATATTCTTGTAAGGAGTGGGAGCAGATCCTGGTAATTGTGGATACCCTTTTCCATGCAAATGATTTGGAGTTAAAGTATGTGCGCGAGGTTTTAAGTGAGGGGCCAAGTAAATTTTTAGAGCAAAATAAAGGTATAATCAAAAAATTGCTTTTGATCATCCGTCCTGACTTGGAAATTAGATTGGTCGAAGAGAGCTTTGAAGAGGTGTTTTGTCTTAAAAGTTATCCGGTGTTGATTAGAATGCGCTTTCTTGATTTCAAGTTAAAAGAAAATTTGGATGTTCCTTTCGATGATTTTGCCCTCTCAAAAGAGGATCTTTCTTGGTTATTATTAAAGGCGATTAGCAAAAACGGAAATGTTCAAATCTTGATTACAGAAAATAAGATGAACTACTTCGCGTTACCTAAGATTCAGAATACGATTGCAATTTTTGGAGAAGGTTTGGGGGTTATTAGACTAAAAGAGGTGGCGATTCTTCAGCAAATCAAAATTTATTATTGGGGTGATATTGATGCTAAAGGATTTGAGATTTTGGCCTCTTTGCGAAGCTCCTATCCTCAGGTCACTTCCCTTATGATGGACAAGAGAACATTTGAGGAGTTTAGACCACTAGCAATTGCTACAAATTATAAAGGTCTAAGTGTTTTACCAGTTGGTTTGACCGAGGAAGAGAAGGTAGTTTATCAAATGGTTAAAGATCACTGCTTACTTTTAGAGCAAGAAAAAATAAATAAACAATATATGCTAATTACTCTCAATAAGACTTGTTAACTTATTTTCTTTAAAGAGTATAAAATCACAACTGTCGCCTATGAACAATTTTTGTATACAAACAACTTGATCTCTGTTATACGCTCTCTTCTGCTTTTTTGACTTGCGAGTAAATGGGATCATCGGCCGGAACCTTTTGAATAAAATGTTTTAGCTCCTGGCGATACTCTTTTTTCCCCCACGATCCACACAGGTTATCGACTACTTGTTGCTGCGTCAGCAGATTTTGGGTGATCTCCTCTAATATTTTATCGACCATCTGTTTATGTTTAGATGGAAATTTTTTTTGATACTCTCGCCAATTCAAATACGTCTCCGTTAATTTTCCATTGCCGTACTGAACACAATTGACAATTTCACGAGAGGTCTCGAAAGCATACCGCTCTGATTCGGGGAAGGTTTGAATGTAAAGCAAGATGAACTCCTTCTGCTCCCCATCTCCCTCTCTTTCGGCCAGTTTCTTAAACCAAGCATAATTTATAGTAAAGTGTGCACACTCCGCACCAGGTTTAAACGAAAGCGTCTTAACTTTGTACTCTCGCTTTTTGAGGATGCCCAATTTCCCTGCACAAAGAATTTGACGTTGAAGCTGCTTGGCCACTTCTCGCGATTGCCTAAGTAGTTCGGCCAGATCAACTTTTCCCAAGCTCTTTTCCGCCTCTATCTCCTGTTTCTGATACTGCTTAAGCTGCTTCAAAGCATCCTCTCCCAGCGCAGAGTTATTGTTCAAAAAAAACCAAGAAAAGGTCAGCAGCAGAGTGAGTGTCGATGTACGCATAAAACTCTCCTTGTTAAAAACCGATGCCAGCATCGGTGCGGGCATTTTTCTACCTCTGTAGTTATATTCAATGAATTACTATTTAAACTCTCGCAACTTCTGGCGAAGAATATCAGACCATTTTGCTGATCTCAAGAAAAAGAAATGCCCTTATTGAAAATCACCATTTCTATTCGATTCAGCAAGCTATGCAATACTACTTTAATAGAGCAGTCACACTTCCAAGCGAGAGGAGACTGTTATCTTTGAACTTACAAAACCCCAACTGATTTCCCTTAGTGTCACTTCCCCAAAGAACGTTTCCCTTTACGCTTTTGCAGAGTGGGGATCCAGGATTTACTCTGTCATGGCATGAGGAACGTATAAAAACGGGCGCTAAAGTTAAATGGGGAAAAACTTACAAGACAGCACTCATTTCTTGATTAACGCTTGCATTATTCAATATAAGGAGGTTAAGACTTCACATAATTTCTTAAAGAAAATGTAACTGCTCACACCCCTCAACCTTCACCTCTCAACCAAATGCTGTTAGCTAAGCAACTTTCAGCATCCGGTAGAGGGTAGATGGCTGAAGGGTGCAAGCAGTTACGTTAAAACCTGGAAATCTCTGATATGCTAGAAGAGCTGCGCTCGGCCGTATGGGTTCAGCGCCTCTTTCAAAAATACCTCAATGTGGCCTTTATCGAATCCTACAACTTGCTGATAAACAACAACCGCCAAATTGGCAATCGCTTTTGGATCAACACTCCCCTTGGCGAATTAAAAGTAGGCGCAGCTGCTGACGTGGTCTTAATCGATTACGATCCTCCAACAACCATGGACGAGAGCAACTTTGCCGGCCATTTAATCTTTGGCCTTGCTGAATCTACTGTTGATACCACCATCGCTAACGGAAAAATCGTCATGAAATCCAAAGAGCTCCTAGGCCTCGATAGCGAACGCATCATGGCCCACTCTCGCGAAGTTGCCAATAAACTTTGGAACCGCTTCTAAAAAAGGCGCTAGCACTTTTTTATGAACGCACTAGAGCGTCTGAAAAAATCTCCAAAAAGGGATGAAGTGGATGATTTTTTCTTTTGAGAAAGGGAAATCAAAATTATCTAGGGCGGAGAGGTGTATGGCACAAGAGCTTTTCTTCTCTTCGATGAATTTAGACAAGCTTGGGTGGTGGCGATTTTTTCCTGCTTTAACCTCTACGGGAACGATCTCCGTGCCCCTGTTGATGATAAAATCCAACTCTGCCTTAGCGCCCTTCTGCTCTCTTTGCCAATAGAAAATTTCTGATTCAAAGTTTAAGCTTGTATATGATCTGATTTCACCAGCAATAAATTGCTCCATGAGACCACCAATGTGAATGTAATCGCTCCAGGAATAATTTTTCAAGTCAAGATTCAGTAGGCGCTGACCAAGGCCTAAGTCTAATGAAAATAATTTAAAGTGATCAAAGTTTGCCTCTGCTCTTAGAGGGAGTCCATTGCCTGAGACTTTATAACAAGGGGAGACCAGTCCCGCATCCCGCAAGAGATCGATTGCATTTTTCACCTCCACTGCGCGATGGTTTTCACTTAAGAGCGAGTATTTTGTTTTCTGTCCCCAATATCTTGGAATTTTATCAAAAATTGTCTGTAGCACACGGATCTCCTTGTCGCTCCCATAACGATTGAAATCCGTGCGATAAGTTCCGGCCAGTCGTTGCAAAACATTTTGACATTCGAAAAGATTTTCCGTCTTAATCCATGTATCCACCACTTCTGGCAGACCGCCAATCATCAAGTAGTGAGCAAGGTGTTCTTGAAAAATAGCATCTACAGACAACTCTTTATCATAAGCGCTTTCTACATGATGGGCCCACAAAAATTCTTCAAAATTCATTGGAAAAAGCCAACAAAAAGAGACTCGCCCTACGGGAACGCCCAATCTCTTAAGTTTAAATTCCAGCAATGATCCTGTGCTGATTACATGCAGTTCTGGCAATTTCTCTTTAAAGTAGCGCAAGCTTTTGATAGCGCTTTCGCACTCCTGGATCTCATCCAAAAAAAGCAACGTCTCGCCTTTGACAATGGTTGTTTTCAACTCAAATGCTAGCTGCTTGATGAGTTTTTCCGGATCGCCAAAGTGCTGATCAAAAACTCTATGCAGTTGCGTTTGCACCTCTAAATTAATCTCAATGAATGTCGTAAACCCCTTTCCAAATTCTCGGCAAACCCATGTTTTGCCTGTTTGCCTTGCACCTCTGATCATTATCGGAGTTCTTGTCGGGGATTCTCTCCACTCGTGCAGTAATTTTAGAATTCGTCTTTTCAATGGCTTACCCCTGGTTGTGATAATAATAGTTCTAATTATAGCATAAAATATGTCTTTTTTAGAACTATTATTCTTATCTCGCAAAGCAAGGGCGGCCCTGTTCCAGCTTCCCCTTAAGATTGCTCACAATGCTAGTGGAGGTACTTTTAAAGTGAATAGATTATTGCCTTATTTCTCTCTGCAGTCATTACAATTACCTTCGTTTTCGCAAACGCTGGAGTGGTCTAGTTTAAAAACGATGCCTTACCCTCAATCAAAAACAATTCTTAACTGTAAAAGCTACCAACAAACAACAGACTACACCTGTGGTCCAGCAGCGATTGTCACGTTGTTGAATTTTTACAAACGCCACGGGGATGCAATGAAAATTGCTTCTGAAATGGGCAGTCGGGATAAATCTAAGCGGTATCCGGGAACCATACCCGATGAAATGGGAAGTTGGCTTTCCATGAATGGGTTCTCTGTTAAAATCAATTCGGGAAGGGGTACAGAAGAATCCCTTCGCGATATAAAAAACGAAATTCAAAGTGGCAGAACTGTTTTGGTCGAGTGGATCGATTGGGGAGGCCACTGGGCCCTGGCCACTGGTTATGAAGAGGGGAAATGTCCTAAAGGGACTCTTGATACACTTTATCTAGCTGATCCTTGTTCATGCTTCTATGGGAAAAAGAAAGGAATTATTAAAATCAATACAGAGCGCTTCACATCGATGTGGTGTGATCTCTTTTATCTCGGTGAATTCACAAGAAATGTTTATATTGTTGCGATTCCAAACGACCCTGTTGTTAAAAAAGATAAATTGTAACTGCTCATACACTTCAGCCATCTACCCTCTACCGGATGCTGAAAGTTGCTTAGCTAACAGCATTTGGTTGAGAGGTGAAGGTTGAGGGGTGTGAGCAGTTACGATAAATTTAGATTTTTTTAAAACAAGAGCTTGTCTCCCTTTCCTCTCCACGGCCATTACTCGTTTCATAGTAACAAAATCTATTCTAACAAATATTTCCCAACCGGGAATGGTTCACTCTCATTGTAAAAATCCATATCATGTAAAATCAGTTGTTTGCAATATTTTCTTTTTGGCATTGGGATTGCAGCACAGATCAAATCAAAAACCATTTTCAACAAGGAGTCTTTTGTGAAGTTTAGAAACATTATTTTTGGTCTACATTTTATTGTTCTCTCGGCATGCCTAAATGTTGCGTATGCAGATTCACTTTTCACGCCCACCGAATTAGAGGAATTATGCAAAGATTTTACACAGAATTTCGGCATACAAACTATTAATTACTCATATACCAATATGTATGGTTCTAAAATTAGCACAGAGATGACTATTGCGCCTCTGTACCATGATTCTAGATCGTGTGTTACTAATGGGACTGCAGCAATGGTATCTTTTACACGCACAGATGCTTCATTCAAATTCGATTTCACATTAATAATTGAGCAAGGGAAAAGTGTTTCTTTAGCAAATGAGAGCAATACGCTGTCTGATTGTGTTCAGAAATCTAGTGAAAGCGCTCTTAAAAAACTGGGGGATTCAGGTGTTGCAATCTCTGGTAGTGTTCGTGAGAGGGTAAAAACAAATTTTGCAAATGAATTATGTCCCAATCAAATAAAAGCATTAAAGCAATCAGTATGGGATTTAGTAAATAAAATCAGATAATTATTATCAATAAGGAGTTAGACACATGAAAAGTAAATTAACTGTAATTTTTGTTTTATCTTTAATCCTATCGAATTATTTAACTAAATCTGCCATGGCAGAATGTACCTGTACTATTTATGAGCATCCCTATTTTCAAGGACAATCTTCCGTTATCACAGAAGGAAATCATTGGATTAGATTTACTGAGCATATGTGTCCAGATGGTAGAGGTTGCTGGAATGATCTCGTATCCTCTGTACAAGTATCACCTGGATGTGCATTAAAAGTGTGGGAACATATCGATGAAGAAGGAAACACTATTACCTTCACCGAGGATTTTGATGGTCTATACATTGAAGGTGTGCAATGGGGTGACAGAATGTCTAGTGCTTGGTGTGATACGATAAATAAAGTGCTGGGAGATGAACCCTTCAAGGGGAGAACAGTGCGTCCTTAATAATTATAAAGAACCATAACTAAATCAAAGGATTTTCAATGAAGACAAATATTATTTTCCAATTGTTGCTATTATCAATAGTAATGCTTTTATCTAATGCCTGTGGAAAAAAGAGTGAAAAGGCAGATCCACAGGATAATTCTATTCATGATTTACATAAAGCAAGAATAGATTTGTTTGTATATAAGGAAACTTCACCATATAAAAGTATTTTTAATGATAAAATAACCAATCGAAGTTTTAAATCGTACAAATACCCAAGTGTTTCGTTAAAAGACGTACCTATGATTGGGATGGAGCATTTGGGGACAGAAATCACTATTGAAGCAATTATGGATAGGGTGATCGTTTCTCAAAAATGGTTGGGTAAAAAATTTGAAATATTCTTAAAATCACAGAGTGATGACTATCTTTTAACACTATTTAGGCCAGTGCAATTTATAGTTATCTCAGAAGACGTACCAAGCCATCTGAACGGCTTTGCTTATGAAGGTGGCGCTTTTATTTACCCTCGTTATCTCTATGCTGATGAATCAGAGAAAAATGCATTAAAAATTGAAAACAACAGTAAGCATAATTATGATATTTTCAATTTTGAATATAGTTCTAATGCTTTTGACGGTAATAATATCTTGCATGAAGATTTTTCTGAATGGGAATACAACTGGATAAAACAACGTTTTAGCTTAACTGCAGTTTTGTATCATGAATTGGCCCACATAAATGCAAAGATGCCTAGTGCTAACATAAGCAAGGTTGATCCAGAGAAAAAACATTATATAGATATGTATAAAGATGATTTTGTCGTACTGGATCCATTGGATACTAAATCTAGAATAAACAGTGTTGCTCGAGAATATTATTCAATAACAGATTCACCATCAGATATTAGCAAATTGTACTCCAAGGATATTATCGGTATTTTTGAAAATGGCCTAAGTCCAACATTATATGGATACAAAAATCAAATCGAGGAAATAGCGGAGTTATTTGAAAATTATATGAATCTTGCTAATTTGGGAATAGAACAATATGTATATTTTTCAGATAGACCTGAAAATGGGTGGGGTGATTCATGGTTAAATGTGCCTGTTACCTGGGGACAGAAAAATAGGATTTTAAGACCAGATATTTTGAAGCGAGCAAGATTTCTTGTTGAAAAATTTCTACCTGAAAAATATGACGAATTGGAAGCAAAATTAAGTAAAAATATTAGTGAAAAGAACATTGTGTATGGGAATCTGGAACCAGAAAAAAGCTTTGAAGCGTTTTTTGACAAGCGTTCAGAGTTATTTAAATGCGATGATCATTGGAATCAGTTTGGAAGTAGGAGTGCTGATTATAGTTATCATGATCTTTATGATGGGGATATCAGCGCAATTGTCTCATTGAAATTGGATAAATGTTCTCAAAAGGATGGTACTACGACTATTTTTCTTAAGCGCATAGATGGCCCGTATCAATTTTATTACAAAGTCTCCATAGATCATAATAAGCAAGTAAGTGTTCAGTTGGAAAAAGAAACTTTACTCTACTGTTCAGAGAGGGAGAGTGTCGTGGCCATTAATAAATTAAAAAAGACCATGACAAATATTTCGGAGGAGGTAGTGAAGAGTATTGATAATAATTCTTCAAACATAATTTGTCCGGCGCAAATAAGCACAGTTAAGAAAATCATCGAAGACTATATTAGTAACTTACATTCCACACTTTGACTTTTCACAAAAAGATATCCATTTTAGTTTAGGTAGAGAAAAAAATAAATACTGCAAGAATTAGATGATACTCTAAGCAGCTCTAGAACGGTCTTCTGGTTCTGATTAAGTTCATCTGTAAACACCTTGATAATGGTATTTCCCTCGTAAAGGATCTGTTTGCCTGTGTACTCAAATAGTCGCGGAAGGCATCTCTAAATTCATAGAAGAGAAACTTAAGCTGAAGGTTAATGCAGGGAAAAGTGCGGTGGCAAGGCCAAGTGACAGAAAATTCCTAGGTTTTAGCTTCACCAAAGAAGAAATCCCCAGGATAACAGTCTCCAAAGAAGCGATTAAGAAATTTAAGGATCGGATCAGAGAAATTACTAAAGGTATTCGTAGAGTAACTTTTGTGAGATTAATGTCCGAGCTGAAAACTTACATGACCGGGTGGAGAAGCTACTTTAGAATTGCTGGGTTCAAAGGGATTTTCAAAGATCTCGATGGATGGGTTCGCCGAAGAAAAAAATCACTATCGACTGTGAGCGCAACGTAATCGTTTGTTGGTCTGAAACTTTAGTGATTCCTCTATCGTTACGGCGCTCATCTTGTAATTTGTGGCGTTTCCCTCGGTGCTTCTGGATTTTGCTTGAACCGAGTTCCCGTGAATGCTCGGCCCGCATTATTTCAGGATCCACTTTTACATTTTATCTCAAAGTAATCAGTGATAAAATGATAAATGCCTGAAAAATGAATTCCTCGTTTCTAAAGATGCTAGAATATAACTAAAGGAATTTTATTGTCGAAAATAGTACAGGTAGTGTCCATACAAAAAACTAGCAGAGGAAGCGGCGGCTCGAGCGAAGAACAAACAGGCCACTGAAATTATAATTTCTGCTTATCAAAATTCTATGTTTAAATTTTACACTGGTGGGAGGGCCATGATTTGGTCTCTCTACTAATTACTTGTGCCTGTCCGGTGTCGGCCAGTAGATTCACGATAGAGATTTGTATCAATTCATGCGCTCCCTCCTACCAATTTTATTGCTCATAAGGGATGTGTTGGATGTGTTGCCAACAACCGTTGGCATATGCTCTTTCTTTCTTGGGAAAAACATTGTATCTCGCCCTTCTAACTCCTGCATAAATAGGAAGAAATGATAAAAAAAAAAGAGAAAACAAAAAGGTGCAGTATAATTGTTAAGAAATTTTTATGAGGCGGTGACGGTTATCAGGGAGGTAACACCAGAGAGCATTTATAACTTTCTTCTTTCCACTCATTTCCCTCAATAAAAATTATTTCATAGGATTTTAAAACTAGAAGGGAAGTGCCATGAATAAATTTATCATCTTGTCGTTGCTTTTGTTTATGCTTGCTGCTTGTATGCCTCCGGATCCAAAATACGGCAAGATGATTCAAGTTACCCCAGGGGAAGACGTGACTTTTAATCTCCAAGAAGATACCGCCTTTTCTTTTGGGTTTGTTGCACTCCACGTTGATGATCAAATGGTCGATCCACAAATTCATATCATTAGTGAACCCAAACATGGAAAACTATCCAACTGCAATGGGGATAAAAACATCTTAAGATGTACCTATACTCCCGATAAAGATTATAATGGGGAGGATAGTTTTAAGGTGGTTTCAAATGATGGAGACTTTCAAGTCTCTTCACCGACTACAGTGACTTTTATGGTGGAAGCGGTTGCGGATGCTCCAGTGGTCGATAACAGTAAAGAACAAAATTTTACCGTTTATTCGAATGAAGTCTTAAATTTTGAAGTCAATCCGGCCACTGATGTGGATACGGCGGCAGAAGATCTCAGGTATCTGGTGGTTCAGGAACCGGCCCTAGGGAAACTAAAAGAGTGTTTCCAAGGTTTAGGAGTTAGAAGTTGTATTTATACTCCGACTGTCGATCGGGGTGTGGATACATTAACCTATAAAGTTGTGGATAAGGAGGGAGCAGCTTCTCAGGAAGTTAAAGTTACGATTACCATCAAAAAGTATTATCCTCCTCCGGTAGTGGGCGCAGATCAAACCCTCGTCGTTGACTTTCAATCCTCGATTCAGTTTGAAGTAAGTCAGGGGAGCGATCTCGATTCACCAATAGAAGAGTTAAAGTATGTGGTGGCCACTGCTCCGGAAAAAGGAACGCTTACGTGCTTTCCAACCCACAATTCGCGTGCTTGTGAATATACCCCTTCCATCAATGGAGGAAGCGATGTTTTTTCTTATAAGATCATCGACCCCGATGGTATGGAATCAAAAAATACCGCAACCGTCACTATTAAGATTAAAAAGCAGCTTTTTAATCCAGTGGCCTTTGAGGGTCAATCCCTCACGGCCACCTACAACTCCACACTTAATTTTGAAGTGCCACAAGCAAGCTACCCTTATCCTCCAGATGCTTTTTTTCTAAAATATCAGGTGGTGCAAATGCCTACAAAAGGAAAGCTTAGTAACTGCTTCAACAAACAATCCTATAATGATCGCAGCTGTGACTACACTCCTGTGGCCAATGGGGGAAGTGACTCTTTTACTTATAAAGTTGTGGATGCAGATATGATGGAATCGAAGATAGTGACTGTAAATATTAAAATCAATGCCATTGCCAATCCTCCAGTGGGAGGAGGTGCTCAAAATTTTGAGGTGACCTACGGATCATCTCTTACCTTTACGGTCAGTGCTGGCGATTTCACCTATCCAAGCGATGCACCTAAAAAGTTTAACTATAGATTGAACTCTTCCTCCCTTGGAGAAGTCAGCAACTGTTTTGTAGCTGCTGGCGGGCGGGAGTGTACCTATAAACCAACTTCCAATGGTGGCCAGGGAACAATCACTTATACAGTTATCGATCCGGCCACGAATCTCGTTTCTGATCAGATTACGGTCACAATAAATATTCGTCCCGTGGATTTTGTGCCTACTGCCAGTGACATGAAACTTACCGTTGCATACGGCAGTAGCAATATTTTCGATGTAAGTGAAGGAAAGTTAGAAACCAAGCGCTATGATAATCCTTATCCGACTTTTAGTTATAAACTGCATACTGGGCCAACAAAGGGTACACTTACAGATTGTTTTATCAACAGCAATAGACGGTGCACCTATACGTCTACGACCAATGGTGGAGAGGATACTTTAAAGTACACCATTATTGATAACTTTAGCAAAAAAGAGTCGTTGCCCATCACTGTGAATTTCAATATTTCCTTGCTCCACCCACCGGTAGCGGCCAGTGGTCAAGAGGTTGTGGTGGAGTACAATAAAAATCCCCCCTTTGAGATTATCGCCGCCACTGATCTTGATAGTACACAGGATAAGCTCACGTACACAGTTATAAAATATCCAGAGTATGGAAATTTATATTGCTTTGCTCGGGAGTGTACTTATACTCCTACGATTACTTCTGGAAGTGACTCCTTCCAATATACGGTAAGCGATGGATTGCTCAACTCTAATCCCAGCACAGTAAATATAAAAATTTTAGCTGCACCCACAATTGCAAAAAATGACCCAATAACTCTTTATTATGGAGATAGCGTAGGATTGTTGATTGGAAATTACAACTACCCAGGCCTTAGTAACATCTCTTTAAACGCCGGATTGGATAGCAATCCTCTACATGTTTTGAGGTATAAAATTATTAAACAACCTCAATTCGGATCGCTCAGCTGCATGGATGTCATGGGACTTGCTTGCCTTTACACCAGCACGACCCCTACGCTAGGAGATAGTTTTAGTTATGCTGCTTACGATACTCTCGGTAATGAGTCTCTTCCCACAACGGTTTTTATCAATCTGCTCCATCGTCCTCATGTTGGCAATAATCAGATCATCAATGTTTTACATCAAAAGACACAAAATTTTAATGTCAATGCTGGTAGTGACTATGATGACGCTCAAGAGTCCCTCAGCTACGTTATTGAAAAAAATGTCACCGAGGGAACACTTACTTGTTTTGCTGGAGCAACACCACTTGCATGTAGCTATACGACCAATGCCAACATCAGTGCAGCAGAGGACTCTTTTACTTATAAAATTATCGATAGCAAAGGCAACGTTTCCAACATGACGGCAAAGGTTACCTTTAAGATTGCCTATCCACCAAGAGTCGGGGCAGACCAAGAGGTGGTGGCAGAATATAAAAACTCCCCATCATTCCTGGTTAACAAAGGATTCGATATGGAGACGGCAGAGGCCTCCCTTAGCTACAAAGTGAAACGACCACCGACCAATGGTACTTTAAGCAGTTGCTTTCAAGGTATGGCCAATCGTAGCTGTCTCTATACACCCAATACGACTATGAAAGCAGGAGGGGAAGACTCTTTTGAATATGTGGTGGTTGATGGCCATAACAATGAATCGCTAGTTCCCGCAATAGTCACCATTAAGATTTTACCTCCGCCAGCGGTGGGGAGTAATCAAAGTATAAGTGTGACATTTGGACAAGCTAAGAGCTTTAGCGTCTCTTTAGCAAATGATTCTATCCCTGAGCATAGGAGTGGATTAAATTATATTTTGGTAGAAAATGTACAGCACGGGAATTTAAGTTGTTTTAGTCCAGCGACCAGTAGAGAATGCAAATATACACCGTCTGTCAAAGGTGGAAGTGACTTCTTTACTTACAAAGTAAAAGATGTGCTGGGAAATGAGTCGCAAACGCTGGCAACTGTTTCTATTACCATTGAACAATTCATTTATGCTCCAACCACAAAGGAGACCCCACCGATTTCTGTAAAAATTAATACCCCGGCATCTTTTATGGTTAGTCAGGCCAGTGATGGTGATACTATTGCCGAGAATTTAAAATATGTGGTGGTCAGCAACCCCAAGCGGGGAGCGCTGAAAAATTGTTTCGTCAATGGGGCGATTACGAAAGGAATTCGTAGTTGTGAGTATCATCCTAATTTAGGAGAGGTGGGTGGAGAGGACTCTTTTACTTACAAAGTTGTTGATGACACTGATTTAGAATCCGCTGTGGCAACTGTAATCTTTAAGCTTGATAACTACTATTCCAAGAGTGAAACCTTTACGATTACAGAAGATAGTGTGCTAAATGGAGTGGATATCCTTTGGGTTATCGACAACTCTAGCTCCATGGGTAATGAGCAACAGGCATTGGCCAATAATTTTGATGCTTTCATTAACGATTTCACCAAGAGTGTGACTTATAAATTTAATATGTATTTCATCACCAGTGATACGGACAACTATAAAGGACAATTCTTAAAGGTAGCAAGCGATGTAAACTATCAGTTTAATCACACCACTTTGGCCCAAAATAAGACAACGTTTATCAATAATTTTAAAAATATTGTTAATGTTGGAACTCGTGGATCTTCCATGGAGCAGCCGTTTAAATCCATTCAGTCCGCTTATGTCAATAATCCCTCAATTTCTTGGAATGACTCTTCCCGTGCTTTAGTTTTTATTATTTTTAGTGATGAGAATGAGCAATCTGCATCTACTGTCGATTATTGGGTTAGCGATTTTCAATCTGTGAAAAGTGGCCGGCCATCACTTTTAAAGATGTTTGCAGTGATTAATCCTAGTAAAGATCTTGCAAGCAAATATCAAGAGACAGTTGCGAAAATTGGCGGACTCTATTTAAACATTAATGATCTTATCAAAACTACAGACACTGCACAGACCTTGCTCACAAATTTGAGCGCAAGCATTACCAAAATTTTGGACTCCTTTTCACTTAATTGTCCAGGGACACTAGTTCGAGAAAGTGTGCACGTGCGTGTGAATGGTGTAGAGACCAGCGGCTGGACATTGTCGGGGGATGGTAAATCTTTAACATTAACCCCCGTGCCAGCGAAGGGATCGACAGTGGTCATCAGCTACAACTACTTTTAGTTAAAAGGGAAAATAATCCAGAGTAGGTTCTCTTTATCGCAAAGTTACAAGGTTTGCGTCAGGGTACTGCTTCTGGAGGTGTTCCTCGCTACCTCGAGGAGATTGGCCTCATTTTTTTATATCAAGATCAAAAATATTAATAGAATTCCCCGAAAGCATCTTGTGCAATACTGCAAGATAGAAGAAAATATTCCCACAAAAGAAAGTTAAAAATTCATCATTTGGAGAATGAATAATGCTATTAAATAAGCTCTCTACTGTTGCAATACCTCTCATTTTCTTGATCTATTTGACCACTTGTTCGGATGCTAATGCTCCAAAGTACATAGCTCCAGCATCCGCAATAACGCTCTATTCTTCTAGCAACCTCATTGGGCATACAGTAAACCCCGAGTGCAATCCAGGAGGAACCACCAGTTGTGAATGCACAGCAAGTGATGTGGCCCTTAGTAGTAATGCTGATTATGGTATTGTGACCGCCAATTCTAATGAGACGAATACGTGGGTCAATGCAATCGGAACCAAACAATTTCTTGAAAGCTTTCCAAATGGTACGAACATCTCTTTGGGTACATACAAATATAGTTATCAAGTTAAACTGCCAAACACACCTTTGGCAGACATTACCCAAAGAAGCAATCCACAAGCAGTTCATCTTATGATTCAGCTGTGGGACGGAAGGAATGCATTATGGAATGCAAATAAATGGACTGCAGAGGCCGCAATTTACTGGTCGCTCAATCCATGGGAATCAACTTATGGCAAACTCTTTATTTATACAACCAACTTACAACTATACAATACCGGAATAACTATTACTCCCGATAACCAATGGCACACGTTCGAACTCATTGCAAATTTCGAAACAAGAAAATATGTCTCAATAACTATTGATGGACAAACAATTGATCTTACTAATATTGATTTATGTCTTGTAGAGCACACAGACTGGGGAAATGAAGTGGCCATCAATATCACCACAGAATCAGAATCAACATATCCTGGTGATGCCACTTGCTCCACCATATTTACTTGGTCTACATATTTTAGAAATATTCAATTCATCAAAATATAAAATGGGTGGTGCCAGTTGCCTTGGGGAAAGTGAGATTTAATTATCCATATAAGGCCGTTTAGTTGTCTTACGATCTCAAAATATTTTTTCATGAATTATTCCAGCGGACGAGTAGGAGAGGTCATTGACGCGAGATCCAGTATTCTATTGCATAAAGAGGGATATTTATGAGAGGAGAAGCACCAAAGGCCATCTCTTCAACAGAGTATGGTGCTAACGATATTTTGATGCCTGCTGGAGATTTTTTCGAATCACAAAAATATTTCAAAGATTTTAAATGTCCTTTTGCAGACGATTTTATCTCCATTGGATAAATTTTGGATTTTTTTTCAAAAAGAAAGTCGATCTCTGCTTTTTGTGTCCCCTTATCTCTTAAATGATAAAAGAGAGAGGGAAGTGAGTATTCGGAGTTAGCAAAGAAGAGGTGTTGTGCTACAAATTGTTCTGCCAAACACCCTCTTAAATTGAATAAATTTTTAAATTCATAATCGATAGTTTCTAAATCTAAATTCAGCATTGCACCTAAAAGACCAATATCTATAAAGTATGTCTTTAAAATTGCAGGATCAGATTCACCCGCCAAAGGTGAATTATTTCCACAAGAGTGGATGCAAGGGAGAAGAACTCTGGCATCCATCAAGATCTCTAAAACTCTTTTGGTATCGCGAGAACTTGACTCTGCATCTATTTTTGAATAAATCACTTTTTTGCCAATATGAAGTGCCATTGAAGAAAAGATGCGAGAGATCCTATCAAGATTAATCCGCCGGTTATACTTTGGAAAATCCATCTGGTAGGTTTGAATAATTTGTGATTGGATTCTTCTCATTTCGAGAAGGCCCTGACTCTCACTAAACTCTTTTACCGCCTGAGGCATCCCACCTACATAGAAGTATTCTCGTAAAGCATTGATTCCCTCTTGGTGAACCTCTTCAGAAAAATCAAAGTTTAAAAGTTTTTCATCTAAAAATTCACGACTGGTTGCTAATAAAAACTCTCGAAAGGAGAGCGGTCCTAAATGATAAAACTCAACCCGGCCTACAGGAAAAGAGAAATTTTCTGACTTTAAAGTAATCTCTAAAAGAGAACCCGCGGCCATTATTTTTAGATGGGGGGCCTCTTCATAAAAATATCGAAGAAGTTTAAGGAGTCGTGGTGATTCCTGGATTTCATCAAAAAAGATAAGCGTATTCTTGTCGATTTTACATCGTTTTTTGAGTTGTATCTCATCTAAGAGTGATTGCAATTTAAAGTTTTCATGATGAATGGACTTGAGAGACTCGATCTCGAGATTCATCTCGAGCAATGTGATGTTCTCTTGTTTGCAGAAAAGATGGACTAAAGTTGATTTGCCAACCTGTCGTGCGCCTCTTATGATGAGGGGGTTTCGCATTTTTTCTTTCTATCCATCGTTTTAAATAGTCGAAAGCTTACCTTTTCAAGTGTTTACTCCGGTTATTTTCTCCATACGCTCTATTTTATACCTAAATCAGGGCATGTGAAGTCTTATTTTCGGGGTAAACCAGGGAAACGTCAGCAAGTTTTTAAAATGCGTTCTTGTAAAATGCCATCGATGATTTTGGTAGCGGCCAGGGGATCTGGTTCTATGGAAAAATATCCACCAACAATATCTTTTAATTTTGTGGTTAGTAACTCCGTTACATAAGCACTGCCAGTAACGGGAAGAGGAATGCTGACCACTACCGGAACCCCAATGGCAACCATCCAGCAACCGATGGCGAGCGCTTTTTCTGACATGATTTCAGGGGAGCTGGCGACAACCGGTAAGCAAGAAAGGGGAAGGTTCATCTCTTCGGCAAGGAGTTTCCATAGCAAAGCTACACGACTGTTGTCCACACAGGCGCCCATATTAAAGACCAAAGGGAGTCCACACGCTAGTGTGGATTTGGCCTCTAGCTGTTTTAGAAAATGTTTGAGCCCAGGACCTGCATATTTTTCTACCGCCAAAGAGGACATAAGGCCTGCTTTTGCTAAGGCCCCGGAGGCGCATCCTGTAGAGAGGATGAAGACATCTTTTTGTGCTAACTCTCGGGCCATGGTGGTAATATTTTGGTCTTGTTCTACACGGTGGTTGTTGCAACCGATAAAGGCACAGATGCCTTTGATGGTTTTGTTGCTGATCGCATTGGCGAGCACTCGCATGGGATGATCGCACTCTATTTTTGCAAAGAGTGCCAGCATCGCCTCGACACTAAAACCACCGATCACCTCTGCTTTATAATCTGGAATGTGAATGAGTGTATCGTCTCGTCTTTTAAAACTTGCAATGGCCTCTCTGGTAATGCGTAAAGCGCTTTCTAGTGCGCTTGTGGTCTCAAACTCCACATGCATAACTCCACTCATTTTCGCGCGTGGGGAGGTGGTGATTAAGGTGGTGTGAAAAGCTTGGCAAATCTCTTTGAGTGCAGGATTAATACATTGAACATCGACAACCATGGCATCGAGTACCCCTGTGATCACGGCCAACTCTTGTGTTCCATAGTTGGCCACACTGGTGATTCCCTCTCTCATCAGCAGTTCATTGCCCGTGCAACAAATCCCGACAATATTGATGCCTTCGGAGGCACCGGCCTCTAAGGCCTCCTTATGTAACTCTTTGGCAGCATAGACGATGACTTGACTTAAAAGGGGGTTGTGCCCATGAACGGCAATGTTGATTTGCGTTTTTTTCAGCACACCCAAATTTGCTTCTGTGACTACGGGATAAGGGACTCCAAATAAAATATCGGTTACTGCAGTGGCCATCGACATTCCTGTAAAATCGATCATGCCCGCTCGTAGTCCCGAGAGCAAAATATTGAAGGGATCAGCATCGGTGCCCATGTTGAGTTGGTGTAAAATATGTACAATCTCACGATCAATGGCCGAGGGAAGAATAGCAATCTCTTGCAATTTAGCCAGTGCTTTGGCATCGAGGTTTGCTTGTGACCATAGACAAGGAGAGGCATCATATTTCCAAAAATCTTGCAAACACTTATTGGCCACGAAGAGTGCTAATGCTTTTTCATCTTGTGTTTGTGCATCTGTTAGACCTAGTTTTTCTGCTAGATGCTGAAGCTTTTTAGGATCGGAAATTTTATAATCTTTGACGCTTCCTTCTCCGACACCCTTTAGTGCCAGCACCATTTCGCGTGCATGATCGGAGTGTCCAGCGGCACCAAATACGAGGTGCCTCACCAAATTTCTTGCAACGATGGTGTCGGCATTAGCACCGCAAACTCCTCTGTCCATTCCTGGTTTTTTAGTAATCCGGCAAGGGCCTTGCAAACAAACGGTACAGCAAATACCTGTCTCTCCAAATTGGCACTTGGGAGTTTGCGCCCGGTAGCGATCTGCGGCCGTCACGATTCCAAGCTCACGCGCCCTCTTTAGCATTTGATCATCATTATTATTACTACTATTACTACTACTACTACTCATATTTACTCTTTATTTTAAAATTAATTTTGCAATGTTTTGTAGCGAATAATCAAAATCGCTAGCAAATTCAAAATCAGTGCGTTTTCCAGCGACCCTATAAAGAGTGTTGATCTTTTCCTCATAAGGAAGCGTACCAAGGATTTGCTCCCCTTGAAGTTGTTCCAAAACAAATGCTCGCTCTTGATGGCCTCTTATTTTGTTGGCGAGATAAACGATACTCTTGATCTCTAAATCGGCCGCTAGCTGTTTGATGGTTTTTCCCATGGCACAGCTATTGAGGGTGGGTTCTACTACAATCACGAGGGCATCGACGCCTTTTGCGGTTCCTCTGGTTAGATGTTCAATTCCAGCACCCATATCCAAAATCACCACATCACTCGTTTTCCAAAGGAGTGAGTTTACCATCGCTTGTAAAAAAGTGTTTTCTCGACAGTAGCAGGACTCTCCTCCTCGCTTGCTGCCTCCCATTTGCAAAACTTTAATTTTTCCGATGCTAATTGCAACCTTTTCGATTAAGTCTTCTACGGGAGGATTTAAGGGGTAATACCCACCAACACCCATGCGCTCTTCGATCAGTGCTTTCATCTCAATCAGAGGAACAAGCGCACTCCTCTCCTCCTCTGTTGCTCCAAGAGCAAAGAGTAAACTACCATCGGGATCGGCATCAATCGCATACACTTGGTGGTTTTGACGGGAAAAATAGTGCGCAAGGAGTGTAGAGAATATGGTTTTCCCTACACCACCTTTGCCGGCCACTGCTATCTTTATTCCTCGATTAGTCATGCTCTAATTCACGTTCCAAATCACTTAAGAGAGCGCGGTACTTGGCCTCAAGTTCGGCCCCACGATGCTTCTCTTCTGCTTGCGCGTAATCTTTTAAAATTTCTTGCTTATCCTCTTCGTTTAGGCCCTCTTCACCCATGGGGTAGAGAATATTATCTTCTTTATGGATATGATCGCTTAACAAATGTAGCCATCCATAAGCACTCGTGATAGCGCTTTCAATTTCATTTTTCTCGAGCGCCGCGATCATTTCTTGAACATACGTCCGTCCATTGTCATGCTCATATAGCATTTGGGGTAGTGGATTACAATGGGCAAGCACATGGGGGCGTTCCATATATTGGAAGAGAATATTCTCCTCCTTGGCGTGATGGTACTTGTCCGCGAACTCTTGGATGAATGAAATAAATTGGTAAAGTTTGGGTGCTAGTGATGTTCTCTTTGCAGCATTACTTCTCATGGCCCGCAGGTAGCGGTCTAACAGCGCCACATATTTTAAAATTAATTGATGTTCATCTTTAAGTCTTTGAGTAACGTTCATTATCTTCTCCTTCGTTTTCCAATGAATTTATACTCTATTCTTCCATCTTTTCATCTTAAACTGATTGACTTAAGTCAATACATCTTGCTTTACCTTCTTTCTCTACCTAGAGGTGGTCGGTGAGGAGGTCTTTGTGGGAGAGGGCATTTTTTCATGGCGATCTTATAGACGATGCCTGATGCCGTCATATCAATCGTATCGAGGGAGGCGTAGACCTCTTCATTTTGCCTATTGGTTCTCACTCTTAAATTACTGTCTACCTGTAAATTGATTTGCTTGTTTTCACACTTGGACCATGAACGCAGGTTCTCCCTGATTTCATGAGAAAGAAAAAAGTCTTGATTGTGCCTGCTTGCGCGTTGATCTCTATCATCCCAACGCCTCTCATGTTTAAAATTTCCTGCATGGCCATGGAAAAAAAAGTTGACCTGCATATCGCAATCGGCACCATCAGGAACGTTTAGAAACCCTCTATAATCGGATTTGATAATAGCAATGCTATACCCACTGGGTACATTAATAGGGATCATGATATTGCAAGATTTAGCATCGATCTTGTTGCCGCTAGTTCCACCGGCCACGGTAACATAATTGTCAAAGAGTAAACTTAAGCTAGTTTGATCGGGACTTAAGATCGCACTAAGCGTTCCCTGGGGGCAACCATTTCCGCGATAGGAGGGAGCATTTAAGGTGATCGGTAGTGGTGGTGTTAGCGGATCGTCTGCGAAAGCAAAGGCGATTTGAAAAATGATACCCACAACTCCGGTGATCCATACTGTTTTTTTAGCAAACATAAATAACCTCCATTTTAGATTTAAGGTATGCAAGAGAAATGCCTGTTTGGGGAACCTGAAAAGTTTTTAAAGTGGTGTCACTTTGCACATCTGCTTATTTGCGGAGGAAATGGCAGGTGTAGCCACCGGGGTTTTGTTCGAGGTAGCGTTGATGGTACTCTTCTGCGCGATAGAAGGCCCTCCAGGAGACAATCTCCGTGACGATGGGATTTTTCCAGCGTCCAGATTTTGCAGCATTGGCAATGGCCTCTTTAGCGATCTGAGCTTGCTGGTCATCTTTTGCAAAAATGACTGAACGGTATTGAGTGCCACGATCATTTCCTTGTTGATCTTTGGTGGTGGGATCGTGAATGCGGAAAAAGTAGTTCATGATCTCTTTATAGCTGATTTTGGAGGGGTCGAATTTCAGATGAATCACTTCAGCATGACCACTATTTCCTTTCTTAACATCGTTATAGCTGGGATGGTCCAGCTTGCCACCAGCATAACCTACTTCAGTGGCCACAATCCCTGGAAGTTTGCGAATCAGCTCTTCGACTCCCCAAAAACATCCACCTCCAAACATCGCCTCTTCCAAATTGGTAGTGTTCTTCTTGTGAGTAGTCGCAAAGAGTTTTTCATACTCGCCGTAACCTTCCGTGGCCAGTTTGCTTTTGGGAATGAAGTTAAGGGATGCTGAATTAATGCAGTAACGTTGTCCCCCTTTATCGACAGGGCCATCATCAAAAACGTGTCCAAGGTGGGTATCAGAACTTTTGGAGCGCACCTCAGTGCGGGAGGTGTTGAGCTTATTATCACTCTTATAAGCCAAGCTTTCATCTTCTATTGGTTTGGTAAAGGAGGGCCAGCCGGTTCCCGAGTCAAACTTATCCAGGGAGGAGAAGAGCGCTTTTCCTGAGATGCGATCCACATAGATCCCCTCCTCTTTGTGGTTCCAATACTCATTTTGAAAGGGTGGCTCTGTCGCTTCATTGCACATCACAGAGTATTGTAACGGAGTCAACTTTTTCTGTAGTTCTTGCTGGTCATACTTTGAGCTCATAGTTCTCCCTTTGATACTGACAAGAGTAATCGTGACAATAAAAATGATTGAGGCAAAAAAAATAAAATAGAGCTTCTTATTCATAGTTATAGAATAACTAAAGCTCTTGCCAGTGGCCCATAGATTAAAATGATTTTGTTATTAGTGGTTAGGGATCCCTTACTTGATCTCTTTTTTGAAAATTTTAAGAATGGGGGTTAAGGTTTTATAGGCGTGAATGCGTATTTTTTGTTTAAGGGTCAGTGCCAGTAAATTTTTTTTAAGGAGATAGTCACTAAATTCATTGAACAATTTGTTCCAAAGCATAGGACTGATATTTTCCCCAGAGATGAGTTCTTGAACGTCGAGGAGAATTAATTCGTGAGGGATGTCTCCTAAATCGCCGTGGAGGAAGCGTACTCCCAGCATCTGTGCTCCGATTTTTTCATAGAGCTTTGCTAGTGAAGGTATCGTGCTGCTAATGATATATTTGCGTTTGCTTTGCAACGCGATCATGAGAATTTGCCGAATGAGCAGGTAAAAAAGATCGTTGTTGTTGTTGTATTCGGGATGGATGCAAACCCTGGTTGCCTCTACAATCTCATCTTTTCTTGGAAAATTTTCTGGGAGGGTGATGAATTTTTCATGTTCTAGTTCGTCATTTTCATTATGAAAAAGTATGCGTGCAGTTGCCACTAGTTCGTTGTGCAATTTTCCCATGATGATTCTGGCACGAGAATCGTAGAGATCACTAGTATCTTCAATCGGTAATTCTGGAGGAATAGAGTCGCTGGCACCATAAGAGATGCGTCGAAGTTTCAATACATCAAGATAATCCTCTTTGCTACGAACATAGGAAAAGTCGAGTGATTTACTAGTGGAATTAATAATCAGCCCATGCTTTTTTAGATCTTCAATAGTGCGGCCAGATCCAAATTGAAACACATATTGGCCGATGGTCTCTTTATAGGCCGTGTCTGGATTCAGTACCTCTACCCCAAGAGTAAGGTAGTTGCGATTATTGAGTTTCGTGATGCGAACGTTATTGATATGGAAAGCAATGGTTAAATCACCGACCAGTGGAAAACTAAACATGGCCTCTAACTTCATACCAGGAATGAGCGAGCGGTTTCTAAGGCTTGTAGTGAGTTGCATCCCTTGCAGAGAAAGGTCGCGTACCTGAAAACGAATGTAGTCGTTAAATTTGAGCGGATTGTGAGCGATACCTGTGGGTAAAAATTCACTAGGGCAAATCCAGCGGTGGTGGTGGCGCTTCTCCAGATACATGCTGCTCTTTTGCTCTTGATTACTCGGGGCGTGCCAACGAATACCAATGATCTCTTTGTCATGAACTTTTACGCTGCTACTGATGATGACTCCTTGAAAGGAGCACTCATCTTCTTGAGGATAGACGATCAGGTTGACCAGAGCACCTTTTGTTAAAAATTTCCTATAAGGGAGGGATTTAGCATCTAGGGCAAGTTCAATACCTAGCGGACTAATTCTCCATACGGGAAGTTCAAGTGCTATGGTCTTCTCTTCTTCTTTTTTTTCAATTTCACTTTTGACTTCAACAATAAGCTTGGCCCTAAAGGGACGCTCATCGTAGATCGGCTCAGGAATAATGGGTGCATGAACTTTTTCAATCTGCCTCTCTTCTTCGCTCATAAAGCTATTGTCATCAACACTATCTTCTTGCTTTGGCCATTTACTCATATAAAATCTCCTTGCGTTACTGCTAACATTTCGGGTGATGCCACGATTTCTTGAGGTAAAAAAAAGAGAGGCCAAATAAAAAATATTTTAATAAATTATCTACAATTAAAATTTGTTTAACTACGGTAAACGGTAAGCTAAGGGGAGAGGTTTTTGTGCATAAGATAGAATCAGATCCTAAAAGAGAGCGTTTTTTAGAGGCGAGGGCCTTGTCTGAACTTGGTGGCGGTAAAGACAAGATGGAGACTCAGCACAGGCAGGGAAAATTAACTGCACGAGAGAGAATTACCAAGCTTTTGGATGAGGGCAGCTTTAATGAGTTTGATAAATTTGTCACTCACCGCTCTTCCTACTTCGGTATTGATAAGACACACTATCTTGGTGACGGTGTGGTCACCGGCATTGGAAAAATCAATGGTAAGCCAGTGGCCATCTACTCTCAAGATTTCACCTGCTGGGGAGGATCACTGGGCGTTCATCATGCGCAAAAGATCTGCAAGGTCATGGATTTTGCTTACAATAATCAGATTCCAATTATCGGTATGAACGATTCCGGCGGCGCCCGTATTCAAGAAGGGGTAGAGTCGCTGGCAGGTTACTCCGAGATTTTTTATCGTAACGTTCGCGCCTCAGGTGTGATTCCGCAAATCTCCCTTATCCTTGGACCTTGTGCTGGAGGTGCTGTCTATTCACCCGCAGTGACCGATTTTATTTTCATGGTGGATGATGTCTCCTATATGTTTGTTACCGGTCCCGATGTAATCAAGGCGGTAACTCATGAAAGTGTGACCAAAGAGGATCTAGGAGGAGCACGTGCACACTGTGAGCGCTCCGGCGTCTCTCACTTTAGAAGCAAAAACGAAGAGGAGTGTTTTCAACAAGTGCGCGCCCTCTTAGAGTTCTTGCCCTCTGGAAATTTATCAAGGCCAGCAGCGATTCCCACGGAAGATCCTACAGCACGAATAAATCACAAATTAAAAGATTTCATTCCCAATAATCCTCGTCGTCCCTATGAGATGGATGATTTGATTGCAGAGATCGTTGATGATGGTATCGTCTTGGAGGTGTCTCAAGATTACGCTACCAATGTGATCTGTGCTTTTGCTTCTATTGGTGGAATTTCCATTGGAATTGTTGCCAACAGACCATCTAGCTTGGCCGGTGTGCTCGACATCAATGCCTCCGACAAGGCGGCGCGTTTTATTCGCTTTTGTGATGCTTTTAATATTCCTATTCTTACGCTAGAAGATGTTCCTGGATTTTTACCAGGCACAGTCCAAGAGTATGGTGGGATTATTCGTCATGGGGCCAAATTACTTTACGCCTATGCTGAGGCCACAGTGCCTCTCATCACCCTCATCACTCGTAAATCGTATGGTGGTGCTTACTGTGTAATGGCCCCCAAACACCTGCGTGCCGATGTCAATATGGCCTATCCCACGGCGGAGATTGCCGTGATGGGTGCTGAAGGGGCGGTAAACGTTATTTTCAGGAATGAATTAAAAAATCTTAAAGAGAACGATCTGCTATCCAAAAGGCAAGAGCTGGTCGCAAACTATGAAAAGGAGTTTGCCAATCCTTATCGCGCCTCTGAACTCGGGTATGTGGATGAGGTGATTCTTCCTGAGGAGACCCGGAAAAAAATCTATAACTATTTAGTGGTCTTACAAAATAAAATCGTAGAGCGACCAAGGAGAAAACATGGCAACATCCCCCTCTAAAACGAGAAGTGTACCGGTAAAACGCAAAAGATCCATCAGCAGCAACTATAAAACGCTTATCCCCGGCAAGGTCATTCAAATTTTAGTGGGTGTGGGTAACGAAGTGAAAGAGGGGCAAATCCTCCTGGTTTTTGAAAGCATGAAGATGGAAAATGAGATCAAAGCTCACTGTGATGGCACCATCAAGGCGATCCATGTGAAAGAGGGTGAAACCCTTGATCAAGGCGTGCTGATGCTAGAGTTTGATTGACGCCTCCTAGTCTAAGAAATTTTTCCTTCCTACCACAAAGCTGTTGAGTTCTTTTTCAAAAAAAGTTTTTAGGAAACGATTAAACTCGCTGACAGAGATCTCATTGATCCTTTTGTTGTTGTTATAAACAAAGTCGACACCAAGATCGTGTAGTTCTGGAATGGAGTAGACGGTGGCGTAGTCGTCGTTGGTTTGCATCGCCACTTTAAGTTGGCCATTTAAGATTTCTAGGGTGCGCTTAAAGTTAGCGGCGGTAAGCCCTTTGTCCCGAAGTTTGTTGATGAGGCCGCGTAACTCTTTAATGGCGGTTTCCCCTTTGTCCGTGCTGGATGCCATATAGATACCGAAGTAGCCACCACTAAGCGCCGAAAAATGGATAGGGCTTACCGAGTAACAGAGCCCCAAATCATCCCTCATCCTGGTAAAGAGATCGGAGGATTGGCCAGAGAGAAAGGCAGTTAAGATTTTGAGATAAAGATCCCCTTTATTGGTCATAGGAAAGGTGGGAAGGCCAAGAAAAATTTGTGATTGCTCGCGATCAAATTCTAAATATTGTTTGGCGCCGAAAGCTGCTTGCATGGGGAAAGTGAGGTGCTCGTGCTTTCTTGCGGGAAGCGATTTAATTTCGGGAAGGATGAATTTAACGATGCTCTCAAAATCTTGATCGCCACAGTAGGTGATCAACATCTCTTGTTTTTTTAAATTGTGCTGATGGAGATTGATCAGCATTTCGCGAGAGGTGTTCTTGACTGTTTTAACTGTGCCTTCAATTTCTCGGATATAGGGGTGGTTTTGAAAAAGCGAGGCGTTTACAAGTTTAAAGCATTGCCTTACTGGATCTTTTTTTTGCGATTCGAAGAGACGAAAGATCATCTGCTTTTCATGAGCGAGTTCGCGTGCATGAAAATTGGAATTGAGAAGAGCACCAAAGTAGTGTTTGCAGAGGTCGTCTAGATCTTTAGTTTGACCGTGAAGGGTCAGCCCATAAGCATTTTTTCCACAGACACCACCTAAAGATGCTGATCGTTCTTCTAACTCTTTTTGGAATTGGTGGTACGAGATGTTGCTGTGGCCTTTACAGATAAGTTCGCTAATTAAGTGGTGGTGGCCGTTATTGCGGTCATCTTCATAAGCGAGGCCTCCTTTAAAGTAAGTGTGCATAACGAAGGTGGGGGTGAGTTTATTTTGCTTGTGGATGAGCTTAATACCAGGAATGAGTGATGCCACCGTCAGCGATGAATCAAACTTGGAACGCTTTAACTGCTTTTTCTGGATCTTTGCCACTTCATTTTTACGTTTGATGGTAGCAGGGATATCCTTGCAAAATTGATTATAAAAAGCGGTAAGATGCTTTTTGTGTTCCACTAAATTTGCAGATTTGGGGATTTGTAAAACTGCAAAGAGTGGCCTGGTAAAGATTTGCTTGAAACATTCATTCACTTGTATCACAGAACAATTTTTGATTTTATCGAGGAAGATTTGCTCCCCGTGAATATCTCCTAATTGCACATAGCTGTTACCAAGAGCAAATGCAAAGGCCTCGAGGGACTCTTTTTCGTAAACCTTAGAGGCAATATATTGGTTTTTAATTTTATTGACCTCCTCTTTACTAAAGGGGCGATCGGAGATAGTGCCAGAAACGATTTGCAAGAGGAGGTCATAGATTTTTGGCAGGTGATCGGCAGGTGCTGATACTTTAACAATGATGATGCCGCCACTCTTCAGATACATAGTAGAGGTGTAGGCGTTGTTGGCCAGTGAGGTTTTATGGACAAGTTCACTGTAAAGCCTGGAGGTCTCACCAAATCCAAAGCAGTTGAGAGACAACTCATCCCCTCCAATCATGGGGTGATCATAGGGTAGGCCCTTTACCGCCAAAGTAAGATTGGCCATGTTGACATCTTTTTGGTGAATGTCGATGCCACCTTTTTCTTTAGGTATAAACGCTGCGAAGCTGGATTCTTGGCCCCCCTTAAAGGAATATTTTTCGACAATGGGAAAGAGCTTTTTTGCATCAGGGATATCACCGGCCACCACTAAGAAAGCGTTGTGGCCATTATAAAATTTATTTTTAAAATTCTTAAGCAGAGTGGCACTAAAATTTTTAATATTTCTTTCGGTGCCGAGGATCTGATGGTCATAAGGAGGATTAAAGCAGAGTTGTTGGAGTCGCTGGAAAGCAAATTGCCCTGGGTGATCAATGGAGCGCAAGAACTCTTCATAAACTACTTCGCTTTCGGGCAAGATATCTTTGTTATGCAGAAGCGGTTTTGCCACCATTCGCAAGAGTAGATCAATGGAGGTGGGCAAGTGATCCTTGGGAGCGTTGATATAATAACAGGTATAATCAAAGGAGGTAAAGGCGTTGATATCCCCACCGTAGGACTCCACTTCTCGTACAATATTTTTTCCGGAGTCAGTTTTGCTCTTGAAAAACATATGCTCAAGGAAGTGTGCAATTCCATATTCGCGTGGGGTTTCAAGGGCGCTTCCCGCTTTAAACCAGAGTTGAACACAACTAAGATTTGTTCCAGGAGCGTTAATAAAAACAGAGGGTAATTGATTTTTGAATAAATGTTCAGTAATCTTCATGAAATTCTCTTCCTTAGCATCGTTTAGATTTAGATCTAGTGAGTATAGGATAATTTAATTAATAAACTAAGCGGTGCAAGTTTCACAGGAAAATCTCTTTTGAATGATTTAATAGAGTCTTTGTACATTCATTTTCCTTTTTGCGATAGCTTTTGTAGTTATTGTGATTTTTATAAGCGTAAGTGGAGTAGCACCGATGCTACAGCAATGCTCTCAAGTTATGAAGAAGAGCTAGAGCAAATGTGGCAAAAATTAACAGCACTTCACCATAGTCATCAACAGCAAATTGCTCCACTAAAAACGCTGTATATTGGTGGCGGTTCTCCCAGTTTATGGGGTAAGCGAGGTGCTGTTTTTCTAAAAAAATTTTTAGAAGGGAATCAGATCCTATTAGATGAAGCTTGTGAGTTTACTTTAGAAGTGAACCCTCGGCATTTTGAAGAGATTCTTCCCTACTGGCAAAGCATCGGGGTCAATCGCATCTCTATGGGCGTGCAAAGTTTGAATCAAGGGGTCATGAATCAGTTGGGGCGAAAACAAGACTTTCAAGCGGTGGAGCGTGCGCTGGTAGCGTTGCAAGCAAGTGGAATTAATTTTTCTATCGATCTGTTATTGGGTGTGAATACGAAGGACAGGAATTTGGATTTAGAGATAGAGCAGCTTCTCTCCTACAATCCTTCTCACCTTAGTGCTTACATCTTGACACCAAAAGGTACTTGCTATAAATATCCCTTGCCCCCCGAAGAGGAGATTCGCAAGGAGTACCTACACCTCTCGTTGCTGCTGACTCAGCAGGGGTTTGTTCACTATGAGGTTTCCAATTTTGCCAAGAAGGGGAAAGAGTCCCAACACAATTTGCAGTATTGGCGCCATAATTGTGTTGCAGCACTAGGACATTCGGCATCGGGGATGGTGGGAAATCACCGCTATAAATGGTCACAAAAGCAGTTTAAATTGGAGAAATTAGGAGAGGAGGAGATCTATTTAGAACGCTTATACCTTCGCCTTAGAACCAACCTTGGCCTATCGCTAGAAGAATTTTTTAGAGGAAAGGTTCAGCAGGAAAAGATGCAGGAGCTGCTACTTGAGTGGGAAAAACGGCGTTATTTAAAGGCGAGCTCACCCCTGCTTTGTTTAAGTCCTTTAGGATATTTGATGCTGGATTCACTGATGGATGAGCTGTTTGTGCGAGTCTTGAGATAAATTATTTTGCCGCCCCATTGACGGCCTTTTGGGTGGTGCCCATCTTGCATTTAGATGTGCGTGTTGACTTATCCGGTCATTATTGCTAGTTCAATATTCTTTATTGTGAAATAAATGATGGAAGCAAACGGTGATTTATAATAAAAATTGCCCAGCTGCTTTTTGTTTTAAAAATATGGAGAAGTGTGAAGCATGGAAACTGAAGTCGATAATAGTAAACAGGAAGAAAAAGTTGCAAAGACAGAGGCAGAGGTAGAGGCCGAGGTTGAAGCTGAAGAAGTGATGGCCGAAACTCTCGAAGAGAAGTTGGAGAAAATAGAACCGGAAAAAGTAGAAGAGGATTTTAAGAGTAAATACTATTACCTTGCCGCAGAGATGGATAATATGTGCAAGCGTTTTCAGAGGGAAAAAGAGGGAATTGTAAAATATAGCAATGAGCGATTGATCACTGATTTGTTAGAGGTGTTTGATAATTTTGATAGAACAATCAGCGCGATTAGTAAGGAAGATGATTCTAAGGTTAAGAACATTTTGGTTGGCGTAGAGATGGTAAAGAATCAGTTTGCTAGTTTACTTGCACGCTACGGTCTTTCTCCTGTAAAGTCGCAGGGAGAGATGTTTGATCCTAACTATCATGAGGCGGTTGCAGAGCGTGAGGTAGACGGAAGAAAAGAGATGGAGATCGTTGAAGAGTACCAAAGAGGGTATTTATTAAATGGGAGAGTCATTAGGGCAGCAAAAGTAGTTGTCGCAAAATAATAAAGCAATTTTAAGGTAGCGTTTTTTAATAGGAGTATTTATGGGAAAGATTATTGGAATAGATCTAGGAACTACAAACTCATGCGTTGGCGTGCTCGAGGGGAAAACTTATAAAATTATCCCCAACGCTGAGGGTGCCAACACCACACCATCAGTGGTTGCATATACAAAAAATGGTGAAAAATTGGTAGGGCAAATTGCCAAACGGCAGTCGGTTACAAATCCCACTAAAACTTTCTTTGGAATTAAGCGTCTGATCGGTCGTAAGCATGGTGATGCCGAGGTTTCTAAATTTAAGTCGGTTGCCCCCTTTGAAATTATGGCCAACAAAAATGGTGATGCTTGGATCAAAGTGGATGGCAGCGATGTTGCCCCTCAAGAGATTTCTGCGCTAGTGCTAGAGAAATTAAAACAAGCAGCAGAAGATTACTTAGGGGAGAAGGTGACGGAAGCGGTGATTACAGTACCGGCCTATTTTAACGACTCTCAAAGACAAGCAACAAAAGATGCTGGCCGTATTGCTGGTCTTGATGTGAAAAGAATTATCAATGAGCCGACTGCTGCAGCACTTGCCTATGGACTCGATTCTAAAAAAGATAAAAATATTGCAATTTTTGACCTTGGCGGTGGTACTTTCGATATCTCCATTTTGGAAATTACCAGCGATGGTGTTTTTGAAGTGAAGGCCACCAATGGTAACACCTTCCTTGGAGGTGAAGATTTTGACTATAGAATCATCAACTATCTTGCTGATGAATTTAGGAAGGAAACGGGGATCGATCTGCGCAAAGACACCATGGCGCTTCAACGCTTAAAAGAAGCAGCAGAAAAAGCAAAGCATGAACTCTCCTCTGTAACGACTACCGAGGTAAACCTTCCTTTTATCACTGCTGATGCCAGTGGTCCAAAACATTTGACTCTCAATCTTACAAGAGCAAAATTTGAAAGCTTAATTGCCGATCTTATCGATGCTTTGGATGGCCCTTGTAAAACTGCGATCAAAGATTCTGGCCTTTCAACCAATGAAATTCAAGAGGTCATCTTAGTTGGTGGTGCTACCCGTACGCCGATCGTTGTGGAAAAAGTTCGTAAAATTTTTGGTAAAGAGCCCAATAAGAGTGTGAACCCTGACGAGGTGGTGGCCGCTGGTGCTGCGATTCAAGGGGGTGTGCTTGCAGGAGAGGTAAAAGATGTGCTGCTTCTTGACGTTACGCCACTCTCACTTGGGATTGAGACTTTAGGTGGAGTCTTTACAAAAATTATTGAGAAAAACACCACCATTCCTACGAAAAAATCGCAAGTCTTCTCCACTGCTCAAGATAATCAACCAGCGGTGAGTATTCATGTCCTTCAAGGAGAGCGTGAGTTTGCTAATGACAATAAAACGCTTGGCCGTTTTGAACTCACTGGAATTCCTCCAGCTCCAAGAGGGGTGCCGCAAATTGAGGTGATCTTTGATATCGATGCCAACGGAATTGTGCATGTGACAGCAAAAGATACGGCCACGGGTCGTACTCAAGATATTCGGATCACCAGTAGCTCCGGTCTAAGTGAAGAGGAGATCCAGCGAATGGTGAGAGAGGCGGATGTCAATCGTGATTCCGATAAAAAACGTCGGGAAGTCATCGATGCTAAAAACCATTTGGATAGCATGCTCTTTACTTGTGAGCGTTTGTTAAAAGATAATGGAGATAAAATTCCAGCACACTTAAAAGCTGACTTAGAGAGTGCAGTTACCGAGGCAAAAGCTAAACTTAACAGTGAATCTCCAGAAGAGATCAAGGCCGCAACTGAAAAATTGCAAAATGCTTCTCATAAAGTTTCGGAAGAGATTTATAAGGCAGCAGGGGCCGCTGGTGCTGCAGGAGCAGAAACAGGTGCAGGTGGTGCAGGTTTCGGTGCAGGTGCTGAAGCTTCAGCAGCAGGAGCAGAGGGTGCTAAGAAAAAAGAAGATGTTGTGGATGCAGATTTCAAAGAGGTGTAGTCTATAATTATAATAGCGACAACATGAACCATTGGCATTGAAGGAAGGAAATTTAAAACGAAATGAGCACGACTAATAAGAGAGATTACTACGAAATTCTTGGCGTCCAAAAGGGTGCGGGAAAGGATGATATTAAGAAAGCGTACCGCAAGCTTGCTTTACAATTTCATCCTGACCGCAATCCTAACAATAAAGAGGCCGAGGCAAAATTTAAAGAGGCCTCGGAGGCCGCTGAGGTGTTGTTGGACGACGAGAAGCGTGCTCGCTACGATCAATTTGGCCACTCGGGGATGAGTGGCTTTTATGGTGGTGGTGAAGGTTTTAATACGGAGGATATCTTCTCTAATCTTGGTAATATTTTCGGTGACATCTTTGGTGATTTTGATTTCATGGGTGGCGGGGCCGGTGGTGGTCGTCGCCGTCGAGGTGGAGGTGGCCGCGGTTCACGCGCCCGTGGAGGTCAAGACTTAGAGATGATGGTCGACATCACGTTTGAAGAGGCGGCGTTTGGTGCTGAAAAAAATATTTCAGTCCTGAAAAATTTTGAGTGTAAAACGTGCGCAGGGCAAGGCTCTAAACCTGGAACAGGTCCTTCCGTTTGTGATCAATGTAATGGATATGGTGAAGTAAGGCGGCAGCAAGGATTTTTTGCAATCGCAACAACTTGTCCAAAGTGTTATGGTAGTGGCCACATTGTCACCGATCCTTGCCGCGATTGTGGTGGGCAGGGACGTAAAAAACATAAGTCCGATTTGCAAGTGAAGGTTCCTGCCGGAATTAATAGTGGTCAGCGCTTAAAACTTAGTGGTGAAGGCGACGCTGGACTTTATGGAGGGCCTAGTGGAGACCTCTATATTGGGGTTAATATTTTGCGACACGATATCTTTGAGCGTGACGGCATGGATGTGTTTTGCAGTATACCGATCAGCTTTTCACAGGCGGCATTGGGCGCAGAGATCGAAGTTCCCACGCTGCGGGGGAAAGTTGCCGTAAAGATCCCTTCGGGAACGCAATCGGGAAAGAAGATGCGTCTTAAGGCAAAAGGGATTCAGCAGTTAGGGGGGCAGGCCTTTGGTGATCAGATTATTAATATTCAAGTGGAGACCCCATCCAAACTGACAGGTGAGCAGCGCGACCTTTTTGAAAAGCTAGCAGTGCTTGAACGTAAAGGTAACTCCCATCCGATCTCTTCAAACTTTTTTGAAAAAGTGAAGGAACTCTTTTCCTAAGCTATTTCTTTCTCATTTGCTCGGCACTATACTAACTAGAATCTGCAATTCTGCAATAAAAGGTAGTCTGCCATTTTTGTTTGAGGTTAGCACCGCATGAAAAAATTTTCAGCATTGTCGTTATCTTTAGTTTTCGTTTTAATTTTGATTTTTGTTGCTGCTGGTTGTTCCCAAGTCTCTACGGTGAGTAAAAAAGAGAAAGAGACTGTAAGAGAGGCGGCATCCTCCTCCTCTTCTTCCGCACTTTATAGCGAACAATTTTTAAAGAAGATTCAGGAGATCAAGTCCATCTATGAGTCTGGAAAACAGGCCTTGGCCTTAAAGAGGTTAATGGCGATTAAAGATGCCAAACTTCTGCCAACAGAAAAGGCCATGAGATTAAACCTTCGGGGTGTGATCTTTTTTAGTGAAGGAAGGATGGTTGAGGCGCGCGAGAGTTTTGTCGAGGCGGCCCCTCTTGCCATTGAAGATGATTCACTCTCCTCTCAAGTCTATATTAATCTTGCAAGTACAGCTTACAAACAAAGACAGATTGCTGAGTTTCAACATGCACTTTCGCAAGTAAAGATGGAGATTTTAAAAGAGGTAGAGCTTACAAAAGTTTATCGCTTGAAATTTCTTTTACTAGAGGAGCAGCATGGTAGCAGTGGCGCTCTAACAGAGAAGATGCAGCTCTTGATTGATTACTTAAAAAAATATCGCGATATGGGTGCACTCAAGAGTGATGGGCTTTTCTCAACATTAATGGAGGTTTTTAATCGCGCTGAAGATCAGGAGCGGATGACTGCTCTGAACTATTTTATTAACCGCAATAGTAATGAAGATGCTGCTGCGGCGGCCATACTTGCCTATTTAGGAGTACCGACGGCAGAACGACTTATTTATAGAGGGCAAAAAGAGGAGGCCCGGGATTTATTGGCCCACTTAAGTGGCCGCTTTCAAGAGAGCAAAGAGATCATGAGCTATATTAACGAATATGAAAATCGCTTGGAGAAGCTGTCACAAATTTCACCACTAAATGTGGGAGTGGTTTTTCCCTTTTCTGGAGAGAAGGCACGATTTGCAGAGCAAGCGATGGCGGGAATCGATAGTGCTTTTCAGGAGTTTATTACGAAAACTCCAGGGGGAGGCGGTGCTTTACAGGCAACCAAATTTCATGTTCGAGATAGTCAGGGCAGTGGTGCCATTGGTGGTGGCATGATCGATGAACTGGTGAGCAAGTATCAAGTCTCTGCAGTGATTGGGGGGCTATTTCCAGAGGAGGCAACGCAGGAGTATTTGATGGCAAAGCGCTTTGGCGTCTTTTTCATTTCGCTTTCACCAGTCTATTTACCAACAGCAGAGAAAGATTTTTTGCTGTTAGAGGTTCCGGGATCAGTGGAGTCCCAAGTCAGTACACTCCTGTCCAAGGAGGTCTTGGACAAATTTGGACGGAGGCTGGCGCTTTTTTACTCAGGAGATGAGCGTGGGGAAAATTATGTGGATGCCATTTGGAACCTCTCCCAGGACAAGGATAAGGGAGTTGTGATCACCTCTGCTCAAGCCTACGAGAAGAATCAAAACGACTATCGTGGGCCTATTAAGAAGATTTTAGGGCTGGATTTTGAGCGTGAACGCCAGGAGGAGGTCGATATTTTTTCGGGCATTGTCTCGCTTACAAGCAAGATGGGGCAACTACGAACTCAGTCGTTGCCACCGGTGATCGATTTTGATTGGATCTTTACCACCGCCTATCCAGATGAAGCGCAAAGAGTGATTCCTACCTTTAAATATTTTGATACTCCACGGGTACGTTTTTGTGGTGGTCCTAGTTGGAGGAGCCAGGGGCTGGCCAAATTTAGTGACCGACAGACTCTCTACTTTGTTGGGGATGATTATAGGGACGAAGAAAGGGGATTTGTTGCCTATTTTAATTCAAGGTATGGGCGCGATCCAAAGTTGATTGAAATCATGTCCTATAACTCCTTAAGGGTTTTACTTAAGGTGCTTGGGAGCGGAAACTTTTCGGCACGGGCAGAATTTCATGATTACCTTCATCGCCTGGGAAGAGTCGAGGCCATTGGAGGAGATTGGTCACTTATTGATAACCACTGGAAAAAAGAACTCACGCTCCTGCGATTAAAGCAAGGAAAAATTGAAAACGCACTACTAGAAAGTAATACTACCGCAGTGGGTGGCCCTATTTAATGGGAGTTCTACTGGGCCTGCGTTGATTTTGCGATTTTTCTTTTGATGCGCTCTTTCTTTTTTGCTTGTCCTTGTTTGCGCTTCATTTTGAAAACCTGACTCTTTCTTCCTCGGCCCATAAATAACCTCACTTCAATTTAAAATTGTAAAACTTGAAAATAAAAAAGCTGAAAAAATTATTAACACAGAAAGAACAAATAAGGCAAATTAGTATTTGCTAGCAATGTTAGAAAGTGGTGAATAATTCATGTAAAAATGCAACAATTTAGTGTATTACTTATTCTATATATTTTATATATGTTTATAGTAATCATTTAATGGAAGAGAATCCTTTTGGTTTCATGAGGGAAGGGATCACATATGTGGCAAAAAATATTGAATTGGTTTTCAAACGACTTGGCGATTGATTTAGGAACAGCAAATTGCTTAGTTTATGCTAAAGATCGAGGGATCATTGTGGATGAACCATCGGTTGTTGCTGTTCATCAAGAGCACAAGGGGCATCAAAAAGTTTTGGCCGTGGGAAAAGAGGCCAAAGAGATGCTCGGTAAAACGCCTGGATCCATAAAGGCGATCAAGCCCATGAAAGATGGAGTTATTGCCGATTTCGAAGTGACCCAAGCAATGTTGAGCTATTTCATCAAGAAATCGATTGTAGGCTCAAAACTGATCAAGCCAAGAATTATTATTTGTATCCCTTTTGGAATTACGCAAGTAGAAAAGCGTGCAGTAAAAGAGTCTGCTGAGCAGGCAGGTGCGCGCGAAGTGTACTTAATTGAGGAGCCGATGGCGGCGGCGATTGGGGCCGGTCTTCCGATTACGGAGCCCTCTGGAAATATGATTGTGGACATCGGTGGTGGGACAACTGAGGTGGCAGTGATCTCTCTTGGTGGTATCGTTTACTCCAAGTCGGTGCGCATTGCGGGCGATAAATTTGATGAGGCCATTGCCTCCTATATCAAGAAAAAATACTCTCTACTTATTGGTGAGCCTACGGCGGAAAAGATTAAAATCTCCATTGGTAATGCTTACCCTTTTGAGGATGAGGTGAAAACTTACGAAGTAAAGGGACGCGACTTGATTGCAGGCGCACCTAAGATCATTGAGGTGACCTCTGATGAGATCCGTGATGCCCTTGCTGACCCTATCTCGGAAATTGTAGAAGCAATTAAAGTCTCTCTAGAGAAAACGCCTCCTGAACTTGCATCTGACATTGTTGATAACGGAATTATTTTGTCGGGTGGAGGAGCATTGCTCGCCAATTTAGATATCTTGATTAAAGAAAAGACAGGCCTTCCAGTCTCCTTGGCCGAAGATCCCTTAACTTGCGTGGTTCGTGGCTGTGGTATGGCCTTAGAGTCAATCGATCTTCTAAGACAAGTGACTACGCTTACTTGATCTTGATCTCCTGCTTGATCTCCACTTTTTCTTTTTATACAATTTTTTAATGGAAAGAAAAAAAAAAATCCTCATACTCTCTTCTCTTTATCTGCTCTCTTTTTTTGTTACCAGTTGTGGAATGTTATCGCTTTTTAAGAGGGATAATAGCAATGGTAGTGGGAAGGGCGGTAGTGTTGACATCAAACAGGAGAAAATCACCTATCAATACCACGATGGCAGTGGCGATTATCGACTGATTAAGGAGAGTGGTAAGGTTAAGAGTAAGAATTTGTATTATGTGAAGTCACGCATACTCTCCGAGGAGAGTGGAGAGAGCGAAGAGGCACTGTTAGAAAAGAGTCTAACTATTGCCAGTAAGTCGAAGCTTAATCGTCGCCAAAAGCAGAAGTTAGCGAGTAAAGGGGGAGCGCAAGAGAGCGTCTCTATCTTGCGTCCGCTTGTTTCCCAATACACGGTATGGCTGGAGGGAAAAAAATATTTTTCCCAATTTAAAGTCGATGCTCAAAAGCAGATAATGGAAATTTTCTCCATCACTCCTGAAAATAAAAAAGGGCAAAAACAGACATTACATCTTCCCAAGGGTAATGGTATCTATTGCTTTTTTTCTCAAGTGCCCGAGTGTATTAAAGTTACCGGATTTTTAAATATGGCCAAAGAGAAGCGTGCTGGTAACATGTCCTTCTACCTTATTTGGGATGGTTATCCTCACTACCAGCACCTCTATGAAAACTTTAATGAAGACGCTTACTCCATGGCCTCCTTCAATTACGATGGCATTGCCGATGATGGAACTATTCGCTATGAACTAAAGACTGAAAGAGAGCAAAGTATTTTTTTTCACTTCAACAAAGATAACGATCTTATTAAGAAGCTCTGGGTGGCAAGAGGTGTTGGTCAAGAGCGTGAAGATTACAGCAAGAGCAGCAAGGCCGAGAAGGATGGTGATGGTGGTGATGGTGAGCAGGCCACCTCTAATGAAGAGGACGATGACTTAGGTTTTGAAGGCTAGCTAAGCGTGTAAGCTTGGACTTAGTCCAATAATCAGCATCATAGTCGTTGATTGTTGAGAGTATTCTAAGGAAGATTTGCATTTGCTAGAATTGTCTATTCTTTTATCATGGGAGCTATTAAGATGTGTCCTTTTCTGCGTTATTACGAGGAAGGTGAGTAATTTTTGGAAGTAGCAACAAGTGTCAATCATTTTCAGAGTATTGCCGATAAGCATTCCAATAAAGTTTCCATGGAAAGCATTGGTAATGCAGAAGGTGAGGGATTATTTAAAATTGTAATATCCAAGTGGCAGCGACAGCGGCAACAAAACGGCCGTACTCCACGGATGCGGGCAGTAATTGCAAGTGGTGTGCATGGTAATGAACCGATAAGCAATGTGGCCTTGGCAAATGTCATTGAAGCGGTTATTAAGCGCGATGACCTCTTAGAGAAATTTGAGTTTGTTACCTACCCACTAGTCAATCTTTATGGATTAAAACAAGGAATACGGCGAACTCGAGATTGCAAAGATTTGAATCGCTCTTTTCAAGATGGTGAATGGACAGCAATCTCACGCATTTTAAGTAAGTCGATCCAAGAGGAGCGCCAATTTAGTTTTGGTTTAGACCTGCACGGTTCAGGTAAACAAGGAATCTTCATTATCAAAAATCAAAAAGATGATGATGGGCTGGCCTTCTCTGCGCTGGCAAAGATTGATCACTCTGATTTGCAAAAAAGTAACAATGACACCTACCCAGGAAAGTGCGGTGGCTACACCATGCTGTCACCAGGAGAGGCCATCTCGCGTAACCAGGGAACACTGAAAAGTTTTTTTGCCAAATGCGGGATTCCTTATTGCTACACTTTTGAATACCCCAAAGTCCAGTCGCTAGAAAAACAAGTCACGCTGATGACCGATTTAGTGCTTGCCTACTTTAATGCAAGTGATAGGCACTTCTTCCACTAAAAAAGGACATTTACTCATGTTAATTTTTGCCAATTAAATTTCATCAAAAAAAACAGAGAGAAATTATTTTTCTCTTCCAACCTGTGGTGCTAAGGACTCACTTTGGTATCTCTCTTATAGAGACACACTTATCTTGGCTTTGTAGCGTACTCGCTTGGATCTTCTGGCTTTCGTTTCATCCAAGTAACCGTTTGTATACGTTCCTTACTCCATGAAACTGAACATGTATGTTCAGGCTTGCCCCGGTGCTCATTATTATCTCACAGGTTTGTGGTGAAATGTATTGCCAAAATAATGTTTCATCAATGATAAATCAAGCATTTATAAAAATGCCAATAGATTTTTCATACCTATGAGTAAATGTCCTTAAGAGCTATTGTTGATAGTGAGTTCATACTGTTATCATCCCGAGGAAAAAAGAAAGAATTTTATTTCGCTTCATCTTCTTTTTTTATAGAAAAGTACATTTGACCACTTTTTCTATTGATGCAATCAGTGAACTTTTCAAGTTCTAATCCACCACTTCTCTTCCTACCTCCAAGAGAATAATAAGCATCATAACAAGATTTGAAATTTTGTAAGTTTAAACTGGATTCCAGTAAAACAGTTTTACAAATCCAGCAAGCAGGTAGCAGGGTGGCTGGTAGCAGTATTTGTTAGCAGTTCCAGTGTGAAGTTAGCGGGGACGGTGCATTTGGGGGACATAGGTAACACTTTATTCATGCATAATTAATCTTAAGAAAAGGAGGTTGATTATGCCATGGAAGGAGTACTCACCTATGCAGGAGAAAATTAGATTTATTTCCCGTTTACTTGACGGAGAA
>JADGAN010000036.1 GCA_015231955.1 Oligoflexia bacterium | reverse complement strand
TCAGGGCCACAGGGAACTGAATCCCAATAAAGATAGGCCGGATATATGGCAGCGATTATTTTTATTTTGCTATTAAATTAGAATTTTTTCTTGCATTTACGGCGAGTCCATATAAGTTACGATTTTAGTTGATAATATCATCATATCAACTAAATCAACCAAGGATGTCCTGTTGAAATATTGGATGAATCCTCTAGTTTAGAATATAAAAGAGATTTTTACTCTTTGGCAAAAGGACAGAGAAGACTTTCACGTACAAGCGATACAAAAAAGATGTCTTTTTCAACCATGAAAATAAGATTAAAGATTGATCCGAATAAAGAGTGGGATTTTTTTAATTTATATTATCTAGGAAGAAGGAGCGTAGAAACGCTAAAGCAATTAAAAGTCTGGTAGATCTATCTCTATAGTACCTGGAGATTCTTTTTGGGAATCCAGCCCTTTGCACCTAGTGCGTTCTTACTCCAGGCCCATCCGAACTCTTCATAGTATATTTTTACTTTCTCATTAGGAGCTACGGTTAACTCTGTAGCATCATAATTTTTGATCACCATGGACATAGCAGCGTCACTACTACTATCTTCATTCAAATATCGTTCAGAAATCCATCCACGAATGCCACGGCTGTCGCTACAATAAACCCAACCAAGAAAGTCTGGATCGCTCTCTCTTTTTTCAATTTTAACAACATCCCCTATATTAAGTTTAAGAGGATTTTTATAAGTTATTTCATAGGCTTTCGTGACCAGAGCTGTTTTTGGTTTTACCTCATTCCATTTTTTCGTGAGAGGTAAACAGATGCTGCCATTAAAACTGACCGCTTTTAGTAAGTCAAATTCGGATGCTTCACCCCATCCCCACGTTCCATCGGGTGCCGGATTATAGCTGCGCTTATCGCATAAATGGTATCTCCTCAATTGGATACCCTCTGCTGTCATCTGGCGAGCAACCAGCGCTTCGACTTCTTCCACAAGTTCATCGGGAATAAAAAATTTTCCAAGACCAAGGTCTCGCCATTTTACCAAAAAATAAAACCCTCTCAAAAAATCGTATTCATAAAAGCGTGGGAATCGAATTTCTTGCCAATCCTCACGAATAACTTCACCCGTAGAGACTTTACGAAAAAGTCGCTGCTTTAATAAATAGTTTGCCCCTTTATCAAGAAATGCAATCTCTTCCGGCAGCAGCTTGCGCTTACAGCAAAATAATACCGCTTCCAAACAAGGAAGAGTGCTGATAATGGAGCTTTTAGGATGTTGTTTTATATAGGCCTTTTCATCACAATTAAGACCACCATCAGGCAATTGATAACGAAAAAACCACGGTCTCATCCATGGGAGCTCTTGGTCGACATCAACTCCATAAGCGAATAAAACTTGATAAATGCCACCGACCGCACAGAAGCACGCAATCTTTCTGCAAGGATCGGCCCCAACGGGAAGCTCATCGCTTGTGATAGGAAACGTTGGAAGATAATATGTTTTAAGTATCTCTACCATTTTTGAGATTGCTACAGCAGGGATGTTTTTTGTAAGCTCCATTTCGTGCAGAAGTAACATATGCCACCAAGGGGTATTCCATTTTGGCCAATAGGGATCTTGCTCAATGCTTTTTAGCGCTTCTGCTGATGATAGATATTGTATTGTCTTTTCAATATAAGCGTGAATCATTCTCTAATACCCCCTGCTTTCTGGATATAATTTTTCTTGCACTTTATACAAACGAAACCCACTATAAGTAAAGAACGATTTACCAGGCCAAAGATGCCATGATACGCTTAAGCAAAGTGCTCAAAATAATTTATCCAATTACAACATGCTCTTAAGTATGGAGGTGAAGAAATGAATGGAGAACAAAAGAAAGGTGGCATCCTTACTCTTATCAATGAGAACAGGGTATTTCTCTTCAAGATGTTTTTAATCCATATTGCCGTATCATTGTTTGTTATGCGAACTGATCCTACCTTTCATCACTATTTTCAAAAAGATTTTGCTTCGTGCACAGGAATACTATTACTCCTATTGGGCCTCCCTTTGTATTGGATATTTGGGTTGCTTGTTGTTATGCTGTTTCCTCCTCTGCTAGTATCTTCGTTCCCTTGGAATGTTGTTTCACTTCTTTTACTGATTGCAACTTATTTAAAATGCAGAGGAGTACAAGATAAAAAGCTTCGAATGAAATATTATTTAATAACGCTCTCTATTATCCTGAATGCGGGAGCAATTATAGGTTTTTGTTACGCGCAATCCGCCTGAATTACTTAACGAGAGAATACACGATGAAGAATAAAAAAAAATTAATTGATCACTTAAAAAACGATATTTACTGCCGCATAGGCGTTTCAAAAATTCATGGTGTTGGTGTTATGGCCATAAAAAGTATACCAAAAGGTATAAATCCATTTAAAAATTTATCAAAAGAAAAAGAAAAGATAATCGAGTTAGATGATACTGATTTAAAAAAAGTAAATAATGAAGTAAAGAAAATGGTCAAAGATTTTTTTGGTGCTAATCAAAAATCATATGATGTCTTATATGACGGACCAAATCATCTCAATCTATCTTATTATTTAAACCATTCAGACAAACCAAATTTGGATTTAATTGAAGGCCCTAGTAATTATTTAGAGTTTAAAACCAATCGAAATATAAAAAAAGGAGAAGAATTGTTTATAAATTATAATGATTATCAACTACAATTTGCTAAAGCTAAAGCGTGAATCATTGATATCAAAGTTTTCCTTACTACTCATGTTCCACTCCTGCTATTTTTAAGTATCGAGCAGGAACCAGCGGTTCTCCTTTAAAAAACTCTCTCCCTTTGCCAACTGTTATGGCCCAGTGGTGAATCCAAGTTATTCCTCCTCCGCCAGCGTATTCATTGGCACTCTGATAAGCACGATCCCTCAAGGCCTCGTCAAGAGTGATGAAGGAGTAACCATCATCTTTCATCATTTTAAATAGTTCAGGAAGATACTCGGAGTTTAATCGGTTGGCGTGAATCACAAGAATATGACGAATATTTCTTCCAAAAAGTTCACCCACCTGTTGCTCAAAGAAGTGTTGCTTTGAGCGCATATACACGATGTAAGATTTTGCAATCTCCTCCATCTGAAACTTGTCATTAGCTGCATAGGCATTATCATACGCCTTTGCAAAAACCCACTCTGAATTATCAAATGTGACAGGAGCAACACTTTGCCCTCGTGAGGCCAAAAATCTTACAATCTCATCTCTCGTTTGTAACTCTTTTCCAGTGTGAAGATAAGGGTGTCTAAAATACCTAAGTTTCATTCCATGGTTTACCAGCAACTTTACAACTGTGCTTTCACCATCCACAATATCTTTTTTGTATTCATCGATAGGAGTAGTATGCAAGCTCTTGTGAGAGTAAGTGTGGTTGCCTAGCTCCACTCCAGCATCCAACCACTTATTCAAAATCCCCACTCTCTCCGCATCAATAGAACCATTAACAACCAGACCTTTCTCATTAACAAACCCGACAACTGGAACATTATGGTTCTTGATATGAAAAAGGATCTTATCCGTTATAGCGCCCATCTCACGGTTATTCACACTTTCTGCAATATTAAGAGGCAGATCATCTATGGTTATGGCCACTCTCTTCTCTTCGCTCTGTACAGAAGAAGAAGAAAAAAAGGAACATCCAATACAAACGTGAACAAATAACCCAAGGAGTATGATCGCACTTATTATAGGATGTTGTAGTTTAGTTTTCATTCATCTCCCCTTGACCCTAGCAAGCTCTTCTTCTGTATAATCTTTGCAGTTAGCACCGTATCTCCTATCACAAAACATGAAAACTACTCTATATTACTACTACTGATAATTCATTACTAGAAAATATATTTTCAAAGCATTGCTTTCATAGGAACCTTGGCATTTGCTGGTACTCAGGGTTTAACTGCTGTAAAAAAGATAGTGGACTTTCTCCACGAGATATAGAAGTGTAGAAGTCATTCTTTATTCGTACAAAACTCAATTAAGCAGGCAGGTAATTATGCTTAACCATAGCTCGTTGCACTTTCAAGATGTAAGTTTTTCATATCCATCACAAAGTAAAAATTTATTCAATTCTTGGTCTCTTTCGTTTCATCACGGTTGGTATGGAGTTATCGGTGCCAACGGAAGCGGAAAAACAACTTTGCTACTATTGGCCACTGGTGCTCTTGATCCAGTTGCAGGCAATATTCGAAAAGTGAATAGTGCTTTGTATTGCCCACAACGTACTGATGATCCTCCTCCTTTTATGGAAGATTTTCTACGCTCTTCCGATAGTGATGCTTACCAGATCAAGACTATGCTGGAAATAGAGGATGAATGGGAAGAGCATAACCGTTGGAATAGTTTGAGTCATGGAGAACGAAAAAGATTACAATTAGGAGTAGCTTTATGGTTGAATCCTGCTTTGCTGGCAATAGATGAACCAACTAATCATCTTGATAGCAAGGGTAAAAAGTTGATATTAGAAAGTTTAAAACATTATCGAGGGATAGGCCTTTTAGTAAGTCACGATCGGGAACTGCTAGATATTCTATGCATAAAGTGCTTATTACTGGAGCCGCCAACAATAACTGTTCGTAACGGCAATTACACGCAAACAATGATTGCCATCAAAAAGGAGAGAAAAGCAAACCGCAAAGAGTATGAGGATATTTGTAAGGAAGTTAAACGTATTGACCGAGAGGTTAAGCATCGTCGCCAAGAAGCCGCTCGCTCAGATGCCCGAGTTTCTAAAAGAGGTATAGATACAAAGGATCACGATGCTAAATCGAAAATTGACTTAGCAAGGGTAAGTGGCAAAGATGGAGTTAGTGGAAAATTGTTAAATCAGCTTAGTGGTAGATATGCTCAGATAAAACAACAACAACAACTGATAAAAATCAAGAGTGAAGACGAGTATGGTATAAAAATTTTAGGCGAAATCTCAAAACGTGACTATCTTATAAAAACCAATCGATCTTTAACCATTACTATGGGGAATAAATATTTATCTGTTCCATCATTAGAGGTTGGCCCCGAGGATAAAATCGCTCTAATCGGTGACAACGGAAGCGGAAAAACAACTCTTGTTCATTATTTATTGGCCAACTCTTTAAATACTATTGGTGGAAATATTAAAATCCAATATATGCCCCAGGAGATTACCCAACATGAATCTGAAAAAATATTAGATCAGTTGAAAAAATTACCGCCAAAAGAACTTGGCATAGTTATGAGTTTCGTGAACCGTCTTGGCAGTGATCCCAAACAACTTTTAATGGGACAAATTCCCAGTCCTGGAGAAGTCAGAAAACTCTTATTGGCGCAAATTGTTTTACAACAACCACAATTGCTAATTTTAGATGAACCAACAAATCACCTCGATCTTCTTTCCATAGAGCTATTAGAGAAGGCATTAGAAGATTATATTGGGGCACTAATTATTATTTCCCATGACAAAATTTTCAGAGATAAACTTACTTACATAGAGTGGGAAACAAAAGAACAAGGACTAAATTTTTATTTGCAGGTATCTTCACTTCGTGGAGAATTTTAAGCAGCTCATGAACTCCTAGTTTTTAAAAAAAATAAAACATTCGACAATCCATATTAACACCTTGACCAACAAATTTGATCTAAAAAGGTAACTGCTCACACCCCTCAACCTTCACCTCTCAACCAAATGCTGTTAGCTAAGCAACTTTCAGCATCCGGTAGAGGGTAGATGGCTGAAGGGTGTGAGCAGTTACCTAAAAAGTATTTAAAAATTTCCAACTTTACATCTACTGTACAAATAGGCAATAGTGGCGTGGGTAAAAACAAACAACGAGGAGATATTCATGGCCATGCGACTACACCTATTATGTACAATGCTCTTTCTCTTTTTATTGATCATCCCTATCACCGAAGCTAAAATCGTAATTGTTGTCAGTGTTGATTGGGAAGGCCGGAATTTAACCAAGGCAAACCTTGATGCCATCAAAAAATTCCGTAGCGAATTCCCTGAAATCATGATGCAACACTTCTTGAATCCTGCTTACTACACAGAAAACATTGAACCAATCTCCAATCCCGCTGCGATCACCAGAAAAATTAAATCGGTGTTGCTACCAGGCGACGAGCAAGGGTTGCACATCCACGCTTGGAAAAATCTTTTTACTAAGGCGAAGGCCCACTATCAAAGCTCGCCCAATTTTTTCGACAGCAGTGACGATGAAGCAGGAGCAACCGTTCCTTTATGGGCCTATACCAAAGAGGAGCTTAGTGCAGTCTTTGCTCTTGGGATTCGCATCTTAACTAGCAATGGATTTAAGCGAGCAACGAGCTTTCGCGCCGGTGGCTGGCAGGCCTCTTCTATCGTAATCGAGGCCTTGGCCGAAAATAAAATCACTCTTGATTCCTCGGCCGTTCCTCTAGCTCACCTTACCTATTGGCACTCCTTCAATTTAGGAAAGTGGGTACAACAACTTTGGCCGAATACCACCCTTTTCTCTCAACCGTTCTTCCATGAATCGACAAATGTGATTGAACTTCCAAACAATGGTTGCCTTGCCGATTATGTTACTGGCGAAGGGATGCTTGGCGATTTCAAACGCTTGTCTAAGACAGCAACAGCTTCAAGGAGTGACCTCTATTATTCAATAGGATTTCATCAAGAGACTGCAGCGGAATATCTCCCACGCTTACGCAAGGCCATTTTGCTTATTAGAGATTTTGCAAAACAAGAAAAGATCGCCTATGAATTTGCAACATTTCCTCTCTCTTTTACCTCTCTATTATCTACAAATCATTAGCAACAAACCAGCAGGCAGGGCGCCTGTTATACTCCTCATCACACTTTCCATCATAACTTTCTTTGCAGTAAGCACCGGCCACAAAAGTATTGATGCGACACTGGTTACTTCCATATTTTAAAAGCGTTTTACTTACAGGAGGAGCAATCTTATCGATATCAACAATCGGCGCGGCCATGCTTACCTTAGTAGCATTGAAGTAGTTTGCAAAAGAGATAGATGCAGCAATGGCCCTTTGACAAATTAAAAGCGCCTTGGTGGGATCGCTACTTGTTGCTTCTTCTTTCGTCAAATGCTCTCTACACTGTTCAAAAACCTTCTCTGGAATTTTTAATTTCCTGATCAAACGCTCCGTTGTTGCTTCAATTTCACTTGCGTATCGCTTAAAGCAAATGGCCGTGGCCCAATAATCGGCCTGTCCTTCAACCGAGAGAGTTCCATTTAGTTTTGTGGTCACGGTAGGGCCCCCGCCCAAAATATGTCCAAACTCATGACAGACTAAGAGTGCATACGCATCCTTTGTTACCGCCGGATGGCCTCCCACCACATTGGAAAGAGTTACTAAGGCCTTCTGTTCAAAATGAATGATTCTCACACCATCAACAAAGATGCCACTTCCACCAACCACATGCCTCACTTCCAGATCTAAATTCAATCTACTTTTGATCTCCTCTCTATAGAGATCACCAATTGCATTGCCCACTCTTCGCGCTTCACCGCTATCAATAGCAGCTTTAGCGTAAGCTATGTCCAATAAAATTAATATCAAAATTGCTACTAAATGCTTCATCATATTCGTAACTCCTCTTCTCTTTATTTTCAAAAATATGATGATGTAGCAACCACTACTCTCTAACTTTTACTAACACACTTTGTGTTCTGATTCGGTTCCTTTTTGGCCCTAGATTGCGTCCCTCTGTGCTATCTGCTCTATCTTGGCCGCACAAATAAAATCGTTGCTGGTCAAAGCACTGATAGCATTAGTAGTGTATTTTACCAAACAATGATTTACACCAACTTCCAACAGAGGATGGTGCCCCTCTTGATTTGCAATCCAAGCAACAACATTAACAAAAGAGATTGTTTTATAAAAACCTTTAAACATAAAATTCTTGCTGATCATAGCGTAATCCTCACTGAGTTGCCACCCAGGTATTTTTTCCAAGTAATGCCTTAACTCATCTCTTGGAATCGGAGGGACACCACCCTCACACGCAACACACTTCATTGTATGGAGTTCAAAAAGATTGTTTATATTCATTGAGTAAATTTCCCATAATCTTGAGATCATCTGCAGTCAAGGCAAAATCGAAAATTGCTAAATCCTCTCGCATATGAACAAGAGAAGTTGTGCCTATAAGTGGGACAATCCCTATTTGTGTAAGAAAACGATAAAAAATTTGTTCGCAACTCTTTTTATAAAACATCGCCAGCTGTTTTGTTTCTTGATGGTTAACAAGCTGAGGATTCGCAGTGAGGATCCAAAATCCCTGATAAACAACTCCGTTTTCTTGACACCATTCTCTTATTGCCTTGTCGTGGCCACTTTCTCGATAGAAACGATTTTGCAAAATGGACAGTTTGATTTTTGCTTCCTTCGCAATGCTCTTTAAGGCCGTAAGCGAGTAGCAATTACTTATTCCAAGTGTTTTGGCATCACCTTTTGCACAAATCAACTCCATCGCTCTCCACACCTCCATGGTCTCTTGATGAGTGGAAAGTGGAGAGTGCAGGATTAAGGCATCAACATAACTTGTTTTAAGATTTTTTAGAGAGACACGGATGGACGTCATCACCTGCTCAGTCAAAGAGGAGTCGCGATCATAAGGAAGGTTTGCCAAATCCTGGCCAGCGACTGGAGTATACTTTGTCTGAATAAAAAGATCTTCTCTTTGAATACCCTTTAACCGAAGAAACTCCAGCGCTTCGCCTACACCGGCCTCATGATAGTGACGTGGCTGACAAGCAGTATCGATCCCCTGAAATCCATGCTCAATAGCTTTGATCACCAGATCGCATGTGAGATCTTTTTTCCACGCAGTCCCATAAAGCAGTGGTGGCATCTGGACACTCTTACTTATACTCATACAAAATCCTACCCTATTGTCGATTCCACATTTTATTCCAATCATCAACATGCGCTCCTTCAAAGCTACAATTGGTATATTCTAAAGCTAGAGGCGTGGAACTTAAATCCTCCAGATAAAGTGTAGCTGCTGCTTTTCGTGAATCAAAAAAATCAATCCTCTCAGAACCGTTGTTTGTAATCTTAATTCCTTTTAACATGCCAAAGACCTTTTCAAAATGAAGTGGCCGATGTGTTTCATTGGATGCAACCATGATGATGGGTAAATCTCCTTCATCACTTTTAATGATCAGATCGACTGACGTCGATGCATAGCTAACAACTTCTGTGTGAAATGGCCTCCTAGAATCGATCATTAGAGTAAAATTTGACGATTTTGACGCTGCCACAAGACTGGAGTGTTTCCCTCTGATATCATAAATCCTCTCTTTTGGATCGAGATCAAAGGCCATGAGTATCCGCTGAGAGTTGTTATCATCTAAACAATAGAGTGAAACCGATGGCCCAGCAAAAACATTACCAATGGTTACAAGAGTGAGCATAGCACTAGATAAAACGATTTTGGAACAACAAGAGAGAAGAGAAGTAGATTTCACAAGACCCCCTAGCTGAAAAAAAATGACGACAACGATGGTAAAAAATCATAAGAACTTAACTGCAATAATTATTCCAAAGAATTTACGCAACCTCTAAAAACCCACTAGATATAAGCACAGCGATAGTCGAATTACTGAATATCAAAAATCGAAGCCCCCTTCACTGGATCTTGAAACCTCAACCTTCTGCGTGACAGGCAGACTCCATTTAAGCTAACTTGCCCACAAATGACACTCGAACTCCCATGAAGAACGTGCCTAACATTCTAATAATACTAACAATTATACGATCAAACCCTCTCGTTCCTGTCTTTTGCAACTCATCGCTTTATTTCTTTAAATAGACTTCATTTAACGATTTAGATGCGATAGCGAATGACATTACTGGCTTTAAGGCCAAGTTAAAATCGCAAGTAGACCAATGGGGCGGCATCACTAAATTATCTCAAGGGTGATAGTTTTGCCTTCATCTTGGTGAATAAATTGCAGCATCTTGATAATATTGAAATGGAAAAGGCCATTGCGATAGATTTCATCCCCTTCCGCAATAGAGCAGGGTATGAAACCCTTATCGACGTTGAGTGCTCCCTCTAGTTTTTTAGACTTCTTTGGCATTAGTGATCCATTTGTTTTCTGGAAATAGCGTCTTAAAATAGCGGTTAAGGTCTGGAATGTAAATTTTAGTCTGGCCCATAAATGGGTGTTTCGGTGGTAGGGAGCGCTTAATCTGACGGCCAATTAAGCACCCTAGGGGGGATCATAGCACCTTCGTCCATAAACCTATCCTTGGGGTTTGAGCACTATCCTAGGAGGGTCTGGCCCCCTGTTCTTTGCCTCCGTACTATTTTTAGGGGAACTCGATCTCAATATCTCGTCCATACTCGTCGACAACGATGGCCTCGTGTCCCAGGGATGATTCTGCCATAAGGGCGTGCTATAATAGACCCATGGTAACACCAACATATGACAATACAGTGCCTTTTTTAGAGTTGTTTATCTACTTGAGGGACATTCCAAGCGGTGTCCCATTAAAGACAATTAGAGAAGATTTTTTTTCTGATAAAAGTGTCCGCACATTTAATCGTATCAAGGCGGCTATGCGGTCTATGATAGATAAACAAGGAAATTGTATTTTTCTCTTTCAAGACGAAGGCCAGAACCAAACAATAAAACTCAACCCCATTTTCTTACAAAACACGGATGTGTTCAAGTGGCATTTAGTAGGGCTGCTGTTCTCAGATGCCCTGATGTCTAATATTAAGGCCGCTTCCGCCGACATGGCCCCTGATATCCGGGCTGCCATAGATGAACTGATAAAGCGGGCCTTTGTGGATGTAGAACGGACTAGAATGTCTGGCCCTAACTCTGATGACACGACAGCGGATGCCTGCCCCTCAGATTTTTACCGCAAAGTAAAATTGAAATATTATTCAAAAAAAGTTGGCCACAAAATTTACGGCAGTGGCTCCAAGGGCACAGCAATTCTTGATACCATCACCAGCAGTATCTACTACGAGGAAAAGTTATTGGTGAATTACGCTTCCCACAAAGGAGCAAGTAAGTTCAAAGTTTCTCCATACACCCTATTAGAGTTCAAGGGTGCCCTATATATTCTAGGGCCGCACGGAACGATGAAGGAACCACGTCTAGTGGCCATTGACCGCATTATTGATGTTAAAAGGTTGAAGGGCGAGCGGTTCCGTTATCCTAAAGGCTATTTCCCAGAGAAAATTCTCGAAAACGGATTTGGGGTAGGGGACTACGACTATGAGGCGAAGAAGGTCAAGCTGCAGTTCACTCCTGAGGTGGCTTACCTTATCAAAGAGAGGCAGTGGCACCATACCCAGGTGGTGACTGGCCAGAGCGACGGTAGCGTTGTCCTGGAAATGAAGGTGCCGATTAGCTATGAGCTAATGGCTTTTATTCATAGTTTTGGGGGTAATGTGAAGGTGTTGAATCCTAAAAATGCGATTAACCAGCAATCTCATTAATCTTGTCCCAATTGTCGATGACACTATCTTTAAAATTTTTCACGGCAGTTTGAATTAGATTTTGAACGTCCATGTTTTCTTCAATCGGCATCACAATTCTGCAAACAAGACCTTCTTCATCCCCTGTTTCACGATTATAATCATCTGGTAAATTTGTATTTACTAAATTCTTTTTTCGGAAATAATTTTCTAAATCTTGGGCTTTTCGTGATTTATCTATTGTTACAGCATCGGCATACCATATCCATATATCATAAGACGGTTTGTCAGATACTTGAGTAAGATCAAATGCTATCCCTAGTTTCCGTTTCTTGTCTTTGCTATTTTTTAAATGGACTTCTCCTCTCCAGTTGTTTCTAATTTTATTATCTTTATTATCTAATTCAATTTTTCCAGGAAAATCAATTTCGCTTATTTGCTCTAATGTCACTTTAATAATTTGCAATGTTTGATTATATGCCCTGTTCATGATAAACCTGATCTTATCTAATTTTTCTTGGTATTGAGAGTCAGTCTCTCCTTTTTCTTGCTTGATCTCATCATTATTGAGAGCAGTATCAAGTTGATCCATTTCGTTGTATTTTGTTAAGTATAAAAATAATGAAGGACTTATAGTTTTTGAATTCACTTTAAAATCTCCTTTGTCCCTAGATATCCTGTTAGAAAATTTTTTATTGACTTATATTGATTCCGGTCTCTTATTTCATCCAGCGAATTCATGTCTATTACATCATTTCCGTAAAAAGTATGGAGAATTGAGCTTATCCAAAACTTAAGGTATAAGATATGAGGAGTTTCTGTTAATCCGTCGACGCACGCATATAAAATGCCAACCAACTCAGACCATGCTAAGCCTATCCATTTGTCAAAAAGTTCATCTTTGTTGCCTTCAGATGTTAACCAAATAAAAAATGTTCTACCGAAATCATTGCTTTTAAATTTAGCAACTGCCTCATAATCCTCACGTTGTCTGTATCCAGCATTAGAGTCTACCTTTGCCTCGATAAAAATACTTTTTTCATTAGCTTGTCGAATGAGGACATCTAATCGGCAATAATCTCTTTGGTCACTTTTTAAGTCTACACGATATTCGGAATAAACGTTTATTTTTTTTCTCGATTCAAAGGACTCATTGTCATTGCTAAAATTGATCCCCTTTCTCTTCATGTATTCAAGAAATGGGGTGAGCAATCTGTATTTTAAATCATGTTTTCCATAAGGGTTTAAGTAGAAAGCTAGTAGCTTTGTATGTCTTACTTCCCTTTTGCTTTCACTAAAAGGGAATAATATGTCAATTATTGTTGTGAGTGGGTTATTGTTATTTTTAAAATCAAATACAGACATTTTTTCTTTTATCTCATCTATGTCCGATCTATACATGCTAGATAAAATTACTCCTAAAGAATTTCTGATCTCGTCACAAATATCTTTCTCGTCAAATTTGTATTTAACCATTTCCTTTTCAGCAAGATTGCATACGATTTTTATTAGTTCTTGCAAATGTGCTTTTTTAGGTTTTAATTTAGAAAATTGAGGAAGAAGACTGGTTTCGATATATTTTATAAAACTCAACTCATCTTGTTGAATTTTTAACAATTCACGATTGTAGCATTCCTCTACTGTTTTTATAATATCTGACATACACAGTCCTTGGTCACTGTAATTGATGTATTCCTGTCGGAATCAATAAAAAAATCTTTAAACACTGAAAATATTACCAACCTTAAAGGTAACTGCTCACACCCTTCAGCCATCTACCCTCTACCGGATGCTGAAAGTTGCTTAGCTAACAGCATTTGGTTGAGAGGTGAAGGTTGAGGGGTGTGAGCAGTTACCTTTTTTATTGATGCTCGTAAAATCCTTTCTGAAGGTGGTAATAATGTTTTCAACCAGAATGCGCTTGTCTTTCGGGAGTAACTTCGCTTCAACGATAGTTTTAAGTGCAACCTTCTTCCCTGCTAAATTATAAACGATTTCATCGTCGTCATATTCTACGTGAATGTGTTGCGGATTATTAGGTCTACCTGTGTAGTGAAGGAAGAGAGTTAAATCTCCCAATGAGACTATCCTTAGAGAACAATGGCTTCGATGTATGCCATTTGGTGTCTTAGAACGACCTGTTTTATTTTTCTGCATCGGCTTTCCCTATTTTAAAACTTCTTCTAACCTGGTAATCACCATAACTGCAGAATAAAGATCTCAGATCGGAGACATATTGGTAGGCAGAAGTATGTGCTTCTTTAAATTCATGAGTTATCTTAACTTTGAATTTCACCAACAGGTTCATATTTACTGGAGCTGTACCAGAAGACGTTGGCGAATTTTCTTTTTGATTTAAGTTGATCCATTCTTGCTTTGAATCAGCAACAAATGATTGGTACTCCAGGATAAATAATTCTGCTTTAGATAAACGTTGAGTCAGAGGGACAATAGAATCCATGTCCATTGGTTTGTATAGGGACACAAGAGACAAATCACTCAAACAATTTTCGAAAAAGCAATCGACCGCTGTTTCAGCAGAATCAGCAGACTTTATCATTGCGCTTCTCACTTCTCGGATTAGTTGCTGCATGTTTTTTACCTCAATGTCACTGGTTGGGTAATCCCGTTTACTGGAATGCCGTACTAGCTTGATTATACCACAAACCGATCAACCGCCATACCGCCACGAAGAGAACGTGGTCACTAAGTGTCCTATAGGCCCTGCCTGTCCGAGTTTCGAGGGTGGCTGCCTCCACGTTTTTAGTGTATACTAAGCAAAGGCACGTCAAACATTAATATTGAGGAGTAATTTCTATCCGGTGAGAATAATATCAAAATTTAAAGATTACTACGATTCGATCCAAACGTTCGATAAGGACGATATCGTTTATTGTAGAGATCCAAACAAAATGTGTGCCAAGAAGCTACTTGGTCAAAGTATAATCGACGTTCATGACGACAGAGAGCGTGAAGATATAGCAAGACTTTCAATTTTTTGCAAAATGGTCTTGATCGGGTATCGAAATATGCTTCTGGGATTTTGCGGAAAACTCTATCCAGTTGTAGAAGTTTACTACTATGAAAAAAATGACGGTAAGATTTCTAAGGAATACAAGAGAAGTGTCTTTTATAAGCAAGAGGAGCTTGACCAATTTATGACCCAAATGCAGAAGAGGAAGAATCCACCTAAGGATGCTTACTATTCCATTGAAAAGCACATTGGAAGCAAATATTTTAAAGAGAGGGAGCAAAGAATAGAGACAATTCGTGTAAAGGTTCTGGAACTTTTTCACTCTCTAAACGTCCCTGTGTTTTTACTGCAAACGGAAACTTATCCAGGAGAATTTGGAGGTGATGGTTATAGAACCGGCCATTACAGACGTGACGTAATACTAGAGACCAATCCTTGTTTAGAAGAGATTTTTTTTCAAAAGATTTATGATGCCTATACTGTTTTCCAAGAGATCAGAATGTATCTTGGAGGGGTGCTATTACGACCAGAGACACCCATGCTGACCATATCGGATGAAGTTAAGGCCCAGCAACATGGTTTTAATAAGCTCTCTTTTCGTGCGCTAAAAGGGGATAAAAAACCGCGACAAAATAATCGTGGAAAAAAAGATAAGTAAAATTGGTCAAACCACAACACCAAACCAACCAAGGAAGTTCGATGTTAAATGACCTTATAACAATAGTGAGACGCTTAGGACGATTACCCAATATAGTAGTGTTAACGGGAGCGGGAATAAGTGCTGAATCAGGCATTAAAACCTTTAGAGATCAAAACGGATTGTGGGAGAACCACGACATTGAGGATGTGGCCACACCCAGAGGATTTAGGAAAAATCCTGCACTCGTCTATCGCTTCTACAATGAAAGGCGCAAACAGGCCCTCTCTTGCCAACCTAATTTGGCCCATAGTGCGCTTGTGGAACTGGAGCAGCTACTCGGTAAAGGCCTTTCACTGGTCACCCAAAATGTTGACGACCTCCACGAAAGAGCGGGGTCAACCACGCTTTTTCATATGCACGGGGAATTGAATAAAGCACGTTGCTTAGGATGCCAAAAGGTCTTCGCTTGGACAGGTGACCTTGACGATACTTCTAAATGCGAAAGTTGCGGCAGTATCATGAGGCCACATATCGTATGGTTTGAAGAGATCCCTTTCTTTATGCCGGAGATCGAGAGGCCCTTGAAAAAGTGTGACATCTTTGTGGCCATTGGTACCAGTGGGGTTGTCTATCCAGCTGCTGGATTTTACACGTCAGCAAAGAAAACCGGTTCTTACACGATCGAAATAAACTTACAAAGAACCAGCCACAACTTCCATGCTTTTATGGAAGGGCCTGCAACTCAAAGCGTGCCTCAGTTTGTAGTCACACTAAAAATGGCCATTGAGCAGGCGTTAGGATAAGCGCAATTTGATTTGTTGGTCACTTAGTGTCCATGAAACCAGGCAGAACGAAGGAAGTGGTTTTGGTTTAGGTGTCCCGGACATGCAGGACTTGCAGGACATAACCATCCCAGAAAATACTGTGTTTTTAGATGTATGCACTTGTTGCGACTAAACAAGTGCCACTTATTTGTGCATACATATTATGCATACAGGTTTTGCTATATGCTCTAGAGTTCACCACCGCAAACATGGTGGATTCATTGTGCCGCAGGTCTTTTTGTGCTATTATTAAGATTGGTTAATAATTTTTAAAGTTAGGATGGTTTTCTATGCAGGACTCTCTGGGCGATCGAATTAAGCAACAATATGAGTGTAGGACAAAATATTCTTTACCTCGGCGTACCTACACAATAATTCGCGTAGATGGTAAAGCTTTCCATCGCTACACCAAAAATCTGGCAAGACCTTATGATCTCCAGTTCATGCAGAATATGGACAACATGGCCGCACAAGAGCTATATTCACATAAGGAACTAAATGGAAAGAGCTGTTCAGAAATGCAAGAGATGATATTTCAAAAAGGGGTGAACTGGAACGACTATCCTGTGGGGTTTAAGCGGGGCCGCTTTGTGACGAAAGAGAACTATGAGATCGAGGATGGTGTAGTACGTACCCGGTGTGTGGTTATTGAGCCGCCTATTTTTACACAAGAAATGGAATTCCTCGCTTCCAGGATTCCTAAGTTACCTTCGTTGTCAATAAAAGCTGTGCCAACGACATTACTGCCAAGGGGGATGTCCCTCAAGTCCTGCATGTCCGTATTTTGAGAAAGACCAAGATCTTCTACTCAAGAAGAAGACTTCATCTCTTTAGTAAACGATTACACACCCACATGGCCATGGTTTTGGTGCATGCCTCTACCGTTCTCTGGATGCTTTCATTTTAAATATGGCCCGACCCATAATCTGAGTTATCATAAAGGTAATACTTTTTAATAAACAAGCAAGGTGGGGTAGAGTTGATATGGATTCTGCAGAGAAGATAGTGACATCTATGGATAAAATGCGTCAACTTGTGGATGAATATCATAGGATTGAAAACTATGCGATGAGGGTTGTGACCGAGAACAAAGTATTAACGGCACTATGTAATGATTGGTCAAAATTATTAGAACAGCATTATGCCAACAGGTTAAAAAACATATCACTCGAGGAATTGGCCGATTCAATACTCAAAGTGTCTGCTCCTATTGATAGAGATGTGGTGGTGCCGCTTAGAAAAAAGAAAAATGCTTTGGTTGGAGAACATAGTAATTTAACTATTGAAATACTGGCCAAGTTCAGTCATGAAAATACACATTCAGATTTTATAGCAACCTTGCTTGATAGTGAGCAAACAGGGGATTTTGCCGGTCATTTTTTCTTGGCCCTCTTGAATTTTGGAAAGACAAAAACAGTACCGATAAAGATTCCTCGGTACCAGTATGTCTACCGTGAGCATAGATTGAAGGATTCCCAGCGGCGGATAGATATTTTGGCGGCCACTGAAGATGCTGTTTTGGTTATAGAGAATAAAGTTGAAAGCTGTGAGCTAGAAAATCAGACCAGAGATTACCGTAAGTACATAGAAGAAAATTTTATAAAAAACAGGTACCAATACCTTTTTTTAACATTGAACGAGGCAACGGCCGATGATGAAAAATTTATAAATATCAGCTATAGAGAACTACATGATTTACTAGATAATCTCCATAGGCCAAAGAAGCAAGATGCCAGAAGATTTTTGGATTTTTATTTGTATTTTTTGCAGATGACTTTTAGAGGAAACCTTATCTACACAAAAGAGTAATTTTAAATTTCACAAAAGGAAGGGGTATGCCAAAAGAATTTCCAGCTATTGTCCACGCTTACAATGACAATATCTCAAATTTAACTGAAGCGAAGAAGATATTCCAGCAAGAGGTTAACCAATTTATTAAAGATGAACTAACACCGCACCTTGAGAAAATTATTGAGCAGTCGAACAAGGAAATGAATGCGGAGAAGAGAATTTCTTGGAGCTTGTTATCGAATCAAATTAACCAAACCAAAAAAGAAGGGAATTGGACCAGTTATTGGTGTGGTGTAGACGTAGAGATGTATCTTAAGCGCAATAAAAATTTTCAGAAAGGGGCCAAAATTAGTTTTGCCATAGAATACTTTGAGAAGCTGCATGGCCGGTTTATGTTTTACTGCTATTTGGAAAATTTGAATAAGGCCATGAAAAATCTGGATGAGGAGATTTATCACCTAACCAAGAACGATCGAATAAATTTTCCAAATGCTAAAAAACAAAATGACGATACCGCCTATTTGTTTATTACTGATATTAGCGGTGATCTATACGAGAAATACCCTGAACATATTAAGGCCGCTTTCAATATTTGTGAAAAGGCCACAGAGAAACTACTGCTGGAATTGCAAGATGAGGCGGACACAAAAGAAGATGAACAGGAAAACGTTACTGTACTAGAGGGAGCTAAGGATCGGTCTGAAACAGATGCTACTAAAGATGAACAGTGCAACAGCACAAAACCTCAGAACAATTCAAAGGCGGCTTAAGTAAGGCCTACTTCTTGGGCTTCTTCTTTCCGGTCTCGTAAGAGACAATAAAATCCTGAATAAACCGATCGACCAAATGGCTAGCGGCCAACCCCTCTTGCTTACATATCTTCTGAAATTCGCTGTACGCCTCAATGTTAAGTAGCAAGGTTACTCGCTGTTTTGTTTCTATCTTCTTACCCTTGATTTCCTTCAATAACTTACGAGCATCAATGGTCACGGGCATACCCCCTTAGTATGTATACATCACTACATCCATTTTATAGTACTTAACCGTATTTACAAGCTATGCATACGAACGGTATTAATCAAAATCATCAAGTATACTGTGCTTATGATCAGACCTCCTTAAAACAAAGGAAAAAATTTATGGCAGAAACACCCATTAAGACAGTTTGCTATTGTAGAGTCTCCACTGCATGATCTAAGAAGAACCTGGAATGTGGAAGCTAGAGAGAAGCGATGGTTCAAACTTACTAAAGTTTATCTCTAGTAAGAGTGCGTAGGGGTTAAGGGAGAAGTAAGATGAAAAAAGGCGCACGACACCCTTCCGTTTTCCCTAACCAGATCAGGGAGTGTTATTGTCAAAATAACTGTCATTGGATTTTTTGTGTCTGTTTTGGATTTTTGTGCTTTGACGAAATACGAATGAAATCAAGTTGAAATGTGGATATTACAAGTTTTTTCGCAATGATCCTAAATTTACTTTTCTCAAGTATATCAGCCGATTACAGATAAGTATCAAGTAGGAGTGGATTTTATCAAGTTCAACTTGATTCAGGTTTTCAAGTAATAAACTTAAGTTGTAAAGAAGTAAGACAGATCAAGGATAATTCATAGATGAGAGTAGTTTACAAGATCAAATTTCAGGTAATTTCATTCGTAAATTGAGCATGCTATCAGGTACCAAAGCCCCACAGGAAGTGGGGCCGGATTGGTTTCCATGCTCTTAAACGGAAATCGATTGTCTCTGAAAAGATACTAAAAAAATCAACTTCAACTTGATTAAATCAAGTTCAACTTTAGTAAAATTACAAATTTTGATTTTTTTTAAAAAGGATTATTTGAGAGGAGAAAAGTCAAACCTATAAAAATTCAGGTTTGCAAAAAACTTGTGTTTTAAATGGCGGGCGGAACGGGTCATTAATCACAAATCCTTTTCCTCGCCACGAACTGATTGATATTCTTGCGTTTTCTCTGACTCCAGATTATCGCAATCCTGTTTTCCTCGAACAAGAATACCTTATTAAACGGTAATCTATTAAGCAAATTGCTGCCTTAACTTTTTCCTCTAAAGAGACTATTAGAGAGAGATTGGTTAAGGGAAAGCTGGTGCCTCTAAAGAAGGAATTGGCCGTGATAGCCAGAATCAAGCGGATGCGGGCCAGACCAGGAATGACCTTACGAAAGATCGCTGATAAGCTAACTGAACGCAAAATACCCACAAAATGTAAGTCTGAGCAATGGCATCCAGAGATGATTAGGAGGGTGTTGAGTAGTGTTAATAATCAATAATCAGATGAGTGTTAGATAATATTATTCATCTATCTTTTTTTTATTCAAAATTATCACCGGCCGTGTTTTTTTATTTATTGGAATTTTATCTTTTAGATAAATTTTCTTGAAATTTTTTTTTCCCAAACTATTCTTGAGTTGATCTTTGCATAATGTGCGATCCGTAGAAGATTTAAATCGGATATTGATCTCCTTGCATCCTAAAGCATCATTAGAAATCCCCTTGTTGGCATTGAAGTTATGAAAACCCATAATGATTGATCTTATGGTTGCGCAGATATTTTTAAAGTTATCCCGTTTCGATGATAATGCTGTTGCATCGACGCCGAGGCTACGTTTGAATTTAAATTGCACGAAAATGGCTCCTTGCTATACATGTCAATAATTATTATTTCTTACAAAAATGTAAAGTAGAATAATTCCCCTGGGACGCAAAGACTCTTAGAGTCAGAATTTACACTTGATAAAACTTGACATCACGGAGGGATTTCTGTCAATAATATGCTGATATAAATTAGTACAAATGATAAGGTTATTATGAAAACTAAGATAGGTGAAAACGCTAAAAAACAAATAATAGTGCCGTATGAAGTTTTTCTGAAAAACATTGATACGATATATCAAGATGAACACGAGGGGTATCGTGGATGTTTTTTTATTACTTTAGTTACCTTAAAAAAACTATTTGGTTATGAAAATATTTCATTCGATTTTATTTCTAAATTTAAAAAAGATCTATCAGAGCGAGGTTATGCACTAATTGAAATTAGTATTGATCAATGGGTTGTATTAAATTTCGATGAGGCACGAAATTGGCGAAGACTTAAATCTGCTACGATTTCAAAAATTATTAAAAGAAAGGGATTAGGAAAAGAACTTAGGAGTATAAGCACATCAGAAAAGGATGATTCTGAAAAACAAGCATCCAATATCATTGAAGATAATCTTAAGAAATTATTGAAAATTAATAAGGAAGCTGCTGATAAGTTTAATGAGTTTCATGGTGATAATGCATCCGATATATTTACAAAGCTATTGCTTAATGGTGATAGCTTAAGTGACATAGCTAATCATTTTGAGTTTACCCGGGCCCATGCCTCCATGCAGTTTAAAAAAATATATAATACTGATTTTAAAAAATTTAAAAAAAACCGTGATTACTTAAAGTTTAAAATACCAATTGATCTGACTTAAAATTGAAACCTGTATCACCATTTTATTTTATAATCTAAATATGAAACAAATCAGAGTCGCAATCTACATCAAAATTCGCACCATCGAGTAAGACACGATTATGCAGACGCGAGAGCTGACTGAGTATGTGAGTGTTAGAGCGGATTGGGCTCTTTCTAAAATTTATGGAGATCACGGAAGCACCGTGACTTTTCCCTTGACCTTCCCCGTGGATCATTTTGATATCAACGAAATGCAATATAAAAGGTCGACTTAGGGAATGTGGATATAAAATTGATTCAAATACCTCAATGCAAATTCCAGATTTTGTTTCCAATTTTAGAATACATTTTTTATCCCCATTCAAATTATTCTTAATGCTATTGTTGTCATTTGTGATCATTGACTCTGATAAATTGATAAAGGAAGGTTTGAGATAATTGGGAGCTGATATGCTTTTTTTCTTCTCACGGCCAGCTGTGCTTTTCTTTATTCCACCTATTTGCAATCGATTTTTTAAATTGCCAGAATTCAATTTGCATTGCTCAGCAACCTTTTGGAGTGAAAATTTGGAAGCAAGGTTAGCAGCTTCTTTCCAAAGACTTTCTGGCATTTTTTCACTTTTATGTCGCTTTAGTTGCCTCCAAGCATCTATTTGCTTAGCCAATTGTTCAATGGGATTGCTTGTCACAGTAAGTACCTCCTGAAAATATTTATAAATCAGGAGCAGAATAAAATATTTTTCAAGGATTGTTATTCAGGCTTGCTGAAGGGATACAAATCATTCATTTTGCGTCTGCCACTAATTATACAAAAAGCTGGGCTTTGCAAATAAGAAAATCAGCTTCCTAATAATATAAAAACCGTATCTCCGACTTAAAATATTCATATTCAATGTTATTAAAATTGAATATGAATGTTTTCCACCCACAGATTACTAAAACAACCAAATCTTGCTCCCAATGCAAGCAAGACCTACTTATCACCGAATACCACCGCAAGGGCAGTGAAGGATTTGATAGCAAATGTAAAAGTTGTGTTCTCGCTCTCAGCGTGGCTGCAAAATTCTTGACATCGATTCATTTTTCTTCAAAGAACTGAATTCTGATTTTAATATTCACGCTACTAATAACTTTATTCAAGAATTCATAGAGAGAGTAGTATGCCACCAAGAAAACCAAAACTAACCAAGCAGCATCCAGCAAACCACACGAACACAATCTACGGTGTTTCATACTGTCGTGTCTCGACCAGTAATCAGCTGAAAGATACAAGGGCCGAATCAAAGATGATGCCTCTCCTGAAATTCAACGCCAACGATGTGAAGATTATATCAAGTTTTTAAAAAACAGCAATGGTGAGTCCGGTAATTTTACTATCATTGAGAATTTTGCAGATGAAGGGATCAGTGCCGCGGCCACAATCAATCGTCCAGCGTACCAAAAGATTTGGAACTTGATCGCCGCTCAGAAAATTGGGTTTATTATTGCAACCGAGTTTTCAAGATTATCGAGAAATGTGGGCGATTTCATTGATTTGATCAATCACTGTGAGAAGCATGGAGTCCGCTTGATTATCATTGGGCTAAATTTGGATACAAGTAGTGCGGTCGGTAAAATGGTGGCGCTGATCTTGATGTCTACATACCAAGCCGAGCGCGAAATTTGTGGCAATAGGGTAAGAGAGAATGCTTTCTCTAGATTAGTTAATGATGGAAAAATTAACGGTTCGGCCCCCATCCTTGGACTTGAACGTGACCCTGACAAGGCTGGGCACTTTAGAATCAATAATGACGAAGTCATCACGCTAGAGAAGATACTGCTCTTACTTCTTAAACTTCCAGGACGGCGTAAAGTTTTGGAAGAGGCCAAGAGGATTGGTCTAACTGGTAAGAGCGGCAAAGAACTTACTTTAAAAACCATAAACACCATTTTTGCCAATATACGATGGAGATATCGAGGTAAATGGTACGTTAACAAAGAAAATGAGTATCTTGAAAACCAAGATCACCTTCCTGAAAATAAAAGATTTAAAATCATTCCACTCCCTCATGGCCCAGTGATTGATTTAAAACTACTCGATCAAGTGGAAGCAAAAATGAAGGACACTTTAACCAAGCATAAGCGTTCTGGAATAGATAACTATATCTACTTACTCTCTCACATACTCTATGATGAAAACGGTAATCGCCTCACGGGCCAATCCGCAGAGGGAAGAGTAGGAACCATTCACCGCTATTATGGGAATACGGCCCCTAGTGGCGGTGGCGGCACCAAATGTAAATTGCGAGTTCGCTGCGATGAACTTGATAAGGCCATCATTGATCGGATAAAAAGTTATCTCATCAATAGTAAAACCTTTGAACAAATGCTAGAGACTGCACTCAAGCGACGCCAATTAGATCTACATAAGATTGAGTCTAATCTTAGCAGTTACCGCGGGAAAATGGCGGAACTGGAAAAGAAAGAGCAGGATTTGCAAGAACAGTTCTTGAATATGGAGAATAGGGAGAAGCGGTCAGGGGAGTTTTTGGATTGGATTGAGGCCCAGGTTAAAAATGTGGCCAAAGATAAAGAGAGGTATCAAGGTGAGGTGCAATATTTGGAGGGGCTAAAACGAGACATCATCGAGCAAACCGGTCTCGATAATATTCGTGTCCTGGTAAAAGATTTCGTTAATCGCTTTGATACTCTTACCGGAACAGAGAAGCGTAATCTTATTGAGAAGGTCATTAGCAAAGTGGTCATTCGGTCAGATCAGCAAATAGAGATCCATGTCCATTGGGAGCCAGTGCATGCCACTAGGGCCGCAATAGAGAATACTAGATGCAATCATCGGAATGATGCAAATCAAAATAAAGTGGGAATTGAGGGAGATAGGGTAGAAAATGGCGGGAGCGAAGGGACTTGAACCCTCGGCCTTCTGCGTGACAGGCAGACGTTATAACCAGCTTAACTACGCCCCCGCAATAATTAAATGGGCAACTCACTAGCAACAGAGTTCAGCTTTAAGCTTTAACAGTTGTAAGTACGAACAGATAGTAATTAGAAAGAGGTGCTTTCGTCAAGAGGAAGATTCATTTTTAGAAAAATAAAATTTTAATACTTGTTGCCATGAGAATAAGGATCAAGATGATCTCAACAACATATGCAGGCAAACGTTGATTGAGCTTTACGCCAATAGGCCCTCCGATCAAAATGCCGGAAGAGATACTAGCGACCACCGTAAGATCGACATGTGATGACAGCATACCACTAATAACGCCAGGAATTACGCCAATGCACATGACAGAGTTACTGTAGAGAGGAATGGCTTTGATGGGTATGCGAAAGAGGGTCAAGAAAAAGGGAATGAGGAGGATCCCACCGCCAAGGCCTGTAAGCCCGGCCAAGACACCTGCAGTAAACCCAACAGCTGCAACTGCCATTGAAGAAGCATTAGTAAGATCACCTTTAACCTGATAGCGCGTCGAAGCGTTGCTCTTGTTTCTTAAGCTCCAACGCTTCCAAATCATATGTGCGAGAACAACAATAAGGGTGATTGCAAAAAATTTCTTGATAAGCACAGAGGGAAGCTCATGCATGAGAAGTGAGCCCAGAGTGGTTCCTATCATCATGGAAAAAGCGCACTTTATTACAAAAGGAAGGTTTGGTCTCTTCTTGGCAAATACAGTGAAGTTAAAAACGCTAAAGCTTGCATTAATAAGAACAATGAAGAGGGAGCTGACTAAGAGGACTTTGGGATCTACACTAGGTAATATCCAATAGAGAATCGATAAGATGATAACCCCTCCTCCGATGCCAACGAAAGAGGAGACCACTCCTGCACTCACACCAAGGATAAGCAAAACAAAAAAAATAGAAAGTGTACTCATTAAAAAACTTTACTCCAAACATGTTTTAATGTTTGAATTTATCATGAGTTTAGACTATTTTCTATTCCCATTTACAAATAGTTTAGGAGAAAGATTTGGTATGTCGAAATTACTAATTGCCTTGGTTACATTTGTAGTATTAATCCCACTCTCCCTTGCCGAAACGTCAGAAAAAAAATCGCCTTCGCCAGCAATTCGAGGGCTAATGATACAAGACCGCAATCCGACCTTTTCAGGAGTAGAGTTTTCGGAGATCGATCTTTCGTGGAGATCTTCAAAAGCTGTGCAACTCAAACTGACTCAAAAGAAGGGTATAAACAACGCAAAAAAAAGCATTCGCAGACAGAAGATCACAGATCCTGAGCGAGTCAAAGAGCTTATTAATAAAGTGTATGGCATTTATAAACTTTATAACGATGAAAAAGCACTTATTAAATGCCTGGCCGCCAGTAATAACAAACAAATTACCTTCAAGTATGCAAAAGGGAGTGATAATGGTTTTGTTTGTGATACTTCTAAAACATTAGCGCTCATTAAAGAGTTGAGCAAACTCTCTCAAGAACTAACAAAAAAATAAAGAAAAACTAGCGCTAGCAATTCTCCTTTCTGCATCCGGATCAACCACCATTTCAGGTCAATACCGAAGTTGTGCCATTTAATTTAAAAGAGGTGCCAATCTCCTTCCATGGAGGGGCAAACTGCCCAGTATCACTCATTACTGCAAACTCATATTTTGCATTGGCACCTACTGTGGAGAACATCAACAGTGAACAAAACACACATAAAAACAAATAAACAAAGGCCCAAACATTTCCATTCTGTATCCTCATAAAAATTCCTTCTGTTTGTAGAAAGTTTACTGTGACAGAAGAAATTTTTATAAGTTAAAGAACGATCAAGGTTTCATTTCCTATTCCATTTTATTTTAACTTTATCTATCTCAATCACCTTCGTCTTACTTTATCGATTTTTCATAAATTGGAGCAAGCTCTTTAAAAATTCCTTTAAAAGGAGCGCGCGAAGCACTCCAAAGAAAATCAGGTTTTACACCAGATATATAAGACCCCCCTGTGATATTACCGTTTCTATCGAGATCGAGTTTATACTCTAAAACTTCTTTATTTCTAAAAGACTCATCTCCTCTTCCATTGTTTAATGCTCGTTCGGTTGCCAACTTCGGCTCATCATCAGGATAGATAATCGTTGTTCTAACCACTACACTATCTCTTGATCTTTTCAGTTCTTCCGTCTGAAATCCTTCGATAGGATGATTCCATATTTCCATTCCTGGATCCATCTCTCCGCAAAAGCCTTTATCAAAGCGGCCAATCCTATTTGCCAAAATCACATGAAGTGCGCCGGGATTGACATCGTTTCCATTGGAAAAGAAGTTAATCCCAATATTTTTTGTACCTACTTGGTAACTATCTTCTTCCTCATGATACACTCCTTGCATCAATGAAAGCAAGGCCTTGATATCGGCACTATAAAAAGGAATCGTAACCCCATCTCTATTTTTAATGTTAGCACAATCTGGCTCATCATAATTTAAGGCAGCTGGGGCCCAACCATGGCAAAGTCCGGCCCAGGCAGAGGCACTTTGGTAATTGGCGGTACGATCCTTCTCCTCACCAGTTAGAGTGTAGTTATAATCACAGCGAGCAATATCATATTTTTCCGTAGGCGATAAATTGGCCATATCGCGAGCACTCAGTGAACGCAATTCTGAAAGAGTAAATCCACTCTCTTTTCCATGAACTGGGTTGACATCACCATGCCAGCGAGCAGCAGCTCCTTGCTTTCTTGTTGGCCAAAAAGAGCACGCCCATGGTTGCTTCGAGAGGCGTCCACTCTTAGGCAAGCTATCGTAGTTATATTTATAGGCACCAAACTCCCCTAGAGTTTCTTTCTCCATGTTTTCTGGATCGTTTTTTCCATTCCAGCTACCGGCCTTAACCTCTTTTGCTATGAATACTACTAATGCTGCCACCGTTACAGTCAGTGTGATTGTTAAAACTTTGCTCTGCTTTGTTCGAATCATCCTCGTCTTCCTTGTTATTGTTGATTCATTTAATATGAGACTCCGCCTCCAATCTTAAACGACTGCCAAAAAAAATTTGCATAAATTTTTCCGACCAACATAAAATCAAGGGATTAACAAAGGGAACTCTCTTGTGCAGAAAAAAAGCTGCCAATCATGGTCGTCATTGCCCCACACATTGCTACGGACTTTAACATGATTTTTCCTTATTTTTCATTTTGCCTCTTGAGAGTTTGTTGTCTCTAATAGGCAACTTTGTAAGAAACTAGAAAAACACAGATAGCAAGTAGAGAGTGAGAAAACTCAAGATTTTTCATTGCTTTCGAGAGTTTCCCGACATACTCATTTATGGTATAGAGAAACAAAGATCCCATTATAAAACGCGAACAGCACGTGCACGTACATGTTCAGTTCAAAAGGAATGTTCTTATGGTTTCCAATAAAAAATTACTTAGCTGGGTTAATGAAATCGCAGCACTTTGTATTCCAGAACACATCGAGTGGTGTGATGGCTCACAAGCAGAGTATGATCGTCTGATTAAACTCATGGTAGACGAAGGATTAGCAACTCCCCTTAATCCTCAAAAGCGCCCGAATAGTTATCTTTTTCGCTCCGATCCCTCTGATGTCGCTCGCATCGAAAATCGTACCTATATCGCCTCTACCACCAAAGAGGAGGCAGGTCCTACCAATAATTGGATCGACCCCACTGAACTAAAACGCACGATGAAAAATCTCTACAGTGGTTGTATGCGTGGACGAACTATGTACGTGATTCCCTTCTCTATGGGCCCTATCGGTTCACCTATTGCAAAGATTGGTATACAAATCACTGACTCTCCCTACGTGGTCACCAATATGCATATCATGACAAGAGTGGGCACCAAAGTGTTGGAGACGCTTGAAACTCTTGGAAGCGAAGGGGAGTTTATTCCTTGCCTTCACTCTGTAGGAAAGCCACTCGCCGCCGGCGAAAAGGATAATGGGCGTTGGCCTTGTGCCCCTATTGAACAAAAATATATCTCGCACTTCCCTCAAGATCGGGCCATCTGGTCTTATGGCTCTGGCTACGGTGGCAATGCTCTGCTTGGAAAAAAATGCCTTGCTCTACGCATCGCCTCGGTTATGGCAAAAGAAGAAGGGTGGCTTGCTGAACATATGCTCATCCTAAAGATTACAAGTCCTCAAGGAAAGAACAAATACATTGCAGGCGCTTTCCCTAGTGCTTGCGGTAAAACCAACCTTGCCATGCTCATCCCCACCATTCCAGGGTGGAAAGTGGAAACCATCGGTGATGATATTGCTTGGATGAAGTTTGGAAAAGATGGCCGCCTCTATGCCATCAATCCAGAAGCTGGTTTCTTTGGAGTTGCTCCAGGTACCTCTGAAGACTCCAACAAGCAAGCGATGCGTACCATTGAAAAGAATACCATCTTCACTAACACTGCTCTCACCAGTGATAACGATATTTGGTGGGAAGGAATTGGTTATAAAGCGCCTGGCGATGGCACTCTTACCGACTGGACTGGAAAAAAATGGAGTGCTGAAAGCAGCAATGGTGTACCTGCGGCCCATCCGAATGCTCGCTTTACAGCACCGGCAAAGCAGTGTCCCGCTATTGCAAGCGAGTGGGAAAATCCCGAAGGCGTGCCAATCAGTGCTTTCCTCTTCGGGGGCAGACGCCCAAGCACTGTTCCGCTTGTCCATGAGGCGTTTGACTGGAATCATGGCGTCTTCCTTGGATCGATTGTTGGCTCTGAAGTCACTGCCGCCGCACTCGATGTCAAGGCCGGCACCATTCGCCGCGATCCCTTCGCTATGCTACCCTTTTGTGGTTACCACATGGGAGACTACTTTAAACACTGGCTCACCATCGGCAAAACACAAAACAGCAAACTGCCTAAAATCTTTTATGTCAATTGGTTTAGAAAAACTGCTGAAGGTAAGTGGGCGTGGCCAGGATATGGTGAGAATTGCCGTGTGCTCAAATGGATCTTCGAACGCTGTGACGGAGAAGGAGACGCCATTAAAACCGCGATTGGAATGCTACCTACTCTCAATGCGATTGATCGTCAAAACTTAGAGGGTGTTACTGAAGCTGTGATGCAAGAATTGCTTACCGTTGATCACAATTTATGGCTAAAAGAGGTGGATTCCATTAAAGAGCACTTTGCAAAGTTTGGAGAAAAGCTACCAGGAGAGTTGAATGAAGAGCTACAAAAATTACAAGTACGATTAAATAATGAAGAGCTCGCATCACAACAGGCAACTACAACAGTACAATCCAAGAAGGCCAACAACTCTGCATCCACACTCTTCATCTAATTACTAGAAGCAATCTAAAAATCACTAATCATCTCAACTAACCAAGAATAGTCTTCAAAAAGATTACGATTATGTTGAAATTTTTCAATAAGGTCATTTCTTAAAAGCTCATCTTCGGTAGCAGGATCTTCTTGATTCCAACGGCGAAGTACCGCTTCCTCGTCACTGGCAATCGTCTTCTCATATCTTACAGCAAAGTAAAAAATTGCCCGTGCAACATTTCCTCTGTGTTCGGACGGTGGTTGAAAACAGCGAGTACCATTTTTATCAAAACCAAGGCGCGCTCCTTTTTCTTGCCAAGTAACCCTTGTCACTTCACAAAAAGGCAAGTTGCCTCTCATCGAATTGGTATGTGTCTCAACTGGAAAGAGATGGTGCAAATCGGCCTTGGCCACCCCTTTTGCCCCTTTTGATTGTGGCCAAGTGTGCTCACAATTCATCTCACGATCGCTTGGAATATCATAAGTTTCAATACATTTTCCTGTATAGACACAACAAACTTTATGTCCATGATTATCAATTTCCCCAAACATCGCCCTTCTGGCTTCCGTGTAGTCACTGTTGTTGTTGGTGGCCATCATCGCTTTTAACTTGCTGCGAAGTGGTTGATCACAAAGATTGGATAGCATCACATGATCCCCATTAAGCCTTACCACCCCTTTCGTATCATCGTAGGCCTGTAGCCACATGCTCTCACACCCTTTCCCTGTTTTTCCAACACTACTCACACCAGAGCTTGGCCGAGAAGCAGCTTCGGAGAAATTTACAAAAATTGTCAGGATAAGAGTTGTAAGGATGGTTAGAAAGAGGGTACTTTTTAACATAACTGACCTCGAGTAAAAAGGGGTTAGTATTGATCTGTAACTCTAGAATTGTCCTTGAAATATAATTCTTTATACTTTATTGAAAAAGATTAGTATAGCGAAAATTTGCTGATAGATGCCGTTATTTTTTTAGCTTCAATGTCCGCCATGCATAATAAAAATGGTTTGCCCTCTGTTGGGCCACAACGCGGAATAATCCCATGATCTTTGAAAGAACAGAGCTGCTCCTTGGAAAAGAAAAATTTTCCCAACTTACTCGCGCTCACGTAGCAATTATTGGCCTAGGAGGAGTTGGTTCCTACGCACTAGAAACATTAGCGCGGTCAGGCATTGGCGCACTCACTCTCTTTGATGATGACACTGTCAATGAGAGCAATATCAATCGCCAATTACCAGCACTCATCTCAACCATTGGCCAAAGTAAAGTTGCACTCCTCAGTGCGCGCGCTCTCGAGATCAACCCTTCTCTCTCAATTACTTCTCAACAAAAACTTGTTCACCAAGAAAATCTCCATACCACATTTGCCTCTCCTCCCGATTTCATCATTGATGCTATTGATGGACTCTCTTGCAAACTAGCGCTTATTGACTACGCCTACACTCACTCCATTCCCATTATCTCTTGTATGGGGGCCGCAAGACGCCGTGATTGGAGACGTATTACCATTGATGATCTTTACAACACCAAGGCGTGTCCTCTGGCCGCACGCCTTCGTCGTGAGTGCAGAAAACTTGGCATTGGAAAAGGAGTTAACGTTGTTTACAGCGATGAAATTCCTGATAAAAAAAGTTTTGGCCCAGCGGGGCCGGTCTCTCGTGGACGCTCTCGCGTAGTCAATGGTAGTATCTCTTATATGACGTCAATCACTGGTATTACTGCTGCGGCCTTTGTAATTGAACAACTGCTGATCCTCGGGGAGAAAAAACAACCATGCTAATGCCCACAACATCTTTCCATGCTCACTCTCACTATCGCCTGATTATTTTCGACCATGATGGCACCATTGTTGATACAGTCAAAGATATCGGCACCGCTGCCAATTTCGCCTTAAAAAATTTTGGATTTCATGAGTTAGCTTTAGAAAAGTTTGTTCATTTTATTGGATGGGGAATGCGAGAAACTGTTCGCAAAGCAATGCCTGTTAATCTACAAAATGAGCATCATAAAGATCTTATTGACCAACTCTACAAGCAGATGCACGACTACTATAATCTGCATCCCTACCACCACTCACTCGCTTATGAAAAAATTCCTGAACTTCTAAAAACACTTCAAGATAAAAACCTCGCTCTTGCCATCTACAGCAATAAAGATGAGGTGATTTTAAAGACACTCGCCGCCCATTTTTTCCCTAGCATCTACTTTGCAGAGGTTATCGGGATCAAGTGCACCACTTCACCCAAAAAACCAGATCCCGCCCCCATTCTTACTCTAGCAAACTCCCTTGGTATCAGCGACCCACAAGAGATCCTCCTCGTCGGTGATAGCAACGTCGATTTAGAGACTGCAAGCAATAGCGGATGCGACCTTGCCTACGTTACCTGGGGGTATGGAAAATTATCCGATGAACAACTAGACAATGCCTCTATTCGCTGTTTTAAGATAACTAATGTTCCTGAATTAGAACTTCTTCTTCAATAGTCAACAATGCTCAGCAACCTTGGCAATAACATAGGCAAAGAGAGCTATCTATGACACCAATGCCAAAAATTTACCACGAGATAGTTTACATCTACCCAGAAGGCACCATAGAAGCATCTCATCGGCATATCTATATTCTATCCGATGGAACTGCTGCCACTTGTGAATCGGTTCTCATCTCCTGTCTTTGCCAATTTCAAGGTGTAAGCGTTACCATCCACAAAATTCCCGATGTCAGCTCCAAACAACAGCTTAGCGCCATTTTTAAAGAGGCCTCCTTCAATGAAGGCATGGTCATCTACACGTTTGTCAATCCCGAGTTAACTGATACCATCTATAACGAAAGCATCACCTATGCAGTTCCTTCTATTGATATCCTCGGACAAATTTTTACACGCCTCGAGGAGTTACTCAAGCTTTCTCCAATGGGAATCCCTGGACTCTTGAGAAAATCACTCGATAACGAATATTTTCGCCGTATTGCCGCCATCGATTTTGGCGTAAAGCATGATGATGGGCTTGGCCTCGATTCTATTCAGGATGCAGAGATTATCATCTTTGGTGTCTCACGCAGTTCCAAAACCCCCATTAGCATCTATCTATCCTACCGAGGCCTTCGTGTTGCCAATTACCCTTTAATTATGGGCATCCCTCTTCCAAAAGAAATTATCCGCTTGCCCCGAGAAAAATTCATTGGCCTGATCATCGCGCCCTCCCGTCTCTTGAAAATTCGTGAAAACCGTTTTAAAGACAGCGATACTAGTTCTCTTGAAAAATATTTGAACCTCCATGAAATTGAATTCGAGCTCCAATACGCAAAAAAAATTTATAACTCCTTCGGCTGTCCCATTGTTGATGTTACTCTAAAATCTATAGAAGAAGTGGCGACAGAAATTATGAATCTCCAAAGAGAACGTAGTAAAAAAAATCCCTTGTAATTTTTTTCCTACTTTAAGAAGTAAAAATTTCCATGCCATAATAAAAAAATGTTTGGAAATAATTTACATGTTTTAATTGCTGAGGATGATCCCATCATCGTGAATATCTTTATGGAGTTCTTCAAAAAGAAGGGAATCCTCAATATCTATACCGCATCCACCGGGCGCACGGCCGTAAAAAAATTTACTCAACATCCCATCAACTGCATCATTTGTGATTGGAACATGCCACTGATGACGGGATTTGATGTCTTGCAAACGGTGCGTTCTCAACACGGCCGTTATCCCGATGTCCCTTTCATCATGGTAACCCAAGTAAACTATGAGAAAGAGGTCAAAGAGGCAATCATCAATAGAGTAGATGATTACATTGTAAAACCTTTTAAACTAACCGATGTAGAAAAACGCTTTGAGAATGTACTTTTAAGTAAACTGCCTGAAGAGTTTGTAAACCTTGCTATCAATGACCTCATCACTAACAACTATGACAATGCTTATCGCAAACTCACCAAAGCGCTTAATGTACTCCCTGAGTATAAAAACATTGCCTATGCACTTCTTCCTGTCTATGTTCATCAAAATGACCAAATCAGTGCCTCTCAATTTTTTAAAACCATCGCGAATGACCCACCTACAGCACTTTGGCATTATGCTTGCGGCTTCTACCAAATGTATATAAAAAATTTCAGTGATGCTTACGCTCACTTTCTCTCCTGTGCCGACAAACTGGAAGTCCCCTTCGAAAAACTAAAACTTTTGCAACTAGAGTGCCTGATTAACGAAAAAAACGATGACAACGCCTTAAAGCTTCTCGAACTCATAGACAGATCCTCGCTTCCCTGTCTCGAAGACAAGAAAAAAGTTGACGAATACCATAAGCGCTTTCATCGCAGTGATCGCTCATCGTCCTAAAAGTTGGGTGGCAGTGTATGCTCTTGCTTCCCCTCCAACCACTGGTGCCACTCTCCAATACAAACTTTTGTTGCTGTATTTACTCAAATCTACAGTGGTACTGTTTTTATCTTCAACTTTGGTCTCTAAAATGATGTCAAAAAGTTCTGAGGAAGAGATATCCACAATATACTTTTGGGCCCCACTAGTTGCAGGCCACCTAAAATAGGCCTCGATCCCTACTACTTTTGCAAGATATCCTTCCTCTCTCTTTTCCTTTTCCTTGCTACTCCCACTCTCACTGCCAATTCGCCTCAAAATTTCTTGTTTTGCTGCTATATCCTCTTCATCACTCATATACTCTTGCAAACCATGTTTTAACTCCTCTTTCTTCTCTTCCTTCTTTTTCACGCTCACATCATTTTTACCTTCAACCACTTCCAAGGATAGTGACTCTCTTGCCTTCACTACAAAATTTTTGCTCTTTAATACGTTATTGCTATCATCAAGTAAATTCATCTTTAAGTTACTTTTTCCATCGTAGACCACAATTTTAGCAACGTTTACACTACGATTCTTATTTTTATACAAGGTGGCCTCGATTTGCACATTCCCTTTAAACACGGAAAGTTTTACATCATCTCGCCTTCGTGAATCCAGCCCCACCCTCCCTTCCGGGATATTCACCTCTATTTTGCTAACCACACTACTCTCTTTTTCTTGATTAATAGTGAGTTTTATTTTCCCCTTCCCTTTTGCTGCTTCAAAATCCACCAACTCTTTTCCTTCCTTGTTTCTATCAATGGTACTAGCAAGATGAACTTCTCCTTTTACTGCTGCATACTTTACACGCTGATCTTTAAATTTCACTCCAATCGCACCGCCATCATCGGAAGAAACTCTACCAAAAAAATCTCCTGTTTTAAGCTTACTTCCGTAAGCGATCACCCTACCCTCAGTATTAAAAGTTCGTTGTACTTGCCCCGAAGTAAGTTCGATCTCTGTATCGATGTCATTCACCACTCGTTCTGGTCTTGCAATCACCACTAACGATTTTTCTCCAATATTAATTCCTGAGCCATCATCAAAAAGCACACTCGCTGTCGATTTCTCCATTGTCTGCAAAGAATCACGTTGATAGAGGTCAATTAAGGCATTCACACCCTCCCATTCAATCCGATGCAACTGCCTCCTCTTTACCTCGTTTTCAAACGCACTCACTTTTGCAATTTTCATTGCTTCTGCAGTTGGTAGAGGTGTGGCCACTTCCTTCTGTACGGCCGCTTCTTTTTTACTGCAACTCACCAAAAGCATTCCTAAAACGATAATCCCAGTTATTTTCAACACTTTTTCACCTACCATGAAAGCCACTAAGCAACAACCGCTAGCGGTAATCGAATGATAAACGTTGTCCCTTTGGCCTCCTCACTCTCTACGCTTATAGTTCCTTGATGCTGCTCCACAATTGTCTTAGAAACTGAAAGTCCCATTCCTGTTCCCTTATCTCCCTTGGTTGTGAATAAGGCCTCAAAAATCTTAGGCAAATTTTCTTTACTAATTCCACATCCACTATCTTTAAATCGCACTTCTGCCATCTTACCATCATCACTCTTCTCAAGCAAAATCACCAGAGTGCCATCTCTTCCCATTGCATGTCCAGCATTGATAAGCATATTCAAAAATACTTGCTCCATCTCTTTCTTATCCATTACTACACTCAAATCTTCGGAATACTCTTTTTCAATCTTATGCCCACACTTATTATATTCAGGAAAAACTAGATTAGAGACTAACTCTAGCGACTTGGCCAAACTCTCTGCCTGTCTTGGATGTTCATCTTTCTTATAATAACCCTTCATGTTTTGGATAATATCGTTTGCCTTCTCCGTTGCTTCTACAATAATTTGCAATTTTACTTTCATCTCATCAGGATCCTCTCCCATCATTGCCAGCTCTGCCTGCCCCATAATTCCCGTTAAAATATTCCCAAACTCATGACTTACACTTCTAGCAAGCGATCCTAGTGCTGCTAATTGCCCCGTTTTAATTAGTTGACTAGTAAGCGCATCCAATTTCTCTCCCATAAGATTAAAATCTTCCGCAAGTGCTCCAATCTCATCCTTTGATCTTACTGGAATTTTCGTTTTAAAATTTCCTTCCGCGATATGATGGGTGGCCTTAGACAGTTGAATGAGTGGAGCAATCATCCTACGCGAAAAGATCACCACTAATAATAGGGCAATTACCAATACGATAGCTCCAGTTTTATAGACAAGTTCCAACAACTGTTTTGCACCTAACGCAGCAATCCCTTGAGGGACTTCTACAAAAATAATCGATTCCCACTGTGGAACAACCGAGTAAGCAACCAACACCTTCTCTTTGCGCAAACTAGAAAAATATTCACCTACTCCTCTTCCCACATTTTGATTTGCTGCCTGGAAAATAAAGTCGTTCCTAATCTTTCCACCACCCTTCATCGCCTGCTCAAAAAGCTTAGGATCACTATGCCCTAGCAAATCCCCACTTCTTCCCACCATAAAAATATCATAGACATCACTTTGAGCATAAAGCTCCTTTAACATTATCCTCATATCAAAGGCCACAACCGCTACCGCTTCCGGCCGCTCTTGCAATCGATATAATAAAATAATCGCTGATGATTTTTCTGACAATGAAACCCTATACACTCCTCGCTCTTTTCCCGATTGCATATAATCGAAGAAAATTTCCCTGGAAATTTTTTGATCAAGAAACCGCAATTCTGCCTCTTGATAAAATTTTAAATTTAAAAGAGTAAAGAGTCGCTTCGCTTGCTTTCTAGTAACCAGTTCAAAGAGCATAAGATCATGATTTCGATCCATCAATTGATCAATTGCTTTACTCTCGCTCGTACTTCCCTGATCAATCCCTGCATAAACATAATCTTTTATAAAATTTTCAATGGTGCTCGCACGAATACTAAAGATTGCATCAACCTGCAAAGCAAAGGAGTGAATCACTGATGAATTGAGATCATAAACATAGGTAATCTTATCCTTTTTAATATATTTGGAAGCATAAAAACCAAATACACCCATAGTTAGAGAAATAATGATGACCATCACAATGATGAATTTATACTGAATCGAAAAACTATTTTTTTTTCCCATACTCTTTATTATAATCAAACTAACAGTTTATTCACGGCCCAATTGAGATTTTTTTTAATGTCCATCTTATTAACATTCGCATGCATGTTTCTACCTCTCTTTTTCTCCACGCCTCTTCTATCTGAAGAAAATGGCGTCTCTTTTAGTCCCTTATTTAAAAATATCTATCTCACTACCGATAATCATCTTGTTCCCCCTCCGATTTTTTCTGTCACAGGCGTTCCCCCCAATACCTCATCCTGGAAAATAGAGTTCTATAATGAAAACACCGAACTTCTTGATGAAATAAGCGGTAGCGGAACACCTCCACAAAAAATTTCATGGATCGAACGCTCTCGCACCACCTCTGTATCTCGAAGCATAAAAGGCAACCAAAACATCTTCTATAAATTTTTCTCCTCTGCTACTGCTGATACTTCGATCCCCTTCCAAAGTTTTTTTGTCAGAAAAATTGATTTAACCAGCTTTAACCTACCGATCTCTCTGCTTTTAGAAGATACAAACTTAAAATCACAACTAGAACCACGATTAAACTCTGCTGGTAAAAATCCCGACAAAACTATCATTGTCACCGGTCAATTGCGTCCTCAACATTCAAAAAAAATTTTAAACGCCATAACCTTTTTTAGAAATCAACTCTTCATCTCTAGCAACTTAAAACCGGAACAATTCCGCATCGAATTTCAAATTATAGATAATCCTCACGAAGAGATTGTAGTCTTAAGTCAGCAAACAACGGAGTTAAATAAAAGCGAAGATCGGGCACTTCAAGAAAAGCTCTCCCAAGCGTTTGATTATCTCTATACTCAAGCACAAAAAGGGAGTTTTCACCTCGCGCTTACGCTAAACTCCACCTCCATGCAAATCCAAGATAAGAAGAATAAATCGACAGCATCTCTTACCGTTAAGGCCGATAACATGATAAGTGCCCATTTGACTTCTAAGGGTAGCACTCGTCATAAACTTTGGGCATCCCTCTCCCTACGTTCTCTTGAGGTGAACAGCAGCGCTGATGCTCCCATCGAAAACAATAAAATGCAGCTCCTCTCACTTTCTCTCGGTTTTGAAAAGCGCCCCGGCCTTCTAAAAAAATGGCCTATCGGTCTTGGCTATCAAGAGTATCCTTTCCTCGATGTTAACTCCTCCCGCACCGAACTTGCACTCTCTAAAATTGCCGTGCCTAAACTAATCATCAATTGCACAACTCCCTATCATCTTTACAAGCGCGCTCACCTTGCTGCCACCTTTGGTGGTGACATATTAGGTTCTGGAGGCAAAAACAATGTCAAAATATCTTACGGAGCAGCTCTTAGGGCCGCGATGGGGTGGCAATTTCCACTCACTTCTTTTAAATACAAATCATCGTTAGGGGGGGAGTTTACTTATTTTGCAACATCGCTTGGAGCAGTTTACATACTCTCAGTGGGACTATCGATTGGAGCTGGATATCTTTTTTAACCTCACTTAGATACTAGTTATGCGCAAAGCGATCAATAATAGCGAGCTCTGATATAATATCATTATCACTCATAAAAATTTTTGCTAAGTGATCAAAGTGATCACATCGATCTGTTGTGTAATATTGTACTCTATTTGCTCTTGATAAACGCTTCTCCATCTCAGGATGTCGTTGTAAATAATCCTTCAAACTTCCGGCCACAATCTCACCTTGGGTGACAATCTTTACTCGATCTGGAACCACTTTACGGATCTCAGGTAGCAACAAAGGGTAGTGAGTACAGGCCAGAAGGAGAACATCGATCAATTCTCCTCGCTCTCTACTCACGCTCTCTTGCCAATATTTTTTAACAAAATAAGCAACTCCATCACCGCTTAGCTCCCCGGCCTCAATCAGCGGTACTAAAAGTGGGCAAGCAAGTTGAATCAGATGGATATCGGGAGCATGGTGAGAAGCTTCAAGCAAAAAGCTATCAGATTTCACAGTTCCCATAGTGGCCCAAAGCAGTGCTGTTTTGCTTTGGCCTAAACCTCCAAGCGACTCTACTGTTGGACGAATTACTCCTAACACACGTAAAAAAGGGTAATCCTGATACTTTGTTGTAAGCCACTGCTGTTGAATCGATCGTAGTGCTCGTGCCGATGCTGTATTACATGCAACAATAATCAAGCGGCATCCCTGCTCAAATAAAAAATCCACCCCTTCCATTGTAAACTTTAAAACTGCCTCAAAGGAGCGATGGCCATAAGGAGTTCTTGCACTATCCCCAAGGTAAACATAATCGTATTCGGGCAATAACTCTTTAATATGCTTAAAGATTGTCAATCCTCCAAAGCCAGAGTCAAAGATACCAATCTTGCAATTTTGATCCATTATTACTTCTCCTCACCGTTAGTAAACAGCAAAAGCGAACATAGCCCAAGAAACTTTATTTGACAAACTTGATCAACTAACTATATAAAGGCGCCGAAGCTTTTACTTCAACCCCAAACCAGGAGACAAAACATGATGAAAAAGCTTGTTGGAGGACTCTTAATCTGTCCACTGCTCTCTAGCTCGATTGCACTAGCAGCAGAAACCATAACACCCGCAATCGCAACATCAGTACCCACTGCAACTGTAACCGCGGCCGCAACGCCAACAACAACAACTCCCAACTCCATTCTCCCTAAAATCAAAATGGATTGGCGCTTTGATCTGATCAAAGAACAAAACCAAGCATCTACAAGAGGTGTCGGTCTTAAGGAAACGGAAAAAGCAAATGATGAAGGGAAAGATATTCGCTTTACCATTCCTTATATCCGTTTCGACCTTTCTGGGAAATTTAACGACTACACCTCTTATCGTTTAAAATTTCGCTTAAATAAGTCCACCGGACTCTCTATTCCAAACGTTGATGACACGGGTGAAGCTCTTGACTACGCTTATGTTGATCAAAAAATCACTAAAGACCTCTCTGTTCGTATTGGAAAACAAGTACTCTACCACGGCGGCTGGGAATCGTTCCCAAGTTCGCGCGATAGCTACTCCTACTCCCTTGCAAGCTTTTCTGCTTATCGCACCGGAGTTGGCGCTTTCTATAAACTCTTTGATAAACAAAAATTCAACCTCCAAGTTACCAATAACGGTCACGGTGAATACAACCAGCAACGCCTACTCTACGGTGGTGGTTATGAAGGATACTTCTTTGATGGGCTCGTTGCTCCTATTATCTCCTATCACGTCGACCCCAGAACTGCTCAAAAATCGGGAGGCTCAACTCCTGGCAAAGATAGAACTGTTCTTGACAGTGACTGGATTGCAACCAAAACCGAATACTTTGCTATTGGAAATCGTTCAAACTTCATGAATTTCACCTTAGACATCGATTATCTCCTCAATAGATTTGGTTCCCAAGATAAAAGCAAAAACGATAGTGACGACTCATCTTATGTCAGCACACTTGCTTATCAATATGAGAGCTTTCGTCCACAAGTTAAGTTTGCTTACAGCAGAGATGAAGAAAACGGTGTAAAGTATGCCAATCGCTATGACTGGCACACAGTACTTGAGTTCTCTCCAGATCCCAAAGCAGACCTTCGCTACCATGTAGGTTGGAGTGGACAAAAATTTAAATACCTCGTTGGCAGCAACAAAGGTATCACTCAATTAAACCAAAGCTACATCCTCGGTATGGCCGGTTCCTTCTAGTTTCTAAACAAATCTCCCCATCAAAAACCTCTATTATCCTATCGAGCGTGCTCTTGTTTTTCTTACAGACAAATAAGATTATTTAATATAGCTTATTTATAAAATTCTTAAGCGTTTTATCTCTATTTTTAAGGAGTTCTTTAAATGAAAAAGTATCTTTGCAATGCTTGTGGTTATGTTTACGATCCAGCAGAGGGTGATCCCGATAATGGTGTTCAACCAGGAACGGCCTGGGAAGATGTACCACACGATTGGCTATGCCCAGTATGCGGCGTTGGCAAAGACGAATTTTCTGAAGAATAGCTAATATGTAAGGAGTTCTCTAAATGCAAGCTCGAGAAATCAAACCAGGAATCTATTGGGTTGGAGGAATCGACTGGAACCTTCGAAATTTCCACGGCTACTCTACAGACAAAGGTAGCACTTATAATGCCTATCTTATTGTTGATGAAAAGATCGCACTTATCGATACTGTCAAGGCCAACCTTACCCAAGAGTTGATCTCTCGAATCAGGAAGGTGGTGGATCCCGCTCGCATCGATTACGTTATCTCCAATCATATAGAGATGGATCACTCTGGCGCCCTGCCTGCTATCATGGAGCTAACTCCTCATGCAACCCTTGTCACCTCTCCTAATGGAGACAAAGGGTTGCATGCTCACTATCCTAAAGAAGCCTGCAGATGGAAATTTAAAGTCGTGCAGCAAGGGGACACCATCTCTCTTGGTAAGCGCACGCTTCAATTTCTCCCGATCCCTATGGTTCATTGGCCCGATTCTATGCTTACCTACGTTCCCGAAGAAAAACTATTAATGCCAAACGACGCCTTTGGACAACACTTGGCATCTGAATTTCTATTTGATGATGAAATTGGTTGTTCCATCGTTCGTGAGCAAGCGGCAAAATATTATGCCAATATCGTTCTGCCTTACAGCAAAAGTGTACAAACACTCCTTACACAAATACAAAAGATGAAGATCGAATTCGATATGATTGCCCCCAGCCACGGCGTAGTGATTCGAAAAAATGTAAAAGAGCTGGTCTCACTTTACAATAAATGGTCAACACACCAATCAGATAATAAAGTGCTCATCCTCTACGATACCATGTGGAATAGCACGGAAAAAATGGCGGAGACTATTCAATTGGCCGTAGAAGAGATGAACATTCCTTGTTGCCGAACCTCTCTTACAACCACCCACATCTCTGATGTGATCACACGCGTGATGGAGTCTCGCTATATTTTCATCGGCTCACCAACACTGAACAATCAAGTACTACCAACGATGGCCTCAATGTTAAGCTACATGCAAGGACTGCGCCCAAGAAATAAGATAGGATTTGTCTTTGGCTCCTATGGATGGGGAGGGCAAGCACCAAAACTCATCGAAGAGAGTCTGCGTGCTCTTGGGTGGGAATTGCCACTTCCACCTATGGCCATCAAATACATTCCCACCGAAGAGTCATTGGATGAACTTCGAACTCAAGTTACAAAAATTCTTACTGGAGCAAAGTAGCAACATCCAACTTTCCACCAGTCACTAGTTTATTCTCAAAACCAACAACGCTTTTTACACTCAACATAATCGCACTCTTCACTTCTGCCCAACTCTTTTCAGGATATTTTGACCAATAAAGTGCGGCCGCACCTGCCACATGTGGCGTGGCCATCGAGGTTCCATCCCAATACACTTTCATGCCAAGAAAACTAAGCACGGTATCACTATAACCATTACCAGGAATCGTTGAAAAAACTTTCACACCAGGTGCTGCTAAATCCACACTTTGCTTGCCCCAATTGGAAAAACTTCCAAGTTTATTCTCAACATCGATTGCAGCAACGCTAATGATATTCTCATGATCATAACTTGCAGGATAGCCTGGTTTAGCATCACTATCGTTGTCGTAGCCAACACCACTATGTCCATTACCAGCAGCGGCCACAAACAAAATCCCATCATCACCCACTCTCTTGATAATATCTCTTAGTGCTTGATTCTCTTGCCCTTCACTCGGATCCTCTCCTTCTGATCCCCAAGAGTTCGAGAGCACCTTAGCACCATTTCTAATGGCATACTCGATCGCCTTAATCGCATCTGCCGTAGTTCCTTGTCCCTTCTCCGTTAAAAAACGCAAGGCCATAATTTTCACATTTGGTGCCACCCCGGCAATCCCTTTGCCATTATTTCCTCTAGCGGCGACATTCCCTGCACAGTGAGTACCATGGCCAGGATTGCCCCCTGAGAATACCATCTCCCATACACTGGTTGTCATATCGTAAGGTTTGTTGTCATTTTTTGCGAAATCCCAGCCAACCACATCGTCCACATATCCGTTACCATCATCATCAATACCATTATCAGCAAGCTCACCCTCATTTCTCCAAAGGTTTGCTTTCAGATCCTCATGAGTGTAATCAACACCAGTGTCAATCACTGCAACCACCATATCCCGACTTCCCATCGTCTCCTTCCACGCTTCCTTCACCCCAATATCATTCATCCCCCACTGCCTTGTAAGTAAAGGATCACTACCAGTCTCACTGGGGTTTTCTGGTGCAGGAATTGGAGGATTATCAGCACTAACGGCCTTCATCTCATTCCATTCTTCTCTCTCTGGATTATCCCAATACCTCGCCAATAAATAGTTAAGCTCTTTCTCCCCCATCCGATAATTTTCCAGTAAATGAATCGCATAGTTTGGTTGAAGCACAACCCCACTCTTTCTCAACTTTAAAATCACCTCTTGCTCAGTTAATTTATCATTAATAGTAATCTTGGCCCAAGGAATCGTTTCAAAGCGCTCCATACTAACGGCACGACTTTTTAAAAATTTTTCAACACTCTTATCAGTCGATTTGATCAGATACTCTGAAGCATTGGCCATCCCAAGAGACAAAGCAGATACTGCCATCAAAGTAAAAGTAAGACGCATAGTAAACCTCCTTCTCAAAAAAACGTAAGACACCTAATTCCTTCCATGAATTGTAGCGCTAATTAAATCAAGGAGGTAGCAATAATTTCCTCTTATCTTATGACATTCAACATTTACAGCAGACAAAACTGGAATTACTCTCTAACCGTTAATCTTAAAAAAAGGATTTTCTAATGAGTAAAAAAGCAAAGCAAACTACTCCAATGCCGGCCTCTATCGTCAGCAACATGATCAAAGATAGTGGACTTAAAAGCGTTGGTAATGCTTCTATTCGTGAGATTAAGCGCCTCATTGATAACATTGAACGTGCCAGTGAGAAAAAATTTATCCGTATGGAAATGGGAATTCCGGGAATCAAGCCGCCCACCATCGGTATTAACGCTGAAATCGATGCTATTCGTAGTGGAGTCACCGGCATCTATCCCGATATTGATGGCATACCCACAGTCAAGGATGAGATCTCCCGCTTTTGCAAACTCTTTCTTGATCTTGAGATCTCTCCTCGTTACTGCGTTCCCACTGTCGGTTCCATGCATGGAGGATATTGCAGTTTCCTCGTCAGTGGCCGCCGTTATCCCGAAAAAGATACTATTCTCTTTCTCGATCCCGGTTTTCCTGTGCACAAACAGATGGTGAAGATGCAAGGATTAAAGCAGCAAAGTCTCGACGTCTACGACTATCGTGGGAGTAAACTTCGCAATAAACTAGAGAGCATTTTAAAATCTAACACCATTGGTGCTCTTCTCTACTCTAATCCCAACAATCCAGCATGGATTTGCTTTACCGATGAGGAATTAAAAATCATAGGGGAACTTGCCACTAAGTATGACGTGGTTGTCCTTGAAGATCTTGCTTACATGGCCATGGATTTTAGAAAAGATCTCTCTAAACCAGGGGTGGCCCCTTTTCAAGTCTCTGTCTCCAAGTATACCGACAATTATATTCTTCTCATCTCTAGCTCAAAGGCATTTAGCTACGCCGGACAACGCATTGGCATGATGGCCATCTCTGAGCGTCTCTATGCTACAGATTTTCCAGGACTATCTAACTACTTTCCTACCAACAACTTTGGCCACTCCATGATCTATGGTGCCCTCTACGCCACCACTTCAGGAACAGCACACTCGGCCCAATATGCCCTTGCCGCCATATTAAAGGCGGTAAACGAAGAACAATACAACTTTGTCGAAGCAGTTCGCGAATATGGTGATAAAGCTAATATTATCAAAAAGCACTTTACCAATAACGGCTTTCACATCGTTTACGACATGGATGGCGATAGTCCCATCGCCGATGGCTTCTATTTTACAGTCTCCTATCCAGGTTTTTCTGGTATACAACTAGTAGAGGAGTTTCTCTACTACGGTATCAGTGCCATCTCTCTCTCCACCACCGGAAGTCTGCGAAGCGAAGGCGTACGCGCATGCGTTTCACTCATTCCGCGAGAAATGATCCCTGAACTTAAAAACCGACTAGAGGTCTTTCATCAGGATCATCCACTCTCCTAAGCTGTAAGTAGCGATTCTTTCCCAAACTTCTCTATCTTTTTTTTCACCGTTATCATATAGTCTGCACCAATCTTTTAGGAAGGATCCTCCTATGCGCAATACACTTATCTTCTCTCTTCTCCTCACAACGTTCTTTTTACTCCTTGCTTGTGAGAAAAAATATATAACAGAAACGGCTTCTACCCTCTCCATTGGTACTGGCGACGTAACTGGAAACTATTTCCACACAGGAGAACTCTTAAGTAAAATCTTAAACCCCAACTCCTCTAAACATAAAATCCACTTGCAAGTTGAGTCCACCGATGGCTCGATCGTCAACATAAGACAAATCTCCTCTGGAAAACAACAACTGGCCCTCTCCCAAAGCGATGGCATCTATCACGCTTACTACGCACTTAAAGATTGGGAAAAAACGGGTGCTCAAAAAAAATTACGCTCCATTATGTCGCTCTATTCCGAAAGCATAACCCTCATCGTCTCAGACATCAGTGGTATCCAAGAGATTAAAGATATTGTCGGTAAAAGAATCACCCTGGGAAATAAAGGATCGGGGCAACTAGAAAACTCCAGAGAGATCCTTAGTGCCTACGGTATTCAAGAGAGTGATGTCAAAGCGGAGTATCTAAGACCGCTTGATGCCTTCAAGGCACTTCGAGAAAATAACATTGATGGCATTTTCTATACTATTGGCCACCCCAGCGCCAATATCAAAAACTTAAGCGAACAGACCAAAATACGCATCATCCCACTATTAGGCCCTCCCATTGATAAACTTTTAGAAAAATTTCCTTACTACACAAAATCGATCATTCCGGCAAATTTCTATCCTCATGTTAGCAACATTCATAACATTCCTACTATCAGTGTAGAGGCCACACTCTTTACATCTGCCGATATCGATGAGCGCTTAATCTATAACCTTACCAAAGAGATTCATGAAAATTTAAGCAAATTAAAAGAGGACTCTCTCCTCTACCAAGATCTCTCCTCCGATGGTTACCTTGAAGGTCTTTCCGCTCCTATTCATAGCGGTGCTCTCCAATATTACCAAGAAAAAAAGTTGTTTAACTCCATTCCTTCCTTTTTGATCGAAGCTACATTGGCAACACCCTCTCCCTCTCAAACAAACTAATGCTCTTTTTTCCTTATCTCTTCATAAATCTACTTGCACAATTGTTCCCTTGATCATAGAAATAAATGCCCAATAATGACTTGATAACCGATACAAAGGGAGCATACTTTATGTCTTTCAACAACTACACTGAACAGTTTATCAAAGAGATCCCCAAAACTGATCTCCACCTACACCTTGATGGTTCCATTCGCTTAAACTCTCTTATCGAAATGGCAAAAAAGAATAATGTCGAATTGCCCTCTTACACCGAAGAGGGGTTACGCGAACTAGTTTTTAAACCCATTTATAAAAATCTAGGAGAGTACCTTCATGGCTTTATGTATACTTGCAGTGTCCTTCGTGATATTGAAAATCTCGAGAGAAGTGCTTATGAACTTGCCATTGATAATCAAAAAGAGGGTGTCCGCTATATTGAGGTTCGCTTTGCTCCGCAACTCCTTATCGACAACAAAAACCTCACAATGGAAAATATCCTTGAGGCCACCAACCGAGGGCTTGCTCGCGCTGAAAAAGAGTTCAATCAACGCAAAGAGGTTGTCGAAGCTCTTGAACCTCCCTTTAAATACGGCATCATTGCCTGTGCCATGAGGATGTTTGGTAAAAAGAATTTCTCTCCTTACTACACCCAATTCTACTCTGTTCATCAATACTCAGAGGCAATCGAAGTGATTAAACTTGGTGCACACGAACTGGCACAAGCAATCGTCAAAATTAGAAATGAAAAAGGGCTTCCTATCGTAGGAATCGATCTCGCAGGCCAAGAAGAGGGGTACCCTGCAGAATACTTCAAAAGCGCTTACAGCTTTGCCCACAAAAATTTTATGCATAAAACAGTTCATGCTGGCGAGGCCTATGGGGCAGAAAGTATCTTTCAGGCAATTACCGAACTCTATGCCGATCGCTTAGGCCACGGTTACTTCCTCTTCGACCGCGAGCAAATTAAAGACCCAAGTATCAAAGACAAAGACGACTACATAAAAAAATTAGTATCCTTCCTCGCCGAAAAAAGAGTGACTATAGAGGTCTGCCTTACCAGCAACCTACAAACCAACCCCGCGCTCAAGGATATTCGCAGCCACACTTTGAAAAAAATGCTTGAGAAAAAACTTTCAGTCACTCTTTGTACTGACAATCGCCTTATCTCTGATACAAGTATCACCAAAGAGATAAAATTGGCAGTTGATAACTTCTCTATCTCACCTTCGACCTTGAAAGATCTTATCGTCTATGGGTTTAAGAGAAGCTTTTACCCAGGGGAGTATCATGAAAAAAGAGGGTATGTGAGACAGATCATGACCTACTATGAACAAATTGCTAAAAAGCATGGTGTTCAAGACTAGAACCAATTTGCATCCTACACGAATTCCTTTTCTCTCCCTTATACTATAATCTATGAATAAAATATCCATCCAAGATTACAACCTCAAAGAGTGGTACATTTTACATAACAACCATCACCAAGGACCCTTCTCTTTTCGGCAAATCCTCGAGCTACAAAAGCGTGGCCCTATTAATTTTGAGCAGGCTTATTTTTGGTGCGAGGGATTAGCTTGTTGGGTTCGCTACAACTCAATAAACCGAGGAACAACGCTCACTATTCCCAATCCTACACTAAAACCCGCTATTGCCTCCTCTCCCTTTGTTCAGCTGAAAACAAACGTGCATCCCAAAATCAATAGCAACACAAAGGCAAAACCTGCATCTGTAACTCTATCTCCCAATGTAGTCAGTATCCTTATCCTATTGGCTTTTTTACCTGTTCTTTATACGATTTTTGTTAAGGCAAAAAATTACCCGGTCTACTCTACCACCAATACCACTACTCCCCTACCAAAACTGAAAGTAAGGCCTCAAGTGATCTCATCCTTTCCTGTTGAACGTATTGTCTTTGACATTGTCCCCATGCCAATCTCAAAAAAACTGGAGATAACCCTCTCCTCTCTTTCAAGCACAGCTCCCGTTGAAATCAAATCCCAAGGCCCTAAAATTGGAGAATCATGGGTATTTGATCAATTTCGCTTTTTAAAAGGAATGAAACTCGAAGAGGGGTACTATAAAATCACTCTTCACAATATACAACTCCCCTTTTCTAAAAAACCCTTATCACACACATTGGACAAAGTTTTTTTAGGAAAAGATGAAGCACTCTTTCTTTCACGCCTACGCAAACCACAAAACATACCTCCCCTACCTACTGGCCCTCAAAAAAATAAAAACCTCTACGCTACGGCAACTACTCCCATCATGCCTGCCGCCGAATTTGATGATACTTTCCCTATCACTATGAAAGAAGAGAGTGGCGAAAAAATAAAAACCCTTCTACGGGCAATTCAACAACTTGATCTCATCTACAAAGAGGAGGTTTCCAATAACCGCCGTCCTCATAAAGAGAAGATGAAACAATTTTTAAAACGCTACAACCAAGAGGTCTCTTTTCTTGTTGGTACTATTGCTATGAATGATGAAGATAATGGTGATAAAACTTCTCAGAAAATATTACATACTTACGCTAAACAGTTGGGAGAAATTATTCTCTGGCTCGTTTCTAACCAAAAAAAATCCAATTTGACCGACATTGATCATGCGTTCTATGAGAAGACAAAACTCTTACAAACAAAAATTACTTCCCACTTGTCTGGAAATCTCTCCCTAGAAAATTCAACTCGCTGAGTCTTTATTTCTTTAGATTCACCTCTTATTTTTTTAAGGAAAGCTAATAATTATTGTGCTAACTATTCATTTTCATATAAGAATAAAAATTAATCTTTCAAGTGGGGTAGCGTATGAACATTCACGAATATCAAGCCAAAAACTTACTAGCACAATTTAATATACCTATCCTTTCTGGTGAAATAACAGAGACTCCTACCAACGCCATCGACATTGCAAAAAAACTTGGTGGTGATAAGTGGGTCATCAAATCGCAAGTACATGCAGGTGGAAGGGGAAAGGCGGGTGGAATCAAGCTTGCAAAAACATTAGATGAAGTTCGAGAGCATGCTCAGTCAATCATTGGTATGAAGATTGTTACTGCGCAAACAGGCGCTCAAGGAAAATTAGTGAGAAAAGTATTGATCGAAAAGGCCGTTGATATCTCTCACGAATACTATCTTGGTATCGTCTTGAATCGCTCCCTAGGAAAAATTACAATCATTGCATCCTCCGAAGGCGGAATGGACATCGAAAGCGTTGCTCATAACACTCCTGAAAAAATCATTCAAGTTACACTCTCTCCATCTTATGAATATAGTTCCTTTATTGGAAAAAAACTCTCCTACGGAGTCGGGCTCAAAGACGAAGATCAAGTAAAAAAATTCAGTGCCATCATTGAAAACCTCTACAAACTTTACTGTGCTAAAGATTGCTCAATAGCAGAAATTAATCCTCTCGTACTTACAAAAAACAACGATTTTCTCGCCCTTGATGCCAAATTAAATTTCGACGATAATGCACTCATACTCCATCCTGATGTGGCCACTCTTCTCGATCCTTTTGAAGAGTCCAGCAAAGAACTTGAGGCCAATAAAAGTGGCCTCTCCTACATCGAACTTGATGGCAACATTGGTTGCCTTGTCAATGGTGCAGGCCTTGCCATGGCCACTATGGATATTATCAAGCTTCATAATGGAAGCCCTGCCAACTTTCTCGATGTTGGTGGCAGTGCTACCACAGAAATGGTTAAGAAGGGATGCTCAATCATTCTCTCTGATTCTAAAGTGAGAGCGATCTTAATCAATATTTTTGGTGGAATCATGAGATGTGATGTGGTGGCCGAAGGTGTAGTGGCCGCACTTCGAGAACTCTCTCCCTCCATTCCCGTCATTGTTCGTCTTGAAGGGACTAACATGTCCCTTGGTAAAAAAATCTTAAACGACTCCGGCCTTAAGATTATCACTGCAAATGATCTAGAAGACGCTGCTATTAAAGCAGTAACTGCGGCCAAATAAATTTTAATTAGTATAAGCATCAATTCAATCAATAAGAGGTTGTACCATGGCAATTTTAGTTAACAGAGATACTCGTTTAATCACTTTAGGATATACAGGCAAGCAAGGAACTTTTCACTCCTTGCAATCAAGAGATTATGGCACCAACTTTGTTGGTGGAGTTACGCCAGGTAAAGGCGGCAAAATTCACGAAGGTCATCCCGTCTTTAACACTGTTCACAAGGCCGTTCTTAAAACTGCCGCCAATGTGGCAATGATCTTTGTTCCCCCTGTTACTGCCGCTGATGCAATTTTAGAGTGTATTGATAGCAATATCCCTCTTATCATCTGCATCACTGAAGGCATTCCTATTCAACACATGATCAAAGTCAAAGAGGTTTTAAGAACCTCCAAGTCTAAGCTCATTGGTCCAAATTGCCCAGGGGTTATCACACCCGGAGAGTGTAAGGTTGGAATCATGCCTGGACACATTCATATGCCAGGAAGAGTTGGGGTAATCTCAAGATCGGGAACACTCACTTACGAAGCAGTTTCTCAGCTCACCAAACGTGAGATTGGCCAATCTACATGTGTAGGAATCGGTGGCGATCCTATTCACGGTCTCAATTTTATCGATGTGCTTCAGCTCTTTGAAAATGATCCCCAAACGGACAGTGTCATTATGATTGGAGAGATTGGTGGTAGCTCTGAAATTGAAGCTGCAAAGTGGATTAAAAATAACATGACCAAGCCTGTTGTGAGCTTCATTGCTGGTGCTTCCGCACCAAGTGGAAAGAGAATGGGGCATGCTGGTGCTATCATCTCGGGCGGTGATGACACAGCAGAAGCAAAGTTTAAAATTCTAAGTGATTCTGGAGTAAAAGTTGTAAGATCCCCGGCCATGCTTGGAAAAGAGATGGAAGCTATCTTACGTGAAATTCCAAGCTTTAAACAAAAAGAAAATATTTAGACTTTTAAATAAATCTACTCTATATTTCGCCTTTAACTATTTTTGTGGCCCGTAGGAGCTGAAAATATGAATTTCAAAGAGCAAACTTTATGCATCATTAAACCTAACGCTGTTTTTGATAATAACATTGGCAACATCCTTTCTCGCTACGAAAAAGAAGGCTTGCGCGTAGCTGCCATGAAGATGGTTACACTTACGAAGGAGCGTGCAGAAGGATTTTACATTGAGCACAAAGAAAAGCCTTTCTTCTCCTCGCTTGTAACCTTTATGACTTCTGGACCTATTATACTGCTTGTGCTTGAAGGCGATGATGCTGTCTTAAAGAATAGAAAAATTATGGGCGCCACTAATCCTGCCGAAGCAGGCCCAAACACGCTTCGAAAGTTGTATGCGAGATCCCTAGAAGCCAATGCTGTGCATGGTTCAGATTCTAGACCATCAGCAGAAAGAGAAATCTCCTATTTTTTCTCAGCAGATGAAATTTTTTCTCGTTATAGTAGCTAGTCCTCCTCTCAACGCCTAGCTTTCTACGGCACCTTTGGCCTTGCCTTGGGAAATTTTTTCGCAAAGTGACGGCAGGTCTTGCAATTTGGCAATTTTTCTGTCATCATAGTCGACTGAATTTGTCTTGGGCCGAACACTACACTCTTTCGTTCGCTTTAAGAATGGCCTAAAAGCAAGCTTAATAACAGAAAGGTGTGGAGGTTTTAATTATGTTTTTTATAGGTGATTTTGCAGTCTGTCCGGGTCATGGAGTTGGTCAGATTTGTGATATTGAAGAAAAACAAATTGGATGCGAAACCAAAACCTTCTATATCATCAAGCTCACAACCAATGGTCTAAAGATCATGGTTCCTGTGGATAACAAGGGCGGACTTCGTAAGCTGGCCAATGAAAACGACATTGCCAGTGTATTCTCTCTTCTATCTAACCACAATGTTGACATCGACACATCTACTTGGAATCGGCGCTATCGCGACTATATGGAGAAAATCAAAACTGGTTCCCTCATTGAAATTGCAGATGTGTTGCGCTCACTCTTTCTGCTCCGCCACAAGAAAGGACTTAGCTTTGGTGAAAAGAAGATGCTAAACCACTGTAAAGACCTCCTTGTGCAAGAGATCTCCATCTCCAAAGGAAATGAAAAACAGGTCATCTCCAGCCAAATCGAAGCTTGCTTCCTCTCTTGATTTTAGTTAAAACCTAGATACTATTAAGTGTTTTAAACATTAAACAACTATTTTTCCCCACTTCAAGGATATTCCCTATGAAATGCCGTGTTCGATTTGCTCCTAGTCCTACTGGTCACCTCCACATTGGAGGCGCGCGCACTGCCCTTTACTGCTACCTCTTTGCAAAAGCGCAAAAAGGTGAGTTTATCTTGCGAATTGAGGACACCGATCAAGCTCGCAGCAAAAGAGAGTTTGAGGAGTCGCAAATTGCCGATCTAAGGTGGGTGGGTATCGAATACGATGAAGGTCCAGGCAAAGGCAATAAAGGCCCCTATCGTCAATCAGAACGCCTTGATATCTATGATAAATATGCGAAAGAACTTATCGCCAAGGGCAATGCCTACTACTGTTTTTGTAGTGAGGAGGAGCTAGAAAAAAAGAAAGCAGCGGCCGAGGCGCAAAACCTCGCTCCCATCTATGATGGAACTTGCAGGGATCTCCCGACAAAGGCCGCATTAGAGCGAATCAGCAAAGGAGAAAAGGCCGCAGTTCGCTTTAAAGCTTACCCCAAGTCCTATAGCTTTCATGACGTTGTCCGTGGTGATGTCAGCTTCCCTGAAGGCATGGTTGGCGATTTTATTATTCTTCGCTCTGATGGACTTCCCGTCTATAACTATTGCTGCGTCATTGATGACGCCCTAATGGAGATCACTCACGTCCTTAGAGCAGAAGAACACCTCCCTAATACTTTACGACAGTTGATGCTCTATGAAGCACTTAATGTTTCAGCTCCTATATTTGGTCACCTTTCTTTAATTGTGGGAGACGATCGTCAGAAACTTTCGAAGCGCAGAGGTGACACTTCCGTCGATTATTATCGCGAAGCCGGTTATATTCCTAGTGCAATGGTTAACTATCTCGTGCAACTCGGATGGTCTCACCCCAAAGAACACGACATCTATAATTTCGATGAGCTAGTTTCTGTATTCACTATTGATCGCTTTTCTAAATCTCCCTCCGTTCTTGATCTTCATAAATTAAAGTGGATCAACGGGCAACACCTGAGACTGCTCACAAACGAACAAATTGTCAGCGAAGTTCATCGGCATATTCCAAGTGATCATCCCTATCACCAAGAATCACTTGCCTGGAAACTCTCTGCTATCGAACTATTAAAAAATCAAATCGACGTCTTCCCTGAAATCACTAACTGCTTCCCATGGATCTTTAGTGATGAAGTACAATTCACGCCGGAACTACTCGAAATATTAGCATTCGAATCAACTCCAGCACTGCTAAGACTAACTAAGTCAGAACTAGAAAAATTTAGCGCTAACACTTTTCTAACAGAAGAAGAGTTGAATAACATTATTTCCAAAGCAAAAGATAACTTAAAGATCAAAGGAAAATTTCTCTTTCAAGGTATTCGAGCACTACTTACCGGAAAGGCCGAAGGTCCAGACCTCAAGCGATTAATTACACTCACTCATCTTAATGTCATTGAAAGTCGGATTAAAAAAATTCAAGATCACTATACATCTTCTGGAGTCTAAATAATGAAGGTTTTGATATCTACACTTCCCTTTGGTGAATACAATTCGGCCCCTCTTGATCTTTTAAAGAAACATGGACTAGAGGTCATTGCCAGTAACCGTGCAGAAAAATTTTCCAGAGAGGAGTTAAAGTCACACTTATACGATATCGATTTCCTTATTGCGGGAACTGAGCTTTTAGATAATGAACTCCTAAAACATGCACCTAAATTAAAAGCAATTGCCAGAGTAGGCATTGGTCTCGATAATGTGGATTTTAATTATACCAATCAAAATAGCATCACCGTTACTTATACTCCCGATGCACCCTCACTCTCTGTGGCCGAACTTACCGTAGGCCTTATGCTCGATCTTGCAAGAACCATTACCTTCGTTGATACCAAAATAAAAAAAGGTAAGTGGCATCGCTATACAGGAGTTTTGCTTCAAGAAAAAACTTTAGGAATCGTAGGACTTGGAAGGATTGGAAAATTATTAGTAAAGCTCATTAAACCTTTTGGCATGAAAATACTCGTCCACGATATAGAACCCGACTATACTTTTGCAAAGGCCGAAGAAATCGAACTTGTCTCAAAAGAAACTATAGTAAAACAATCAGACTTCCTCTCTTTACACATTCCACTTTATAGCAAGACTATCAACTACATTGATCAGAATGAATTTAGTCTGATGAAAAAAGATTCTTTTCTCATCAATACTTCAAGAGGCGGGATCATTAATGAATCAGCACTGGTGAATGCCCTCTTCTCACGAAAAATTGCAGGAGTTGCTCTCGATGTGTTTAGTGAAGAACCCTATAACAAAAGGTGTGATTCCCCTCTTCTGCAGTTCGACAATGTTGTATTCACGGCCCATATGGGTTCTTGCACCAAGGAGGGACGCTACCAGATGGAATTCGAAGCGGCAAAATCAATAATTGATTTAATCACTGGGAATAACTCACCTAATATTGTTACAGCTTCTACCTACCAATAATATTGTTTCTTTTGATTTTGTCTGATGCTAAAATTTTTCTATTGTTTATCAATCTCTTTTCTGTAAGTGAAAATTTATCATGGCGTATGCTATTCTGATCTCTGACAATGAAGTAATCAATACAATCTATAGTGTAAATTTACATGCCTATGTGGCCACAACTCTGATCATTAGAAAAAATCATAGCGAAGCCATTGAAGTCATGAATAATAATGTTCCTATTGATTTAATCATCTCCTTTTCAAAGATCGACAATAATGAGACTGCAAAGACAGTTCACGCTTTTCTCACAGAGAATAAAAAAGATATTCCCCTTATCATTTTAGGTGAATCACAAAAATTCACAGAGATTGCATGCTATATTCCTTCTCCCTATAATGTTCGTGATCTTGTTCGCGCTGTGGCCAAAATTCTTCATATCACTGCTCAATATATGGTTTCACTTCCAGTTCCCGAATTTTTCCCCATTCCAACTAAACTTTTTTTAAACTTCAAAGATATCGAGAGCGATGTCTATATCAAACACACCAAAGAAAATGCAGAGGTTGACTTTATTCGAATCTTGGAAAAAGGAGCGAGTGTTAATGCACATATAGTGCAAAAATATTTAGAGAAAGAGATCTACAATCTTTATGTACCCTCCAGTGAACGCCTTAAATTTATTAATCAAATTTCTGCTCTCATTATATCTCAATTAGAAGGCAGTAGCGTCTCAGTACAAGATCGTATTGAGATTACAGGACAAGGAATTGAGTTTATTGCCGGACAACTACTTGAAAGCAAACTTGCCTCTGAAGAGTTTCTAAAAATTTCTAAAGTTTGCAGCGATTCCATCACAAAAATCGTGAAAAATTCCCCGCAATTTAGTGCTCTCCTTAAAAAATTGCTCTCGCAAAAAAGCAAATACGTTTATCTCCATTCAGTGCTTGCATCTTATATTGCTGCTGAAATCCTTAAAAGATTGCCCTGGGGCACTCATGAGCACACTGAAAAGATTCACTTTGTCCTTTTCTTTCATGATATCCACCTAATGCCTCTCTTTGATAAATACCCAGAGCTTCATACAGAGGATGATCTTTACTTTAATGACAAACTAGATGAAAAGGAAAAAGATATCGTTCTTAATCATGCGCGGATGGCATCAGATCTTTTGTCATCATTTAGGCATATCCCCATTGGTGCTGATGTAATCGCTAAGCAACACCATGGCACGACAACAGGCATGGGTTTTGCTGGAGATTTCAAAGATGATATCTCACCTCTATCGAAAATTATTATTATTGCTGAAGATTTTGTTCTTTCTCTTCTGAAGAGTAAATTAGTTTTAAAGAGTAATTTTGATAAGCAAAAGATTATTGAACAACTAGCGGAGAAATACCCTAAAAGCAATTATCGAAAGCTTATTGAAACCCTAAGCGATATTCCAATCTAAACTTTATAATAAATGAAAGAACTAGAAAAAAAGACAAAAAAAAAGCCAAGACTTTCATCTTGGCTTTTTTAAGAATGGGTGCATTTAGCTTTTCTTGCACTAAGTCGCCCTAGCACTACCTTCGCCACAAACGGGCTTGACTTCTGAGTTCGGGATGGTTTCAGGTATTTCCCCGCCGTTACCAACACACCCAGTTTCCTTTATAAACACATAACAATATCAGACGGATTCTTTAATTTAACTATTAACCTTAAAAACCGCACGGCCATTTAGTATCGGTAAGCTCAATTGATTACTCAACTTACACACCCGACCTATCAAGCTTGTAGTCTACAAGCGGCCTTAGGAGTTATCTTATCTTAAGGTAGGCTTCCCACTTAGATGCTTTCAGTGGTTATCCCTTCCGATCTTAGCTACCCGGCAATGCAGCTGGCGCCACAACCGGTACACCATAGGATCGTCCAACCCGGTCCTCTCGTACTAGGGTCAGATCCTTTCAAATAACTTTCGCCCACGGAGGATAGAGACCAAACTGTCTCACGACGTTTTGAACCCAGCTCGCGTACCGCTTTAATTGACGAACAGTCCAA
>JADGAN010000035.1 GCA_015231955.1 Oligoflexia bacterium | reverse complement strand
ATCAGGGCCACAGGGAACTGAATCCCAATAAAGATAGGCCGGATATATGGCAGCGATTATTTTTATTTTGCTATTAAATTAGAATTTTTTCTTGCATTTACGGCGAGTCCATATAAGTTACGATTTTAATTAAATCTCACTTTACGCAAGGATCGGCGCACGATATTTTTTGATTTTAAGATTTTCTTTGAATTATATTGAGGGATAAGCTTTTCTACAAAAATTAGCAATTCTCTTCAAGCAAGGAGAATTTTTGGAACAATTTGAGAGGAAAAATATTTCCCCTCTCAATCACTCCAGGAACACGCCTGTTCACGAGTGAATCAAAAATGGTACCCTAGATGAACAAAGCGTGTGGGCAGAGACTTTTTGCTCGTCTGTGAAGCCGTTTTGTTGATAGGGATACAAGACAGAGCGTAAAGTGTTCCATAAGAGCATGTTGTCTTTCGCCTCTGATCTTGCTAAAAACATTCTAGTTTAAAGGTAGGTAAAAATGAGAAATAAAAAATCGAAAACACCATCTCATAAAAAAAGAGAACTCTCTTCAAAGGATCCAATGCACGTCGTGCTTAAAACCCATCTGAAAATTTCCATGCAAGGGTATCAGTCATTACGTTATCTTCGTACCCTAATTGATGAGGTAGAGAAGCGCTATTCAGTCTTTATTTTTGAATTTTCACTGGAAAAAAATCACCTGCATCTGTTCCTGCTGGTAAGCGTTTGCGGACGTCTTTCTCATGCCATGCAATTTCTGGCCTCTAAACTTGCTCTTTACTTTAACAAATGCTTTGGACGCAAAGGAAGTTTCTGGGGCCAGCGCTTTTTTAGTGCAGTCAAAACAAGTGCACGAGAGATTATTCGGACAATTTGCTATGTTGCCAATCAGTGTGGTTACAAATCCTCTTTTGAAAATACCATGAACTCTATAACTCAAGCAGAGAAATATCCATGGGGAATTCCTCCGGCCATTGCCAGTAGAATTGGTGTAGGAAATTCAATCCATCGATTGCGTGAAGTGATCGAATCGGCTACTCTTCCCTATAAGAGAGTTAAAGAACGGTCAATCCTACCCTTATTTCCGCATCTATAAAATATTGTTTCTTGAACAATCAGTTTGAGGAACTTGTTGGCGATTTTTTTTTAATATCGCCCGACTACAATTATCCCTGAGACGAGGGGCCGAATTGCCATCCAAATAGCGTTAAATGGGGATATTCCGAAATTTGAAGGGCGAGGGGCGAGTATTAATTGTTTTGTAATCTATTGAAAATAGAGTATTCAGTGGTTTTTTTGTCAATTGGCAGCAAAAAAAGCATTGACGTTTCTAGAGCTTTATTGAAACATCCGTGTATTTTTTAAAAACAGACTTGCAGCAAACATGAGGTTGTATTTGAATAGTGCTAGCAAAAAGCATAAGGCATTGGTTGTTGAAGATAATGAGTTTTTTAGAAAATTCATTATCAAACTACTTGCGCCATATTTTCATGTCCAAGAGGCATCTACAGAACAAGATGCTAAATTTTATCTAGAAGAAAATTATTACGCTTTGGTTGTTATCGATATTAACTTACATGGAAAAGATTGCGGTTTTAATATTCTAAAAACAGCTAAAGAGAAGCAAATGTTTTCCATTATACTCACAGATCACAGTGATGAGTCATATATAAAGAAAGCTTATAAAATTGGATGTGATCATTTTCTGACGAAAGATCAAACAGAGTATGTATTAAAGTTTATAGCAAAAGATAGATCAGAGAAAGTAAGCCGAGAGTTTACTCCATGTTTTTTTCAAGAAGAGTATATTACAAAAAGCATCCCTCTTATCAATGAAATAAAAGCGCTGAAATATAGGATATCAAGTAATAGACCTCTATTAATTGTAGGTGAGGCAGGTACTGGTAAGAAAAAATTAGCAGAGCTTATTCATTTAATGGATTTTTTATCATTAGATAATTTTGTCACACTAGACTGCGCTATAGTATCCTGTGAGTTAATTGAATCTAAATTGTTTGAGTTGCATAACAGTCCAGAAATTGGAACGTTTTTTATTGCTAACATTAATCACATGCCTGTTTTAATGCAGAAAAATTTTATTCAATATCTGAACAAAGAGAATTCTCTTAGACCAATAATATCATGCTGTGATGATATTCAGAGATTTATTCATGATGGCCTATTTGACTTATCACTGTATAATAAATTGTCTGGAATAAGTTTAAGAATCCCTCCTCTCAGAGAGCGACTTAATGATATCCCTGCTCTCACTAAATATTTCGTAGAAAAACTATTCTTGCCTATTAAAATCAGCAATCAAGCGATGTCTGTTTTAACTGAATATCTTTGGCCCGGAAATATTACAGAGCTTGTAGATGTACTAAAACAGTTATCTAGCAGGAATCAACCGCATATTGATTTCGAACACCTGCCAATTCACGTTCGCTCTAGCAAGTCTTTTGCAAATATAAAAAATGTCAAAAGCATTCTTACTGAAGAACATATGGCAATAGTAAGAAAAGTTGGGTTATCAGGGCTCATTGAACGTATTGAAGTTGAACTGGCGTACAAACTTTATACTGAAAACGAAATGATCCCTTATAAAGTATACAAGCAATTGAATATCTCAAGAACTAAATACTATGCGATTATGAAAAAAGTTCAAGATTTATACAAGCTAGAAAAGATAGAAATCTAAACACAAAAGCGATTTATTGAGTTTTAATCAAGGAGAAAGTATGAATGCTAGTGATAAAAATCTAAGACATAATTTAAAAAACAGTGTTCGCACACTGAAAATAATTCTAGATATGCTAGGCGATAGTAATAATAATTGCATCGATGCTGACGATATAAAAAACTGTATGCAAGGATTTGATAAAAATCTAGAAAATATTAATAGCGATTGGGATAATTATAAAAAAACATTAGACCGTGTTTTTTGTTCAAATCTATGATTTATTTTGGATGTTTTTAGAATGAAAAAAATAATTACGGAACAACCGAGCTTAAGTGATTTAGATTGTCTTGATTTTAATTATATCGATCAAGGCATCTATAATGGTGATGAAGTAAAGAAAAATATAATGGGAACCAGATTCACTACGGTTGCTAGGAATACTATTGATTATTGGACTGTGAGTAGAAATAACAAAAAACCACAGAGTCAACAGGAGTTTTCCCAGCATGTGCAGAATTTGAAATTTTCTCAAAGACCGATACATATTTATATCCATATACCATTCTGCAAACAAAAATGTTTATTTTGTGCCTTTAACAAGGGTGAGGATCTTTGTACTTACTCTTATGACGATTACATAGAGTGCTTAATCGACCAGTACAATCGCTTTCTTGATGTATTCCCCAATAAACGACCAATAATTGGTTCTATTCATATAGGAGGAGGAAGTCCAAATATTATAGGTGCAGAAAATATTCGACATCTAATTAGTCAAATCAAAAAAACGTCTTGTCTAGATGGTAATAACACTGAAATCTCTGTTGAATTCTCATTGCCTACGGTGGACTTAGATTTCTTGGATGCATTGTTTGATAGTCAGGTTTCCAGAATTAGCATGGGAATACAAACAATGGACTCAGAAACCAGAAAAGCAATGAAGCTTCCTCCATTAACAAGCAAATTGAATGAAATTTTATATTATTTAAATAAAAAAATTCCTGTTATAAATATTGATCTTATAACAGGATTTCCAGAACATACTTTGCGAAAAGTGCTAAAAGATCATGCTTTTTTTATCGAACATCCTGTTGTTAATTCTATTAGTAGCTATCTTTTAAACCCAGCGCATGCATCAGGTTTACTTCAGCAAATATTATACGGCACAATCAAGAAATTACCTTCACATGAAGATTCCGCTTTATTTAGATTACACACTATACTACTGATGCGGCAAAAAGGGTGGGTTCGTAATGGAACCAATACTTATGTGAATCCAGGAAAAATTATAGAAAAAAATTTTAATATTATTTCAGGAAGAGAATGCATAGGCTCTTTTAATTATGATGATTGCCTTTTTGCCCTTGGAGCAAGTTCGATCGGATCATTACCTGGGTGCCGTTTTGAAAATATCAGGGATCCAGAAGAATGGATTATAGATATTAAAAAAGGCGGATATGGAATAGATTTAGGCAAAACATATATGGAACAACAAAATGATCTGGCCTTGTGGTCATTTCCCTTGAATTCCAATGGAATAAGTAAAAAAGTTTATAATGAATTTATTGAAAACAATGCAATTGCAAGTCAGCAAGATGTTGTGTTTCGCCAATTAATTGATGAAGGATTGATTTATGAATCCGAGGATCATTACTCATTAACGATCCTCGGGGAAATATTTATGGGGCATATCGTGAGACTGCTTAAAAATCCTGGTGAAAGAGGAGCTTTGGACAAAGAGATTAAAAATCTTTTTTTATCAGCTAAAAATAATTTAGGTAGAAATTTTAACAAGGAGAAAATATTATGAGTTTATACTATTTGCTATGGTATTCATTTGTTATTGCAACAGTATCGTTGATCCCAGGGCCGAGCATGTCGCAAGCATTGTATTATGGGATTAATGGAAATCGAATAAATTATTCGATGGCGGCTTTTGGAAATGCTACGGCATCACTTGCACAAGCAATTATTGCTTTTCTTGTTTTTTCAGGAATACTCAATTTCTCATCTCAGACCATAGTTGTTGAAAGTATTCAAGTCGTTGGTGCTCTGGTATTGTTTTATTTTTCTTATCAAATTTTTAGTGCACGTAAATTCATTAAAATATCTAAAGACGCTAACGAAAATAAAGATGGTAACAAAAAGGCTTTTTTTTTACGTGGATTGCTTCTTGCTTTGTTTAATCCCAAAGCTGTTTTGTTTTTTGTATCTATTTTCCCACAGTTTATTACTAAAAATGGCGATTTTGGCATCTTGATTTTGTTACAAACGTTTTTACCAATTTTTGCAATTGCCTACCTGTGTTACATGATTTATGCAGTTTTTGGGGAAAAAATATTGTCGTACCTAGAAAATAAATCAAACCTAATGATCAAAATTAATATCTTCTTCGCTTTAATCTTCTTAATTACAGGTTTTTGGAGCTTGGGAGAGGTAATTGTTTAATTTGAATAAATAAGGATAATCTTGTTATGTTTTTTGAAAAAAATATTGTTTGTTTGTTTATTGTCGCTTTGTTTGTGGGAATTCCTGTATCCTTTTCGAAAGCACCTTATGATAAGGGAAAAGAATGTATCTCTGTTGGATTGATAGGGGAATTTAAAAATTATTCGAGTAAGGCCAATAGGATATTTGGGGAAGAAATCTCGAGGGGAATTGAAATTGGAAAAATTTACTTGAACAGCAACTCTCGAAATAATTGTTTTAAATTTACAACAATCGATATTGATAAGACTGTTGCCAATACTCCAGGACTTATTAAAAAACATTCTCAAAATGGCATACATTTATATATCGGTCTTGGGCTTTCTGATCAAGCACTGATGGCATCTGATGCTTTGAGGGAGAACAATTCAGTGCTGATCTCTCCAACTGCGTCTTCTAGGGATCTTGTTAATAATAAAAAAATTATTTTACTGTATCCTACAAATGATCTAATTGCTCAAAAAATGGCGCAAGAGGCATACAAAAAAGGTGCGAGAAATGTTTTGTCTGTCTATCTTAAAAATAATAGCTACAGTGTGAATATGGCAAAAAATTTCAGGATAGAATTTGAAAAATTAGGAGGACGAATAACGAAAGAAATCATTATTCGTCATGAAGAGGGTAGTTTGTTTGGAGGAAATATTTTTTCCGAAATCAGCAAATATGATTTCACTCATATATTTGTTCCGCTGTATGAACTTGATGTCGCAAAATTCATAACTCAAGCATTTAGGAACCATCTGGTTAAAAAATATATTGCAACTGATTCATGGGGGACTCATTCTACTACGATCAAAGGATTGATCGAGAAATTTAAAATCGATGTCATCATCCCGCGAATCTATGATTATACTTCAAGCTTCTATATAAATAAATTTTTCATGGATGAATTTACAAGGAAATACAGTATACTGCCTTCTGATCTCAGTGCTTTTTCTTTTGAGTCTGTGTTGTTAGCAAATGCCTTAGTGCATAAATGTGGTACAGATGTTAAAAACTGGGATGTTTTTGTTTGTCTTAAAAAAACCGCACCCTTTGCTTCAACATCAGGTCATTTGACTCTGTTTGGAAATAATTCCTTCAAGAGGAAATTTAAAATCGAGACCAATAATTCTTGGGGGAATGATTTATGAATAATAGAAAAAGCATCAAAAAATATTTAGCAGAAAATTTCATAAAAGTTCTTAGTGGAATGTTGCTTGTTGTTGTATTGTTGTTTGCTGTACTGACGCTGCACCAAGTGAAAAGAATCGAGAATGTCTATATTGATAGAATTAATAATATCGTGAAATTAAATTTCAATGACTTTTTAAATGAAATAGCATTAAAAGATTATATTTCTCTTCAAGATCATCTGAAAATATTAAAAGATCAGCTAATGGTTGATAAGATTCATCTTACTCTTGATAATGGTTTTAGTTTGCTTGAAGGACCTATGAACGATGAATCATTCTTTAAAATATATAAACCGCATATCATTGAATTCAGTGATCAACAAAATTATTTTCCAAGCAAACTCACAGTATACTTTGATCATTCGTTGAAGAAAAATTTTTTAATTCCTCTTTTTACTTTTTATTCGTTTACTTTGTCGCTTTTTATCTTATTCGTTATTTTTTTATTTCTGTTTATTTATATCAAAATAAAAAAGGAGATTATGGATCCATTGTCGGCAATGACTGATAGCTTTATTAACATAACTCCATTAAGATCTGGAAATGAAAAATTATTTGAAATCAACAAATTAATTGAAGCGGTCAACAGCTATTCTGCTTTGATAGAGGAAAAAAAATCAATAGAAATATCTAGCGAAAAAGCTATGGCCCTTTCGAAAATGGCCAGACAAGTTTCTCATGATGTGCGTTCTCCCCTTGCAGCATTGAATATGATTATTCGCCAGAATTTAAAAGAGTTACCCGAGGAGACCAGAATATCGATTCGACAACAAATAGACAGAATTCAAGATATTGCCAATAGTTTATTGATCAAAAACAAACAGCCACATACTAATGCCGATGATGCTATTATGAGAACAGAACTGCTATCGAGTATAATAGAAGAGATTATCACTGAAAAACGTTTAAACTTTCGTGCGCACTTGAACCTTTCTATAGAAGGGGATATCTACGATAAACAGAGCTATGGGTTGTTTGCTAAGATTAATTTACGAGAGATGAAACGACTATTAAGCAATCTCATAAACAATGCTGCCGAAGCATTGAGTAATTATAGAGGGAAAATAACGATTAAACTATTATCACCAGATGAAAAATCAATCAATATTCTGGTTGAAGATAATGGAAGAGGAATACCAAAAGAAATCCTTGAAAGCTTAGGCGCCGAAGGAATGAGCTATGGAAAAGAGAATAATGCAGAGTCTGGAAATGGGCTGGGCTTACATCATGCACATACGACAATAGAAAAATGGGGAGGAAAAATCAATATTACGAGTGAAGTGGCCAAAGGAACTACAATTACCATTATATTGCCTAAAGCTGAGACCCCTAAATGGTTTATTTCCAAACTTTCTTTATGGCCATCACCAAAACAAGCAGTAGTTATCCTTGATGATGATCAGGGAATTCATCATACATGGGATAATAGGTTAAAAGAAAACTCTATTGATAAATATGAAATTAAAGTGTTCCATCTATCAACACCTAGCGCCTTTAGGGAATGGGTGGAAAATCATAAGTATGCATATGATAAAATTTTATATCTTAGTGATTTTGAGTTACTTGATTTTAAAGAATCGGGGTTAGATTTGTTGGAAGAATTAAAATTGAATAATGCAATATTGGTAACATCACATTATGAGAATGAAAAAATTCGTGATAGGTGTGATAGATTAGGAGTGCGCCTAATGCCCAAAATGCTAGCAGGCTTTGTGCCTATTGAGTTCGAGATTCCTGAAAATTGTAGCAATTCTGAAAAACCAGCAAACACCGCTGAAATCTCTGGAGAATATTATGACTATCTTTATATTGAAGACGATGAATGGCTGCGCAAAGGATGGGAGTTTGCTGCGAAAAAAAGTAAATTAAATATAAAGACACTCTCTTCTACAGAGGAGTTTTATCAATATCAAAGCAAGGTTGCAAAAGAGCATACAGAAATTTATTTGGATAAAAATTTAGGAAATAATAAAATGCCAGGAGATGAATTTGCAAAAATATTACATCAGCAAGGATATAAAAGGCTAACTCTTGCTACTGGAGAGGATCCCCACGAGTTACCAAAATTTGATTGGCTTAAGATATCAGGAAAAGAGTGTCCTTTTGATAATGAAGAGTGAATTTAGTGTCCTTTTTTACATTTGCTTTTCAACTCCCGGTCACCTATGATTGCGAGATTAACTACTTCGTATGAGACCTTTCCTTTAAAACTGGCACAAATACAAAGAAGGATCTTTCTATGAGTATCTATACCAAGGCCGGTGATAGCGGCACTACAGGTTTACTAAGCGGCCATCGAGTAAAAAAAAATGATCTTCGTGTCGAAAGTTACGGCACACTTGACGAGTTAAATTCCCATATTGGTCTGCTGCGTGCTTCGATTGCAGATCAGCGCCTCTTGGTTGATGTTGCTGCGCTTGTGTTTATCCAGCATAAAATTTTCAACCTTTGTTCCATGCTTGCTTGCGAATCTCAAGATCGCCATAAATTCAAACTTGTCTCCTTGCAAGAAGAGGATGTGGTGTATTTGGAGAAGCAGATTGATCAGATGGACGAAGAGTTGCCGACTCTTTCTAAATTTATTGTACCGACGGGAACCTCTTGTGCATCGATTGCACAAGTGTGTCGAAGTGTATGCAGGCGAGCAGAGCGCAGGCTCTTAAACTTTAAAGAGAGCGCCTCTGAAGATGAAATCCCGGCCAACACCGAAAAATTTATCAACCGCTTATCTGACTACTTATTCACGTTTGCCCGCTATCTCAATTTCAAAGCAGGCGCTCCGGACACGTTCTACGTTTTAGAAGTTTGAGAGGTATTGGAAGATCACTTCGTCGCGGGCATCGAACTCATCTTTGTTGCGGAGATAGTTCAGCATGCGCATTTTGTAGGCATTGGTGGATTGGATATGGAGTGGCTTCATGTTTTCGCTAAGGAGAGCGCTTTGGGCGATCGCCTCCGTGGTGAATTGATCTTTAGCGTACTCCACTAGCAGTTGCTCCCCTTTTTCTTTGAGGAGTGTTTCACCCTCTCCTTTGTACTCTTCGTAGAGAGCAATTTCTGTACTGAGATTGTCCGCAAGAAAGAGTTTACCAAGGATGACGGTGTAGAGACTCTCTTTTTCAAAATGCTTTAAATTGTTCTCCATCATTGCCATGAAAGCTTTGAGGGTGAGTTTTTTAAACTCTTCTGCAGAGGCCACCGTTTGTAGCGGAATCACACCTTCAAAAAGTGCTTCACCAGGAATGCGTGGAAGCGTAGAAGTCTTTAAAATGTTGTAGTACTGGTTGGCATTATAGGCCTGGAGTAGGTGATAGACAAAGGGATTGGCACTATTGGATGCTACTAGCATACGACTATTGAGAGAGATGGACTCAAAGTGACTTGGTACTTTGTCGGCATTGGAGGGATCGATAGCGATGGGTTTAAAGGGGGCCATACGCTGGGAAGAGACCTCGGAAAGACCAGGAATGAGTAATCCTTGAAAGATATTAAGCATAATCGACTCTAGAAGATCGCGCTCGTGAGAAAATTTAGGAAAGTAAATTTGCTTAGTGCTTTCTGTAGAGAAGTTGAGCCAACGGAAAGTAACGTTGTATTGATTGTAGGGGTCGCTGGTGGCCGCTGTAAACTCCGGGATGGTTGCTCCGTTTAGTAGGCGGTTATAGAGCGATTCAATGGCGGCAGTTTTGAAAGTTGGTTCATCGTAGAAGTTAGGATAGAAGCGATGGTCGCTGCCATAGGCAGTGAGAGGTGCACGCAGTGACAACATCAAGAGTGCCAGTTCGCGGTCATTGCCATTGCCAACGTACTTAAAGGGGCGCTCATGCTCTTCCACATCCAGTAGCTCTTTGTGGTCATCAAAGTAGTTTCCAATTTCATCTTTTACGCTGATCTGCTTTTTATCCAAGAGGGCGATTGCTTGCGGATCCAGGCAACTATTGATGGTGATGAAATGCTCTTTGAATATCTGTTCGCGAATAAGTTTGAATTCGACTGGTTTGCTTAGGCCATTTTCTTCGAGGATGCAGTAACGGTTAGGAGTGATTGCAAGTTTTAAGAAGAAATCAAAGATAAGTTCGGAAGCATCATTATAGGCGGTGATTTTATCGGACCAAGCGTTGCTTGGATTTTGGGCACGAGCAGTGGCCAACATTTTTTTATAGTCATCAACCTTGGTGAACTTATGCAGATAACGATTCTCATGGGGGAGATAGGAGGCCAGCAAGTATCTCCATTGGTTATAGATCACTTTGAGAGGAATAAAGACACGATTGAATTTAGACATAAAGAGGTCAGAATGTTTTTTACGATCAAATTTATCGCTATACATCTGGTGTAGGCCCATATAGAGGTCGATAATACTTTGAACCACCTCTTTAGGTGTGGTTCCTGTATCAAAACGGGCGCACATAGGATCGAGGCCTGCACTGACATGTTCATCGGTACAGTAGTAGTAGGGGTGGAGAGCGATTTTTGACTTACTCTTTTCGCCTAAAGATTTATTATAGGCATTTAAGTTTTCTTCAATGCTTTGTTTAGGGTTCAGGTAGAGCAAGCTGGATTCTTTATTGCCAAGCTCTACTGTTCCGGCATAAGCAAAGCGAATCGCGGCCACATCGTAGGGACCTGGTTTTTGCAAAGAGCGTACGCCATCACTTAGGTACTCCATAACCGTTGAGGAGCGAGCAAGCGGGCCTTGGAAGTTCTCTTTATCGTAAGAGCCTTTAAAGTTATGGCGCAGACCGAAGTTGTGTCCAATCTCGTGAATCAGCGTTTCTAGCGTTTGTGAAGGCAGGAGGTAGTTGGCGCAAGCAGTGAGAACGTCGAGTTCTTGTTCGTAAATGTAGGTGCGAGGGTCGGAGGAGAGTCGATCTTTGTTAGCAAGCAGGATCGAGTCGATGTAAGCAGGAAGTGCTTTGCAAGGGGTATCGCCTTTAATCGCCTCTTCCAATGTTGCAATGATGTCGGCATTGGATGCCTGAAAATTACAATGTCCCGTAGAGCGTAATCTAGGTTTTGCCTGTGCATATTCGGAGCTCTCTTTGAGCAGCGTTTTTAATTTTTGAGAAACATTTTTATCCGCCTGCACTGCCAGCATCAACTCCTTGGTGTATTTGTTGTCGTGATCAAAGGTGGAAATAAGCGCCGCCGTGTTGGGTTTGGCGTGAAGTAGGTTAAAGGAGGTGAGGCCTTTGGCAAGCCCTAATTTATAGACAACGTAGTTACGAAGAAAGCCAACGATATAGTAACGAATACTGCTAATGTAGACGTTGGCGGTGGCAGAGACAATCTCGCCCGATTCGCTATCGGCGATAGAGGGACCATAGCCAAAGAGAGTGTCTACTCCGACGGAATCGATGATGTTGATAATGTTGTAGCGAAGATCCCCAAGATCGACATCTTTACTCTCGTCAAGCACGATGCTGATGCCGGTTCCTGCTGCCTTAAACGTCTCATTCCAAGCTTGTAGGGCGCTTCTGACCGCAGGTCTGATGAAGTCCGGAGTTTGTTTGGAGAAGTGGTATTTGATTACACCATCGCTAGGGATAAAGCGGTTGATGAAGGTGTTCTCTTCGGCGTATTCCTTGCGTCCATTGTGAATATTCTCGATCATCTTCTTTTGCGTGTAGAAGTATCCAAAGAGTTTTTGATCTTTTTCAAAATAGGTTTTGGCCTTGGCACTAGCAGCATGTGCTTTTTTAAAGGCAAAGGAGACCTTCACCTTGGAGGTGTCATCGTATAAAGTGAAACTAAAAAAATTGTTAGCGATAAGAACCTTGTCAAGTTTGTAAGTCCCTTTTGATAAAATTTTAGCATCGGAGGCAGCAAAATCGAGCTTCATGAAATCGCGTTGGTTCCAAGGAACGCTTCGTAGGGAGTCGTCACCAATGCTTTCCTCTTCCAGCTCTTCTTCGAAAGCACTTTTCTTGACCGCATAGTTTAACCAGGTGGCGGGAATGGTAAGCACAGTATCGAGTTCATCATTGGCATTATGACGATCAATTTTACTATCAGCATTTAAGTTTAATGCTTTAATGTTGTTGTGGTATTTTACAAATTTGATCCTAGAGGCGGTATCAAATTTGTTATCATATCCTAATTCGTAACCAATAATCTCATTTTGAGAAGTGGGTGCCGATACCAAGGTTGCGGTATAAAACCACTCACCATCGAAGAAGTTTTGCGGATAGACATCGCTCTTGTTGAGAAATTTAAAATCGATAGGAGCGCTTATATCAAATTTAAAGTGGCTTGCTTTATTTTTGCTCTCTGCTGAAACCGGCATGAGGACGTGAGTTTCCGCACCATTGCCATCTTTTTGCTTTTCGATTTTATAGTAGGAGACCTCATATCCCATCAGTGGAACGGAGAGGGTGCCATCACTATTGGTAGAGGACAGTGCAATTTCGCTGGAAGGGAGCTCTTCTTTGCTGGCAATCTTGTAGATCTTTAAATACTTATTGGTCAAACGATACTGGATGGTATAGTGAGCATTTTCTTTTGCCATCAGATGAACGTTTTTTAAGAGGGAAGAGTCGCTTTGATACTCGACTTCATGAAGATTGTTAATAATGGAGGGGTCTTCAATTACTAATGTTTCGGCCTTGGAGAGTTTGCTCTCTTTTACGCGAGCTTTAGTTTCAACATTAAATGTTTGCTTATCAAAGTCGGCAATCGAGAGGAAGTCGTCACTATTTACTCCTTGAGGAAATTCGGAGGGCCTATCTTTAGCACAAGAGGCGGCCAGCAACATCATGAGGATAGAAAAAAAGAGCATCCATGGGATTGGTTTCATCGAGTAAAATCTCCTTGCTAAAAAGTCTTGCTTACACTTAGGTAATAGGTGGAAGCATAAGGATCGTGCAGTTGCAGATGCAGGTCACTTTCGCTCGCACCATTATACATATTATCTGCTTGAGAGTGGCCGAGTGCCACGTTTGCGTTGTTTTTAAAAGTATAGGATACCTCTTGCTCAAAGGCGTAAACAGGGGGGAGGCGTTTGTTGTCTTGGTTCCACGCTTGTGTGGTGGCAAAGGTTAATGAGAAAGAGAGGTGATCACTCGGTGACTCTACTAATGAGATGGTATTGCCAAGAGCGTAGCTGGGATTGGTGTTACCACTACGACTCGTGCGATACTTGTGAAAGTGTTTGCTTAAGGTTGGAGCATAAAGGAGCTCAATACTTTTAAAGAAGGAGTGAAAGCTACTTAATTTAAAACTAGGAGTTAAGGCCACTTTCATTAAGAGTGAAGTGTTGTGTCGCGATTTTACACTCAAAGGAAGAGTGATCTTGGTGCTGGCAGAGATCTTTAAAAGCTCCGCTTTTTTCCAGAGCGGACGAGCGATGCTGTAGATGCCGTCGGAGATGAGCCACTTGGCGTATTGATCACTTACGGTTTTAGCGGCCTCTATTTTAAAAGCGTGGGTATATTTTCCAGTGGTGAGTGATGGTAGCGCGAGCAGAGAGATATCTTGGGTGTTGTGCGCGCTGCCGAGTGCATAGGCATTGGAGAACCAGGTAGCGCTACCTTGAAAAGCAAAAGGAGACTCATCCGTATTCGCAGTAGCAGCAAGTGGAGCAATAAGAAGTAATAGGAGTAGAGTTGTAAGCTTCTTCATGGTGTCCTTTTGTAATGAAGGGCCTTTGTTACAAAAGGGATTTGCAATGATGATGCCTAAATTGCATATCAGAATTTAAGCTTAAAGTTTTGAAAATTAGTAGTTTGAATAGCAAAACCAGTGGTGCTCAAAAGGAATTTTTTTTTTTATTAGGAGCAAACTGCTACTGATGTTAGAGATTGTTAGAAAACTTTTGCGAGTGAAAAATAAAAGTTTGAAGCGTAGGGATCGTGAAGTTGGATGTGCAGCTCATTTGCAGTGGGACCTTTATAGAGTTTGTCGACTTGACTGTGTCCGAGTGTGAGCGTTACTTCTCTTGTTGGAAAATTGTAAGTGACCTCTTGTTTAAAGGCGTAAGATGGAGCGAGTGTTTTCCCTTGCTCGCTCCACTTTGATACAGCGGCAAAGAGAAGCGTAAAGCTTAATCGCTCTGTTGGAGACTCTTTAAGTGAAAGTGTATTCTCGAGTGCGTGTCCTGGATTGCTTTTTCCTTCTCGGGTGGTTGCATATTTGTAAAAATATTTTCCAATGGCGGGAGTGTAGCTGATCTCAATGTTTTTTAAGAGAGAGTGAAAAAGCGTTAGCTTTAAGCTAGTAAAGAGCGCTGCTTTTGTAAGAAGTGAATCGTTAAAGCGCGATTTACTACTTAAAGGAAGTGTGATGGAGCTGCCGCCGCTGATAGAGAGAAGCTCTTGGTATTGCCAAAAAGGTCTTGCTACAATATAGGCCCCGTCAGAGACGCTGACTGCAGAGTATGCATCAGTTATGGTTCTGGAGGCCTCTAATTTTAAAAGATGGGTGTATTTATTAAGTGCTAGAGCAGTGTTGAGTGCTAGTGAGAGTTCTTGGGTGTTCGCTTTTTCTGTAGGAGCATAGGCGTTGGATGACCAGGAGGCCTCAAGTTCAACGCTGCTATAGGCAGAGGAAGAAAGGAAGGAAGGAAGGAGTGCTATAGAAAAAAGAAGAGTAAGTAAAGTAATGACTCTAACTCCTTTCATGATCGCCTCCTTTGGTTATCTTCTTTATTATTAAAATTTATTGTTAGGCATTAATCCTATGATATGAACCAAATGTCTAGAGTTCTCTTTAATGATGTAATTAAATGTTAGATTAAAGCTCTGCGCACGGATCGCACGGATTGCGACTGGCAAACCTATTTGGCAGTTCTTTAGGGATGAGCGTTTGCAGAAGTCGATAAATACTGGGAATTACAATGATGGCCAAATAAATTAAATCCATAGTCAATCTCAAGGTACAATCAATTTTTGGCAGGGATCTGCCTGTTATGGTTGTTTATAAATCTTCGAGGTACTACAGATGAGACGTAAGCTTGTGTGGAGAAATTTAAATACACTATTACTTGTATTGACGGCCTTTGCGCTCTTTTCTTCTTGTGCGAAAGAGCGGCCGATACAGATGTCGGAGCAGCAGCAAAGAGATTTGCTTTCGGTTCAGGATATTAAAAATAATTCTTCTTTTGAGGTGAGCAAATTTTCTCCTGTGATGAGTGAGAGTGCTGCTACTCCTGGTGCTTTGGTCTCGCTATTGAATGAAAGGCCTATTGATAAAGTGGTGATCAGTGACGAAGAGGTGCCTGCGATTTTTAAGCTTGCTTTTAAGGGCCTTACCATTGAAAACCCACCCAAAGAGAAGATGGCCTTCAAGATTAGCTTAAGAAAAGATAATAAGCTGATGGCCTATAAAGTTGTTGCTAGTGAAGATTATGGGCGGCTGAGCTTGATTGAAAAAAGTTTAGCGCAAAAGAGTAGCGATGGATCTTATCAGGTAAAGCTTTTCTATTATGATATTAACTATTTTCGATTGGTAGAACAAAAGGATGATAATGGAGTTAAAAATGGAAAGTATGATCAAGTGGCCGCCTCCCTTGATAATGCTGAGTATGTGGGGATTAACTTTTCTAGTGCTACCAGGAAATTGGTAGAGGGACTTGGGTATCAGGATCAGCGTGGACTGATCGCGATTGAGAATATCAAAAATAACTCCAATTTTGAGGCAGAAACAGAACGAAGTGGCAGTGCTGATGGCATGATTCAGTTTAAAGAGTCATCCCTGCCTCCCCTTTATGCACAAGGGTTGAAGGGTGTGGCGTTTTATGGACGGGCCGGAGAAAAGGTTAAAATTTCACTGCAACTGGAAAACGATAAGCACCTGATTGCCTACAAAGAGGTGAGTAAGAGTGATTACGATAAGTTAAGTGATTTTGAAAAGTCGCTAGCGAAAGTTAAAGGGGATAAATATTTTATAGAGATTTTTCGCTATGAGATTAAACCGCAAAAACTAGAGATTACCAGGGATGCTGACGGGCTCGATGGCGTAACTTTACAAAAAAATGATTGTAAGTTAGAGGAGGCGTTGGTGATTGCGTTGGATTTTGCCGCCACCAATCCCTCACTTCCAGGGCAAATCGAGCGCGATCCAGAGTTAAGAAGCAAAGAAAAAGATGTGGACATCGAAAGTGTCTATGCTTATTTACCTTCAACTCATGGAACTCCTAGGAAGATCATCGGCCTTGATCCCTTTTTTCAAGGGGAGCTACGTTTAGTAAAATTAAAATTCACGAAAGATTTCTTAGAGGTTTATGAGATCGAGAGGGATAAGCGTTTTAGTAGCAATGAGATGAATTATAGACCTATACTCTCCATTCCGATTGAGCATAAAGATTATCGCTGTAAAAAAGATAAAGTGGGATATTGCAGCGGAGAAGAGGAAGAGGATGTGCAAAAGCGTTGGCAAGATAAGCGATACTTCATTCCCAATTTTAAAGAGGTGCAGTTTAGAGAGGTGAATACACTAGATGTGCTTGCGGTAAAAAATCCGCGCTGTTTTTCTGATGTTGCGACCAAGGTTTCAAGAACTGCGGAACTCTATCGTGGTGGGATCAACTTTGAAATTGAAAAGACCTATAAACTGAGTGATCCCTCTGCATGCATGTTCTCGGAAACTTATGATGGCTTTAAAGAGGAGTTAGAACAATCGAGTTTTAATATGCGCTATTTTTACTCCCTTGTTCGCTATGAAGATTTAACTTCAAAAGATTATCAAGAGGTGATCTATCCTGCGTTTGACCAGGAGAAGTTTGGCTTTTTTAAAGTTAGTGAAACGAAGAAAGACGAAAACCTTGAGGATCATTTGATTGGATCGACCATAGAAAAGCTAGGCCGTTGGAATCCAAACAAGAAAGAGATTGTTTTTCAACTCTCTCCCGATTACTACAAGAGTGAAAATAAGATCTTTTTAGATGCTCTTTATAAATCAGTACAAGCGATTAACCGTTCACTGGCAGAGGCAGAGGCGGGTTTGCAAATTAAAATTCATAAATTGGATGATCCAAGCAAGGCCTCTGCTATTGCGGCCGGTGATTTGCGCTACAATGTTTTTGTCTTGATTGATGATCCTTTGGTTGCCGGTCTTTTGGGATATGGTCCAACGGTGAGAGATCCGCTTACTGGTGAGATTTTAAAAGGGCAAGTGAATGTCTATACGGCACCGATGATACAATCGGCAAGAACAACTTATATTAAGATTGCAGAACTGGATCAGAAAAAACGTAATGGCAGTGATAGTGTAGTATCGCCGGAGTCGATAACAGTTGTGCCTGTCGTGAGTTCATTTAAAGGTAAACGTAGCAGTGTGAATCGAGAGATTAGTTCTGATAAGCAAAATATTGATTACGCAAAAATAAATCTGAAAACAAAAGAGATGAGTGGGAAATTTGATAAACTTTTTGAAAACCATTTTGATAAAGAACGAAAAACCTTAGAGATGGTTTATAAAAAAGAAAAATTGATGGATGAAATTGCTAAAAACAATATGTATTCCAGTGAGCACTTAGATCGTTTGCAAGTCAATAGTCCTATGATTGATGAAGTGAAAAAGATCGAGGGTGTGGTGGATAGTGATGGTAAGATGAAGTCTTGGTACTCTTTCGATGCTGGACTTAAACGAAAAGTGACAGAGGTGATTGCTTCTCGTCTTTTTATGCAAACTTTTATTCATGAGATGGGACATAATTTAGGTCTTAGGCATAATTTCTTAGGAGGAATGGATCAGGATAACTTTTATACAGAAATAGAGTTAAAAGAGCATGCCCCTACCTCTTCTTCGATTATGGCCTATGCCTTTTCTTCGCTTAATGAATTAACACTCATGGGGAAGTATGACATTGCTGCCTTGAAATATGCGTACGCAAGGAAAGTGGACTATGTAAGCACTGATTTAGAACAAACAAACAAAGAGATTCGGCAAGTACAACTAAAGCAAGAGGAGACGCTTGCAGGAATAGAAGAGAAGCAGCGAGGTCAAAAATTTAAATTAAAAAGATATGAATATTGTACAGATGAGCATGTTGGTTATGACGTTTTTTGTGATCGTTTTATAGAGGGTGTGGATTATGAGCAATTGGTAGATCACTTCATTGCTGATTACTATCAGTCGTATCGCTACCACTTTAAAAACCGTGTAGAGAAAATGACGGCAGATGCTCATTCTGGGATCTTTTCCGCCACCTACCAACGTTTTTCAAAAATTAGAAATGTCTATTATACCTACTCCATTTTCTCAGCGGTATTTGGAGATTTACAGCAGCTTGCAGAGGCGAAATGTAAACAAGCAAATGACAATGAGTGTAGAAGAGCTAAAAGCATGGAGGGAGCAGGACGGAAAGCAATTAGCTTTTTTGCAGAGATGTTTAAAATGCCTGATCACTACTGTTTGATTGATAAGAGTGGTACTGGGAATGCAAAAAATGAAGATCTGGCACAAGTGCCACTTGCACAAATCTATAATGAGATCGTTAATCGCGGAGAGGGCCATTCGCAATATTCTTTAGACGAACAGGTAAACTTAAACAAGCGAATGCCTCAATCTTGTTTTGATCCGGTGATTGTTGCTTATGTAGAAGGTGCAGCGGATCCGCTTGTTCGTGCGAAAAAAATTAAAATTAGAGCAGAAATGGGAATGCTCATGAATGATGTTTTCGATCACAGCAAATCAAGAGATGGCAATAGTAGTGTTCCTCTACTTGCCGCTGGAACTTGGCCTGATCGCTTTTTGGCCGCCTTAACCTTAGGAGCAAGGATCGAGTCGCAGTTACAGTATGGCCATGTGGGATCATCAGGTATGCAAGGGCTTAATGATAACGATTCCTATATGAGTATGTTACGAGATTTTTATGACTATATCATTTTGGATAAAGATTATAAGAAAAATATGCATGCATACGATGAAGCTGGAAAAAAGGTAGTTGTAAGTATGCCGGTGGAGAAGCGGATGTGGATTGACTCGCGAGTGCCACAATGGATGGAGAATTATTTTTTCATTCCATGGGGAACAGGTTCCTTTGATCTTTACAAGCAACTGCTTCGTTATGTGATCACACTGTCCAAGTACACTAATACCAAAAAAGATCCTGCAATTGATAAATTTGTGGAGCAGTTTAAAGTGTACACCGCCGAAAATTCGCATGCAGATAATATCGTCGGTGCCGAGTACACTTTTCAAAATCCCATCAACAAAAAATATTATGCCGCATTTAAAGGGCGTAATAGCTATGCAGAGGAGCTACTAACAACTCTTTTGGGGTTAGATGCTTATAAAAAAGATGTTTTTACTTTAAATGTTAATCGGAATTATGCCAAGTGGGGGGTAAGAAGAGTTGCCGATATTGAAAAATTTTTAGAGGGTCTCTCAAAAAATACCAGTAATGATCCTCTGGTGGTGAAGGAGCAAAATCAGCAAGCTGATAAATTAAAAGAAGAAAAGCTACAGATTGAAACAAAGATCAAAACTGATCGCGAGGGAATTAACAAAGATCTTGAAAAAAGTTCGGAGCTAATGACGCTTGTTTATGGTATACGCAAGCAATTCCCTGAATTATATGCACCCATTAAATCTTTAAATATTCCTAGAGATGGAGGTGAAGAAAAGTACAAGACATTTCTTAAAACCATGCAAATCTTTAATGTTGATAGTAATGTGCTTGAAGATGTTTTGGCCCACCACCGTGCCAACGGAGAAGTTTTGAAATTTCCTTACAAAACAGTGATGCTCTTTATGAATGATAAACAAAAGGCAGAAGTTGAACACTACAATGAGCAGGCGCGAAGGTTACTGTTAAACGAAGGTGGAGTCGAACTGGTAGAGAGACTCTATTTTTTGCGTGATCTATTGAGTAAAGGCGTCTCTGCCAATTTTTCAAAGGAAGAGTATGCGCGGTTGGTGTCTCTTGATGTGGTACCCGATTACGTCAAAGTTTCCGTTGACTTTATTAAGGCATTAATTGCACTCAAACAACAAAAGCATGATGTGGAATCAGCTAATATAGCGAAAGAGATTGAACAAAAAGTTAGAAAAACTCTTGATTATTTGCGTGGCGACAATAGTGAGTTGGCCCAAAGTATTATTCGGAATTATGAGAATGCTCGGAATCAGTATACTAAGCTAGGGTGCGACCTCTTTTTGATGTCAGCGCCAGTGGCAAGTGTTCCTCTTGATCACTTGCCGGCCCTGGTTAACGACGGTGGAGAAATTTACTCAGTCATAAACGTAAATGGACAACCTGACCTTAAAAAACTTAATAAATTAGAGCAAGCAGATCCTTTATCAAAATTGAATTACAGCAATTCCAAACAGCATTTAAATAATAAGCAGTGTGCATCTCTCGCATTAAATGGAGGTCACTCCATGATGGATGATAAGACAAATGAGCTGGCAGAGATTAAAAAGATCATTGATAAGTGTCAGCTGGATTATTTTAATAAAGAGATTACATTTGATAATAAAACTGGAAAAAAGAAAGATTTGATTAAGGAGTATTTTGGTTTCGTGAATTATGAGGCGATTGATAAATTGGAAAACGGTGTCTTAATCCAAGAAATCAAGAAAGGCAATAAAGAGATTGTTGATTCCAGAAAAAAATTAGATCTGGATAATGCACAAGCAGTTGCAGATTGGAAACAGAAGAAAACTGACTGGAAGAAGGAAAAAGATCGGCTAGAAAAATTAAGAGGAGCGATGCTCATCATTGTGGATGATCTGCTTTACTCTGTGAAAGGTTGTTATCTAGAAAATGGTCTGCTTAAAGTCGCCGGCAAATACAACTCTTCAAAAAAATTACAAGAGATCAATAAGAAAATTTTTGATCTTGTGACTACTCTACCGACGATTGAAAGTGTCAAGGCGGGGAATCCTATTCCAGATGAAACCCTGATAACATTACGGGAGCGCGAGCTGGAGCTTAATAACCGTGTTGATATGGTTATGGCTAAAATTTCAGAGTTAACTCAAGCAGAGGTAGAAAAAATGGCGGATGCTACTGCTGGTGTGTCGATACCAACGGCAGCAGCTACATCGGTAGTTATCAATGCGGATGATTTATCAGTGGATGAGTTTTTAGTCGATAGCGGTATCAATGGGGGAATGAATGGAACGAATAAGGCCAGTCTTTCTATCTTTTTGTCGGAGTTTTCTCTTAATGCAATCGGACCGAGTGAAGAGGTGGAGATGGCATTAAAGCTGCGTAACCCACGGCATTTAACCACCTATTTGGCATTAGATAAAGAGTATCACAATGCGAATGGGAAGCGATTAGTGGATCTGGTTAATGAGATTTATCCTGGTGTTAAGAATGATAATTATGCCGACAAAGAGAGTGATATCAATGCATATAAGTGGGAGCTATTGGTATATCCACTTTTTGCTTTAGATCAGGGTTATATTGGTTTTATGATTGGAGAAGAGAGTGATCAACTTTATATGTATAAGAAGTTGCATGCTCTTCAATACCTTATTGAAGCATCTGAACTGTAGCTTTAATCGCCATTTCTGGAGTGATTTCGGTCAGGCATCGCTTGTAAGTTTTTTGGGAGCATTTGCCGCGACCATCTTTTGTGCAAGGTCTACAGGGAAGATACGATGGCGATTCTAGAATTTTTAGTGTGTGACCACTGGGAAAACCAAAAGCGGTCGGTCCCATAAGGGCAATTCCTTTGATGCCGAGTAGGTCGGCAACGTGAAGAAAACCTGTGTCTGCAGAGAGCACAAAATCGGCACCACAGGCCAGTCGATGAATACTCTCCATCAAAGAGAGTTTTCCTGCAAGATTTTCTACTGTGATATTGAGAGCACTGTTGGCACATGCTTTTGCGATATCCTCGCAAAAGTGATCGCTTGATCCTCCTAAGATGGAGTACGCAAACGTTCTAGAGGGTAACTCCTTGGGCAGGCCAAGGATGAACTTGATAAAATAGTCGCAAGGCCAGCGTTTCATCTCCCAGGCCGCAGAGGGGACAATCACAATGCGAGTGGTGGTGGTGTCTGCACTGCTTTGAGAAAGAGACTTAGGGAATGTCCATTTTTCATGGGTGAAATCACCGATGCCACCACCAAGGGGAGCGAGATACGATAGGATACCACGGTAGGGTTTAGGAAAGAGGTTGATCCTAAAGGTGAAGAGGAGGAGTCGTTTGAGGCGTTCTTTGCTCCTGGTGATCATTGTTGCTTTTGATCCCCACTGTGAAAGTATCAGCTTCATAAGTTTAGAGCGTAAATTAGAGTGGGCATCATAGATGAGATCAAAATTTTCTTGGTGAAGTTTTCGGGTGAGTTCGAGGAGCGATTTAAAATCACCGCCTTTTGCAGAAGAGGGAAGCGTCCATACGTGATCAACTCGTGGAGAGAGTTTAACCAGGTCACTAAAATCGTCTCGTGTGGCCCAATGGATCTTAGCATGCGGCCACTTGGACTGAATGAAGGGTAGTGCTCCCATCGCTTGCACGATATCGCCAAAGCTAGAGAAGCGAATAATTAAAATTTTTTTCATACTCATTCGTGCGGGCACCTTGGTGCCTGGGACAGGACTTGAACCTGCACAAGCTTAACGCTCACAAGAACCTGAATCTTGCGTGTCTGCCAATTCCACCACCCAGGCAAAGTGAAGTCTCTCCTCTTTATATAAAACAGAAAAAACTTTAAGACAATGATCTATCTGTTGATTGTGATTGTGGTTAGCGTGTGCGTAGTGCTGTGAGTAGCGCTTGCCCAATGTCGCTATTGCTGTTGCTACTATTGAGCGCCTCTGTGATATTGCTACAAACTTTGCTGTTGGCATCGGGATTCGTACCATCTTTGCAGTATTGCTCATTAACCAAGGTAGCAGTAGCACCGATCGATTCTAGGGTTGCCGTATCGGGATTGTTTAGGAGGTTTTCTAGGGCGCTTTCCATCTCTTGTTGCGTAGGAGTGGCACCACTACTAATGGTGGTCAATACAGTTCCGAAACTACCAATGGTGGTGGCCATTTTTGCCATGGAGGCAAAGAGAATGAAGCTTTGATTGTTGCTTTTGTTGCAGTCGCTGATAGCATTTTCGGCCGCCTCGGTCGAGGAGAAGGCAAATGCACCCATCATGCCCAGGAGAGGATCGTTACTGGTGGTGGTACTATCACGATTAGAGATAGCGAGTGCCATCTTACTTGCGGTCATGCCTGCCTCGAGGAAATCGGCGGAGCAACGGATGATGTAGGCATCGGGAGTCTCCAATCCAATAACAATATTTTTGCATGCGCTGGCCCTGGTGCGATCGGCAGCATCAAGGCACGCTTGGGCCCTTGCAATAGTATCTTGCTCGGCGGTTTCACAAGAGGGGAAGAGGGTGAGCAGGAGGGCGGTGATTATCAGTAGGTCAATGGGAGGATTGTGGTTGCTTTTCATCTTTATAGTTTAGCAAATTTTAAATTAAAGTGGATCTGCACTTAGGACGAAGAGTGGAAAGAGTCTAGCTTTTCAATTCAAGACCAGTATGCTTGGGTATTTCAAGGTATATAGTTCATGAAAAAATTGTCATTATCAAAATCCACCCTCCATCATTCCTTATGGTACTTATGGTGGGTGGGATTCATTGTGGTACTAGTAATGCTTACGATCTTTCGTTTTGTGATAGTATAGATTGCTTTGCTAAAGGTTGATCTGTGCGATCTGTGCGATCTGCCAAGTGACCTAGGCAATGCCAAACTGTTGCTCTGGTCATTGTAAAATTTTTTTCTGCATTTAACTCCTGATAATTAGTGAATAACAAACAAAAGCGACAACTTTCAAGGGCACTCCCAGCAGCTGACTGCTTTATACTACACCTCTAAATTAATTTTGTTGAACAACATATACATAACTTAAAAGGAGAAAAAAACGATGATGATGTCTAAGATCACAAAGAGTGCATTGTTGACTCTGTTACTTATTGGAGCTGGGGAAGTGGTAGCGTGTGGATGGAATCTCACCAATGATCCAGCACAAATGGAAAAGATCTTAGGCGAAGGATCGCTGGTTTATGATATTCATAAATTGCCCAAGGAAGGGCATCTTTCCAAAAAACCATGGGCAGATACTTATTGGCCTACGCGCTTGCATGGGATTAACTGGAGGTGGCAAGGAGAGGTTGAGTATAAAGGGAAAAATGCTCTCGGTTTTAATAGTGTAAATGAGGAGTTTTCTCTAAAAGATCTAAAACAGATGTCTAAGACCGACATCTCTCACCTTTCTCCAGCAGAGAAGTTAGATGTTTATAATTGCGATTATAAGCATTGGAGCAATTACAATAAAGAGAGCAAGCGCACACGCATGGCCTTTTTCGCCCCTTCGTGGACAGGAATTTGCCATGGGTGGGCACCGGCGGCGATTCGTTATGATGAACCACAACCGATCACAGTGTGTAATCGCGATGGGATTGAAATTCCTTTTGGTTCATCCGACATCAAGGCCTTACTTTCCAAGTGGGAAACGGAGCATTCAGGAGATGCTTGCCAGGTGGGCGGACGTAGTGGGCGAAGTGTGAGGGAGAGTGATCTGAAAGAGAGTAAGGACACTTCACCAAACGATGTGAATGCTGGGGCCTTTCACGTGGTTCTTACCAACATGATTGGTCGGATGGATAAAGGTTTTGTGATGGATCGCGATCCAGGTTCTCAAGTTTGGAATCAACCGATTGAAGGCTATAAGATTGTAAGCGTAAAGGAGCAAGCGCCAACTAGAAAACTTAGTTCCAAGAAAACGGCAAAGGAACTAGTTATTGAAAACGATGTTACTTATACCAGTGAACTTATGGATGAGGATATGCATGCTGATCCGCAAGTGGCCGCTCAAAATGAACCCAAAGGTGCTGCTGAAAATCCGATTATTCGTAAGCATGTGGTTTATAAGTATGTGCTAGAACTCGATGCAGATAGTAAGATTATTGGTGGACGTTGGCTTAAGATTGAGCATCCCGATTTCATCTGGCTTTCGGCCGGAGAGGATTTTGGTGAAGAGGGAAAAAGTATTAAAGAACTCTATGAGATGTCGACTGGTAAGCGAGCAGTTCCAACGAAGTCTAGAAAATAAGCGCAACTCTTAACATGTCGGTGCGATTTTGTTGGTGGGTACCTCGTGTGCCCACCTCTTCCCCGTAACGAGCATACTCCAGTGTGAACCAAAAAAGTTTCAGCGAAAAACCGTAGCTTAAGTAGAGTTGGCCAAGTCCTGTTCGCAGTGCTAGTGCTAAGGGATAGCTAGGGTGCGCATAACTTAATTCTGATCCGAGGTGAATGCCTTTACGTAAGCTCCAGTTGGGGTGAAAGCTATCTCGTATATCGGCAGAGAGTAGGGGGCGTAAGCGCGCTTTCCAAATTTTTGCAAACTCTGCTTTCATTCCAAAATCAACTCTTCGTGCAAGTTTGGGAGGCATGCCTGCGTTGCTATTGCTATTGATGATATTGGGATCGTATTTTGGCCCTTGATCCAAAAGATTTTTGCAGTGGACTCCAAGAGAGACAGGGTAAGATGGGAGTGTGTAGAGAAGAGCTAGATCAGCATCGAAGGCCACACCCTCTTGCGCTTGCGAGCGATGAAAGCTGGTGCTGTTATTGGCAAGTTCAATGGCGGGAAGATTTTTGTAGTAGTAGATGCGATAGAGGGATTTGGCGCTTACTCCGATCGCCAGTGCATTGCTGAGTTTTACACCATACCCGAGAGTGATGCTAGAGTCTTCATAGGCATTAAGAATAATGGTAGGGCCGATTTGCTGATGCACAAAGAGGTTTGCTGTTAGATCAATGGGAATAAATCCCATGGCAAAACCTTTACGTCCATAGAGGGCGGAGAGGGTGTGGAGTCGTGCAGAGTAACTTTTCCCATACTTGCTTTCAATGAGATTTGCCAAGGTGGAGGTGCGATCGCTGCTACTGCCTTTTTTAGAAGAGGTGGAGATATCATCATAAAGTTTTTTAAAAAAGTTATCCCCCACGGTGGAGGCCACTTGGCCAAAGGTAAAAATAAATTCAGGAGAGGTGCTTTGTAGTAGGGAGAGTGCTGCAGGATTAAAGTAGAGGGCCTCACTATTTTCCACAACAGCAGTGTAAGCGTTGCCCATGCCCATTGCACGTGTGCTCAAATACTCTTGGCGGATGGAGTAGATGAAGTTGCTCTCTTTAGCAAAGAGTGGATTAGTGATGATCAGAAAGAGAAGGGCCAAGGGGACTATCTTTAACACAAAATCAGTATAGCATAATCGTATTGCTTGTTGGGGAATTAAAGTTAAAATTATTTTTATGAAATATTTTATTTTGGTGTCATCATTGTTGAGTGCAGGAATTTGTTTTTTTGCTGCTTCTGCTTATGTTAGTGCCAGTGAGGATGCTCATGAATCGGCAACTGGGCGTGCACTTCGCGAATATTTTAAAAGAAGTGAGGTTGCCCTTCCTAAGATTAAGACAGCGATCAAAGCAGAAGAGGAAAAACGTAGAGATTTGCGCCTGCATCTGGGAGCACTAGAGTGGAATAGCGGAGACGGATACCAAAATTATAATCTGGGTGTTGATTATGGAGGGTATCCTTTTATAGAAAGATACAAGTACAATTTGCAAGCTTTTTATGAGCTTAAGTACAAGCGGTGGAAGAGTGCTGCCGCTTCTAGTGAGAAATCACTAACTCATCATCGTGCTGGAGTATCGGTACATACGGGGAAAATGTTTAAGCAGGTGGAGTATTTTAGTTTGTTGGAAGTAGAGCAGATGAACCGCTCTGATAATGCTAAAATAAATCAAAGGCTCTTGATTAGTTTTATAGGATTTGAATACCATTATCTCCCAGGAAAATTAGCTTTTGGGTATGTTCCCATTTATGAGTTCCTTAACGTAAATCGTAATCTGCAAGAGAAGAAGAGTTATGAGTATTGGAGAAGTCGCTTTTTTGGAGAGTGGACTTATCGATTTAAAAATGGGCACAAGCTGCAGGAGCGTCTAGAGATTAGCTTACTCAAAAATTTAAAAAATGGAGATTTTGCTACCGATAATCATGAACTCAGTAATTGCTTGATTTATGCATGGCCTTTTATGCAAGAGAGATCTCCTTGGGAGTTCTACTATCAAAACATGGTAGTTTATGATCGCAAGCGCAACTACTATTTTAGGCAACGTTCACTTTCGCTTGCACATTCACTCAATTTGGCCTATCAGTTTTAAAAGTAGCAACCAATAACTTTCAGGATAGAGAAGAGATGAATCGTTTGATTAGCTTTTTGCTTTTTATACTTGTTTTGAGTTCTTGTACTTCTGTGTTTTATCAACCGGAGAAGCAGCAATTTTATGGTCCCGAAAAGATGGGACTTAGCTATTATGATGTCTCTTTTCTCTCCAAGGATAATCAGACCAAGCTGCATGGATGGGTTTTTCCCGCGGTAGTGGAGAAGGGAGAGCGCTACAAGGGGTTGATCACACACTTTCATGGAAATGCACAGAATATCTCATCCCACTTTATTTCGCTCGCTTGGATTGTCCAGCATGGATACACTTTGTTTATTTTTGATTACCGAGGCTATGGGCAATCGGAAGAGGGGCCATCTGGCCCTACGCCACGAGGTCTGCATCTGGATGCCTTAGCAGCGCTAGAGTATGGACACAATCTTTTTAAGAAAGAGGATATGATTTACGAGAGTAAGAGTGGTGTTGTGAAGAAGAGCGCGCCACTGCTTGGAAAACCGACATTAAGTAAAGAAGAGAGTATCTTTGTAGTATACGGTCAAAGTCTGGGTGGTGTTGTAGCGATGCGAGCACTCGCCGATTATCCAGAACTAGAGGGGGTGAATTTGGTGGTGATGGATTCCACTTTTTCTTCCTATCAAAGTTTGGCCTTTGATAAACTTGCTTCCACCTGGCTTACTTTTTTAATTTCTCCACTCGCTTATCTCTTGATTTCAGATGAAATGGAATCAAAATCTTTTCTTCCTAAATTTGATCGCCCACTCTTAGTGATCCATGGAGACGCTGATCACATTGTTCCTAAAAAATTTGGAGAGGAGATTTTCAATTTAGCAATGACGGGAATGGAAAAAACAGAAAAAACGGAAAAACATGGAGAAAAGAGGGATTTGTTTACACTCACGAGTCAACAGCAGTTGCAGAAGTGGCAATGGATTATTCCGGGCGGTGCACACATCAATGCAATGTACGGCCATGAAAACTCCTCCTACTATCAAAAGCAATTCTTGGATCTTCTGAAAGACATTTCGCGCAAATAATCTTGCTTAAAAAAGTGCATTCAAAAGTACAAAATCGGTGTATAAAGGTCGTCGGCGTCTTTTTACAAGGCCGCTCATAAGAGTTAAGAGGAGGGTTATTTATGTTTAGAAGAGCGTGGTTGCTGGTTGCACTTTTGATGACGATGGGAATCGTGGTAGAAGATGCCTACGCAGATGGTAGCTACATTTTCAAGGGACGTGTGTATCGTTTGGCCCCTTTTGTTGATCGTGCGCCTCGTACGGGAGTGGAAGGAGTGGTTAAGGCCAATTTGCCAAATGCGATGGATTTAAAAGATCAGCAGAGTGTGGTGAAAAATCAAAGTGAGCGCGGGGCCTGTGCCTATTTTTCGAGTACGGCGCTTTTAGAGTCGGTGATAAAAAAATATCAAGGAGCAGAGGTTAATATTTCTGAGGAGTATTTGATTTACTACACCAAGGCGATATTAAGTCATTCGCCCACTAGCGATGGTTCTTTTGCGCTTTCCAATTTACAGGCCTATCAGTCTCACGGTTTTTTATTGGAACGAGACATGCCTTATCAAGGCTCTTGGTTTCATAAAGGGATGCCGTGTGAAAACTATAAGGAGGATAAGCCTAATACTCCTCGCTATTGTTATTCCCACACTGCGCCTGTACGCTCTGTGAATTTGGAGGATCGCTTAGTGAGTGCAAAGAGTCTGCAGCTTGGAACAATTCGTAATAGTAGCAATGCTATTGTTCAGACGCTAGCAAAGGAGAAGCAGTCGGTGCTTATCAATCTTCCATTGCACCAAGATGGTTGGAATGCGGAGAGTGGTCACGCCACCTACAATGAGCAACTACGACGGGATTGCAAACAAAATCCTGATAAGTGTGGAGGCCACTCTATCTTATTGATTGGGTACAACTTACAGAATCAACAATTTCTTTTTAAAAATAGTTGGGGAGGTGATTGGGGAAAAAACGGGTATGGAACACTTCCTTTCGAGTATGTTGATAGCTATTCACAAAGCAATCCTGTTGTTGGCCATCTAAAGTCACGAATACGCCTCCCTGATCATCCCGACTTTGTTCCGTCTACGGAGATAGATGAGGTAAAAGTTGTCGTAGACGATGATTGGAAGGAGGGAACTGAACCTTTATCGGGACAAAAGGTGACGGTAAATCTTGAGGGCAAGTTAAAAAAGATGCAAAACTCAGTTTTTTATGTGAGCACCTATGGTGTTTATAAGAAACCGGGAACGCCAGAGAGTAGGGCAATTGGTGATGATAATTCACAAATGATAACTGTTCCAAAACAATATGTAGAGGAGTTTGGAAACAATCTGCGTGGCACTTACTATCGTCACTTTAGCGATTTAGAGGAGAGTATCGATGTCGAAATTGATCCTCCCGCCCTGAATATGGTTCCCTATCGCGCCTTAGAGACCAAGTTGCTTAAAGGCAAAGAGTTATTCTTGAGAATTTCTGCATACTATCACAACGATATTGATGGCTGGAAATTACTTCATCGAGTGTACCACCCATGGAGGGTGCTATTGTAAAATTGTAAAAAAGAGGAGTTTCTCAATGAATCTTTTTGCAGTTAGGTTAAAAGCGCTTGGAAGCGAGAATGCATTTAAAATTGTAGAGAACATTCAAGAGTGCCTCTCTTTAGGGATCGATGTGATTCGCCTGAATATTGGCGAACCAGATTTCGATACTCCTGCCCACATTGCCCGTGTAGGAGTGGAGCAAATGCAAAAGGGCAATACTCACTACTGTCATCCTGCTGGTATTTTGCCTCTAAGAGAAGCAGTTGCGGAGCAACTTTCTCAAACTCGTGGGATCACAGTGGATCCCGAGCAAGTAGTGGTGACCATTGGTGCAAAACCAACCATCTCCTATGCGATGATCGCCTATGTGAATGAGGGTGATGAGGTGATTTACCCAAGTCCGGGCTTTCCAATTTATGAGTCGTGGGTGAGCTTTTTTGGTGCTAAGGCCGTGCCGTTGCATCTTGAAGAGAAGCGGGATTTTCGCTTTACTGCTGACGATTTGGAAAAGTTAATCACACCCAAAACAAAAATGATCTTTATCAACTCACCATCAAATCCAACGGGGAGTGTGCTAACAGCTGGGGATTTAGAGGGAATTGCAGAAGTCATTCGTCGCAAGTGCTCTCCTGCGGTGAGAATTTACTCCGATGAGATTTACGAGCACGTGCTTTTTGATGGACTAAAACATAAGAGTATTGCTTCCTATCCGGGTATGCAAGAGCGCACTTTGATTTGCAGTGGTCACTCTAAAACCTATGCAATGACAGGATGGCGTCTAGGATTTGCAGCTCTCCCGACCAAGGTCGAAGCCGAGGTGTTTAAAAATCTCAATATTAATATTGTCTCTTGTGTGCCTCCCTTTATTCAAGAGGCCGGGCGTGAAGCTTATGAGAGTCCAAGCAGTGAGGCCTCCATTCGTACAATGGTAACAAAATTCCAAGAGCGACGTGACTACGCAGTTCCTGCGCTCAATGCAATTCCAGGAATAACCTGCGCGATGCCTCAAGGGGCATTTTACCTCTTTCCAAATATTGAAGGAGCGTGTAGAAATATTGGCATGCTAGAGGTAATGGATAAACTGCCAGGTGATATTCGTGCGAAAACCTTTCCTTCAAAACTGTTCCAAATGTTTTTGCTCTATAGGTATGGAGTGGCGACTATGGATCGCAAATCGTTTGGCCAAGTGGGTGCTGATGGTAAACACTTCATCCGTCTTTCAATTGCATCTTCCATTGAGAGTATCAAAGAGGGGATCCATCGTATCTCTATGGCCGCACAAGATAGAGCTGGGTTTGCAACGTTTATCGATGAGGCAAAACACCTCTACTAACTATTCTATTACCTTTACCCTTATCCGTAGCATTGCCATTGTGATTTTTTAGGAGATTAATTTATGCCAGATTCATCGTGCTCCTGTCATTTTGCTAATGACCATTTTGAGTCAACTCCTTTTAAAGTTGCTGAGCGCCGGGGGCAATACTACGACATAGAGACGATTTTAAAGAGTAATCCTTTCGAGTGTGATCACGCTTTTGTTAACGCCTTGGAAGCTTATAATCTTGCTTATCGTACACTTTGTGGAATCCTCTTTAACTTTGTACCAAAATCGGGGCATCCAGGTGGAAGTATCTCCTCTGGTCACTTTGTAAATAGTCTGCTCTTTCAGACGATGGATTACGATCTAGCAAATCCAGAGCGCCTTGATGCTGATCATCTGGTCTATGCGGCCGGACACAAGGCCATGGGGCTTTATGCAACTTGGGCACTTCGTAATGAGTGTGTACGAATTGCAGCTCCTGAACTGCTTCCACCTTCAGTAAAGCAGCAACTGCGCCTGGAAGATTTGCTTGGCTTTAGAAGGAACCCCACCAATGAGGCACCACTCTTTAATAAGTACCACTCCAAATCTTTAGATGGCCACCCAGCTCCCATTACACCCTTTGTTCGTCTGGCAACAGGAGCTTCTGGTGTGGGTGTCACTACAGCGATGGGAATGGCCTTTGCTGCTCTCGATTATTATGGGGATGAGAGTGCTCCTTTTATTCATATTGTAGAGGGTGAAGCGGGCCTCACTCCTGGTCGCGTGCATGAAGTGATGTCAGCAGCGGCCACAGCACAATTAAAAAATGTGATCATGCATGTGGATTGGAACCAGGCCTCGATTGACTCCAACTGTGTTTGCCGTGAGGGGAGCAAAAGTGGGGATTATGTACAGTGGTCTCCTCTCGATTTAGCTTATATACACGACTGGAATGTGCTTTGGGTTGCAAATGGCCACGACTTTCACCAGGTGTTGGCCGCACAGGCGTTTGCCAAACATCTTGCAAAGAAAAATCCTAGCAATCGTCAACCAACGGCAATTGTTTATCGGACCGTGAAAGGTTGGAGGTATGGGATCGAGGGGCGTTCGGCCCATGGTGCTGGCCATGAGTTTTGTTCGCCAGAATTTTATAAGATGCTCGGAACATTTGAGGAGCATTTTAAGGTGCAGTTCCCACGCTTTGATGGTGACAAGTCTCTTGCAAATGTAGAGCAAAACTTTTTTGATTGCTTGCTGACGATTCGCAAAGTTTTTGAAGAGAATAAGAGAGAGCTCTCTGCAGTGCTTGCGTGCAAGCTAATCGCCGCCAAAGAGCGTTTGAACAATAAGCAGAGAACCCCTCGTGCTGATGCTCCTGCTATCGATCTTATCTATAACGATCATACGCTCACTCCCGAAAATGTGCCGGAGGAGTTGCAACTGCTACCTGGAAAATCGACAACGTTAAGAGGAGTGCTTGCTGACTGCTTTGGTTACTTAAACCGAAAAAGCAAAGGGGCAATTATTGGCTCCTCTGCCGACCTTTTTGGATCTACAAGCGTAAGCAATTTGGCGCTTGGATGTTCAGAGGGTTACTATAACTCGGAAAAAAATCCTAAATCACGTCTGGTGATGGTGGGTGGGATTTGTGAAGATGCCATTGGTGGATTTATGTCGGGACTTTCTGCTTTTTCCAGACACTTGGGTGTTGGTACCTCCTATGGTGCTTTCATTGCGGCCTTACAACATGTGACTGCACGTTTGCACGCTATTGGACAAGAGGCCCATCGTCACGTTACGGGAAAGGAGTGCAACCCCTTTGTCATCGTCTGTGCACACGCAGGCCCGAAGACAGGTGAGGATGGGCCTACTCACGCTGATCCGCAATCACTGCAGTTAATGAGTGGGAACTTCCCTCGTGGCCTTGCCATTTCCTTTACACCCAGTGAACCAACAGAGATTTGGCCCCTCTTGATTGCCGCCTTAAAGGCGCGTCCTGCAGTGATTATTCCTTACGTCTCGAGACCGAACGAGACGATCATTGATCGCGAGTCCTTGCGCCTTGAACCTGCACATAAGGCAATTAAAGGGGTGTATGCCTTGAGAAAAGCTGATTCCAGTGTAAAAACCTATCATGGGAGTGTAGTATTGCAGGGAAATAGCGTGGCCGAACCCTTTATTCATGAGGTATTGCCAAGATTAGATAAAGAGGGCATCAATATGAATATTTACTATGTGGCAAGTGCTGATCTCTTTGACATGCTCTCTCTGAAGGAACAAGAGGAAAATTTTCCTGCAAAACATGCAAATGAGGCAATGGGTATTACTGAGTTTACGATGGCAACTATGTATCGCTGGATCACTTCACCCTATGGACGTGAACACTCGATTTACAGTTTTAAGAAGGGGCACTATCTTGGAAGTGGCCAGGCCCATAAAGTTTTGGAAGAGGCCGGGTTAAATGCTGATGGCCAATACCAAGCAATTATAGAGTACATTAAAGGTCTACAATAAATTTGTTGAAAGAGTATTTGGAGTTTAATACTATTATTAATAACTATTTTTTCAAAGGATGTATTTAAATGAAAAAGTTATTATCTCTGTTGTTAGTTGTTGGTTTGCTCTCTTTCATGGGATGTACCACTGAGAAGCAATTAAAAGAGCAAATGAAAAAAGTTTTGGCCGAGGATCCAGGTATTGTGATCTCTGTGATTAAAGCAAAACCGCTAGAGTTCATTGAAGCACTTCAAGAGGCAGCACGCTCCGCTCAAATGGAAATGGCCAAGAAGCAAGAAGATGATCGTAAGAAAGAGTTTGAAGACTCTTTCAATAAGCCACTTGAACCTAAAATTTATGCTGATGCAAGTTTTAGAGGAAACAAGAGTGCTGTATTGACTTTAGTCGAATACTCTGACTTTGAGTGTCCTTATTGCAGCCGTGGTGCCAAGACCGTTGAAGAGGTAATGAAGAAGTATGAAGGTAAAATTCGTTTTACTTTTAAACACCTTCCTCTTGATTTTCACCAAAATGCGATGATCTCTGCTCAATACTATGAGGCGATTCGCTTACAAGATCAAGAGAAAGCATGGAAATTCCACGATTCACTTTTTGAAAATCAAAAAGAGCTATCAAAGGGTGAGGCCTTCTTGAAAGAGCTTGCAAAGAAAGTAGGCGCTGATATGACTAAACTTGCAAAAGATATTACCTCTGATGCAGTTAAGAATAGAATTGCTGAAGATCAAAAAGAGGCACAAGAGTTTGGCTTTCAAGGAACACCAGGATATGTTATCAATGGTATCCCAGTTCGTGGCGCTTATCCTGCAAGCCATTTCGACACCATTGTTGAAGAGCTAAAGAAAAGAGGAAAAGTTACTCTTTAATTTCTCTCTTCTTCTCTCTACTTTCTTTTCTCTCAGTCATTTTTAATTTTTCAAAACAACCCGATAAACAATGCTCTGAACACTCCATATCACATGGCTCAACATGAATCATTATGTTTGCACTTGGAAATTTCTGCTTGATCTCTTCACAAAGAACATCGGTTAAGTGGTGAGAATTGGCAACCGTGAGTTCTGGGGCGACCACCAGGTGAAAATCAATAAAGCGCTCTGCTCCCGATTTGCGAGTGCGAATGCGGTGAATGCTGTGAATCTCGGGAAAACGATAGTGAAGCTTACTGGTGTATTGGTGCAACCAAGAGGTCTCTTCCTCTGGAAGTCCGGTATCGAGGAGGTCACGAAGTGATTTTTTAGTGAGGTCATAGGCGGCCTTTAAAATCATCAGTGCGACAACAATGGCCGCCATAGGATCAAGCCAATGCCAATTTAGCGAGGGCCAGAGGCGCTCACCAAGAAGAATGAGGAGTAGGCCCACAACCACCCCGAGAGAGGTGTAGACATCGGTTAGAAGGTGCATGCCATCGGCTTCTAAAGCGATAGAGTCGCTCTTTTTGGCAATCCGGAAGAGCAGTTTTGCCACAACTAAGTTCACCATAGAGGATGCGAGCATGATGCCAATCCCAAGCCCCAGCTCAAGTTCAGGCATTGGTGTGCCATCTAACAACTTATGGAGGGCCTCATATAAGATCCAGAAGGCGGCAATGAAGATGAGAACGGCCTCAATCATGCCAGAGAGGTTTTCAAATTTGCCGTGGCCAAAGGGGTGATCGTCATCGGCGGGTATTTGCGATTTAGTAACTGCATAGAGAGCGATCATGGCCGCAAGGAGATCGATGGTTGAGTGGATTGCTTCTGAGAGAATTGCTACTGAGCCGATTTTAAAACCGACATAGGTTTTGCCAATAACAAGGGAGGTACTGGCAATGATGGAGAGCCAGGCCACCATCTTTTTACTTTGGCCGATGCTCGCACTCACAAATTGGACCCATAGAGGCGGTCACCAGCATCACCTGCTCCAGGGATGAGATAACCTTTGTTATTTAATTCCCGCTCTAGCGATAGGGTATAAATTAGGACATCAGGATGAGCACTCTTTAGTTTTTGAATCCCCTCCATCGCTGCTAAGAAGCAAAGAAAGCGAATGGAGCGTACCGGGTGCTGCTTTAAGCGATTGACGGCAGCCGTTATTGTATTGCCTGTTGCAAATAGAGGATCAACAATCAGGATATCTTTATCTTTCATGTTCGTAGGGAGATTGTAGTAGTATTCAACAGCGGAGTTGTTGTTATGTTTATCACGAAAGATGCCTGCATGCCCGACTGCGGCCTTGGGAAAGATCGGCCATATTCCTTCGAGCATAGCATTTCCTGCGCGCATGACAGAGACAACAACCATACGATCCGATAATTTTTTGCTAGGAACTTTTTCAAAAGGGGTCTCTACTTCATAAGTATCGTATTGCAATTCACGGCAAATTTCGTAGCCCATGAGTAGCGTCATCAGGGAGGTGATTCGCCTAAGTTCATGAGGAGGAGTTTGCTTATCACGAAAGGCCGCCAATAGGTGTTCAAGGTAGGGGTGCTCGATAATCTTAAAGAGTGATGAACTCATTGTTTACTCCGAGATTGAAGGTTTTTTGCTTATTTGCTATTATCGTCAGTTGAGTATTTTGCTCCTATTACTCCACATTTTAGCTAGTACTTGTCAAGAAGATTTTATCACAGAAATATTCTCATTCGTGATTATAATGAGAGAAGAGAGAAATTCTTCTGCTTCAAAGGGTTGCTTAAGGAGAGAGCTGCGATGGCAAATTTGTATGTGATCTTTATTTTAATGGTGGTTATTGGTGTCGCGGAATTTCCCGTGGCAACTGCGCTTGAAGGGGACAATGTCACGATAGAAAAGGTGCGATCGCTCTCTAGAAAATTGGAGCTAAAGTTTGATGAGCAGGATGCTTATTTTGATCATGCACTTGGTGAATTGAAGCGGGAGCGGAATGAGGCGATCAAAAAGGTCGAGAAGAACGACAAAATTGTAGTGGATAAGATTCTTAGAGATTACGAGGAAGGTGCAGCACTATTAAAGGGAGAGGTGCTGGCAAACTTGAAACTTTTATACAGCAAAAGTGTCCGAGATTTGTATGCATTAAAACAAATGAAGCTCACCAAAGGTAAGCGCAAAGTGGCCTCAACCGCAACAGAGAGTGAGGAGATTCAAAGCAAGCGAGAGGTTAATTTGGCCATTATCAGCTATGCAAAGGAGTTTAGGGAGCGAATTATAAGTATTGGCAACAAGATAAAGGATGAGGACGAGAGACAAATCAATTATCGTTTATCCATTGAGGCAAGGGATGAACGTTACACTGATGCCCAACGAGATTCATTACAAAACATGCGACGTGTGCGCGATTCTTCTTCTGAGTTTAAGAAAAGTGGTGTACAGAGAGATGAACGTGAATGGAAAAATAGTGTTGATGTTTCGTCACCGGTGCGAACATCGGCGCCTCTACAACACCGATAGTGAGATGAGACAAGGCAAGGGAGATTAATTTAATGATTGTAATCAATAGAGTTGTGATTTTGTTTTTGTTGTTATTATTGTTTCCACTTAATATTTCTGCAGCGACATCGGTTTTTGTGAGCATTTTGCCTCTGAAATTTTTTGTGGATAAGATTGTAGAAGATAAGATGAGCGTGTCAGTGATGGTAGAACCGGGACATGGGCCGGAAACCTATTCGCCAGGACCAAAGCAGATGGAAGCACTAGGAAAGGCCAAGCTTTATTTGCATTTAGGGCTTCCCTTTGAAAAGGTACTGGTAAAAAAAATCGCTAAGATCAACCACGGAACTAAAGTGGTGAATGTAAGAGAGGGAATCGAAGCGGTAACGTTAACGGGCCATGGAGGTCACGGAGACCATGGAGACCACGGAGACCATGAAGATGATCCACATATCTGGAGTAGTCCACGATTGACCATAAAGATGGTGGAGGTGATCGCCAAGGAATTACTGTTGCTGGCAAAAGAGCAAAAAGTTGCTGCAAAAGAGCTGGAGGCGATGGAGGTGCGAGCAAAAAAATTGCAAGAGGAGCTGTTGATTCTTGATGGAGAAATCAAATCTAAGTTAGGTGCCTATCGTGGTCGTCAATTCTTGGCCTACCATCCCGCCTGGGGATATTTTGCTCATGATTATGGACTAAAGCAACTGTCGATAGAGATGCATGGGAAATCGCCAGGGCCTAGGGATTTATTGCAATTATCAAAAATAATTAAAGAGAGTAAGATCAAAACTATGTTTATGCCAAAGCAGCTTAATCGTAGTTTGGGCAAGTCCTGGGAGGAGTCGAATAAGCTTGCGGTTAAAGTGATCGATCCTTTGGCCTACGACTATTTTGTCAGTATCAGGGAGTTCTGTGGGGAGCTTGTAAAAAGTTTTGAGTGAGGTTGTTATTCATGTTTGTTATTGATATCGAGGATCTCTATTTTTCTTATGATAAAAACAATTGGGCGCTTAAAGAGGTGGAGTTTAAAGTTCGAGATAAAGAGTTTGTGGGAGTGATTGGTCCTAATGGTGGAGGGAAGAGCACGCTTTTAAAGTTGATCTTAGGAGAGCTGTTTCCCGATCGTGGGAAGTTGTTGGTGTTAGGAAGGCCCCCTTTGGAGGCAGTCTCTGCTATCGGGTATGTTCCTCAACATGTAAATTTCAAACGAAGTTTTCCTATCTCCGTGATGGAAGTCGTACTCATGGGGTGCTTAGGGAAAGATACAAAAAAGATTTTTAGTCGTTATACGCTTGAAGATCGCGAAAAAGTAAAAAAAGTGCTGGAGCGATTGGAGATTATGCATTTGTCAAAGCGGGCCATTGGAGAACTTTCTGGGGGGCAATTGCAGCGAGTGTTGATTGCGCGGGCACTGGTCAGTGATCCTAAGCTTATTTTATTAGATGAACCTACCGCGAGTTTAGATGCTAACAGCGAGGCCGGGGTTTTTGATCTTTTGAGTGAGCTTAATAAAGAGATGACAATTGTGGTGGTCTCTCACGATGTGGCTTTCGTTTCACGTTATATAGGGAGAGTGGCCTGTGTGAACCAGCGTTTGAGTTGGCATTTAGTGAGCGGCCTTCAAGAGGTGGATTTACAAAAGATGTATTCTCACTCGGTATGTGCTATTCATCACGATCACGATATTAAGATAAAGAGCAGAGGGGAAAATGATGTTGAGTGATTTTTGGTCTGCACTGTTAAGTGAGGCGTTTTTGCAAAATGCAATTATTGGTGGGGCACTTGCTAGCTTTGTGTGTGGGGTGATGGGACCTTTTGTCTATGTGAGGCAAATTGGTTACGTTGCGGGCGCGATTGCACATACGGTTTTAGGTGGAATGGGCATGGCCTTTTATTTTGGTTTTTCCCCTATGCTCGGAGCTTTGACCTCGGCGGTGGCCGCGGCCTTTCTTATAGGCTGGGTAAGTTTATATCATCGCGACCGCGAGGATAGTATCATCAATGCTTTATGGGCGGCCGGAATGGCGGTAGGGATTATCTTCATCTATAAAACGCCTGGGTATGATGTACAGCTGTTAAGCTACCTCTTTGGAAATATCTTAATGATCACCTACGATGACTTAAAGTTGATGGCGGTATTAGGGGTGATTATCTTTACTTGCATTATGCTCTTTTATCCGAAACTTTTGGCGGTGGCCTTTGATGAGGAGTTTGCTCGCATTAGAAAAATCAATGTGCGCTTTTACTATTTTATGCTTTTAGTTTTGATCGCGATTACTACGGTGCTTTTGGTGCAGATTGTAGGATTGGTCTTAGTGATTACACTCCTTGTTCTTCCTACGGCCACGGCGGCAACCTTTAAAAGAAGCATGGTGGGGATTATGGGAGGAGCAGTTGTAGGAGGGTTGCTGCTGACAGAGGGAGGCGTCTTTTTATCGTATGGGTTAAACCTTCCTTCCGGGCCAACGGTAATTTTACTTTGTACAGTCGTCTATTTGCTTGCAATCTCTTATCGTTGGTTAAAAAGTTAAACCACAACTGTCTATTAACTCTTTGTAAATTCATTGAAAATTTATGGCATAAAGAGTGCACCGAAGAAGAGGTGCCTGTGGCGCTTTAACTTTAATTTTAACAAGGAGTTTTTGTGATGAAAGTTTTTTTACGAAACGCGGTGGTGGCCGCAATAACGATGGTGATCGTTAGTAATTCGCTTTATGCAATGGCGGTGTTTGGAGAGCATGATCGTAGTAGCTTAAGTGATCAGGCGATTAAAAAGAAGATGGTGAAAATCTACTATGAAGGAAACTATATTTGCAATGGCTTTGCTTCAGCAAAAAATCAAATTACTACAGCGGCAAAGTGTATCGACATCAATGATCTGCATGAGTATTCGTTACGAATTGTAGGAGAGAGCGAGGAGCGCTCTATTGACAAGGCACGTGTAAACCCTAGGAGTGGAGTCGCCGTTTTAAAAGTGAATAAGATTAACGATTTTTTTGAGATGAGTGAATTTATCGATAACAAAGAAACTGTACTCATTAGCTGTGATCATGGCATTGATGATTGTTCTCGCAGTAAAGAGGGAGGTCTTTTTGAAACTCCCTTTGCAGGAATGATGTTTCACACTTACGACTCAACTAAGGGGGCGGCAGGAGCACCTTTTTTACAAGAGGGAAAGGTGGTGGCCATACATCAAGGAGTGATTGCATTTAAACGAGTCAATAGTCGTGCAGAGGATGAGACGATCACCTACAATTTTGCAACCAAAGCAAGAGAGAAGGAGTCGATGTATTTAGACAGAGTGAGTATTAGTTACGACCTTTAAAAAAAGTTAGGTAGATTAGGGCCTCTCGGCCCTTCCTACCAGGCCCCAAATTACCCAGAAGAAAATAAAACCATAGTTTTTTACTCGGAAATACTGTCTATGCTCTCTTTTTTAAGGCAGCTCTTCGCTGGCGTTTGGCTTAAGTTCAGCGTTTTTTACAAAAGATTTACAGGAGCATCAGAGGCATACTATTCTTTAGGTATGGAGTAAAAAAAATGAGTAAGAAATATTTTTCATACTGGAAAAGTTGGAACCTGTACTTGTGTTTGTGCCTGGGCCTGGGCCTATACTTTGTAAATGTTGCAGCTCACGCTGGAATCTATTTTCAGCACAGTGTTAATGTAAACAACTCTACAGATAATGCAGAACAGGGAACCTACAATATCATGAGGAATTTCTTGTTTCTTGGTGCAGGAGTGGGGATCAATCAGCAATTTGTTATCGGACAAAGCGTTGTGATTTGGAATAAAACCAATAAAGTTGGTGAAACCGATTCTAAAATTGCCGTGACAGAGCTTGGACCGCGAGCAATCTATTTTTTTGATTTAGGGAGAACCTTTGCAGTGTCGGCGGCCTATCATCCCTATGCTAAAGGCACGAGAACCATGGCGGGAGGAGAACAGGAGAAGATTTCCGGTAGCGCTTATTTTGCCAGCATCAACTATCAATTAAAACTTTCCAAACAGATCTATGCAGGAGCGGCGCTGATCTACCATGTGTTTACAGTCAGTGAATCAACTGTGGGAGAGACAAAGAGTGATGTCAATCACACCTACACCAGCTACTATCCCGTCTTGGAGTTTAGTTTCCGCTTTAGATAATTTCTGATAATCTTGTATTTGCGATTTTTTGGGAAAGAGTGGTAATCACAAAAAAACAAAAGATTAAGGGAGGACCGCATGAACAAGATTTTGTTGTTAGGCATGATGTTTTGTTTTGGCATAGAACTCTTGGCATCAGAGGTGGATAGTTTCACTCAGCGCTATGATGACATTAAAGATTCACGTGTGGCACTCAATGAGTTGGTTAATAAAGAGCTGAAACTTGCAATTGAGGAGAGTCCGGGATGTGATCACAAGCAACTTTATAACTCCGTTCACAAAAGATTTAGTACAGGACTTTGTTGGGCCGCCATTGAGTACTCAATAGAGAGTATTAAGGGCATTGATCGCAGAAGTATTTCACGCAAAGATTCTATTTATCGAGATTTTTCTTGGTGGCAATCACCACCTCTGTTTATAGCAAAGCTTGGGGACATTGTGAGAGTGGGTGATCACTTAGTAGGCTCAGATAAATTTGGTCACTTTTTTGCTCAAGGCTACGACTATTTTAATACTGCTTGCTTGAAGCAAAAAGGAGTCGATGCTGCGATTATTGAGGGGAATGGGACGGAGTCTGGAATTTTTGGATACTATACGACGGGCATTTACTCCTATAGTGATTTGGTTTCCAACTATCAAGGGATGTTTTTTTGGATCCGTCTTTTTGCAAGTGATGAGTGGTGTGATGCGAGTATTCCTTTCCAAGGACAACACTATATTGAGTGTCGGGATGGGCAGTTTGTGCAGGTGAGGGATTTTGATTTTATGGAGTTTGTTGATGCTGGATGGGATGAAGCAATGAACTGTAACGCTTACTGGAGTCAGAAGATGGAGAATGCTGTAGAGAAGCGCCTACAGGAGTTGCAAGAGAGGATGCCGGAGTTAGCTTTTCGCTGTCCGATTGATCAGAGTGCTTGCGATTATTTGAAAATAAAATATCATGATCGTTTAAATGATTTTGTAACGCCGAGATGTCTATGAGAGTGAAAAGAGAATTTTTGTTGCTGATTGTGTGTTTCGGTCTTGGGGTTTCGTGTGCATCCCAGGTATCGAAGGAGAGTGAGATTTCTCTGCAGGATCGCAATAGGTATTGTGGGGCAAGTGGAAATGAAAATGGAAATAGTGGGGCACAACTTTCAGAGTACGATAAGGTAAGTATGGTGAGCGCACCTAAAGGAGTAGCGCTTGTGGTGCATGGGTTGAATTTGAAACCCGAGAAGATGGATGAGATTGGAGCATATTTAGAACAGGAGGGATTGCTGGTGATCAGGCCTGCGCTTTCCGGACATAGAGGTGATGGCATTGAGGGAATGCTGAATGTCAGTGCGAAACAGTGGAAAGACGATTTTTTGCGTGCCTATTGTTTTGGCAAGCGTCTGGCCTCAAAGTACCGCATTCCATACTATTATGTGGGTTATTCGCTAGGAGCACCGTTAGCGATTAAGGTATTGCAAGAGCTAGGAGAGGAAGAGAAGGGGTTTGATAAGCAAATTTTTATGGCGCCTGCAATTTCTATAAAGTGGTATACAAGGGCGGTGAGAGCGCTTTTCATCTTTGGAGAGCGCTATTTGCTATCGAGTAGGAGTCTTGGTGAGTATCGTTCAAATGATGGAACTTCAATGGCAGCTTATCGTGCCTTGTTTGAGCTTGTTGATGGAGTAGAAAGGAGTGTGCAGGCCTTTAAAAAAATGAATAAGCAGACGCTCGTGATACTGCATCCAGAGGATGAAGTGATTGATGGTGGTGGGGTCGCCGAGATGATTCGTGATTTGTCCTTGGATCACTGGCGGATATGGAAAGTCCCAGTATCGGCCAAGGTGACAAAATCGACTCCGCTTGATGCGATTGAGATGAAGCTTTATGAGGAGTTTCCCACGAAGCGTGTTCTTCGGCACTTAATGGTTGATCGAACTTCTCTTGGGGAAAAAGAGTGGAATTTATTTACCACCGAGCTATCGCATTTTGTAAGAAATTAAAAGTGCCATTCTCCCAAAAGTCGGCTGGCCCCAAAAAACTCAAGGGTAGAGAAAGCTTGCCATCACTTCTGGCTTTTCGATGGTGTGACTGGCATTGCTTGGTAGAATAAAATTCCAAGGGAAAGGGATGGTGTTGTTGAACTTTTTTTGTGGATAGAAATCTATTTTTGCACCATTTTGTTGTCCCTGTTTTACAAAATCTTTCATCTCCTGATAGATGGCCAGTTGGTCATCCTTGGCAACGGAGACAAGTACCTCTGGAGAGGTTGCGTTTAAGTGGCCTTCTTTTGCCATCTTAAAGATATTGGTCTTTTGAAAATTTTCTGAATTTCCTAACTTCTGTTTTGAAATAGGTACGAGGATGTGCTTCAACAGAGAGTAATGACCGTTGTTTCTTTTGACGTATTCAGCAAGTTCTTTGTCGGAAACCGTAAAAGGATCTATATTCCAAACGCCGGGTCCTTCGATGTAGGCCTTATCTAAAAATTGAGGATCTCTTAGTACCATAGTTAAAAAGTTTGCCCCTCCTAAAGACATTCCGATTCCAAAACGTTGTTTAGGGGTATACGCTAGGAGTTTTTGTTCAAGTTTAGGTAGCATGCGCATGAGTTTCTCATACTTACCCTCTTCCATCCAAGAGACCATCTTGCCCATGCAGATGGAGAAGACTGCCGGTTGATCGACATCTCGCATACGCCAAAAATTGCGCATTTTACGAAGAGAGTGGTGGTTGTTCCAAGAGGGAGCTCCTGAAGTAAGCCCTGGAGAGTAGTAAATAAGATCTTGATTTTTGCTGTTAGGATCATGGGAGTAGCAGAGTTCTAAATCATAGGAGAAAGAGAGGGATAGTTTAGAAGCAAATACTTCCTCTATCTCGTTGCCATCCTTTTCGTTGTAATAGTGGCATTCTGTTTTATAGTTCTTTTCCTCTAGTTGTTTTAGTTTTGTATCGAAAGTGTCTATGTAGTGTACTTGTAAATTTTTATACTCTTCTTGAGCATGAAGAGCGATAAAATCAGCAATATCTAGATAGCGTGTAATCATTGAAGGATTTTGCAAATGTCTTTTGTGTGGATGAGAGTTTATACTGTGGAGTACATTTTTTAAAATACTAATGTCATCGTAATGGGAAGAGAGCAGTAGGTTTTCGATAATTTCTTGATTTTTGGGATTACGAAGATCGGTGTTTTTAAGGATTAATTTTTTTTGATCAGTGGTCAGTTTATAAAATTCATGAATATTCCAGCATTTTTTCAGGTGGGAACTAAGCTTATTAGCGTAATGAGGTAAATTGCCGTAAAGCTTGGTATGTTCATTAATACAAGCAAGAGATTGTTCCGCTTTTGGTAAGTTTTTATCATACTCTACGGGTGTGATACATTGTTGTTCTCGTAGTAGCTGATGCATATAGGAGTAGGCCTCTTCAACCGAGCTACTATAAAAGGGAATGGTGTTTTTATCGAGTAGGCCAAGTTTTTCTACGATATAGTCGAGACACTTGCCAACACAGCTAGAGGTCTCAGACTCTTTAGGACAGTAATCAAATTCACTTGAAATAAGTTCTGCATACGATCCCTTGAATACATAGTATTGAATTTGTTGTGCTCCTTTTTCCTTATGAGCAAAGATAGTGCATACATCAATTGCATAAATATGCGTTGTCGCAGAGAGAGCAATCATTGCAAGAAATAGGAAAAATAAAATTTTTGGTTTAAATTTAAGTTGTTCTTCTATAGTCATCATCATAAAAAACTCCTTGCGTGCATAGATATAAGAGTATAATAGTTGTCAAAAAAGATTTGTCTTGATTATAGCTTTCTTTTGCAAGAGAGAAGAAAATAAAAAGGTAAAACCTTGAATATCAATGTTTTAAGGCCATAGAGGACAGACGAACTCTTGCTGAAGTGCCATGGAAAGTGGGCATTTTACAAAATAAATTTTCTTTGGTCCGATCTTGTCGAGTATGTTTTAAGCGTGCTTACTTAAAAGAGCGTTGGGAGGTAGCTGGAGACTCCCAATATGAGATAAAATAGTAAAATGGAAAAAAATATTTTTGATGATATATCAATGCGAGAAACTCTTTTCATTCGTGTACCTACCTATTTTGTTCCGTTTTGGGGTTTCGTATGCTGGCCATCACTAAAACAAGTTATCGGTTTTTTTTGTGGTAATTAAAATATTACCATTTTTTTTTTGAGTATGGAGAGGAAAAAATATGGGATCTATATTTTCTGCAAAAACGTTTTTGTCAAATAAATGCAAGCAGGATTCTCCCCTTACACTCACCCCAAACCCTATTGATCCCATAAGCTTTTTTATCTTAGGTATTTTTCTGATTTTATGGAGCTATTTGCTTTTTGAGATTACTTTCTTGGATATTTTATTGGTGATTGTTGTTGATTTTATTGCTGTTACTATTTGGGGAGTATTCGAAAATCGCATTTTCCTTGTTTTTTTTCCAGATTATAAAGCAATTTTTTCCTTAGAGAGCATAGAGGAAATTAAAAAGAAAAATTTTGCAAAAAAAATGGACCTGGTGGCGGCCTTGTTGGCGTTTCCAACAAAACGGGCATTTTCACTCTTGATTGTGTTGCTGTTAAAATCACTTCCCTCTGCTTACATTATTATCTTTTTATGGCCCAAACTTCCTGGTGAAGGGGTGGCAATTGTCATAATCAAGCTAGTGACTATGATGATTTCTACTCATGCCTTTTACTGGGCAGTTACCTATTGGGCCTTAGCGGAAAAAATTTACGAGAATGTGAAGTTACTTCATCAAAAAGTGAATTTAAAAGAGGTCATGATTGCATTTCCTAGTGAGCTATCCACCAGGCAAAATGATCTGCTTTCAGTTGAAAATACTACGCTAGTGATAATGAGTGTCTCGTTACTGGTGCAGATGTTATTCTTGATCTTTAAAGCGAAAGTCTCTTCCGCGGGGGATCCTCATACCTACATTCTCTTGCTCTCTCTTGGCCATTTAGTAATGATCGGGCGAATTTTCTATTTGGGCAGACGATGCTTTTTTGGGGGACTCTACGAGATCTTCTCCAAGCTGCAAGATCAAGAGGGGCGTTTTGAAGAGATCTTGCCATTACATCCGGCGCACACCATCCGTAAATTTCAACTAATCTATAATAATTTAATTTGTGAGGTTGAGACCAGAAATCGTGAGATTGAGCGTTGGATTGCCTCAGAGCTAGATAATGCTGGCCTTAAAAATTTGGGAGAGTTGTCTGGAATTGTTGCCCATGATTTGTCGGGGCCTTTGCATACTCTCTCTTTTTGTGTTGAGGAGATGAAAGGGCGTGATCAAAAACGGACAACACTTTCCGATATGCAAGATTATATTCAACATATGGATGTTAATCTACAACAAGCTCTTGCTTTGGTGAGTGCCTTTAAGGCCCATCTTAAAAATCCAGAGGAGGGGAGTGGAAAGAGTTGTAACCTCTATGAAGCGTATTGTTATACAGTGCGCTTGTTAAAGTCGCAATACGCTTTTAGGAAGGGGGATGAGATTCTGTTTTCCTTTGATGAGGCCGCAAAAACCTTATGCCTTAAGATTTCCAGAACAAGTATGGTGCATATTCTCTACAATTTGATGAAAAATTCTGTTGAAAATCTTGTCGCGAACGGCATAGAATCGCCTCGAGTATTAGTCGCTAGGGGCGGTAGCGAGGGGTGCAGCGATTCCAGTGTCTGCGTCATTATTAAAGATAATGGAACAGGGCTTAGTTGTGATCGTTTTGAAAAGTTAACAGGGAAAATGTCATTACCAGAGAATAACTCTAGGCAGGGTTTAGGGTTGCGTTTAACTAAGGTGCTGATTGAAAGAAATGGTGGAACGTTGGCCGTGATCAGCAGTAGTCAAGATTGTGTGGGGACGACAATTAAGATGACTCTTCGATTTGCAAATCATTCGATGCATTCAGGGAGCGTGTGATGGCTTCATTGCAGCGCTCTCTTTGGATTTTGGAGGATGAAGAGAGTGCGATCTTTGTTTATAAGCAGATTTTAGACTTACACTTTAACACAGAGTATTTTCAGTCGTTATCTTTATTTCGAGGTAGACTTGCGAGTAATAAGGAGCGCCCCGATTTAATTGTGGCGGATTTGCGCTTAGGTGATGGTAATTTTTTATCCTTCCTTTCTAATCATGATGAAAAGGGGCTTTTGGCCACACCCTTTATTGTGGTCTCCTCGCTGATCGATCTGGATGTTTTGCGCTTTTGTTTTGAAGAAGGGGCACTCGATTATTTGATTCGGCCATTCAAAAAAGAGGAGCTGATTGCCAAGATAGAGAAGGTGTTAAACAGCAATCGCAAGAAGGCGGTGTTTAGTAATCTTACCCAAAAAGAGACGCTGATTTTAAAAGCGTTTTACGAAGGGAAAAATCGCACCTTAACTCGAGAGCAGCTTATTCGCACGGTCTGGCGAGATATTACCATTGATAACAATACCTTTGATGTTCATCTCTATAATCTTCGAAAAAAGATTGTGCAAATCGATCTTTATATTGTGGCCAATGGAAATGGGAGTTGGACACTTGTTGACCAAAATGCCAGTAAATCACCTCCAGCGTTGCTGGATAAGAAGGATGATAAGTAATAGCTTGTATACCGGCAAAAATTCACATAAAAATTCACACCTATAGTAGATTAAATTAATAAAGCAAAATTATTTAGTAACAAATTGCCAAGAGGATTCGGCAAAGGGCCAATAATGCCGAGAGTTTTAAAAAACAAAGAGAGAATATAAATTTAATAGAGTGGGCAAGTAGCATTGATAAATGATTACGAGCAGGAGGAAGAATTGTGTCTCTGTTTGTTTGGGGGCAAAAATATGCAATTGGTGTTGAAGAGATGGATCAGCAACATCAGCAGTTAGTTGATTTGATTAATGAGGTGTACGATCATCGCGATCATCATTCGCGTGAACATCTTTGTAAAATTATCTTATCTCTAATTCAGTATATCGAGAAACACTTTCGCTCTGAAGAAGATTTAATGAAAAATTTTCACTATCCTGACTTGAAAGAGCATAAGCGATGTCATGATAAGCTTAAAAAGAAAGTCGCTGATCTAAAAAATGAAGTATTGGATGAGAATAAAGATGTTGGTGAGTCGGGTACTTATTTGGGAATTTTTTTATGTCGGTGGCTTTGCGACCATATTTTGAATGAAGATCAAAAATACGCAAAATTTATTAATAAGTAGTGTGTGTGTAGTAGTAGGTGGGATATGGAAATTTCAACAGAGAGAATAAATGTTATTTACACGGAATCCTCTAAACTTAGAGTTTATATTAATTTGATCAAGGATGATTTGAAATTATTGCAAGAGGTTTCACTGAATACGGCGATTAATGCTAGTAAAGAAAATTCAGTAGTGTTTGCGGATATCTATAAAATGATTGCTAATCAAATAAGGAAAAACACTGTAGATATGTTGCTAGAATCAGAGAATATGAATTCAGTGGTGAATGAGCTGGTGAAATATTCTCTCTCTGGCGTAAAGAAAAATAGCTATAATTTGAAAATTACCATGGGAAAAAAATTAATCAAAGATGATCGATTTGGTAATTTGATCATTGTGAATAGAGCATTGGAAAATAACATGCAAAAACTAGTTGTGATTAGTAAGCAATTAGCAGTGGAAATTGAAAATGTAAAACGCTTGCATGAAACTTTGGTTAATCTAAATAAAAAAATCTGGTTAACCACAACTAACCTTAAAGTTGAAAATAATATCAAGGAAAGTAATAAAGAGTTTTTTGATAGCATCGCTGAGATTTTAGATAAAAAGAATGAATTCATGACAAAAAAATTGGAAGACATGGGTAAGGATATTATGAAAATTGAGCGGTTAATTAAAGCAGATAGTAATTAATATTTAATATTAAGTAACTGCTCACACCCTTCAGCCATCTACCCTCTAGCGGATGCTGAAAGTTGCTTAGCTAACAGCATTTTGTTGAGAGGTGAAGGTTGAGGGGTGTGAGCAGTTACTAATATTTAAGGATTTCAAGGAGAGAGCGTTGAGAACAGAAGTTATCTTTGAAGAAAAGGATCACCGATGGACTTTTATTGGTAGAGATCCACAGAAGGCAAATAAGTTGTTTGACACTAATCAATATTTAATTACTATTAATGGGGAATCGTTAATAACTGATCCTGGAGGGGCAGAGATTTTTCCATTAGTAATGAAAAATGTTTGCAATGAGATTCATTTAGAACAGGTAAAAGCAATTTTTTGTACCCATCAAGATCCTGATATTATCTCAGCGATCTCTTTGTGGCTCTCTATCTGCCCAAACGCTAAAATCTATATGTCGTACGTTTGGACATCTTTTGTATCTCACTATGAGACCGATTTTATAGATAACATCATTCATGTTCCAGATAAAGGAATTGATATTTTAATTGGTGGCAAGGCGCTTACTTTATTGCCAGCACATTTTTTACATGATTCTGGTAATTTTTCTTTGCATGATAAGCAGGCAAATATCCTTTTTTCTGGAGATTTAGGAGGAGGATTTATGCCCACTGATTATCCTTTGTATGTTGATGATTTTGAGTCCCATAGTAAAATAATGGCCCCTTTTCATCAGCGAATTATGCCTTCTAACGAAGCCTTGGCGAGATGGGTAAAAATGGTGAAACGATTGAATCCTAAAATGATTTGTCCTCAGCATGGAGGGATTTTTAAAGACGACAAAGTTGCGATGTTTTTAGATTGGTTGGAAATACTTGAAGTTGGAATTTATTAAAAATAAACACAAGGAGAGAAAAGATGGAAGAGCGAAAAATAAAAAGTGATGATGTTGATGAAAATTTAAAAAGATTAATTGAGATTACGGATAATGCTACTTCATTGTTGAAAGTGATTAGTGATATTTCTTCAAAAACAGATTTGTTGGCGCTCAATGCCTCTATCGAGGCCGCGCGTGCAGGAACTTATGGCAAAGGGTTTGCCATCGTTGCACATGAAGTGAGCCGACTTTCTGAGAAAACTCAAGGTTCTATTTCAGAAATTGAAGCGATTATTATGAAAATGAAACAGGAAGTAGAGCATCTTAGTAATAAAATCAGAGGATAGATGTCGCGACAAAAACGCTTGAAGCATTTTGCGAATATGATTTTGCGTGAGAGTAGTGTTGTGGATAATTCCCATTCGATGGAGCAGGATATGGATAATGAATTCATTAAAGATTTCTATGAAGAAGCACAAGATATTCTCCAGAATATTTATGAGATGTTGGGGAAATATTTAGAGAGTAGTGATAAGGTTGAAGCATTGAACTCTATTGCTCGAGGAGTGCATACGATTAAAGGCTCTTGTATCATGTTTGGGATGACTCAGTTAAATAAAGTCTCTCATGATTTAGAGAGCTATATGGGAACGCTTAAGCCCTATGCCAATGAGATTATCCAAGAGCAGGTTACTTATATTCTTCGTGTGGTCGATAAAATGTCTGAGTTACTTGCAAATGGCGATAAAGGGAGTATTGATGATCTTCCTTTGGCGCCAAAGCTTGCTGCTATATCAGAACCAGTGGAGAAAATAGTTGAGAAAACTATAATTGAAGAGGAAGCCGTAACTCAAGAAGAGAATAATATTGTATCCATAAAAAACTGGAAAAATGATAAAGAAAGCAGTACAGCTAGTGGCAGTGGCAATGGCAATGGCAATGGAGCAACTGCAGTGCAGGCCCTTACTGAGGTGATTAGAGTCCCTGTTGAGCGTGTAAACCAAGCTTTGGATAATATCTGGGAAATTTTCCTTATTCGTAATCAACTGGCCTATCTTTTTGGACAAAATAGTACCTGGCTGAATCAACATCCTGAGTTTGTGCGTTCTTGGGAATTTTTAGATTCATCGCTGGAAACCAATATAACGGAATTAGAATCGAAAACGATGCGTATGAGAATGGCATCGCTTAAAAGTATTTATCAAAGATTGTCTCAAACTTTGCGAGATTACTCTGATCGCTATAAAAAACCCATTAAATTGCATTTAATAGGTGAAGAGATTGAGCTTGATAAAAAGATTATTGATATTTTGTACGAACCACTGATTCATCTTCTAAGAAATGCTTGCGATCATGGTATTGAGGAAGGTGAGGAACGGGCAAGTAAAAACAAGCCACTTGAAGGGAATATTTATCTTTCTGCAAAAATCATTGGAAATGAGGTGATTATTGAGATCAAGGATGATGGGCAGGGAATTGATCCTCAGAAATTATTAAAAAAGGCCAAAGAGAAGGGATTGGATGTATCTCGAATTCAAACAGAAAAAGAGGCCATTGATATTATTTTTCTTGCAGGATTTTCTACAGCTACAGAGGTCTCCGAGATTTCAGGAAGAGGTGTGGGCATGGATGCTGTTAGAACCTCTATTCAAAAAATGGGAGGAACGATTAAAGTTGATACCAACGTTGGATCTGGATCAGTCTTTACTTTAACCCTGCCGTTAAGTATGTCGGTAGTTTCTGCGCTAGTGATGAGAGTTAATGGACAGGTATTCGCATCAACAACTAATCCTATTATCGAGACTAAGATTATTAATTATTCTGATTTAAATCGCAATGGCGATGATCTTTATTACATGCAAAGAAATAACTATATTAAGTGCATCGATTTGAAAAACGATATTTTCATTCAGAGTATAGATAGAAAATCACTGGTGAAAAAAGATGATGGGGCCATCTGCTTGATTGAACACAACGGACAGGAAATTGCACTGCTGGTTGATTGCATTGAAGAATACTATAGTTTGGTGATTAAACCAATCCCCTCTAATGCTCCTAAAATTCCCTTCGTATTAGGAGTATCTATTTTGGCAACAGGAGAACCTATTTTTATTATTTCGCTAACTAAATTATGTGAATTTGTATTAGGAAAAAAGGTGCAAGAGGTAGGAGTTTACCATGAAGCAGCTTGAGGAAGTTTTCAAAAAACAACAAGAGAGTAGAGAGCTTGAAAAGAGTGGAGATGGGCAACAAGACACGGCATTTATCAAGTTTTATTTAAATGATAGTCCGTGCATTACGCCTATCCAATCAGTTAAAGAGATTTTGGAATACAGGTCTATTACGCCCTATCCGCTGGATAGCAATTGTCATCGAGGAATTATTAACCTTCGTGGTAATATTATTCCTATCTATAATGATGATTTCACAAGGGAAGACTATAAAAAAAGAATCATTATCTTTGAACCTATAGCGAATTTGTTATTTGGAATTGTTGGCAGCAATGTGAAACGAGTTTTTATTTCTGAAGAGACTTACAATAGTCAGAACTGTCATAATGGCGATGTTATCACTTTTGAAAATACTCCATTTAAGTATTTTAGTGGTCAGGATCAGATGACTGCAGAAGAGAGATTGAAATGAGCAAAAACAAAGATAAGATCAATGAGCTGTTTATTGAAGGTAATGAGATCAAACTTTTAGAGTTTGAAGTAAAAGATAAAAATGGAAAGAATTATTCCTTGGCGTTGAATATTCAAAAAATCAAAGAGGTGGTGGAATTCCAGGAATTGGAAGTGATTCCCGATGTATTCGAGCCTTTTACCGGGCTTTATAATTTAAGGGGAACACCAATTCCGGTTTTGAATTTATTGAAGTTTTTTACCAATACGGGAAATATCACAGAAGCAAATATTAATGACCGGATCATTATTTGCGATTTCCAGCATTTGTTAATTGGCATTATCGTCTCTAAAACTAGAACTGTGAATACCTATAATAACAGTGAAGTACAACCGCAACCAGAGGCCTTAGGGCAAACGCAAAAACATTTTTTTAATGGGATTATTCAAAAAAACAATCACATTATTAATTTGTTGGATATTGAATTTATTTTAAGTTCTCTGAAAATTGATTTAGGCTCTAAAAGTGTTCTCGATGACAGTAATATCTATGAAAATAAACGAGTGCTGATTTTGGAAGATTCACGTTATTTCCAGAAAAAAACGGAGACATTATTTAAGAAAATGGGTTTTGATGTCGTCATGGCCGCGGATGGGCAGATTGGAATGGAGATGTTAAAAAAGCACGATTTTAAATTTGATCTTATTTTTGCAGATATTGAAATGCCGGTTTTAAATGGGATTGGTTTTGCAAGAAGAGTAAAAAAAATGGATCAGGCAAAGCATATACCCATCGTCTTTAATACCAGTTTATCCAATCCTACATTAAAAGATGACATTGAAAAAGAGCAGTTAGGGATTTGTATTGTGAAGTTCGATGAGGATTCTATCTTTGCTAATGTAAAGCTGGCCTTTGCTGCTTAAAAAGAGGAGTTGCAAACAATGAAGACAGAGATTATTTATAAAAATGGTGGACATCAGTGGTATTTTTTTGGAAGAGATCCAAATCGAGATGCTAGGTTGATTGATACTAATCAATTTATGATTACAGTGGGAAACGATATTTTATTAACCGATCCCGGTGGTGCAGAAATTTTTCCTATGGTCATGACTAGTGTTTCTAATCTTGTAGATGTGAATCGCATTTGTGCCATTTTTTGCAGCCATCAAGATCCTGATATCATCTCTTCTCTGCCGCTTTGGCTCTCTTTATGTCCCAAGGCAACAGTTTATTATTCGTGGCTTTGGGAAGGACTCATGTCACATTATGGAACTCAATATTTGAAAAATGCCAAATTGCTTCCTGATGCTGGTATGAGAATAGAAATTGGCGATAGGCCATTTGAGATCATTCCTGCTCACTACTTACATTCAGCGGGAAATTTTTCACTTTTTGATGTTGAGGCAAAAATTCTCTTCTCTGGTGATCTAGGAGGTGGTTTTATGCCTCATGATTATCCACTCTATGTGAAAGATTTCACTGCGCACTTTAAACTCATTGAACCTTTTCATAAAAGAGTGATGACTTCTAATGCTGCCAAGCATAGATGGATCAAACGAGTGCGAAAATTAAATCCCGTAATGATTTGCCCGCAGCATGGAGCACTTTTCATTGAAAATGGTGTTACCGAATTTTTGGATTGGCTCGAAGATCTTGAAGTTGGACGATGGTGACTAATTTTTTTCATTTTTCCTTTGAAGTGAAATAAAAAATTGGCACTTTAACCTCGATCCGTTGCTCACTATCTTTCCCAGACCCTAGCAATTCATTAGTATCCTTCTGAAATTGCATAGCTTTTGAAAATTCATATAAATAAAAATTATGCTTTTAAAAAAAGGAGATAGACTAGGGCAACTCGGAGGATTTTGTTTATGAATAAAGTAACTATAATGACAGCAATACTGGTGGTGGTGGCCGGGTTGTTTACTTTTCTTAATATGGCCATTCTACTTAGTGCCTACGCAGGGCCTGAGAAAATATCTTCCTTTTTTTTTATTAAAGATAATTTTAATAATTCGATTGTTCTTTATGATTCCAGTTGTGAAAAATTAGAGAGGCATTTCAAGGCCATTAATAAGTGGAGAATGCTAATTGAAAAGGCCCCTTCTTCGGATCAATTTCAGTGTTATTGCGAGAGGCAGGATGAGTGTCATCTTAGATTATCTCACAGCTTTCCTGAAGGAGTTATTGATCATCTTGGGTCTACTCCCGCATGTGATGGCCCCAACTGTCACAATGCTGCTATGGCCGCTGGAAAAATTGTTCCATCAAAACGTTATATGACAGCAGAAGAGGTTTCGTTTTGGTTGAATTCTCCTCTCTGTAAACGCCTCTCCTTAAAAGAAAAGCTACAACCAGGAGATATTCTCGAGATCAGATCCCAATATAAAGAGAGGGGATCCAAAGAGGTGCACTCTTTTACTTATATCTCCGATGATCTGGTTTATACAAAAAATGGTTACTCTAAACGCCAAAGTTATGTCCTAGAATCTTTGGATAACGTTTTGTCCTTGTATCAAGTCGATAAAGATTGCTTTAGTGGAAAAGTCACAAAAACATCTTGTTCCGAATACGTTGATCGGTTTCGATGTGAAGGACTTGAAAATTATCTGCAAAAACAACCACAGACACTTAGTCCAGAAGTACAAATGGCGTGTACAAACCTTGATCATCTAGAGTGTACTATCGGAACACAAGCTTTATGTAGGAGTTCAACTGCAGCAGATACCTCCGCACTGCTTGATGCTATAGACATAAATATTTCAGTATTAGCAAAGCTGATGCCACCAGCACCTTCGCTTGCAAAAAAAATTCTCTCGGCACTTCGACACCATTTGGGATTATCTTCAAGCGCAACCACCTCTCAATACTCTCCGCTTGATAGATTTATGGTTCAATCACTTCAACATCGTATGAACTCAATCAAAAAGCAGAAAAAATTTGTGCAATAACTAAAAAATATATACAGCAAACGCGTTTAGAACTGCAGCTTTCCTATTTGAGGAGGTGCGATTTTTGCCACTTTTTATTGTCACTGTTTTTTTATTTAGAAGTAGCAAAAGAGAGTAAGTTCTTGATTTCCCAAAATCTTAATTTTAGTAAAAAAAAATATAAAACAAATGGTATCATAACTCTATACGTTTCTTGAAGATGTAATCCATACCGAGAAAATGCAAAACAATGAAAGAGGCCAACCAATGAAAAACAAAACAATAATTGCTCTCATGACCCTTATCTTTACTACCAATATTGCACTTTCACAAACAACCACTGTTCAAAAATGCTCTGTTCATAGCACAGAAGTCGACTCAAAAAACTCGGTAACAGCGCTTGTTGAGATGCTTTATGAAATTGAAGAGAAAATTGCAGCAAATGAGTGCAATGCTAACAATACCCTTTTTGTTTATGATATTGATGAGACAGTTTTGTCTGTGAACCCCCAAACCCAAGTAGTTCATGGTATTCGCTACAGTGACGAAGTCATACAAGCGTTGCAAAATGAAGGTATATCTACGCTTGCTTTGACCGCAAGACCGGTCATTGTCCCTGAAGATGCTCTCGAGTTAAAAGAGTTAGCAAAACGCTATTTTCAATACGAGCAACAAATGAGCGCAGAGCTAATGAGCAAGGCAACTTTTATAAACTCGCTGCAAACACGCGTGTCCAAGCTGCTCGCAACTCAATATAAATTTGCGTATTCAGATTTACGGCAGGTAGGTATTCAACCCGAGCAAGGTGCAACCATTTTTGCCAAGGATTTAGATTTTTTCTTACTGGATCCCAATGAAGATATCGATTATACAGATGAAAGCTCACTCTCTCAGCTCATTTTGTATTCTGCAGGAGTCATCCTTGCCTCTGATCAAGCAAAGGGTGCTGTGCTTGAACGCTTTCTCCAATTGCAAAAATTGGATCACCATTTTACCTGTATTTTCTATGCAGACGATAACGGTGGCCACATCAAAAATATGAACCACACCTTTGTCAACGCTCCTTCCATACAACTTCATAGCTACCATCTGCCTACAGCAGCATTACAGTAAAGGCTATCTTACAGGGCACTTATATTGTCCGTGCTCACCAATGTAGTAAAGAGTTTTTCCTTCATGACGCTTGTAAGGTAAATAGCGGCAAGTTGTCCCATACCAGATTGCACTTCCTCGGGTCACTAAGTAGTGTTGCATATAATAGGTTTTTGCAAAATCAAAGCAGGAAACTTTATTGTGATAGACTTCAAAATCAGCATAAAGATCATCTAGTGGACGTGCTAGATTTTTATAGAAGGAGTGATCTGTGCCTTGAGTGTCGATGGTCACACAAACTTTCTCTACAACGTAATTTTCTAGATCAGGAATTGCTAAGCTAGCGTTGGTATCGATAAACTCATCCCAGCGAGTATCAACAAAACTACTTTCATTTAGCAGTTGTTTGGCCACATAACTTAACTGTCCTCCATGGTCATCACTGTTTACGACAATTTTGATCTCACTCAGATAAAAAGAGATGACATCAACTGCTGGATTATTAAAAAAATCTCCCCATTGTTTGGCGGCGTCCTCTCCAAGGAGAGCATTCAGTTGAATAATGAATATCTCTTTATCCTTTAAGTTTAGATCACGAAGAAAATGTTTACCTTCGCTAATAAAATCCTCTAGGTTTTTAACTGGAACAACTGATTCATTCGAAATGATAGTCTTTAACTTTTCAAAGGAGTGAACACCACTTATCACCCTTACTTTTTTTATATGATCTACAGGGTAGTATGCTTGTGGTTGATCATAAAGTGTATATTTTTTATATTTGTTCAAGAAAAGTTGTAGTTCTTTACTAGAAAATTCACTCCCAGTGCTTTCGACAATATGACTTATTCTCAAAAGTTTTGCGATATGACGACCTTCTTCATTGGCCGGTTGTAAGCAGTAGATGGAGGCAAGGCTAAAATAGATCCTAGATTGCAGAGGCAGCATCTCTTCTACTTCAGCAATAATATCATTGCAATCTTTTTCTTTGTTTGTACTTAAATCGACACTTGCTTGAGAAAAATGGGTAAGCTTTGCTGCGCCCTCTTTGGTGAATTTTATTTCACCCATATTATCGTAGAGCATTTTTTTTACGTTATTATTTTCTGTTGCTAGGTCTTTTGCAAACAGAGACAGAGGAAACGACAGTATCCCCAGTACGATTAAAGATATTTTGAAATTCATACTCATAGATGATTCTCCTTTTTTTAGTCACATTTTCTCAATATGAAAAACCCTTCCTTGTAAGTTGAACAAAGAGATCAGTGTATGGCAATGGCGAAAATTCAAAAAAACATTTATTTTATCAAATTGAGGTAACACACCCTTCGACCATCTGCCCTCTACCAGCTATTGACAGCTGCATAAGCTAACAGCATCCTGTTGAAGGCAGAAGGAGTTACTAGACCATGCCCAGATCTAAAGAGAACAGCTCTCTTCTCGAAATGCAAACCGCGATAATCGACATGCTTCTGCAAGTTCAAGTTCGATGTCAACTGGCACTTTCGCAGCGAAAGTAGCGTTGGCCTCTATTTGTGTCTTTCGAGATCCATATGATAAAACGTGTTCAATGC
>JADGAN010000034.1 GCA_015231955.1 Oligoflexia bacterium | reverse complement strand
TTTGAAACCGTATACTGTCCCCGCTAGCTTCACACTGGAACTGCTAACAAATACTGCTACCAGCCCCCCTGCTACCTGCTTGCTGGATTTGTAAAACTGTTTTACTGGAATCCAGTTTAAACTTACTCATAATCAATGGTCGCGATGTTGTCTCTTTTTATGGTCGAAATTTTACCATAACTATTATAGGAAATGAGGTGTTTTTCTCCGCTAGGAAAAACGATCATACGCAATCTTCCAAGGAGGTCGTAGGTATAGGTATATTCAGCGCTCATGGTGTCCCTATATTTCCTAAGAAGTTTTTTTGAATTGTAGAAGCGATGAGAAGTATGGAGATGGTTTTCTATTTCAACCTGATGAACAAGCTGATCATCTATGCTGATTTCATATTCTTGCTCACCGGCCACAAGTGTTTGATAAAGAGTAGATTTTTTTTTGTCAAAACCTAATTCGCCAACATGCTTGCTCTTAAGTTTTACACTACCCCTCCCTTGCCCATTAAGCGCGAAAAATTTCCTCCAATCAAAAGTTCCCACTTGCACCTGAAATATTTTCTGGTAGAAGCTAGTTTCATTAACAAAACTTGCACTCTAAAAATTTATAAGTTAAATTCGCCATGCAATTTTCACAAAATATGCAAAGGATGGATTTATGTTTAAGTTAATTAGCGCTTACTGCATGTTAACATTGTCTTTGATCTTAAGTTACCCTTTGACTGCGGCAGCGGAACAGTTGTCACAGGAAGAGTTAAAACTTCAAAAGTTAGCACAAGAGAGGCCTAGTGAATACAACCGATATTTTAATAGGCATATGTTCACCGCTGGAATAGTTACTGCCGATGCTCAGGACGGGGGCAGTTTTGATTATGGCCACTCTTTAGATGCTAACACTCATCTTGGCATTCGCGTGGAATCGTTGTCTGCGAATAGAGAGAGTGAAATATCTGCTAGAAAAATGTTTGGCGTAGGCCCTACATTGAAATTTTTTGTAGGCAATAGTTTTTATCTTAAAGCAGCAGTTCTCTATCAAAAAAAACAATATAAGCAGTATACATTTGGGCCATTAATGGAAGTCAATTATCAAGATGCTGAAAACGATTATTTGGTTGTGGATGCTAAAATTGGAAATCAGTGGCAGTTTAGGCATTTTACGATTGGTTGTGATTGGATAGGCATTGCCCAAAGAAGCGTGTGCTTATCCAATTGTGAGCATCAAGGAAGCATCGATTCTCGTCAATATTACTTAAGTGCGCTTAATTTTTATTTAGGGGTTGCATTCTAATGATATCTACATATAAAGGAAACTGGTACGTTTTCTATTGAATGGAGTTTGTAATGCTCTCAAAGATTTTTAAGCAATTCTTGCAATTAGAGTCCTCCTCTGGGATCTTGCTGATAGTGGCAACCTTGATGTCCACAGTGATTGTCAATACAAGTGCCTATGAGTGGTATCAGAGTTTTTTTAATACCATGATTGCTATCAAGATCGGTAACTTCAATATCGAAAAGCCGCTGCTTCTATGGATTAATGATGGATTCATGAGTATTTTTTTCTTTCTAGTTGGACTTGAATTAAAGCGCGAATTTATGATTGGCGAATTAAAAGATAAAAAGATAGCAATGTTACCTTTGATTTGCGCCATTGGTGGCATGATCGTTCCCTCTGTGATCTACTATCTTGTGAATAGAAATGATGCCTATGCCCTCACTGGATGGGCCATCCCCATGGCAACCGATATTGCCTTGGTGCTAGGAGTGCTTGCACTTCTTGGAAATCGAGTTTCAAACTCACTTAGGATTTTTCTTCTCGCTATTGCCATCTTTGATGATCTAGGTGCTATCTTGATCATTGCACTCTTTTACACTTCGAAGCTTTCATTATCCTCCTTGAGCATTGCTGGGGCCGCAATCATGGTGTTGTCCTTATTCAATTGGAGGCGTGTGACCTCTGTTGCTCCCTACCTTCTTGTTGGTCTCGTCTTATGGGCCGCGTTTCTTAAGTCGGGCGTACATGCAACCCTGTCAGGAGTGGTGCTTGCATTTTTCATTCCTTTGAAGTCGAGTATTAAGGATGATATTAGTGAATCCCCACTAGAAAAGTTGGAACACGATTTACATCCGGCCGTTGCCTATGGCATTCTACCTCTCTTTGCCTTTGCCAATACCGGCATCTCACTCTCAGGATTTTCCCTTGATGCTTTTATCCATCCCATCACTCTTGGTGTATTCCTTGGCCTTTTTGTTGGTAAACCCGTTGGTATTCTACTCTTTGCATGGATTGCCATAAAATTAAAGTTTGCCAAGCTTCCTTTGGAGGTATCTGTAAGACAAGTGGTTGGCATCTCCATCCTCTGTGGTATTGGTCTTACCATGAGTCTTTTTATCAGCACTCTTGCTTTTGAGCATACAGACTCGAACCACTTCATCTACGATCGCTTGGGAATCATCCTCGGCTCCCTCTTCTCTGGCCTCTTTGGCTTCCTCCTCCTAAGATCAAAATAAAAAGTAGGTCCTGCCTGAAGGGCGAGCGGTTTCGTTACCCTAAAGACTATTCCCCAGAGAAGATATTAGAGAACTATGACCAGGAAGCCAAGAAGGTCAAGAAAGCTATCCTCATAGGATCGTTGACGCTGGTATCGACATGGCCATAGCAAAAATCGGTGATTTATGCATATGACTTTTTAGATATAGTACTTTGAACCCTTTCCCACTCCTTCAACTTTTATGATCCTTTGCTCGATCAAGCGTTTGAGTAATGTTTTAAGTCCAGCACGAGTCATCTCTACTTGATCTAAAATAAAACCAATGTTGCATTTGTGATTTGATTTAATTATTTCGTATACTAATTGTTCATTCTTATTCATTGCTGACACAGGACTTTGTTTTTGTAATATTGATTGAATTATTTGAGTTTGTTTTAAAATAACTGTAATAAAAAAATATAGCCAGCGATCATAATTAACTTTTTTTGCTTGGAAAGTATTTTGTGTCTCTCTAAGTGAGAGGTAATAATTTTCTTTATTATCTTCAATAACTTTCTCGTGGGAGGTAAATTGAATCCATAGATACCCAAATTTGAGCATAAGCCACACAGAAATTAAGCGACTAAGACGACCATTTCCATCTCTAAATGGGTGGATGCCTAAAAAATGTACGATAAATATTGCTATCAATATAATTGGATGAATTTCCTCTGATTGCTTAAATTTATTAAAATTATCCACAAGATCTCTCATCGCTGTTTCAGTCATTGGCCCAGGAGGAGTTGTCTTAAACCAAATTGTTTCTTTACCAGTATCTAAATTTTTTTCTATTACATGATTGGTAATGTCTTTATATGCTCCTCTTTGCTTTTTAGGAAGCTGATCTGAGGTTAGCTCTGATGTTAGAATTTGATGAAGTTCCCTTAGGTTCTTTTCTGTTACTTCTATTTCATTATAATGTTTATAGATATAATTTAATGCTTTGACATATCCAGCAACTTCCCTCTCTGATCTAGAAGACATCTTGCTTATCTTGCATCCATTGCTTACAAATTTTTTAATTTCATCATCAGTTAGAATTGCACCCTCTATTCTAGTTGAAGCACCTGAAGAGGTAATAATTGTTGTCTTTTTTAATTCTGTTACGAAATGAGGAGTAAAAAGTTTACTTGCCTGAAATTTTCCATGAAATCGTTCAATTTCCATAAGAATTTTTGTTAATTTATTATTAAGACTGTACTTGTCTATATCGCGCATAAAACTCCATCCGTAAAACAACCATAAAACATCCATATAATATCGTGGCGGACATCCAAAAAACAACCGTAAAACATCCGTATTAAAAAACTCCTCAATTACCTGATTGTTTTGATCACAGACAAGAGCTGCCATACCATAAGGGCAACATCGGATATAGAATGTTAACTGATAGAGAAATGGAGCGGGTTACAAGACTCGAACTTGCAACTTCCTGCCTGGGAAGCAAGCACTCTACCATTGAGTTAAACCCGCTCGATAGAAGATTTTTTTACTATAAAACATTCAAAGGAAAAGATCAATCTATTGGCCAAGGATTTGTTTTAATTTGGGGACTAGGTCTTGAGGGTAGCGAGTTTTATCTATGTAGTGGACGTGGGTGCTGTTGTGCTGTTGTTTCATCGCTTCTTCAACAAAGCTAGAAAGAATGACGACTGGAGTTAGTTGGTTTTTTCCTTCTGAGGCGCGAAGATTGTTGATGAATTCAGTTCCACTCATTTCTGGCATGCGGTAGTCGGACATGATTACGTCATAGCTGTTATTGCTACATTGGAGTAGTGCTTTTTTGCCATCGCTTGCGACTTCAACGATACATGGGAAGTTATCAATGATGAATTCTGACAAAATTGTTGTGATATCTTCTTCATCGTCAACAACTAAGAATTTAAATTGCTTGCTCATAGTGCCTCCATTAATCATTGTATGTTTAGGGAAAAGAAAGATCAATTGCTCTTTTTGCAAAGAAAAAGAGAGCTGATAAGCCAGCCAAGAAGGGCAAAAGGGATGAGGGCCAAGTAGAAGCTTTGACCGACGAGGATGCCTGCTTTAGAACAAAGAGAGATGAGGAAGGAGATGCCACTTTTGCTGGTGCGATGGCAGAATACATCGATGAACTCCTTGGTTCGGAAGCGGACGTCGTCAGGGAAGGGAATATAGAGGATCTCTTTGGCCGCACGAAAGAGGGAGTATTCTGTGGTTTTAAAGAGGAAAAAAGCCAGGGCCGCACTTTCAATAGAGGGGTGGATGAAGATGAAAAGAAAGGTTAAGAGGTGGAGTAGAGGTAGAGTTAAGTGGATTAGTGCTGGACGTAGGCGATGGAGGAGGTAGGGGGCGATGAGCAGTTGGCAAACAAAGGCGCCGGCATTGACATAGGCGTAGAAGAGACCTGCAAAGGAGGTTTGTTCGTTGGTTTGAGGATAGGCGGCCTGTAGGGCGGTTTCAAAGTTCAAGAAGACCACCACAGAGTAAAATTGGCAAAAGATCATGAGCAGCATGATGAGGAGAAGTGTGCGCTCTGAGAGAATGAAACTCAGTCCGAGTCCATCTTTTTGAGGGGGAAGCTCTTTTTTCTTTAAGACATCGACGTCAGAGTTTTTGTACGCAACCAGTGCAGGAATGAGGGAGCAAAGAGTGGTTCCTGACATGACTAGGATAAGAGGAACTGCTCCCCATTTTTTTGCGTAAGCGTGTACGAAGATGCCACCTAGCACACCTCCGATACCGGAGAGTGCAGTGACAATACCATTTAATTTTTTTGCTTCTTGGCTTTCAATGCTGCTGTTGATGAAGGACCAATACTGTTCGATGAGGAGAACGATGTAGCCTTCACGTAAAAGATAGAGGAGAACAATCGGCCATTTTAATTCGAGGGTGGCCAATTGGTAGAGAAGGATGAAGATAATGGAGGAGAGGGTGGTGGAGTAGATGAGTGTCTTTTGTGGGCCAAATTTTTTTAGGGAGAAGCTGTAGAGGTAGAGCATGGGCAGTAAAACAAAGGGAGTGAGAGCGAGAACTAGAGGAAGGTTTTGATTTCCAAAACTATTTTTAAAGAGCACGGTGGAGGTGCTGCGAACACACTCGTAGCCAAAGAGCGTGAAAAAGGCCGCCATGGCCATGAAGCAAGTATTGCGGACATTTTTTTTTTGGTAAAAGGCGAGTGAGAAAAGTTCTTTGATCATGAGAGCAGCTCTCCCTGTCTGGTTTTAAGTTAGGGTTGCAAGAGGAGGCTAAGCTTGGGGACATAGGTAATAATCATCAAGCAAATCCACAACAAAAGAATGAAGGGGATCACGGAGCGGTAGAGTTCAGTGATGTTGCGTTTGAAACGGAAACTGCTGATAAAGAGGTTGATACCCACAGGAGGGGTTAAATAACCAATCTCTAAGTTAGTTAGAAAAATAATCGCCAAGTGAATAGGGTGCACACCATACTCGACGGCCATGGGTAGAATCAGCGGCACTACAATCACGATGGCGCTAAAGATATCCATCATACAACCAACCAGCACTAAAAAGAGGTTTAAGGCCAGTAAGAAAACGTATTTGTTAGAGATATAGAGTTTGATTAAGGCCAAAAGTTTCATGGGTACTTCTTCATCGACGAGGTAGTTGGTGAGGGCCAGAGCACTACAAACCATAAGCAGAATAGCGCCAACCAAAGACATGGAGTTTAAGATGACTTTGCGTAGATCAGAAAGTTTAACGTCACGATAGATAAAACAGCTCATGATAAAGACATAAAGGGCGGTGAATGCCGCGGCCTCAGAGACGGTGGTGATCCCGCCATAGATCCCGATAAGAACACCAAAAGGCAAAAACATCTCCCAGATGGCACCTTTGATTGCTCGAAGTGCTTCATGCAAATTAAAGGGAGGCCTGATGCTATTATTGGTACGTTTTGCTTTCATCGCATAGAGGGAGAGAACAATAATCAGAAAAATACCAGGAATCGGACCTGCTTTGAAGAGTGCATTGATGTCGGTGCGGGAGACAAGTCCATAGAGAATCAGGGGTAAGCTTGGTGGGAGTAGCAGCCCTAGCGAGCCACAAGTGGTGATTAGTCCTAGGTTGAAGTGTTCACCATAACCCTCCTCTTTCATGATAGTGTAGAGAAGTCCACCGAGTGCGATGATGGTGACTCCAGAGGCGCCGGTAAACGCGGTAAAGATCGCACAAACCACCAGTCCCATAATCGCCACTCCTCCTGGCATCCAGCCGAGGAGTGCTTGCCCTAGACGCAAAAGTCGGTGAGGCGATTTTGATTCAGCAATGAGATAGCCTGCAAAGGTAAAGAGGGGAATCGAGACCATCATCGGCTGTGCCGAGATTTGGTAGATGGCAATGGAGACGGTGCTGATAGAGATGTCAGCAAAGGAGAAGGCCACCATTGATGCTAACACCATTATTACAAAGAGAGGTGTTCCCAGGATTGCCAGAACAATAATCAAAAGGTAAAGGGTAGTTGCTAACAAGATCGACTCCGTATTTTATTTTTTTGTTTTTTTATTCTTTTGTTTTTTCAATTTGTGTATTCGCTATATAACATCACCGGAGAGGTGAATGGGAAGTTTTTCTGCGGCGGCTTCACCTAGGAGCGAATGCATTAGTAAATAAAAAAAGCGGTATACCATCAGCGAAAAACCGAAGGGAATAATCGCGACTAAAAATCCGCGCTGGATTCCAAAAAAATCGGCCCCCTCATATTCAAAAGCGTATTGAATAAACTCAAAGGAGCCGTAGATTAACCAAAGCAGCGCACCGATACAGGTGGTGTAGATGATGCGTTCGAGTGCTTTTTTTAAGCGGTGTTGACTGCTTTTTTCGAGGTAGCGAGAGACAATATCAATGGCAATAAGCTGTTTTTTTCCAATTGCCAGCACCCCACCTAAGAAGGCGCTTAAAAAGACCAAATGGCGAACTAAAGGGTCGATCCATAAGAAGCTGATCTCCACTGGACGCAAGAGAATGTTTAAGATGGTTAATGATAAGATAGAAAAAATGATAGTTAGTAGGGCGTAGAGAGCAAAATTTGCCACTAAAGAATCAATTGTACGTAATAGTTTAAACACCAGAGTTTCCTTGAAAAAAAAGTTAAAAAATAAGTCATACCTCTACATACGTTTAGGTGCAGGAATGCCTAAGAGCGAAAGTCCTTCACGCAAAACTTCACGCACACATTTTGAGAGAGCAAGCCTTGCACTGCCGATTTCGGGAGAGGCCGCATGCGCCACCGAACATTCAGCATAAAAATTATTATAAAGTTTGCAAAGATCGTAAAGGTAAGCACACACAAAAGAGGGGCGATTATTCTCTTGCGCTGAGATCACCACCTGATTAAAATCAGCAAGCTTCAACATCAGCGCCTCTTCGCTTCTCTCTTTTAACTCTTCCCAAGGGATCGCGCTATTATTAGCAGAAGCGGCGTATTTAGGAGCAACCTTTTCAATAAGCGAAGAGATGCGCGCATGAGAGTATTGGATATAAGGGCCAGACTCCCCATCAATCTTTAGCCACTCTGGGAGATCAAAGACAATCTTGCGTTGGGGATCGATTCGAAGCATGCCGTATTTAATCGCGCCAATGGCCACGTGGTGGGCGGTTCTGGCAATCTCCTCTTCACTCCAAAGGTTTTCATATTGCAACAGGTAGTTGTTACGAATGAGTTTCACCATCTCATCGATGAGCTCTTGAATCGGAACAATATTGCCTTTGCGTGAACTCATGGCCCCATCGGGAAGCTCCACAAAATCGTAGGCAAGATGGATGCAATCTTTAGCGTGTGCAAAACCCATAAGCTCGAGTACTTTAAATACTTGAGCAAAGTGCAGTGACTGGCGAACATCTACCACATAGATGCTCTTTTCGATTTTGTGCTCTTCAAATTTTCTGCGGGCAAGTTCAATATCTTTGGTGGCGTAAAGACCGTTGCCATCACTCTTTAAGAGGAGGCAAAAACCTAAGTTATCACTGGAGAGATCAACACCGACGGCCCCCTCCGATTGTACAAACAACCCCTTTTCTAAATATTTTTTTATTAATGCAACTGAAGGGGCATCAACTTCGGATTCAAAATACCATTGGTCAAAGTGCACATCTGACCACTTATAGAGGTTACGCATTTGTAGTAGTGACCACTCTCTGCTCTCTTTCCAAAGATTAAAATATTCGCCGTGTCCTTGGTGCAACTCTTTTAAAATTTGGGTGAGGATTTCGCGATTCTCACTCTCCAAAGGAGTACCGAGTTCCTCCTCCAGTTTTTTGTGTGCTAAAGTGTAAATTTTTCCAAGAAATTCACCCCGCTTTTCCATGGTAGTGGGAATGGCCTCTTTTTGGTGATGCTTTAAGTACCAGAGGCATTTGGCCACATGGGTGCCTACGTCACCAGGGAAAGTGGTGCTCACCACAGGAAAACCACAATAGCGATAGAGGCGAATGAGTGAATCCCCTAATGCCAAATTTCTCATGTGTCCCACGTGTAGCTCTTTGTGGGTGTTGGGTTGAGAAAATTCAATCATGGTTTTAGGCAGGGCCTGGCCAGAAATGGTAATTTTAAAGAAGGTCTGATCTTCTTGTAAGATCTGCTCCAAGACCAGCGTCCCCAGCTCTTTTAAGTCTAAATAAAAATTGAGGTAAGGGCCCTCTGCCTTTGCTTGCTTTATAAGGGTTGGGCGCGCAGCTGCTGGCAATGCTGCTATTGTTTGCGCGAGGGTACTCGCGATTTGCAAGGGGGCCTTCTTTAAACTTTTAGCAAGAAAGAAGCAAGGAAAAGCAATGTGTCCAAGATCGAGTGAAGGAGGGGCACAGAAGTTTTTTTGAAGCATGTCCACACTGCAAGCAGCGCCACTTTTTTCAATGATGCCCAAAAGGAAGTGACTCAAGTCTTTTTTTATAGGGTCGATATATTCTTGTCGTTGCATATTATCTTTCATCCTTATAAGATTTATAATTTTATAGTTGAGTCGACTATGAATGGATAGTAATAAAGCTAGTATATCAAATATTTTTAAGAGGGAAACGTGAATTATCGAAGTGCTCTTTTAATTTTTATAAATTTTATAATTTTCATTTTGCTTGCTTGTAACCTTTTTGCGCTCGATCCAGATGAGGAGGAGCGATATGCAATGGAGATCTCCAAAGAGTTTCGGCGAGGCACTCATTTTATTTATTATTGCCAAAAAAAGCACTATGCTTGTGTGAGCACCAAAGGTTTTATTGAGTGTAAGGCGTGGCGGGATGAGGACAAAAAAAAGCGCAAAGGGGCATTTCGTTGTATTGCGATTAAGTCCTTTAAGAGTCAGCGGGAGTGTGCATTTAATCAAGAACAGATGGTCAATGATCGAGCAAAAAGAGAGTCTATTGAATCCTTTTGTACATCAACTGCCGTACACTGGTTCCAAAAAAATCACTGATCTCTTGGGGGCTTCCAATGGGTTTCAGACCTATTGCCAGTAAAGCGGCAATTGAATCTCCTGAAGAGTAACACCAAAGTATGTGTCCTTGGTTTTGCAAGATTAAAGGATAGGCCGCCTCCAATAGTGCCCGTGAACAACCTTTGCGATACATATCGGGCCTGGTTAGGCCACGCACTTCGTATTGATAAAGGGCATCGATATCGGGGTGTTTAGAGAAGTAAAAAGAGGCAATAGAGACCAACTTTTTTTCTACAAAATTACCAAGGTGAAAACTCTTTTCGTCACTATCATCAGGATAAGCAATCGGCACCTGCCCATTTCGGTGCATGGGGAGTAGTTGTCGCAATTGGTAGGTATCGTGTGGCTGTATAATCAAAATCTGCATAGTAAGACTATCATAGACACTATTCTCTAAGTTGAAAAGATCTAATTATGGGCCCTATCTGCCTCTCTAAATAGCGCTTCGATGCCTATTTTTGCAATAGTCTCAGAAAAGAGTTCAAGAATGAAACTAGGAAAGCGTGTCGGTGTGCCTTGCCAGTGAGCGTGAATAAAGATGCGGCAGCGCTCACTACTTTCTTGGATGGTAATGGTGCCAGTGAGTCCAGGAAAGATTCCCCCATCAAAGTGGAAAGGGTAGTTCCCAATAGTTTTGATGCGATCAAGTTTAAACATCAGGTAAAAAGGGGAGGGAATAAGCGCATGATCAAGTAAGAAGAGAATCAGCTTATTTCTCTCATCGTATTGACTCTTCTTAATAAAACTAAGATATTCATCGTACTTTTCGTATCGACTTAAAATAGGAAGGATTTTGTTGCATGACCTTCGGTGTACTCCTGCGAGCTTAAAGTTAAGCTTTTGTTCTCGGGTTAATTGCTCCCCACTGCTATTGTCATAATGATCTTCCACGGTAACCAAAGCGATGATATCCCTTTGGTTTAATTTTTCGAGGAAGAGTTGCTCGCTAGTGTTTGGGCCAGAGTTAGGGTGAGCGTGAGTGTGCGTAGGTAGTGCGAAAAAAATGAAGAGCAAAAAAAGTTGAGTAAACAAAGCTTGACCCTGTTGATAGATTTAAGTTCAAGGGAGAGGGTTGATTTTTTTTCTTCTTCTTTTAGATTAGTTAAAGCAAAATCATTTTACAAGCATAGTTACTATGGGTACTAACTAAACGACTAAATAAAAGGAATGTGTTGCTCTATGGAAATGGAAGTTGTTCGACGTAGAGGTGTTGTCAAGGATGCTGAAATTGAAAGCAAAGATCAGCGTTGGCATTGCCGTAATCGAGTCACATTGGTGTTTGGAAGTAACGATGTTGAAGAATTAGACACCTATCTTTACGATGAAAATGGGCTGGTGTTCAGGTCGGTCTCTTTTCATCAGGCAAAATCAAAAGCGATCGAAGAGATTTTAGATAACTCTATCGATGAATTTTATCGTGGCCACGTGACTGAGATTCGCACCGTTTTGTCACCAGATAAGAAGATTGTCACCATTAGCGATAACGGTATTGGTTTTCCGCACGATAAAATTCGTGCCGTTTATGCAGAGTTTAGAACGGGATCAAAATTTCGTGATGAAGAGGTGGATGACAAGGGATTTTTGTTTCGTACATTGGGGCAAAATGGCTTAGGCGCTGCGGCCACTTGCCTTACATGCGACTTTTTTAAGGTGACGGTTCGTCACTACCTGTCAAAAAAGGAGCAAACTTTCCTCTTTGTTGATGGTGCTAATCAAGTGAAGAAGACTCCTGCTAAAAGTTTTGAAGGAGCTTCGGGAGTGAAGGTAGAACTTTCTCTCGCCGCAGAGGTGTACAAGGACAATGTGATCAATGAGGAGATGTTACGCAAGCGTATTATCGACTTGGCCTATAACAACCCTGGACTTACTTTTTATCTGAATGGAGAGAAGTATCTTTTTAAGCAAGGTTTGTCGGAGCTTGCCGAGAGATGTGCCAAGACACCGGGGTTTGTTCCGTTCCATCTTGGAGATGATGAGTACACCTATAGCGGAGTGAATGCAAAGGGTATTGCTTTTAAAGGGAAGATCGATCTTTCGTTGTCGATGGTTTTTTCGAAGGAGGAGAGTGGTCGCGAGCGTTTTATCTCTTTTGTGAACTCCACACCCACCTATGATGGTGGTTTTCACCATGAGCGCGTGAAAAAAGTTTTTACCAACCTGGTAAAAGAGAAGCTGGAGCGGGTGGCAAAGAAAGAGGGAGTTACGATTACCGATAATGATATTTTAAGCGGCACTATTTTTATTGTGGGTATTACTATGCCTAACCCACGTTTTGAGTCGCAAACTAAGCGTAAACTGGTTCGTGATGTACACCTCGATGCTGCTCTTAATGAATTTTTAAATAAGTATGGAGAGAAATTTATTAAGAAGTCGCAAGAGTATCTTGATGCAGTAGTGGAGCGTGCACGCCACCGCCAGCGTTTCGAGGAGATGAAAGAGGCGACTAAAAAAGGAAAGCAGCAAAAACGCGTGCGTGTAGAGAAGCTACTCGATGCCAATGAGAGAAAAGATCGCAGCAAGTGTACTCTTTTTATTTGTGAAGGGGATTCGGCCATTGGAGGACTACGCTCTGCCCGGGATAAACTTTACCAAGGTGGGATGGCGATTAAAGGGAAGCCGATGAATGTGGCGCAAAGTTCAATTAAAGATGTACTCGCCAATCAAGAGCTTTGTGACATTATGGCCTCAGTGGGACTTACACTAGGTGCCCCGGTCGATTTTGATCGGATTCGCTACTCTAAAATTGTCTTTCTTGCTGATGCCGATGTTGATGGTGGGCATATCAACACCCTTTTAACCAACTTCTTTTTTATCTTTTGGCCCGAACTCTTTGCCAAAGGTATGATTCAAATTGCAAGACCACCTCTTTATGAAGTAATTCTCGAACAGGGAAAAAAGGTGTATGTGGAGTCGATCGAGGAGTTGGAGCGCTTAAAGAAGAGTGGGGCGAAGGTCAAAGAGATTCAGCGGAACAAAGGACTCGGGGAGATGTCCGCAGAGGCCTTTCGCGAGTTGATGGCGAGAAAAAATTATATCAAAATTACAGTTGAAGATATGGAGGCGGCCAAGCGTGCTCTTGAGGTGTGTTTTGGTAAAGATACTAATCTTCGAAAAGATCTGTTGTTAGATCAGTAACGTTTGCTTAAGAGGTTAAGAAAAAATCATGGCCATTGAAAATTCAACCATCCAATACAATATTGCGTCTGTACCCTTATCGCAGATGGTGCGACAAGAGTATCGAAATTATCAAATCTATACACTGATGGATCGTGCGATTCCTTACCTGGAAGATGGACTAAAACCGTGCCAACGAAGAATCCTCTACACCCTTTGGAAAAATACGAGTAAAGGGCTGCTCAAAGTCTCCTCTGCTACGGGATTAGTGCTAACGTTGCATCCACATGGGCCCGCCTCTATCGAGGCCTCGATTGTGAATCTGGCGCAAGATTTTACTTTCGCCAACAACTATCCGCTGATCGACAAAAAAGGTTATTTTGGAGAGCGTTTAGAGACTGCACCTGCGGCCGGGCGATATATTGAGTGTAAGATTGGAGAGATCGCCAATCTCTTGCTCTTTGATGATATGGAGCAGGTGCAGATGATTCCCAACTACGATGAGCGCAGTGAGGAGCCGGTGCACTTTTTACCTAAGTTGCCTCTCATGTTGCTTAATGGAGCAGAAGGCATTGGGACAGGATTTTCCTCGGTTATTCCCTCCTTTCATCACAAAGATATTGTGGACTCCATGATCTCCATCGTTAACACCGGAAGAGCGAAGCGCTTAAAACCGTGGTTTCGGCACTACAAAAAAGATTTTAAAATTGATGAGAATGGAAAGATCATCACGGAGATCTACTTTGAAGAGATCGATGAGAAGATTTTTATCAATGAGATCCCCCGCGGTTACGATGCGCAAAGAATTTATAAGCACCTAGGAAAATTTATCGATCGCGACTACCTCAAAGATTATATCGACTCTTCCGTGGATAATGAGATTAAGATCGAACTCATCTTTAAAAAGGGACAGCGTCCGCCGCTTGCAGAGGTGCGAGAGCGGATGAGTGCTTCGACCTCACTTACTCCCAACTACACCCTGATTTCAGAGCGTGGGGTGAAGATTTTAGAGGCACCAGAGGAGATTTTAAAAATTTTCACAGAGCGTCGTTTACAAGTGGTGCAGCGTCGCTATGAACTTTGGGCCAGTGCCGCGGAAGAGCGTATCTCGCGTAACGATGAGATCATCCGTTTTGTGAATGATAAGCACTACACCGTTGCTCAAAAGTGTGCCAACCGTCAAAGCTTTATCGAGTACCTAGTGCAAAAGAAATTTTTGCACGGTGAGTATTTGGCAGAGATGCCCGTCTATCGCTTTACTCAAGAGGAGATCAACAAGCGAAGCGCTCTGATTAGCGAGGATAAAAAGAAGGTGAAGGAGTTTAAGTCAGTTGCGGGATCACAAATTTTGATTCGAGAAAAGTTAATCGATGAGCTAAAAATGGTTAACGAAAAATTGACAGATTTTTTAGGGCGCAAAAAGAAAAAAACAAAATAGAGAGAGAAAGCTTCTAGAATTTTACTAGCAGATCGTGGTATAAGAAAGCGCATACATAATTGACTATAGCAAGGCAATAAAGAATTAGGGGAGTGCTTCATGTCTACGTCTGCGTCTTCTGCGTCTACTACGTCTACTGCGTCTACATCGCAATTCAATTGTATAGATCTCTTTTGTGGTGCTGGTGGGTTGTCATTAGGACTCGAGATGGCCGGCTTCAAAAATGTTTTTTCTATCGATGCCGATGTTGGGAGTATCAATACTATTCGTGCCAATTATCCAGAAACGGTCGCCCTTTGTGAACCTATTGAGTTTTTAAATGAAGAGAAGCTTAAAAAATATATCGGGGATAAGAAGATTCATTTAATTGCAGGGGGTCCTCCTTGCCAAGGTTTTTCCACCATCGGAAAGGGTGATCCTAACGATCAAAAAAATACCCTCTTTCGCCATTTCATTCGTATGGTAGAGATTGTCAGGCCCTCCTTTGTGCTCTTTGAAAATGTCACCGGTTTGGTCGCTAAGAAAAACCAATTTGTGGTGGATGCGATTGCGCAGTCGTTTGATCAAATTGGGTATAAGTTGCATATTCGTGTGCTAGAGTCACAACACTATGGTGTGCCTCAGAAGAGGAAGCGTACCCTCATTGTTGCTTGCAAGAAGGAGTTTCACTTCGCTTTTCCTGCTCCTACCTGTGATACCTATCACAATAGTCTTTACATTCCTCCTAAAACATTAGGAGGGGCCCTCCTCGAATTAGAGAGTTATGTTGCAGGAACTAACATTAAAGACGAGCTTCACGATGTAAAAAAGCTGAAGATTACTAAAGAGATTGACCGCTCTCGTTTAAAACATATTCCCGAGGGTGCCTGTATTCGCTACCAAGAGGATGAAGAGAGGTATCTCCCTAAAGAGTTGCGCTTAAAAGTGGATTGGAAAAATTTACGAGAGAATCGTTTGCGTGAAAACCATTATCATCGTTTAAGTCGTAACAAACCCTCTCCTACCATCAATACCATGAACCACCACTATTACCATCCCACCGAGTGTCGTCCTTTAAGTGTGCGTGAGTTCTCTGTATTGCAAAGTTTTCCTCCAAACTACATCTTCAAAGGAAACAGGCGATCTATCATGAGACAAATAGGGAACGCAGTTCCTCCTCTGATGGCCAAGGCCATCGGTGCGGAGATTGTGAGAGCGCTCTCTGGTGGAGTGGGTGCGGAAGCTCGCTTGCTTAAAGGGCATATAGCACCTTCTACCACAGAAAGCGTAGTCGCCGATGTTCGTGCTAAAGCATTTATCTATAGTGAGAGAAAACAAAAACGCAGAGTTTTTTGCAAGGAAAAATAAGCACAGGCCCTAACATCGCACTGTTTTAGTGAGGGTAATCCTTCTCGTGAAACTCAATCACTCCTGTTACCTCCTCGCCAACAATGCGCTCACTATTGTCAAGGTACTCTTCACTAGTGGCCTCCACATCAAAACTTTTTACACTGAGTGCAGGATAATTTTTCTGAAGGTTGTAACGATCTTTACTTGAGAGAGTGTTCCTTACGGTGGAGTAGGTAATAGAAGGCGCCATGATGGTGGTATTATCTTCACTATGGGGTAATCCCAAGAGGTGGCCCATCTCGTGTAACACAACCGTTTTTAAATCGTAGCGATTGTAAACGGGATATTCTGTGTCGAGCGTGAAGGAGAAGTAGCGAGCATTAAGAATAATATCGGCGTGGTCAAGTTCGATATACTCATCTTCTCTCCCTGGATTGATCCGGTGGCCAAAAAATTGTGTAATCGCCAAGGCATCGGCGTATTGGGAAGGGAACCAGCGATCATTTTTGTAGATACCCATCACCCCATCACGAAAGTCGCTAAACTTATTATACCCGCTGGGCGTGGGAGCGTAAGGGGAGAAGCGAAAGAGGTGGTGATAGTCATCAAATGCTTGTTCCCACTCTTGGGATACCTCTTCTGCGGCCGCACTCTCCTCTGGGGTAAAGTTATCGGAGATGGCAATGTTCAAAGGAAAGGCGTTCGCATTCCAGCGCACAACTGGAGCATTACTGGCGCTGCCGTTGCCGCCACCGCTGCCTGATTGACCGTTTTTATTACTCATATTTTCACTAAGTGCTGTTTGTAATTGTTGAGACTTGTTTCCACAACTAACAAAGAAGCAGAAGAGTAAGCAGTGGGATAGTATAATGGTTAAGGATCGTGGTAGTCGGAGCATATATTTCCCTTAAAGAAGATGTTTTGATCGCACTGCTCTTCGGTCTTTTGTAAAAACGCTTAAACATTCAATAAAATTTGTTGAGCATAATAAAATTGCTCAACTATCTTGCGTGAAAAGACGATAGGGAGGGTGTATGATCAGTTGATCAGTCCATGCTACAAGTGAGTGATTTTATGAGTACAAAAAAAATGATCATCGATTTTAAGAAAATTTCTCAAGAGATGAATAAGCTTTTAGCTGAGAAGAGTGACAAAAGCAGAGTTACAGAAATTTTGACCAAAGCACGAGAGCTACGGGGTTTAGAGGATAGCGAGGTATTAGCGCTCTTGCAGATTGGTGAGAGTGAAGTGGAACTTTTGCAGCAGCTCTATCACACAGCAAGCTTTGTGAAAGAGGAGATTTACGGAAACCGCTTAGTGCTATTTGCACCTATGTATATCTCCAATCTTTGTAATAACGAGTGCCTCTACTGTGCTTTTCGCAGTAGCAATAAGCAGCTGCATCGTGTGGCCTTGAATCAAGAGGAGATTGCAAAAGAGACGCAAACGCTGATTGCACAAGGGCATAAGCGTATTCTCCTGGTGACGGGAGAGTCCTATGGTCAAGAGGGCCTAAACTATATCTTTCGCTCGATTGAAACCATCTATGCACAAAAAGAGGCGAAGGGAAATATTCGGCGGATTAATGTAAATATTGCTCCTTTACAAGAGGAAGAGTTTAAACTTTTAGCAAAGTACCCCATTGGCACCTACCAGCTTTTTCAAGAGACCTACCATCAAGAGAGTTATCGCAAGTTGCACCTCAAAGGAGCAAAGGCCAACTACGATTTTCGTTTGCAAACGATGGATAGGGCACTTCACGCAGGACTGCACGATGTGGGCATTGGCGTGCTCTTTGGACTTTATGATTGGCGCTACGAGATGTTGGCGATGCTAGCGCATGTGAGGCATTTAGAGGCAGAGTTTGGTGTAGGCCCGCACACTATCTCTGTTCCAAGAATTGAACCTGCTCACAACTCTAAGCTTAGTGAAAGGCCTCCGTATGAGGTAAGCGATAGCGATTTTAAAAAGATTATAGCAGTTTTGAGATTGGCAGTCCCTTATACGGGAATCATCTTAAGTACGCGCGAGAGTGCACAGATGAGGCGTGATGCTTTTGCCTTGGGTATCTCTCAAATCTCTGCGGGCTCTAAGACTAATCCAGGCGGTTATGGATCTGCCTCTCCTGGCAACCATTTTTGTGAAGAGCAATTTTCGCTTGGGGATCATCGGGAGCTTGCAGAAGTGATTTTGGATATGGTTCACTTAGGGTATATCCCCTCCTTTTGTACGGGCTGCTATCGCTTAGGAAGAGTGGGGGCGGATTTTATGGATCTTGCCAAACCTGGTGCAATTAAAGAGCATTGTATGCCCAATGCCCTCTTTACTTTTGCCGAATACCTTTACGATTTTGCTCCCAGAGGAAGTGAACTTTTTATGAGCGGCCTAAGTCTCATTGAAAAAATTTTAAAAGAGAAAATAGCAAATCCAGCACTTGTACAAAATATTCAAAGTGAGCTGGTAAAGATTGCAAACGGCAATCGTGACATCTATTGGTGAGGTTTTTTTCGTTAGCTAGTGAGTTAGGAGGATGGGCCTATGAAGAGAGTTGAGAGTGATTTTATTGGGAGTGTGGAGATTGATCAACATGCACTCTATGGAATCAACTCCTTTCGTGCACGAAAAAATTTTCCTTGGGCAAGGCCCTTTCCGCTCGATTGGTATCGTAGTGTGGGCCTAGTAAAACACGTCTACTATAAAACTTATGAGAAATTCATGAAGAAGATTTATGAAAAGTATGGCTCTCATAAGACCTTGCCCTTTCGAGTGATGGCGGAAAAAGAGGTATGGGCATTATTGCAGGCAAGTTGGGAGGTGTGGCAAGGAGAACACTTTGAGCACTTCATTGTACCGGCAATTAGCGGTGGCGCTGGTACCAGCATTAATATGAATGTGAATGAGATTATTGCTAATCGTACTTTGCGTATTTTAGGGCGTGCTTGCGGCGATTACGGTATTATCGATCCTTTAGAAAATTGTAATATCTTTCAATCTACTAATGATGTTGTTCCAACCGCACTAAGGATTGCGATTTTATTGCAGCTTAAAAACTTAGAGCAGGAGGTACAGCTTTTACGACAAGAGATTGAGGCCAAGGAAAAAGAGTATCGCTATACTCTTCGTATGGGTGCAACCGAGTGGCAAGAGGCGGTACCTACAACTTTTGGTCGCCTCTTTAGCACCTATCAAGAGGCCTTTTCTCGCGATTGGTGGCGCATCTCCAAATGCTTTGAGCGTTTAAAAGTTTGTAATCTTGGGGGTAGTGCTATTGGTACTGCGGTTGGTGTTCCTCGTTTTTTTGTGTTTGAGGCGATTAATTTTTTACAAACTTTTCTACCCTTCCCTTTAGCGCGAGCAGAAAATTTGCAAGATGCTACCGCTAACTTGGATGCTTTGGTGGAGTCGCATGCGATCTTAAAAGCGTATGCGGTGAACATTGAAAAAATGGCCTCTGATCTACGCCTCTTATCGAGTGACCTCTACTATGAGCATACGCTTAAAATTGCTCCTTGCCAGCTGGGAAGCTCCATTATGCCGACAAAGGTGAACCCGGTGATTTCAGAGTATGCCATCTCTCTTGCTCACAAGATCTATGCTAATGATCAACTAATCACAGCTCTTTGTGCTCAAGGAAGTTTGGATTTAAATCCTTATCTTCCCTCTATTGGAGTGGCCTTTATTGAGTCGCTGGAGGTGTTGATTGCCATTAGTCGCTCTCTTCGAGAAAATTTAATACCCACACTGGTGATCTCTAAGGAAAAGAGTGATAGCAATATTTTGCTACGTCCGACGATTGTTACACTGGTGGTTCCCTATATTGGCCATAAAAAAGCGTCAGTGCTTGCCAAAGAGATGAAGGACAAAAAAGTTGATATCATTACCGCCAATCGTACTTTAAACTTAATTCCTGAAGAGAAGTTACAAAATATTTTAAAGAGTGAAAATATTTTAAAATTGGGTTTTAGCGTGGAAGAAATTTTATGAGAAGCATTCGTCCGCATATTGGAATTTTTGGTAAAACAAATAGTGGCAAAAGCTCCTTTCTGAATAAGCTTACAGCACAACAAGTCTCCATCGTCAGTGAAGTAAAAGGTACCACTACCGATCCGGTGATAAAAAGTATGGAGATGGGAGATCTTGGTCCTGTGGTGTTTATCGATACTGCGGGCATTGATGATGAGAGTGGAGGGGGAGGTGGCATTGGCCATAAGCGCGTACAAGCGTCCAAAGAGGTTTTAGGACGAGTTGATCTCGCGATTATTCTCCTTTGCGCTAACACCATTAGCAGCGAAGAGGAGAGTTTAATTAAAGAGTTAAATATCTTAGAAACCCCTTTCCTATTTATTCACCATAAATCGGACCTGCAAAAAATCTCTGAAAATTTTTCACAAAAATTAACTGAAAGCTACCACGTTCCCGTTTACGATTTTTCTTCCCTTACCAGCAGTGAAGCAGAGATTAAAAATCTCATCTCGATCATGAAATCGAAAATTCCCGAACAGGCGTTAAATAATCCTTCGATCTTAAGTGATCTTATCTCCTATGGAGAGTCGGTGCTCTTGGTGACCCCTATCGATGCTGAGGCCCCTCGCGGAAGAATCATCTTACCGCAAGTGCAAACCATTCGTGATATCCTCGATAATGAAGGGATCATCTACATGATGAAGGAGCGAGAGCTGGATAATTTTTGGAAACGATTAAGTTACGATCTCCGTCCTAAAATAGTGATCACCGATAGCCAGGTGTTTCTGAAAGTTGCCTCCGTTATCCCTCCCGAGATTTCACTTACAAGTTTTAGTATTCTCTTTGCGCGCTTAAAAGGCGATTTTGAGCGCTATATTCAAGGCACCAAGAGCATTAAGCAACTAAAAGAGCACGACAATGTTTTAATCTTAGAGTCGTGTTCTCACCATATCAGTGGAGACGATATTGGGCGGGTGAAAATTCCTAGGTGGCTCTCCAATTTTACAGGCAAGCGTTTACAGTTTGATGTGGTGAGCGGACTCGATACTCTTACTCGTCCCATCCACGAATACGCTTTAGTCATTCAGTGTGGGGGCTGCATGCTGACGAGGCGACAAATTTTAAATCGCCTCTCCCTGGCCATCGCCGCTAACATCCCCATCACCAACTATGGAATGGCGATTGCTTACGCTCAAGGCATTTTCGAGCGTGCCATCCATCCCTTCGAAAAACTACTACGTCCTGGTATTGACCTCAGTGAAGACTACCTATAAACAAATGGCGATGTATTGATTTGTATGTGGTTTTAATGATAGTAGTGCTATCATAGTGTTGCTATCATTAAAAGCATCAGAGGAAAAAGCGATGAAGCTATTCTTGTACGATACCCTTTTAGAAGAAAAAGATATTTGTAATCTTAAGCGAGAAAAAGAGCGAATTCTCCAAGGCGTTAGGCGGCATGAAAAAATGGTGATCTATGGAAAGAGAAACACGGGCAAGACGTCGCTGGTGAAAAGCGTGGTTATTCCTTGGTTTAAGAAGCAGCATCCGCAACACTTTGTGCTATTTGTTGACTTAATGCAAGTGAAGGATCTTGAGTCTATTAGCAGGCGAATAAAGATTGCCTTTGCAGAAGCTTTTGCACAAACCTTTCCGCTTAAAGCAACCATGAGTAGTTTTACACAAATTTTAAAAGGTATGCGACCAACGATTACGATCGATCCGCTCTCTGGATCACCTAGTTTGGAAATTAAAGCGAGTAAGAGTGATGATCCCTATTTTTTCCAGAGTATTTTAAGCACAATCAAAAAAGAGATCACTCCCAAAAAGAGTGTTCTACTGGTTTTTGATGAATTTCAAGACATCTCCTTTGTGGCAGAGGCCGAGGGCCTATTAAGGAACTCGCTACAAGAATTTTCAAAATCTTCCATCATACTAATGGGTTCTAAAAAACATATCTTGGCCCAAATGTTTGCGAAAAGTAATGCCCCCTTTGCTGATTTTGGAGTGGATATTGAATTTAGAGAGATTGCCTATGAAGAGTATCATCACTATATTGACGAGCGGTTTCATCAGAAAAAATTAAAAATTTCCTTGGAGAATGCTCGTGTCTTGCAAGACCTTTTATTTAGAATTCCTGAACCGATCAACATTATTTGTCGGCACCTTTTTGATCGTTACGGCCATCAAGAAATCGATGCTGAAATGGTAAAGGTAGCAATTGCAGCGGTTATTGAGGAAAAGCGTGGCCGCTTTGAAGAGATGCTTGCTGGTCTGAATAAGAATGAAGAGAGTATTTTAGTGGCGGTTGCCAAAGCTGGACCTGTGTTAGAACCTTCTAGTAAGCTGTTTTTGAAAAAAGTTTCAAACTCGCATGCAACTGTCTTAAAGATTTTCAAAAAGATGCATGATCAATCTTTTCTCTTAAAAGAGCAGGATGGATATCATCTAGAGAACCCGTTACTCTACTATTACTTACTGAAATATCGTTAATTTCTGGGCCTCATCGCCTGCTAGTTTTTCCTAAGGTTACAATTGGAACAAACTCCTTGAACCTCCATTTTGCTATCGGATATTGTAAATTTATAGCGTTTCGCTAAGCTTTGTTCGATTGCTTGTATCCTAGAATCTGTAAACTCTTCTAAATGCCCACACTTTATGGTTGGCAGTTAGTAGTTAGGATTTGGATGAATCATTTTTGGTAGCAGCACGATCAAAAAGTACAATTCCATGTGTATTTGCATCGTGAAAAACACCACCAATAACTTTTTTACGATCGAACTGCTCTAAATCAACGACCAAAAGATCGAGTGGCCAATTGATTTCTCCTGAGATGCCTCCAAGCATTCGCATGGCAGGGCGAATGTGCTCCTGCTTATCGACAACGATTACGACATCGAGATCGGAATAGATGGTTGCTTCATTACGAGCTGCAGACCCAAAAAGGATGACCTGTGCTAAATTGTTGTTACTGAATTGCGTGTTGTGCTGACGCTCCATGATTTTATCTAATAGTTTGTCGATCAGCTCTTTCAACTGCTCTTAGAGAGATATTCTGCTGTCAGTGCTGCTAAAACCAAAGTAAATACTCCTGCTAATCACAATCTTCAGACAATAATATCATGTGTACAGAGGAGTTGCAGGCCGTCTTTTAAGACTCGAAGTGCCAGTCACAAGGTTGCCTGCATACTTTCGTTTACCAGGAGAATCAATAAAGGTGTGCAGGCACCTTTGGGTCGTGGGAGGTTTGAATAGGATTGGTGCCATGAAATGATCAGGTGAATGTGCTGTCAACGCTCTAAGATGATTCTGTAATGGGTTTTTCAGGGAGATAAGTTTTGATTTGTATTTCCCTGAAAAGTCCATCATAATAGGGTTTTCAGGGAGTTTTTATGTTTATCGGCAGGCAGGATGAGTTAAAGCTTTTGATGACGTTAAAAACAAAAGAGAGCAGCAATCTCTTTTGTTTGATGGGAAGAAGGCGCATTGGCAAGTCAACGCTGATTCAAGAGTTTTCGAAAGGCTTTAAAAATTTTTTTGAGATTCAGGGACTAGGGCCAGACTCTCATCCTTCGCTGCAAGTACAATTGGATCACTTTGCTAGTGTTATTAGCTTAAAATTTAACTCTCGCAAAGAGCACTTTGAGGATTGGTCGGAAGCCTTTTATGCTTTGGCCAAATTAACCAAGAAAAAAGAGTGGTTAATCCTTTTGGATGAGATCTCCTGGATGTCCCAAGGCGATTTGCATTTTGCTTTGAAGTTGAAGGAGGTTTGGGATGTTGCTTTTAAAAAGAATGAGCGCCTTTTCTTAGTGCTTTGTGGTTCTGTCTCCTCTTGGATCGAAGATAATATTCTGAATAATGCCAGCTTTGAGGGGCGGATCTCCGGGCAACTCAACCTGGGCCCCTTGGATATAGTGGAGATCAACCAATTTTGGGAGAAGAGGCACTGTCACTATAGTGCTATGGAGAAAATCTTTTTGTTGGCGATTACCGGTGGTGTTCCCAAATATTTAGAAGAGATCAATTATCGGCTTCCTGTGGAGAGTAACCTGCACTCGCTATGTTTTAGTAAGAATGGCTTCTTATTTAATGAGTATAAGAAGATTTTTCTTGATCTCTTTAAAAGGAAGGGGCCCATCTTGGATAAGATTATTCGCTTGTGCCTGACTCAAAAATTATCGATGGCAGATCTTAGTCGCAAGCTGAAGAAGAGGCAGGATGGGGATATTAGCCGTTATGTGCATATTCTCGAGTTGAGTGGCTTTCTCTCTAAGGATTACTCGTTTCGCCCTAGTGGGGAAGCAATGAGAAGTGCCCATCTACGAGTGACAGATAACTATCTTCGTTTTTATATCAAATGCATAGAACCTTTAAGCTTAAGGATTGAAAAGGCTTCTCTTCAGATCACATCATTACACCAATGGCCCAATTTTGAGTCCATCTTGGGATATCAATTGGAAAACCTTGTCCACTTTAATAAGGCCTCTATCCATCAGCAACTTCATCTGACTCCTCAGCAGATTTTATCGTCTGCTCCCTACTTTCAAAATAAAAGTTCTGAAAATCGTGGATCTTGCCAAATTGATCTGCTGATTCACACTACCATGGATCTTTTTTTCTTGTGTGAAATTAAAAGTGGCGAGCTGGATAAAAAGGTAATCGCTCAGATCAAACAAAAGATGGATCGCTTAAAACTTCCTGCGCGCATGGCGCTTCGTCCAGTCTTAATCCATTTGGCCGATATTCCTTCCTCATTACTGAGTGAGTATCGTCGTTTCTTTTATCAAACAGTAGCGTTTCAGCAGCTTCTCACTGAGAAAGGGCATCACGCTACTCCCGCTATGCCTCATGTGCCAGGTGCTTTTTGAGAATCATGGCGAGCAGAAAGCACCTGGCACATTCACAGGGCCTAGGCCAGGGATGTAATAATCGGCCAGGTGATGGTAAAGGTAGTTCCTTCTCCCTCTGCACTTTCGATCTTGATCTCTGCTTGATTTAGGTGAAGAATTTTCTTTAGGATAGAAAGACCTAGACCGCTTCCAAGGATATCGCGCGTTTTTTCATTTTTAATACGAACAAACTCTCCAAAAAGTTTTGCCACATCCTCTTTCTTCATGCCAATGCCACTATCTTGGCAAACGATGCTTAAATAATCTTCATGCCTGGTGATTTTAAATAAAATGGTGCCACTCATTTTATTGTATTTAACCGCATTGGTGAGCAGGTTATTAAAGACAATGGTGATTTCATCAGCATCAATGGGAAGCAGTAATTCGGAAGGGGCCTCGAAGTTAAGCTGCAAGTTTTTTTTTGTGGCATCTATGCGAATGGCATCAAGAGCATCGTGAGCAAGCGCCACAATATTGTGAGTGGCAATCTTACGCTCGCGGTTTCCCGATTCGATACGAGTGAGGTCGAGCATGTCGTAGATCATCTTCCTCATGCCATCGATGCGTAGGATCGAGCGCTCGATCATTGATTTATAAGCATCGATAGAATCACCGGCAATTTTACACTCCATCAGTTGTAGATGGCCTTCGATGGCGGCCAGGGGTGATTTTAGTTCGTGGGCCAGCACCGAGAGGAATTGAAAACGCACTTGCCGTTTTTCCTCCTCTAATTTTCGTGCCTTCTTTTGTAAGTAAGTGTGCTTGACTGCTTTATCAATGGTATTTTTTAATTCATCTGGAGTGAAGGGCTTTGCTAGAAAATCGAAAGCACCATTTTTAGTGGCGGTGATTGCCACCTCTAGTGAAGAGAAGGCGGTGATCATAATGGCACAAATATTTTTCTTTTCTGCACGTAGTTGGCTTAGGATATCTAGGCCTTGAATTCCTGGTAGCTTGTGGTCGAGGATGAGAATGTCTGGAGGATTGTTAGCGATGATCTCCAAACACTTCTCACCACTGCTGGCTTCCATCAGTTCGAAGCTGATGGTTTCACTGAATTCTGAAAAAAAGATTTCATAATTTTTTAGCACCCGGAGTACACCCATACGCATTCCAGGTTCGTCATCCACAACAAGTACTTTGAATTTATCCATAAAGAACTCAGCGTTTTATTATTTAGAAAGCAGTTGATTAATTTTACTATGTAAATCTTCAAAGCGAATATCTTTGGGCAAAAACACATCTGCTTTCATCCAGCGCTGCTCATCTTCTATTGCAGCATCAAAGTGTAGTCCAGTCTCTTTGGTGACTGCAGATATCATGATGATGGGGATACGCGGGTTTTTCTTTTTAATCTTGTGGCCTAAAATCACGCCGCTATCTTTGTTTTCCATCATGAGATCGAGGATTGCTAAATCAAAATTTACAGCGCCGATGGTCTTGGTCGCCTCTACCTCACCCTCGCAGGTAATCACTGTAAAGCCTTTATGGCGTAAAAAGAGCGAGACTTGTTCTCTGATATCGTAATCATCATCAACAACTAAAATGGTTTTTTCTATCATAAAAGCTCCTTATAGCTATTCATTCACTAATCAATTCTTGTGTTGGCCCTTGCAAGGGAGAAATTAATATAAATTCACTACCAGTATCACCGTGTTTTGCATCTGCATTGCTTTTAACCACAATCTGTCCACGATGCATCTTCATGATACCGTAAGAGACCGCAAGGCCAAGCCCGGTGCCTTTGCCCATTTGCTTGGTGGTAAAAAAGGGTTCAAAAATCTTTTTTTGAATCTCATCTTTGATTCCCGGGCCATTGTCACGGACACTTACAATGAGATTATGCTCGTCGTGAGTCACTGTGATGGTGATGGTTCCTCCATCTTGCATCGCCTCGATGGCATTGGTGAGCAGGTTATTGATAACTTGGACATACTGATCGGGATCAATCTCGGCCACGATATTTTCATTGTTTAAGGGGTGAAATTTAATACGAATATTGCCTGGATGAATTATCGTCTTGACAGTTTTACCAATGAGTTCACTAATGCGTGTAGGTCGAATATTGATGCGATTTTTTCTGGAGAAATTTAAAAGACCAGAGACAATTTTTTTACAGCGATTGGCCTGCTCAACAATGAGCTTTAAATCGTCGTGGATCTTATCATCCACTGGTGTCTCCTCAAAGAGAATATTGGAGTAGAGTAGAATTACCCCTAAAGGATTATTGACCTCATGAGCAATGCCTGCCGCCAGTTGTCCCATGCTTGCAAGTTTTTCGTGTTGGATTAACGCCTTTTTGGTGCTGGCAAGTTGCTCATACGATTCGCTAAGTTCACTAGCAATTTGTTTTAAGCGATCAATGGTGTAGGGAAGACACATCTCCGTTTCCGCCAACCCCTTATGAATGGCGGTAGCGTGATCCCTACAAGTGATATAACCGCAGGCCCCACAATTGAGCATATCGGTCTCGAGACTCTTTCCCATCTGCTTATAGATGCGATTAAGATCTTCATCGGAAGGTGGAGGTATTCTTTTGTCGTCAATGGAGTACTTACAGTTTAAATCTAAATATTGGTAGCGCAAAATCTCCTCTTGCCACTCCTCCTCGCACGATTGCATAAATTGTTCGCGTGCGTACCTGCTGACTAATGTTTGTCGGTAGTGCTTGGTTCGCGAGCAACTGATCCCAGGTCCCATGATACAACCATTGCAACAAAGTGGATCCAAAAGTCGTACTTCATTAATGGAGCCCTCTTCAAATTCATTTAAGACCTCGATAAACTGTTTGGTACCTTCGGCAGAGATGACATCGCTTTTCATCAGGTTGTCTTCAATATCTGCAGTCTCTAAAATTCCTCGACCGATAGGAAAGAGATGGCCTTTTCGAGGGTGAGGGGGATCGAAAGGCGATTTCCCTAGATGAATTGTAGCAGGAGAAATGTCATTTTTTTTAAAGAGTAGGTTTAGTTCATCAAAGGTTAGCACTTCATCAATCTCCGAAAAATGCTTACCTGAAAAACGTAAGGCTTCCATCTTCTTAGCGGTACAGGGGCCAATAAAGATCACTTTGACATTATCTCCATGGCGACTGTGAATAATTCTTGCCATGGCAATCATGGGAGAGACAATAGGGATGAGGGCAGAGACTAAATTGGGATGATACTTCTCTACATAGTGAACGATGGCCGGACAAGGGGAAGTGATAAATTTTTTAGAGGGAGTTGTTTCTAAAAATCGCTTATAAGTGATTGCTACCAAATCGGCGGCAAAAGCAGTTTCAAAGACAAAATCAAAACCTAAGGCCCTAAGCATCGCAACCAGCTTTTCAGGGGCGATGTCCTCGTAAGCGGCGGGGAAACTAGGGGCCAGGCAAGCTGCAACTTTGAAACTATTGTCAGCTTGGCGACTTAAATTTAAGATCGCTTCTGTTGTTCCGATGGAGCTTATGATCTGTTTGGCCTTTTGTGTGCAAAACTTGATGCAACTTCCGCAAGAGATACAGCGTTCAGCAATCACCTCCGCCTGGCCGCGATTGATACGAATCGCTTTGGCCGGGCATTTACGAACGCAAGTGTAGCAAACTTTACAGCGCTCTTTTATGGTGGAGATGAGTTGAGTTGTATTCATAGTCGTAAACCTACTTTACGACCTTTCTTGCATGGTAGTGGGTATGCAAGAGGTGGTGACTAACATCGCTTAACGGCCTCTTTAAGAAATCGTCGTAGAGATCGATCACTGCCTGGTTTTTGTGCGATTGGCGTACACTGCCCATCTGATCTATATTGTAGAGTGCTTGCATTCTGGCCCGTACATTTTTTTCATGGGTGCTGGTAAGAGAACTATAGGGCTGGCCCCCGCCGTTGATACAGCCACCAGGGCAGCTCATGATTTCAACAAAGTGATAGTTTTTACGTTTATGTTTGATATCGTCCATGATTTTTCTAGCATTGCCAAGACCGCTTGCTACTGCAATATTTACTTCTATATCATTTATTTTTAATGTTGCTGTTTTGATGCCATCAAGGCCGCGCACCGTTTGTAGCTTAAGATCTTCAATCTCTTTTCCAGTTAATAAAAAGTGTACACTCCGTAGTGCCGCTTCCATCACTCCTCCGGTTGCTGCAAAAAGTTTTCCTGCAGTACTGTAGTTGCCAAAGGGCAAATCGGCAGTTTCTGGATCGAGTTGTGAAAGATCAACTCCATAAAATTTTAAAAGTTTGGCGGTCTCCCTGGTGGTCAGCACCACATCGATATCGGGAATCCCATCCACAAAATTCTCTGGGCGTTTGGCCTCAAATTTTTTAGCAGTACAAGGCATGATGGAAACCATAAAAACATCTTTGGGATCGACACCATTTTTTTTGGCCCAGTAGTGTTTGCTGATGGCACCTAACATCTGCTGTGGGCTTTTACAAGTGGAGAGGTGATCGATATATTCGGGATAAAACTCCTCTACAAATTTAACCCATCCTGGAGAGCAGGAGGTGAACATTGGGAAATTGCCGCCATTTTGCAAGCGATGAATAAACTCCGAACCCTCCTCCATAATGGTAAGGTCGGCAGAGAAAGAGGTATCAAAGATGGTTTTAAAACCAATTTTTCGAAAGGCCGCTGCCATTTTACCTACAACATCTTGGCCTGCTTTTAATCCAAACTCTTCGGCAAGTGTCACTGAGATGCTAGGAGCGTATTGGATAATGGTATGTTTTTTCTTGTCAGAGAGTGCGGCCAAAACCTCTTTTAAATTACTCTTCTCCGTTAGTGCACCAGTCGGACAGACCATCACGCATTGGCCGCAGTTAATACAACTGGAGACGTTTAGCCCCTCATTAAAGGCAGGGGCCACTTGCGCTTTATGCCCGCGACTTACAAAATCGAGTGCGCTCACACTTTGCACCTCTTCACACACGCGCACACATTTACCACATAAGATACACTTTTCGGGATCGCGATTGATCGAGGGACTAGAGATATCTTTGTGGTGTCCATGGGAGACCACTGGGAAGTGTTGGGCGGTCACTCCAAATTCACTGGCAAGTTTAGATAACTCACAATTGCGACTGCGCTCACAATAGAGGCAGTCATTCGGATGAGAGGCGAGCAGCAACTCCACGATGGTCTTCCTGGCGACCATCGTACGTGGTGAGTGTGTCTTGATCACCATGCCCTCGCTGACGGGATAGGAGCAACTAGGAACTAATCCTGCTACGCCATCGATCTCTACCACGCAGAGGCGACAAGCGCCAGTTGGCGATAAATTTTTGAGGTGGCAAAGTGTGGGAACCGAAATTCCCATGTCGCGAATGGCCTCTAAGATGGTAACTCCCGGCCTTACATTATACTCTTTGCCATTGACACTGATCTTAATGGTTGTCGGCATATACTAATTCTCCTTTACGAAACTTTAATCGCTGCAAATTTACAACTACGAAAACAGGCACCACAAAGAATACACTTCTCTTGATCGATGGAGTGCGCCTGTTTTCTCTCGCCACTAATGGCATTTACGGCACACACCTTCATACAAAGCGTACACCCTTTGCACTTCTCTTTATCGATGCTGTAGCTCAGTAGCTCCTGGCAAGCACCAGCAGGGCATTTCCGATCGTAAATGTGTGCTTCATACTCATCTCGAAACCAGCGAAGCGTGCTTAAGATAGGATTGGGAGCAGTTTGTCCCAGGCCACATAAACTGGTATCCTTGATCACTTGTGCTAGTCGTTCAAAATTCATGATGCCTTGAAAGCGCACCAGGGTTTCGTTCTCTTTTTCGTGTTTGCGATTTTGGGTGATGGCCTTTAAAATCTCCAGCATGCTTTTGGTGCCTTCACGGCAAGGGATGCACTTGCCGCAACTTTCTCGCTGGATAAAATCCATAAAGAATTTTGCCACATCCACCATACAGGTGTGTTCATCCATCACCACCAGTCCTCCCGAACCCATCATGGCCCCCACCGCTTTTAACGACTCATAATCGATCTCAATATCGAGCTTCTCTTCTGGAATGCAACCACCGGAAGGTCCACCAATTTGTACTGCTTTAAATTTGTAGTCGTGCTCAATACCGCCACCAATTTCAAAGACAATTTCACGTAGCGTGGTGCCCATGGGAATTTCCACTAGTCCTGTGCGTTTGATTTTTCCAGAGAGAGCAAACACCTTGGTGCCTTTGCTATTGGAGGTGCCGATCGCACTAAAAAATTCGTGGCCACGACTAATAATCAAAGGGATATTGGCAAAAGTTTCGACATTATTGATGATCGTGGGTTTTTTAAAAAGTCCGCTAGCTGCAGGATAGGGTGGTCTTGGTCTTGGCATGCCCCGTTTTCCCTCGATAGAGTGAATGAGCGCTGTCTCCTCACCACAAACAAAAGCGCCCGCACCCATTTTAATAATCACATCGAGATCTAAACCGCTGCCATAAATATTTTCTCCGAGGAGTTTATACTTTTTAGCATCATTAATCGCCTGAGTTAAATTCTTGACCGCTAAAGGGTATTCGGCACGAATATAGATGTAGGCCTTGGAGGCACCAATAGCGTAAGCACCAATGAGCAGCCCTTCTAGTAGTTTATGAGGATCACCTTCGATCACCGCGCGATCCATGAAGGCACCAGGATCTCCCTCGTCGGCGTTACAGATAATATATTTTTGGTCAGCACTATTGGCAAGAGCGAGCTTCCACTTCTTGCCAGTTGGAAAGCCACCACCTCCACGTCCACGTAGTCCACTCTTCTCTACCATATCGCAAATATTGGATGGGGTGATGGTGTGAATCGTTCGCAAAAAGGCCTGGTACCCACCATGTGCGATATACTCTTCAATGCTCACAGGATTGATAACACCACATTGATCGAGAACAAAACGCCGCTGTTTTTTAAAGAAAGGGTGCTCACTAACACTAGGAAGATTTTCCCAAGGGAGAGCGTGCTCGTCTTCAAATTGCCCAAAAATATGCTTAAGCACTGGTGCGATATTGTTCTTGGTAAAAAGTGCATCGAGGATGTCAGCAACCTTCTCTTCCGTGACCTGTTGGAAAGAGAGGCGGCGGCGTCCTTGGAGCTTTATATCCACCATGGGTTCGGCAAAACAGGCACCGATGCAGCCCACTTCGACGACCTCCACTCTATCTTCAAGTGCTTTATCCTGTAAATATTTCTTGATGGCCTTTAAAGTTTTGCCAGCACCAGCGGCAAGTCCACAAGTTCCTGCACCTAAAAAGATGACATCGCGATCACTGATTTCTCTACGGTATTTTTTATAAAGTGTTTCTAGTTCCACCTCTGTTGTGTGAAGAGGGGAGTTTTTTAAAAACATCTCTTGAAAGCTTGCCGAAACTTCCACAGGAATTTTTTTTATACTGCTGCTCATATGAATCTCTTCCTCTATTTATTTTTTCGACACTCATCTAAGAGTGTAATGAGTTTTTCTTTGGTTAAGTGCCCATGAAACTCACCATTAATACTAATCACTGGTGCGAGTCCACAGGCCCCGATACATGCCACCACTTCGATACTAAAGAGGCCATCACGACTGGTATCACCGGCCTTGATTTGTAAATTCTCCTCGAGTAGTTCTAGAATGCTCTTAGATCCCTTGACATGGCAGGCAGTTCCTCTACAAATCATCACATGGTATTTTCCGATCGCCTTAAAGCGAAACTGATTATAAAAGGTGGCCACTCCATAAATTTTGGAGACTGGGAGATTTAAAAATTCTCCAACACGGATAATGCTTTCGCGCGAGAGGAACCCTTGCGCTTCTTGAATTGCTTGCAGTATCGGTATCAATTGATCGCGCTTGGATGAGTGATATTTTTTTAAGATACTTTCCACCATTGCCATTATTAAATCTCCACAGCTTAAAATAAAAAAGTTAAAGCGCACTCCCTATAGATTGGCCTCTATAGGGAGTAACTTAAAAAATTGAGTTATTTATTCGATCCATCAACATTGATCTGCTCTTTTTTCAAACTTAACAGTTTATTGGTCACTTCGATTAATTTATCAGGACGAATAGGCTTTTCAATAAACTCATCAACGGGTAAAAACTCTGCATCACTTTTCTTATTGAATTTAAGTTTGCTGATTTGATTAATCGAGGTGAGCATCAAAATAGGGACATACTTTAAGCTTGCCTCCTCTCTGAATTTATAGGCGGTGTGAAAGCCATCGGTATTATCATCCATCATCACATCTAAAATAATTAGGTCAGGTTTGAAACTTTTGGCCTTCTCATACCCTTCATTGCCACCTCGGGCGCTCTCCACGGTGTGCCCCTTCGATTCCAAGGTCATTTTGCAGCTGTCAATAATGTCTCTGTCGTCGTCGATGCAGATAATCTTTGCCATCGGATCCTCCTTTGAAATGTTAATCACAATAAAAATAATTTGTATTTTTGATTTGTGAATCTTGTAACGTTCATATCGAATATTTTATCACAAACTTTAATCAAATCAAGAACAATTTGTTAATTAATTCACAATTGCCTGTGATAACCTGTGTTTATCGAAAAATCAGCGATTTGTTATTGTCCGGGAAATAAAAATTATTTAACGTAAAGATGGGCCTTTTTAGGCCTTTAAGGATTTCCAAAAAAGAGAAGGCAAAAAACAGATGATGGTTAGAAAAAAAATTCCAGAAAAAAGTGTGGAGAGGATTTGTCGCTACCGCGAGATTTTGCTCGAATACCAGAGCATTGGAAAGGAGTTTATCTTTTCCCATGAGCTTGCCAGCGAAGTGCGCGTCTCTCCGGCACAGGTGCGCAGGGATTTGATGTACTTTCACTTAAAAGGGGTACCTCAACAAGGGTATCGCGTCAGTGAGTTTCTCTACGAGATCGATGACTTGATCGATCCCAAGGAGGTTCAAGATGTGATCTTGATTGGGGTAGGAAATTTAGGGAAGGCCATCTTATCTTACTTTACACATAAACGGCCAAAGCTCTCCATTGTGGCCGCCTTTGATGTTGATGCTAATAAGGTGGATCGAGTGATCTCAGGCTGCGAATGTTTTCATATGCGCGATTTACAAAAGTTCACTCGGGAGCGAGAAATTAAAATTGCCATTATTACGGTGCCAGCACAAGAGGCGCAAGCGATTGCCAATACGCTGGTTGAGAGTGGAATACGTGGGATTTTAAACTTTTCTCCAGTGCTACTGAAAGTCCCTGCCGATGTTTACCTTGAGTGTATCGATATCACTACTTCCCTCGAAAAGACTGTCTATTTTTCTCGTGGCCGTCGCTAATGCCCTAATAGCAACCATGGATGGCAGTGTCCTGGCTTCGTTTACGATGATCCTAAAATAACCTCTTGAAATTTTTAGAGGGCAGATTTTTTTTCTCAAGAGAAAAAGAAAATTTGTTTTCATCATATAAAATAGCATGGGCCTTATAAAATATTTTCAACAATAGGACGTTGTTATGAAAATGAAATTGCTTATGAAAAGGATTTTGTTCTTTAGCATTACTTGCTTTTCTTTAATCTTCTTAGCGGTACCCAGTTTTGCAGAGGAGGATGGTTGCGGGCCTCTTCCACCACCACCACCTGCTCTTTTGCAAGATAACCCTTTTCTAAAGTATGTTTTAGGTGAAGTCAAAACCAAGATCGACTCTATTCAAGGTGTATGCGCTAATTTTCAAATTAACTTGCCCGTAAACGAGCAAGTAGGAATGAAAGGCGATGAGTTTTTAAAAAAATGGTTCAATCTTAAACAGGCGATTAAGTTTGAGCGGATTGATCATAAGGCAGCAGTAGAGAAAATTATTTGTGAAGGCAGTGATGTACGTTTACACCCTACAAAGTGTGCAGTCGATTTTAGGCAACGCTGGAAATCTCCAGAGGAGAAAAAGGCAATTATTGCCTGTCTTGAAAATGATTTGAAAACCTTAGAGCAATTTATAGAGGGTTCAAAAATTTTAGACGATTACTATGTGCCTATTGCGAGAGCAGAAAATGGTAAAGAGGTGTGTGCTACGCTCAGGGAGCTTACTAGTAAACACCATTATAATTTAGATGATGTTTATAAACGCTTTAATGATGGTTCAGTGCGTGCTTTTAAGGGAGATATGGGCGCAACTTACCGGCGTCGCTTGCAGGAAGTTTCCGATCGCGTGCGCATGGACCATAGCAACGATATGGTTCACAAATATATCAATTCCTTTGTCTTGGATGTGGGGTTTGAACCTGATGAGCATAGCAGTGAGAAGAGTGTGAAGTTGGAGACGGGATACTTTTTTCAAAAAGATGGAGTCGACTGGTTTAGAAATCCCTTAGCGGGTCTCTCCTTAAAGGCAAATCTTCCTGTGTCCAGCGATGGCAGTGCATGGGGGAGTGTGGGAGTAGATAACTCTGCGCTTACGGTGAAGGGAGGCTTTACTACTCCAAACCATGCTGTTGGTGCTTGGGGACTGATTGCTCCTGGATACGCCTCGGCCGGTGGTTACTTCTCTCACAACATTGGCAACAATGGTAATAGTGTCGGAGCTTCTGCCAACGTGTATGGCTGGCGCGACTATTTGGGTGTTGGCCTTGGCGTTGGCATGAATGCGTGTGGCTTTAGTGTTGCCGCACAAGGATCGGTGGCCTTTTCTAAAGATAAACAGGTGTACTGGTTAAAGCAGTATCCTAAAGATGGCCCGATTATCTCTTTAAGAGGAAAGCATCAGATTAAAGAGATCCATTCCGATGGCCGGCAACTCGACCTCTCTGGAAATGTCTCTGTTCCCTTGGATTTTATTGCACCATCTTTAAAGGGGCCAGGCATTGGTGCGAACTTAAGTATCAACAAGCATGAGGAGGTAGAGCACATCTTTTGGGTGAATGATAGTGAAGAGGCGAGAAAAAAATTGCAAGAAAATGATATTCACGGCTTTCATCAAGTGTTTGCCTTGGAGTCGGCAAAAAAAGCGCTCTCAAAAATCGATATCTACCACCCTTTGAAGTTTGAAGATGGGGAATCGGTGAATGTGCGCTTGTCAGGAGGCATTTCCGGGGCGATCGTACTTTCGCTAGCATCACTTACTGGGATTGAGGCGGCAAAGCTTGGTGTTGCCGGTGGATTACAAGGAGAGTTTGGCGTCAATGTGATGAAACTGGATGGTAAAAAAGTTTTAGTAGATCTCAGTGTACTCTCGCTTGGTGAGAAGGGTGTTTTTACAGAAGTGGCAAGAGTTTTCGGAGCAAGCGCTGCCAAGTCATTACTTAAGAGTATTAATTACCAGTTGGTTTTTGATTTTGATGTTGATGGTGCTGAGGATGATTATAAAGAGTTTGTAGAGACGGGACACATTCGCTACTTTCAAGACCCACAGGCGATGAAAGATAAGGCCTTCAAAAAAAATATGAATGAAGCACAAAGAATATTAGGGGCGATGAGAAAAGATGGGCCACTGCTGGCCCGTAGAGGAATTGCTCAAAGTTACTTTTCTGCAGCGATTAGTCCGGCCCATAAGAATAAGATAAGTGCCTATTTAACTCCTTGGCATGAGTGGTCCAAATCGGTGTTAAAGGCCAATCCTACCGTTGTAGAGACCAATGGTGAAGAGGCGATGGAGTATAAAACTTGGCAGATGGAGATTGCCAAGAGAACGCTTCGTAGCGGGGATGAGAGTAGAAATGTGTATGCGAGTGTGAAGACTGTCTATCGCCAGCAGATGAATGAAGAGGGACGAGAGGTTACCAGTAGCTACCCTGATGGTATCACGCTACGTGCAGAATTTAACGATAGCAAAGTTTTGGGTAATGAACACAATGGACCCATCCAAGAGATCAACCACCTCTTTGGGAGAATTCTCGATTACCATACCCATAAGGGTAAAGGAGAAAATTTGAAACTCTCTTTAGAAAAGACCATCTACCCAGAGGACATCAATACGTTACTAGCGAAATCGCTGGGTGAAGGTAGCGACGCGATTAAAGAGGCCGCTGCACGCACAGGTATCTCTGCCAAAGTGTTATCCAATTTGGTCTCTACTTTAAACCACCAAGGGCAAGATGAGCAGGCCATGGAGATTTTAAAATTCATTAACGATCTTGGAACACAAGGGCTTGATGGCCTTGCGGCCATTCACCTCCTCTTGGGTGGCCGTAGTGAATCGCTGGCGATTAAGAGTGAAAATAGTGCGCAAGTAGAACCGGTAGAGGAGGCGAGTAAATTTACTGCAACGGCGACCGTAGGAGAGGGAAAGCAGTTGGCGCTTGATCAATCTGCTGCTTATTTTAAACAAGGAGGTCAAATTATCGCTAAGCTTGAACATGGAGTAAGGAGCGTTGATGATGATCCAACCTTAATTAAAGATGACGAACAAGAGCGAAGCACAGAGAGTAAATTTGAAGGAATGCGTAACTTTGCAAGGCCTAAAATGGAAGCGTTAGTGCGCTCACTAGAGACGGTTGAAAAGATGATGGATATTGGTATTCCTGCATCCTTTGAGAAGAGTGCCATCTTAAAAGAGAAAGATAAATTAAAAGAGTTGTACAAAGCGGCCCCTTACGAATCCTTAAATCCGCTACAAAAAGCTTTACTCTTAGTTACACAAAAAGAGGAGTCGCTTATCAACCCACCAAAAACAACAAGAGGACTCTTTCGACGCCAACGAGTTGTTGATCCTGTCGCTTCCAGTATAGCAGAGCTTAAAGAAGAGATCGCTGCAGAAGAGAGCAAGATGACGCTTATTCCTGCTGGGGAGGAGAAAAAAATCTCCAGCAAATATAAGCTGCTCAAAAAGTTTGCGCCTGAAGTTTTTGAGCTTAGACTCAAGCGGCTTAAACTCGCTAGCGAACTCCTAAACACCCTCCCTCAATAAAATCATAGAACGTCTGCGTGTGCTTGCATGAAGGAGTAGAAGAAGACTGCATTGGGATCTTTGCGCACTTGTTGTAACTCTGCTAGAGCGGCAGAGACAATCTCTTTTGAGGTGGCCTTGGCGGTAATGAGTTGTTTGGCAGCAGAAAGCATTAACTTTGTCCAATACTCAATCACCTCTCGGCGCAACTCCGGCCAACGATTATCATAATGCATAGTTTTGACATTGGTGTGCACATTGGAAAAGCCCACTTTGGTGAGCAAATTTCCAAGCTTGGCACCAACAAAAGGATCACCTGCTTGTTCATATTGGTAGTCGTTAAAGGCCATCCAATATTTCCAAAGATTGGGAGAGTATGGTTCTAAAAAAAAGCTAAAATTCATCACCTCGGTGACATAGATGCGAGCACCTGAGCGTAGTACACGCCTGACTTCGTTTAAGACTTGCTCCGGCCGTTCAATATGCTCGAGAACCCAACACAAAAAAGCACCATCAAAGCTCTTCGATTCAAGCGATAAATCACACGCATTCATCTCTTTGATGGTGTACCTTCCTTGATAATGTGCAAATTTTTTTAAGTGTTCGCGTGCGGACGCAATTTGATGAGGATTAAGATCAATGCAGGTCAGGTGTGCTTCTGGAAAGCGTCGCAAGAGAATTTCGCTTTGAGCACCGACACCACAGCCGACCTCTAAAATATTTTTTGTATTGGAAAAATTAATATCCTGGTGAGTAAGGAACTCTAAAAAACGTGCTTGCTCTCGTAAGCGTGCCTGTTCTTTCGTGGTATAACCATGAAGGTAATGATTTTTACGTGTTTTTGTATGCACCTTCGACAATTTTTTCATTTTCCCTCTCCTGACGATGGACAGATCTTGCGATCTCGTCTAAAAATTTATTGTAGCACTACTAAAAACAAAATCCAAATAATTACCTTAAAGTTAATGCTGTAGCAATGGAGGGTATAGCTGAAGTGAAACTTGAACAAGTACGAATTTGCGATTTAGATGCGTTAAAAAAACATATTCACACTCGCATCCCCACGATTTATACCGCCTCCAAGACCTCCACGGTGATTCCCTTTGAATTAATCGAGCAAGAGCGTTTTCACTTTAGGCCAGTTGCGACCATTGCTCGCTTGGTATTGGCCGATCTAACAATGCTACCGAAGAGGATCACGCTTCTAGAAAATTGTCTTGTTCGCCTTGAAGGAGCAGTGACTTGGGAGGAGCTGCGTCTCTTTTTGAAAGAGCAGGGGCTTGATCTCAAGGTGGCACCTACCGATGAGAGTGCCAGTGTGCTTGGGGGAGTTGCCACTGCGGCAAGTGGAGAGCGCTCTTTTGCCTTCGGAAATGTGCGCGCACAGATAGTTGCAGTAGAGTTTATGGATTACAAGGGAGAGGTGCAACGCCTGCTTCGTGCCAAAAAGTTGCACTCTGATGCACTTATCGATTTTGTTCCCTATCAACAAAAACTTGCAGCTTACCATCAACACCATTTTAAAAATCCCCATGCACCTTACATGGAATATGAGAGCGACTTAATGATTGGTACTGAAGGACAGCTGGGTGTGATTGTGGCCATTGAAATGGAGGTAACCAGTTTAGTGGATCATAGCTACTTTGCAATTATGCTTCCTCGCTGGGAAAAAGGCCATTTTTGGCATCAACAAATTTTTAATTTTTTACAGCAATTTTGTAGAAAAGATAATAAAGATAATACGGAGGAAGCTCCCTTAGTTTGGGCAGCAGAGTTTTTGGATGCAAACTCTTTAACGTTATTGCGCATGAGTGATCAGGAGAGTGTACTTAAATGTATCGATAACTTCCCTCCAGATCAAGATGTGCTGTTTTTAGAGGTGACTTCTGCAGCATTGGACGATTTTTACGATAAGTTAATTGCTTTTTTTGAAAATGAAAATAATGAAAGTAATGAACATGTGCTATCTATGGATAGAATTATGCAACTACCTTGCGAAGATTACCACTGCTTAAGAGTGGCCGTACCGAGAACGATTCAGGAGAGTAATGCACGCAAAGGAGTGACTAAAAAAGGAACCGATCTTCAAGTGGCAGCACACGACTTTCCCAAATTGTTAGATCTTTACCTTGAAGCACGCAAAATTGAGGAATCATACCTTTTTGGCCATTTTGCTTCTGCTCATTTGCATTTTAATTTCACGCCTAAAAGTAGTGATGGCCACGCGATCAGCAAGTGTGATCAATTTTTAGAGGAACTCTATAAAAAGATTGCTCTGAAAAAAGATCCTTTTGTACTCTGTTCTCCTTTTGCAGAGCATGGGGTAGGGGTGTTAAAGAAAAAATTCATGCAAGATTTTTACGGAGAGGTGGAGCAGGAGCTGTTTAAAAAGTTAAAAGATCGCTACGATCCTTATCGGCAATTTTTCCCTCACGGATTTATGTCTTTATGAGTTTAGGGAGAAGTTCATCACTACTTGTAGTAGGCCAGGGGTGTTGTCATGGGTCGTTTGGTGAACTTTTGCAAGGAGCACTCGCGCAGGGGAAAGAGTTTTTAGTTACACTCCCCATCGCACTGAAAAGTCGTGTTACTTTTATTGCCACTGTGGGCACTGTTGGCACTAACGACAAGAAATCTTCAGAGGTGGTAGTTTATCCTTCTCATAAACGAAAGGCAGGCCAAGTGGCGGCCAGGATGCTTAACCATTTTAAGCTTCCACACTCTGGATACCTGCTTTTAGAGAGTGAACTTCCCGAAGGAAAGGGGCTTGCAAGTTCTACCGCCGATTTAGTCGCCACTATTCGTGCTATTAAGAGTGCTTATAAGTTAAAAGTATCCCACACCCTCTTGTTTCAACTCTTGCGAGAGGTGGAACCTTCTGACGGGGTGATGTATACCCATGCTGTGGCCTTTTTTCATCGTGAGGTAAAAATTTTACGCCATCTAGGGAAGCTTCCTCCGCTGATGATTGTGGCGATTGATGATGGTGGTGTTGTCGATACCATTGAGTACAACAAGCGACAAAAGAGCTATTCACAGGCACATTTTCGCCTTTATAAAAAATTGTTGGAGAGTGTGCCCTCCGCGCTTTCTAGTGTCTCCTCCTTAGGAAAGATCTCTACGAAGAGTGCATACTTAAACCAAGAGTTTTGTCCTAAAAAAAAGTTTGAAAAAGTAATTACCATCACCAAAGAGTTAAACTTAAGCAATAGGGTGGTTGTTGCTCATAGTGGAACTTTTATGGGAGTAATGCTTTCACCCTTGGAGAGGCATTATACTGAGTATCATAAGCTTCTTAGCGCTAAGTTAAAAAGGAGTAGACAAATTCTGGCCCTCTAGGCATATAATCTTAGAAATGGGAATTTCAAAACAAGATCATGATAAAATTTTATTTGTTGCCAAACTTGGGCGTTCACTCCACGAGTATGGATCGAATGCGCATAAGATTGAGACTATTTTAAAAACGGTCTCCTCAAGCTTAAAGATGGATGCGCAATTCTTCTCTACACCCACTTCCCTTGTCGGCTCCTTTCGCTTTCCTGGTGAAGAGTATGGTGTGTTAGAGAGGTGTGCTCCGGGAAGTGTGCATTTAGAGCGCATTTGTCTCATTAATGATGTTGCTGATCAAGTATTGCAAGGAAAGATGAATCCTTACGACGGGGTCAAGCGTTTAGAGGCCATCGATAGCTTGGAAGAGCGCTATCCCGCATGGGTCATGCTGGCCACTTCTGGATTTGCTTCGCTCTCGGTGAGTATTGTTTTAGGAGCGGGCCTTTTTGATTTACTCCCCTCGTTTGTGATTGGGCTCTTGGTAGGAGTGATTTCGCTACTCTCAAGTAAACTTGCGAAACTTGCTCACCTTGGTGATATTTTTTGTGCCTTTTTCGGTGCAGTGATTGCAGCTGTCTCCAGCTATTTTTTTCCCTCTATTTCAGAGGAGATTGTGTTACTGGCAGGACTGATCTACCTCATGCCGGGCCTATCGATCACGGTGGCCACCGTCGAATTGGCCACACAAAACTACGTTGCCGGCAGTGCCCGCCTCGTAGGTGCCGGCATGGGACTACTAAAAATTTTAATTGGAGTGATGGGAGGCTCAGGACTGGTCTCACACTATTTGCCAAGGCCTCACCATCTGCCTCACCACTCGTTACCCGATTGGTTGCAATGGGGAAGCATCCTCATCTCTGCTATCTCTTTTGCGATTCTTTTTCGGGCGCATATTCGCGATATAATCTGGATCATTATTACGGCCTTTACTGTTTCTATCGCTTATAAAGTAGGTAACTACTATGCGGGAGTGCAGTTGGCGGCCTTTGCTGGTGCTTTGTCCGTCAGTGCAGGCAGTAACCTCTTTGCTCGCCTCTTGAATCGCCCTGTCTCTATTATTCAATTCCCAGGGATCTTGTTTTTAGTTCCAGGCCTTGTGAGCTATCGTAGCTTGAATATGATGGCGAGTAGTGATGTGATCAGCGGCGTTCATAGTGCTGTTTCTGTTGGGATCATTGCGATGATCATTGTCGGGGGACTGCTTTGTGGAAACGTTCTCATCAATCCGAAAAGAGAGCTGTAGCCTGGAATATAAAATAAGGTAAGACTTGTGAGAAAACCATCGGATCTCTTCTTTTACACCTTCCTTGCTCTCATCGTGTTAGGACTTTTATTACAGCTTTTTTATTTTGCTATAAGAATAAAATACTGGGAGATCTTTCCCGATGAGTATGAACACTATTTACGTTCCAATTTTTACTTAAAAGAGTTTATGTTTTTTATTAGCGATGGCCCGCAAACATACACTTATGGGTCGCTTCGAACCAACCCGTTTCTTTATCACTTTCTTTTTGGGAATGCGATGCGAGTGGTGGATCCCTTGAACTTATCTCAAGCGAGTGTGCTGCTCTATTTACGCTTTTTAAATCTCCTGTTGGCCCTAGTGAAATACTACTATGCCTATTTGACGATCAAGCTTTTAACAGAGGATCGTGCAATTAAACTCCTGGTCATGGTTTTACTTACCAATCTTATTATGTACGTCTCTCTTTCCGTTGCCATCTCCTATGATAACTTAGTCAATACTATGGCCGTGATCTCTTTTTATTATCTTCTAAAAATGGTCAATACTCAAAGCGAAGAGGTTTTGCAATTTCGCTTAAGCGTTACTCTCTTCTTACTAGCTTCTCTTGTGGGCACGTTAACGAAGATGACCTATCTTCCTTTGCTGGCCATCCAACTTGTGATCCTCTGTTTCTTCTACCGCAAATTGATGCTATCCTTTAAAGCCGTCTTGACCAGCTTTAAAGCTATCAAAATAAAAACACACGAATATGTTATCGCTGTTGCAATAATCATTCTGCTGATCTTAAATGGCGGCATATACCTGCGTAACCTGATTCTCTATCACTCTCCTCTGCCTACTTGCGGAAAAGTGCTGGGCGAACAAATCTGTAGAGATTTTTCAGGCATGTATTTACGCGACTATACTTTAAAAGAGCAAAATAAAAACACTCCGGTCATGAGTTTTGGAGAGTATTTGGGAAGTTATTTTGAGCAGACTCTTGGCAGTATTGTAGGTATTCATGCTCATAAGACACTCTCTCGTAATAGTTCAGAGTGTGCTAAAGAGATTTGGATCATCACATTGGCCATCCTTCTTCTGCTTTTCTTTAATTTCAAAGAGTGTTTTTCAAATCCTGTATTTAACACTCTTTTTTTTAGCTCTCTTGCTTATATGAGTGTGGTTTTATTTCACAACTACGCCACCTATCTTGAAGTGCGCCTGTTTGGTATCGGGCTTCAAGGGAGATATAATTTCCCTATTATCGTTAATTTGATTATTGTTCTTGTCTATGGTGCTTTAAGTGGTCTTCATCGCTTTTGGTGGATCAAGTGGGTGAAATGGCCTATCGTGTTTTACGTCTCTTATGTCTTTATCAGAGGTGGATTTTACTATTTTAACAAACACGTTGATCCTTCATGGTTTAATTGATCTTAAAATTTAAACTATCGCACTTAAAAAAGCACTGCTATACTCGCCACGCACTTGACTTTTAAAGGAGGTGTTGGCATGCCTGTACAAATGAATCTCGTGGAAAAACTTGTATGGAACGATTTGAATTTGGCCCCGGGAATTGTTTCTGACTACTTCACTGGAATGGCCTTTCGTGTAGCGGAGCTAGCAATCAAGATGGGAATTTTTGAGGTGCTAGATAGCAATATACCTCTGACTGCGCTGGAAGTGGCAGAGAAAATTAAGGCCGGCCCCAGAGGGACATACTTAATGTTAGAGGCATTGGACGCTTTAAAGTATGTCAAAAAAGCAACGAACAATAGTTATACCAACACAAAACTTACGAGCAAGTGGTTGGTAGAAAGCTCCCCTCACTCTATTCACCGTGGAGTGAAGCTCTTTAAACACCTGCTTTTTGATCGTTTAGAATCGCTGGAAGAGACCATTAGAAATGATCATCCTGCAGATACTATTTGGGAGTGGTTAAATAAATTTCCTGATGGGTGGGAATTTTTTCAAGAGGGAATGATGTTTGGGGCAAAATTGGCGGCCGACGAGTTGCTCTGCCATTTAAAATTTCCCGCCAAGGCGACACCTCACCGGCTCTTGGATGTTGGTGGTGGCCATGGGATCTATTCGGTTAAGGCCTGCTTAAAGCACGCACATGTAGAGGGAACCATTTTTGATTGGCCAAACTCAGTGGCCATTGGCAAAAAGATTGTAGGCGCAAACCAACTTTTGCAGAAAATCCATTTTATAGAGGGTGATTTTGAAAAAGATACTTGGCCATCCGGCTTTGATACTGTGTTTCTCTTCAGTATCATCCACGGTTACTTGGAAGAGGGAAACACAACTTTATTTCGTAAAATCTACTGCTCGCTAAATTCGGAGGGAAGAGTAGTTATTTTGGATTTGATGGTGGATACTCCCTATGGAACTTTTAATAAGACCATTGCAAAATTGATGGGACTGACCCTTTTTAATGATGTTGCAGGAGAGACTCACAGTTTTGAACATGTAAAAGCGTGGTTACAAAACGCAGGATTTGAGTGTATTAAAAAGCGCAAGCTTTTGAAATCGCCTTACACCATGATTGTGGCCTCAAAAGGCAAAAAAGGGCAAAGCTAAAGCTGGTGGTGCATGAACCTTGATATCGATTATGAAAAGGCGTACCGGGAATTATTACAGCAGGAGCAAGCAGGCGGTGGTCAGTTGTTGCCAAGCAACTCCTTGATGGAATTGGTCAAGCGCTGGAGAAGCTTATTTGCAGCGAAAGAAAAGGGTTGCTCAAAAAATATTTTAGTTTTGGGATCGGGGTTAGGGGAGATGGCCTACTATCTTTCGTCACTGAACTTGGGGGAAGTCTACGGCGTTGATATCGCCCCCAGTGCCGTAAACTATGCGCGTACCTACCATGGAAATTCACAGGGACGATTTCCTCTCCATTACTTGCAAGGGGATGTGAGGGTTTTGATCCCCACGCTTATGCATTCGTTTGATCTGATTGTTGATCATCACTGTTTCCATTGCCTTTGCCTCGATCAGGAGCGCTTGGCCTATTTTGAAAATTTGCAAAAATATTTAAGGCCTAAAGGAGGACAACTGCTGCTAGAGTCGGTTGCAACCGCCAGTGATAATGATGATGGGGAGAGCGAGAAAATTTTATGGCGTAAAAGAGGCGATAAGTTCTATCGCTATCGTCGCGCAGTGACTGGAGTGGAATTAGAACAGGAGTTTTTATCTAGAGGATTTACAATAGAGTATCTGGTTTATCGCCAGGATTTATGTTTTGAATCGTCTTTCGGAGTGTTTCAAGTTATTGCCAATCGCTGCTGACTTTAGGTTTATACGATCCGTTGCAGTAGCATGAGTAAAAGTACTTTAGTCAAGTGCAGGCGTTGCTCTTTTCCTAGTGACTTAAATAGAGGCACATCCATAATCGCCGCTGCGTGATCCATATCTGGAAGTGTAAGACAATCTTTACTATCAAGGCACATGCCCTTGACAGGTACAAAACCATCATTCTTCCCACCCTCAAGATGGTTATTGAGATAGATGGTGAGCGGATTAAGAATGCTTAAATCCCCCTTCATAAACTCGATGATGGAACGAAAATAATCGGCCTCAACATAGGTGCCTACGGTGATCTTTGGTAAATCAGTAAGGGCATCTTGAATAGAGGTCGAATTTTGACTAAAGTAATTACTCATGAATTCAGAAGTCATACAGGAAAACGATTGATAATTAGCGCGCAGTAGGGCGAGAAAGGATCTCCATATGCTGTTTAACGCCCTGTTGCTGTCAAAGAGGGACACCAGAGGTGATCCCTGAAAAGGTGTTTGTAGCGCAATCCATCCTGCAATTTTTTGTTTAAGTTCTGGATGATCAAGCAGCGCCTGCAGCAGATCCAATCCTCCCTTACTGTGAGTGATGATAATCACTTTTTTGTTGCCTACTATCTTTTGATTGTTGATCGCTTTTAAAATGGTTTTGCTATTATCCTCCATCGAAGCAAAGGATCCAATCGGCACACGATAAAACGCAATCTTATTGGTACGAAAATAATTTTCTTGATCACCAAAAGTCAAAAAGAGTGAGCTTGGTATAGGAACTCCCATCGCACGGACATCATTTACAATTTGTATAAAAGATTTGGCAAAAAAACCATCGATATAAAAAACCACATAGGATTGCAATTTCTTTCGCAGCAGAGTGTCCCCATAATCATAGTTGTAATTATAATTATAACTATAGTCGGAACTGTAATAAGAGAGTTCTTCCTCCATTTGTTGAAACTCATTACTAAGATCTGCCTTGGCAACCTTAGTTGCAAAAGCAATCGTAAAAAATAAACAAAAGGTATAAAAAAACATGGCGGAAAATAATCGTACCACTATCTTCTCCTCCCCAGGAAATATTCTATGCATGTATTTACTTTAATAGAATATCTTGCTCGCAGGTCGAATACAATGTTCGCTGGCAGCTCTTGTGTAAAACATATGTAAAAGATAGCTGGAACATTTTTCTCCAAAAATATTGAGGAATCGATGAAAAAATAGAAGTTTGTGGTACGACCCTGGCATATTCGATGTGCTTCAAATGATGATCGAATACGTGCACAGCAGTTACTCGACTAAATTGAATAATCGAACGATTATTCATGGATGATTGATAAAAACTAAAAATACCGTTATACTATGAATTGCCAACAACTCGTTCCTTAAAGAAACTTGTTTGGGAAAACAAGCTAGATGTTGACTAGAACGCATTTAGAAAATGCAAAAGTTGGTTAAGAGCACATTCCATATGTCCGTATTGCTTCTCATCGAAGGGAGAATAAAACAGTGAAGTTGAGAGAACGGTCACCCTGGATATCAAATATGACATTGTTGAGGAAAATTCAGTTAACCATCCTAATCATCGCTGCCTTTGTAATTGTTGGGTTTGTCTTTTACATTGCCAAGAATACTTATAAAGAAAGTGAAGGTGCTTTACTAAGGAAAGCAGAGGTATTAGCTTTGGCCATGCAGGCAACGGGGATTGGATATATCTGGAACATGGATTATGAAGGACTGGATGTCATTGTAAGTACTATTCTTGTTGATCCAGAAGTGGTTTCTATTCTTTTTTTCGACAAAAATGATGACCTTGTTAGCAAAGAGGTTAATAAAGATCTTGTGAATCCTGCTTGGGCCATTGAAAAAGAGATTCTAAAAGATAAGAAAAAGATAGGCAGAGTAATTATTTATTATTCTAAAGAGGAATTAACAAAAAAAATAAAACACTTTTTAATTACCATGGTTATTATCAGTGTAATCTTTTTGGTTTTATTTTCGATTGTTTTAGCACAAGTGATTCAGTGGATGTTTAACAAAGTGACTGATCCACTGATCTTTACACAACAACATTTGGAAAGCAAATCACGTATGGTGATGGAGAGTAATGAGTTGTTGGCGGTTAAAGTAGATCAACAACTTGAGGCACTAACTAGAATGGTTGCTTCTATTGAAGAAATTACCTCTACGGTAAAGCAGACTGCGAGTAACAGTGAAAATGCAACAAATTTGGGGAAAGTAGTTTCTCAAAGTGCTCAGAATGGTATTGAGATTTCGAAAAAAGTGACCGAGGCCATGTCTGAGATAACAACTAGTTCAGGAAAGATTTCAGCTATTGTGAAAATTGTTGAGAGTATTTCTTTTCAAACAAGTATTTTGGCCATTAATGCGGCAATTGAGGCAGCTAAAGCAGGAGAATTAGGGAAAGGTTTTGGAGTAGTTGCTGTAGAAGTAAGAGAGTTGGCCCAACGGGTAGCAGATGCCACGAAAGATATTAAACAGTTAATTGGTGACAGTACGCAAAAGGTGAAGACCGGGGAATCATTGGTGCAAGAAAATAATGCTCATTTAAATGAAATTAATCAAGCAGTTCTCCAAGAATCGGAAGTGATTGCAGAGATAGCAAATTTTAATAAGCAAATCTATCATGGCCTAAAGTCTATTAATAGTGCGGTGGAAAAATTCAATACGACAAACCATGAGACCAAGAGCTATGCCCACGCAATGACCAATTTAGGTAAGGAAATGTTTGCACAAGCAGAAAGAATGGATGCTATTATTACTGTTAATTTTAGAAAAAATAATTAACCAATTTAAACTTCTTTTGTAACTGCTCACACCCCTCAACCTTCACCTCTCAACCAAATGCTGTTAGCTAAGCAACTTTCAGCATCCGGTAGAGGGTAGATGGCTGAAGGGTGTGAGCAGTTACCTTCTTTCTTATGATCACAAAACGAACCATCATAGTCCGGTTTAGGGGTTGCTCTGGGGTTGCAGGTCTTTGAGCGCTGGGAGTTCTTTGGCGATGGAGAGGTCGGTTATGTGATTACCACTTAGGTGGAGCGCTTCAAGTGATTTGCAGTTTTTTAGAGGGGCAATAGAGGTGATTTTATTTTTGCTCACATCTAGTGCCATCAGAGCTGGTAAGGAGGAGAGCGGAGAGAGATCACTTATTTGATTGTTAATGATGGAGATTCCTCTTAGTGCATGAAGCTTTGAGAGCGCTTGCAGGTTGGAAATTTTATTATCATCGAGATAGATGGAGGTGAGCTTGGTAAGTGAGCTAAGGGGGGAGAGGTCGCTTATGGAGTTGCTACTTAAATTGATGATTTGTAGTTCAGTGAGATTACTTAAGGCATCGATCTTTTCGATTTTGCAGTTAAGAGCGTAAAGGCCGGTGAGTTTACTAAGTGAGGCCAGTGGTGCCAGCGAGGAGATCGCATTATTGGAGAGATCGACTCCTTCAAGCATGAGGAGGTTTCGTAAGACTTCAATCGATTCAATTTTATTACCGCTGATATTAAGCCCAGTAAGATCGCTTAATTTTCCCAGCACCTCAATATTGGAGATTTCATTGGTTGATAGCTCCAGTGCCTTTAATTTTTGTAAGCTTGTAAGGGGTGTAATATCTTGGAGCTTATTTTGTCCGACGTTTAGTGATTGCAGTCCGCTCAAGGACGCCAGGGGAAGCAGATTACTGATCTTATTGTGTGAGAGGTTCAGAGCACTGAGTGCATCTAAGCTAGCAAGCGGAGCAAGATCGCTAATGGCATTAAAAGAGAGATCGAGCGCTTGTAACTGTTTTAAGTGGGCCAGTGGAGCGAGATTTGCGAGGTCGCCACGCTGTGAGAGATTTAGATAGCTGCTCTTTTCCAAGAGATCCATCGCCTTTTGGCAATCGGGATTTTCAAGGGGGATTTGCAACTCTTTTAAAATGGCACTGATAGTGGTTTTGATAGAGGCATCACGATCCATCGATTCGCAATAATCGATAAAACTTTTATACTCGCCGGGGGCCTCTTTTTTAAAAGGATTTTTAAAGCATGCACTCATAGAGAAAAGGGAGAGAACTATAAGAAAAGCTTTAAGTGTTGAAGTAGGAGAGTAGAGCATGCGTTTATTCCTGGTTCCCGATAAGTTTTAAAAAAGAGATGTAAGTAAAAAGGTGAAAAGGGTTCATTTAGAAGTGGTAGCGACGGGCCGAATCGAACGGCCGACCTAGAGGTTATGAAACTCTCGCTCTAACCGACTGAGCTACGTCGCCATCTCTGGATACATAATTAAATAAATTATTTTTGCTCAACTTTCAAACAAATAATACTAAAAGTGCAAAATTAATCAAGAAAGTGCCTCTACTGCGCAGACATTGCATTGAGCTGTAGCTTTTGAGCTGTATGGTTTTAACAGTATAAATTAATTGCTAAACTTAAACGAAGGTTTTTATGATCAGTTGAGTGGAAAGGAAAAAGGAGTTTTTTCATGATGAGATTATTGGTTATTGGTTTCTCTTTTTGGGCCTTGGCGATTACCGTCGGGGGTGGCGCCTTGGCGGCGAGTGTACTTCCAGTTGGTGAGCTTTGGGACTTAAAGAGTGCAGAGAAAGCGAAGGGAGTTGTGCTCGATCAAAGTAAGCTAGTGTTGCTTAACTTTTGGGCCACCTGGTGTACCAACTGTAAGTATGAACTTAAGGTGCAGTTGCCGGAGCTATCACAAAAATTGGGCGTACAAGTGGTAACAGTCAACATTGATAAGGAGGAGGCACGGGCCAAGCACTATGTGAAAAAGTTTGAGATCGCACTTCCAGTGTTTCAAGACAGTAGTGGATCGCTTCTTAAAGATTTGGGAGTGGTCAATGTCCCGCACTGGGCGCTTTATAAATTTAAGGCCAAAGCTGCCAGCAGCGGTGCTTGGGAACTCATTGCTCATCAAGAGGGGTTTGATCAAGAGAAAATTTCGGAGTTGGTAAAGACAAATAAATAAATGCCTTGGCAAAAAGGAGGGCCACTCATTCTACTTATTTTGAACTTTTTTACTGTCAATGTTTTGTAAGTAGCAACCAATCCACCATTCTTGGTGTCCCTCACTTTTGTTCTTAGTTTAGGGACAATTCCTAATGGCATTGGTTTTGAGCTTTTATTTGGAAGCAACCCTCCTTTCTAAGCAAGGTAGATGTCAGTATAGCAAAGTTGCTTACGGGTACGATAGCGGAAAGTGGTCACGCTCAATGTTATTTGCAGTGATAACGCCAAAATTCACAGCACCAAGCCACCCAGACATGATAATCCCGACTGATCCACAATGATATAGGCCCTGGATCTCTTGTGATAAGTGTTCCCCTACTTTTAATCCCTCAAATTTTGTTCCAAAAGAGGAGCCTTTTTGGTGGTGAGTGTAGCGCTCAAAAGTGAGCGGAGTAGCGGCCTCAAGGTAATCGATGTGAGAGGAGATGCCAGGGATCAGTTGTTCCAAGGTTTCTAGGGTCTCTTTTACCATCAGAAGCTTTTTTGATTCATAGGCAGAAGGGGGTAGCTCGCTCCAATCCTCATAGCGAGCATTGGAGGAGGCGACAATGGTATAGCGGCCATGCGGAGGACGTAGTCTTGGGTAATAGATGGAAAAGGTGCGACTGCTGATCTTGTCACTTAAGAGCAAGTTGGTATCAAAGTGAGAGGCGGTAGAGTAAAAGACCAAGTCGCCCATATCTGGAAGTGAGTGTGCCTTTTTGATACCGATATAGACTTGGCAGCTGCTATTGTTTAAGCGCACCTGGCGACTCTTTTCAAGTAAGGCCAAAGAGAGTTTCTCTTCACCAACAAGCGAGTGGATGGTGCTAAGTAGGTTGGCGTTGGAGACTACCACTTTACTTTGTACCAGTTGATCTTTAACCCACACACCACGGGTGCTCTTGTGGTTGTCGTTTACCTCTACCTCGATTTTAGCAACAAGGGTGTTGAATTTGATATCCACACCGTTTGCTAAGAGTTCTTCGCGCATGAGTGTAAGCAGTAGGTCGGTTCCCCCTTGGATCGTGTAGATCCCATGCTTCATGAAGTTGGCAAAGACAATAGAGTAGGTGAGTGCCGGGTCTTCGAGTGTGTGCCCGTTGGCGTAGGTAATTGGCTCCATTAAGAATCGCACAACATCGCTTCTTCCGGGGAAGAACTCCTCAAAGAGTTCGCGCACTGGGATTTGGGGATCCTCCTCTCCATTAGGGGTGACCGACATCACCCTCTTAAAAAAGCTTTGCACCACCTCTTCGCGCACACCAAAGTGTGAGCTTAAGATGCGAGTAAAATCCTCTCTGGTATAGGAGGTTTGAATAGAGTATTCGGGGTTGATGAAACGAATATCAGTCAAGGGAATGATAAGTTTTGAGATCGCTTCTCCCCAGTAGCGACGAAACGATTTTAACATTCCGAAGGGAAAACCGTGAAGAGAGATATCAAAGATGTGGTGGGAGTTCTCCTCTGCTTCAATTGTAGGTAATCCAGGAATTTGTAGGGAGCGCTTTTGGGAGAGGTCGCGACGAAAGTAAGTGGCAAAGCCACCAAGCTTGTTATGCGCCTCTAGTAGTAAGACACGCTTTCCTGAGCGGGCCAGGATGTTGGCGACAGTCATACCACCAAGGCCTGCGCCAATAACAACAACATCGTAACAATCGTTCGGATTTTGATTTGAGGATAACAGCATAAGATCATTTTTCCTTTCCAAATAAAAAAAAAGACCTAAGAAAATTTAAGTTCTCTTAGGCCCTTTATAGGATTACCAAAGACAGGAAGGAAGGAGGGGGGATCCTGTCATGAACCACCCTTATTACTAAGAGTGATCCCGTAGGCCCGTAATATATACTGATTAAAATCGAGATGACAAACTATTTTTGTCACTCTTTCTTAAAAATTTTATAAATTTTTACTCTACTTTGCGAAGGAGATTGACCATCTCAATCGCTGAGAGCATCGCTTCTGCGCCCTTGTTCCCCGCTTTACTTCCAGCGCGTTCGATTGCTTGCTCAAGATTATCAGTGGTTAGCACGCCAAAGATCACCGGGATGTTGCTACTTAGGGAGACATGGGCGATACCTTTGGCCGCCTCACTTGCTACATAATCAAAGTGGGCGGTGGCCCCACGGATGATGGCCCCTAAACAAATGACTGCATCGTAGCGCTTGCTCTCTGCTAGGCGCTTAGCAACTAAGGGGATCTCAAAGCTCCCTGGAACATAGACCACGCTTAAAGCGCTGTGATCGCCTTGGTGGCGGACAAAAGTATCTTTGGCCCCATCTAAGAGTTTTGCGGTAATAAAATCGTTAAAGCGAGAAACTACTACGGCAACCTTCATGTTGCTTGCAATAAGATCGCCCTCGAGAGTATGGAATGACATAATCAGAAGCTCCTACAGTGTCGTATTAATCGTATTAATTAAAAGGGTGAAGATTTTTTAAAATAAAGTGCCCCATCTTATCGCGCTTGGTGAGGAGGTAGTGCTCATTGTACTCATTAGGCGTGATCTCAATGGGTGTTCGCTCCTCAATCATAAATCCCGCATCGGTGAGTTCCGATAGCTTGTGGGGATTATTGGTGATAAGGCGAAGGCGAGTAATCTTTAGGTCGTTTAAAATATCTGCTGCTGCTTTATAGTTTCTTAGGTCGGAAGGAAACCCAAGTTGGTGATTGGCGGAAACGGTATCCAACCCCTCATCTTGAAGATTGTAAGCGCGGATTTTGTTGACGGCGCCGATCCCACGTCCCTCCTGGCGAAGGTAGATGAGCACACCACCCGAAGGCGATTTTGCAATCATCTGCATTGAGGCGCTTAACTGCTCCCCACAATCACAGCGTAAGGAGGAGAAGATATCACCACTAAAACATTCAGAGTGGATGCGTATGAGTGGTGATTTTCCACAGATCCCTTCAAAGTCTAAGTTATCACTTACCAGTGCTATATGATAATCGTTAGGATTGTTTTTGTACTCGTACATTCGAAGTTTGAAGGTACCAAAGGAGGTGGGGAGTTTACTGGTAGTCACACACTGGTAACGGAGTTCGCTACGTAAACGCTCCATAATTTGTGAGATGGTGATGATCTTTAAGTTAAAACGTTTGGCCACTGCAATTAAATCGTGGGTGCGTGCCATGCAGCCATCGCTATTCATGATTTCACAAATAACAGCAGTGGGAGTTAAGTTTGCCATCTTTAAGAGGTCAACTGCGGCCTCGGTGTGACCTTCTCGCTCTAAGACGCCGCCCTCACGTGCGATCAGCGGAAAGACGTGGCCTGGACGGACGAAGTCGCGAGCTTGAAAATGGGAGCTTGCAAGGGCACGAAACGTCTTGGAGCGATCGCTACAAGAGATACCAGTAGAGGTATCTCTTGCTAAATCGACAGATACAGTGAAGGGGGTGCCAAAGGCGGAGTTATTGCCAGTGGCGCGAACCATGTAATCGAGGCCCAGCTCCTCTGCACGCTCTTTGGTAAGTGGAGCACAGATGATGCCTCGGCCATGCATGGCCATGAAGTTGATATCCTCTGGACGCGCAAACTCTGCGGCCATCACAAAGTCGCCCTCATTTTCACGGTGTTCGCTATCGACAACGACAATCATGTTGCCGATGCTGAGCTCATCTAGGGCACTTTCAATGGTATCAAAGCTATCTGTGGGGTGCTGTTGTATCTTTTGCATTTTAAAATCCTTGTTCTTTAAGCCATTCAAATGAGAGTTTCGTTTGCGGTGATCGCAACTGCTTTGCATACTTTGCCATGATGTCCACCTCAATGTTCACTTTATCTCCAATGTTTTTGTAACGAAAAAGTGTGCGTTCTAATGTGTGTGGAATGAGAGAAAGAGCAAAGCGATTGCTATGGTTCTCAACTGCTGCAATAGTGAGAGAGACACCATCAAGAGCAATCGATCCTTCTGCGACAATAAATTGAAAAAGTTCCTGATGGGGCGAGGTGATGCTGATCCATAACGTGCGATTATTTCCTGCATCTTCATAAGAGGAGATTTGGCCGACACCATTCACATGCCCAAGTACCATGTGGCCACCGAGTGGTTTTTGCAAGGTGAGTGCACTCTCTAAGTGAACTTTGTCCCCTACTTCTAGGGATCCAAGCACACTTTTTGCTAAAGTGGTGTGTACACTATCAACGACAAAACTTTCATGCTGAAGCGAGGTGATGGTTTGGCAAACACCAGAGATGGAGATAGAGTCATCAACACTTAATAGAGGCGCACGAAAAATTTTTCCCGCCAAAAGTTTTGGCGCCAAAATCTTGAGCCTCTGTCCCTCTGCAGTGGTTTTCTTTTCTAGAATTTCACCGATCTCCTCGATGATACCTGTGAACATGAGTGTTGCTCCCTTCGGTTCATTACTAACTGATAGCAATACAATAAGGGCCCCTTTATCGCAAGTGATTTATCCTCTTCAGGCACAGGTTTTCGAGTAAACTTTCCTCTGGCAAGTCATTAAAAATTAAATTGTGAAGAGGATAGTCTTGACGTAGGCAAATTATGAGTGGCAACCTGATGTAAATTAGTTTTACTTTGGATGACTCGTAGGGAAATAGGGGGCGCACATTTTATGCTGATGGAGAAAAAGTGGAAGAAGGTGTTGTTGTTGGTGGTGGTGTTATTAGGACTCTACTCTTGTTCCAGGCCAAATCATCAAGAGGAGAGTGTAGATCAAGTGCTATCACACTTAGAGCGAGAGAGTGTGGATGACTTGAAAAATGGGACGCCAGGTGTAATTGTGCCGGAACTTGCTGCAGGGGTTGTGGATATCGGAATACTTTACTATCTTGATCGTCCTGCACACCGAGAGGTGTTGCTCCATTGGTTTAAAGAGCATCAAGGAAAAATTCTTTACGAAAATCGTTTTTTGGGCCTATTACAGGCGAGGGTGGCCTGGAAGGAGTTGCGTGAACTTTTAAAGAGCAAAGGCGATTTAGGTTTAGAAGAGTCCTCCATTTTTAAAATTGAGATTAATGATAAAGTGCAGAGTACACATGCACCTGCTCCTGTGATGGTGGCGCCAGCAAAAGTCGCTATGAGTGAAGTCTATTCGGCCGGATATGGCAGTGAACTTACTGCTTTTAAAGAGAGTGTGGGCGTTGAGGGTAGTGGAGAGGTAGTTGCTGTCTTTGATCAAAGTATCGATCTTAGTTGGAACATTTTATTTAAAGAGCGGCTTTACGACTTTATTTTGGGCGATGAAGATCTTTGGAAAAGCGCCACCCTTTCCTATGAGGAGTTTTTGGCCAAAGAAGGGGCCGTCTTGGGATCTGCCTTGGGATTTCCAGAGGGAGAGGAGCTGAAGAAAGTACGATTTGCGATACTGGATGAAAAAGATAAAGGGGTGGTGATTGCCTTGTCTTTAGATAAGGAGAGTGGACTGCCTGTAGCGCGCTTTCGTGTTTCTAAATTTCTCCCTTTTGGGCCTAAGATTTTTGATTACGCTTTGGGGATGGCCAAAGGGCGCCCCTCATTAATTAATATGCATAGTGGAGAATATTTTAAAGAGCGCACTTCGTTTACAGAAGAGTTGCAAGTGGTAGGAATTAAGTTTCGTAAAGAAGCGGATGGTAGTTACGCTTTTGCTCTTGTTGGTACAAAAAATGGCAGCGATCATGGGATTGCCAATCTTCATATGGTGGGAGGAAAAAGTGAAGAGGTGAATTTACGTTTTCAGGGGGTAGCGCCAAAGAGTCGTCTTATTTTTGCGCAAAGTTGGCAAAACAGTGGTGGTGATTATGGAATGAAATGGTTGCCTTTTGCTGTGGCGATTGCAAAGTCAGTGGAGGCGGGCGCCGGGGTTTTGGATTTGGATGTGTATGCACCAGGATTGCAGCAGCAGCAGCTACCAGCGGAGCAAAACGATTTTCTCTCCTCCCTTTTGTGCAGGATTGTCTCCAAAACCAAAGTGGTACCAGTGATAGCGGCCCATAACTTTGGCCCTTTAAGTGGAAGTGTGCAAACACTTGCTAACTCTCCTTGTGTTTTAAGTGTGGGCGCTGCAAGTTCGGCGGCCGCGCTTCGCTTTGCTTTCCAAGGAGGAGTGGGCATCGATCCGCGGATGTTTGCGGATGATAGTGCACTTAAAACCTCTTTTTATAGTGGCAAGGGTAGTGCAACTGATGAGCGGATTAAACCCGATATTGTAGCGCCTGAGTATGCGCTTGCTCCCTATGGATCCAGGCTTGATCACTTCTCTGGAACCTCTGGTGCCACACCCATGGTAAGTGGTGCGGTTGCACTTTTCAAAGAGGCCTCCAAGCGTGAATTTCAGCGTGATTTAGGACTTTTTGAGATTCGTACGCTCTTTCAAAACGGATCGCTGCCAACGGAGGATTTATATGACGGTTACGGATTTTTAAATTTGCAGCGGAGTTGGGATCTTTATAAGAGTATTGCCAAAGATTTTATGGCGTTGGAGCTTCGAGGTGGAAAGGGCACGCTATTTACTTTTCCAGAGGAGACCTCTTCTGTGAAGCGGAAAGTTTTTGTAGTGGAATGGAAGGGTATTCCTATTGTCGAGAGAGGAGTGATGGCAGGTGCACAGGAGAAAATGGAATTTTTTATAGATTACTACAATAAGAGCGAGAAGGGATGGCTGAAATTTATAGATAGTAGTGATGGGGTAGTAAAAGAGCGTATCGATAGCATGGATACCCCTTTGCCAGGGCACTCGCTAAAATTATATATGCAAATTGAGAGTAGTGCTTTCGAGGAGTTTTCAGAGGGAGAGCACATTGCATTGATTAAGGGCCGAAGAAGCAAGCTTAAAGAACATTTTGGCGCTGAAGTGGTATCGAAAGTTACCATAAGAGTAATGAAGCGTTTTAATGAGAGAAAATTTTCAACCAGAGCGCTTTACAATAATGATGTAGAACGCTTTTTTCTAAAATCGCAAGAGGGAGATTTCTTTTGGCTTCGTGGCCGTTCTCACTTAAACAATAGTGGTGTCTCACTCTACATTAGGGGCATTGATCGTGCTGCAATTCCCCATGCAAGTTATCTTATGAACAGTTACGGATACAATATCCCCTTACAAGAGGACGGTTTTTTAATCGAAGGTGGAGAGAACGAGGTGGAGATTGCAGTTACCAGGCGAGCAGGGCCTAGAGGGGAGCTTTCTAGTGAAGGTAAAGGGGTGAGCAGTGATCTAGAAATTAAGCGTTTTTCAATGGAGGAGCGTTTTGTACAAGAGCGTGTGCTAGTTGCCGCTGCTGTTGCCGAGCAAGAGTACCAGCGCAAGTGGCGCTACCTTCCAAGAGGTGTCTACTCCTCCAAAGAGAGTTCTTTTCTGATCACGCCAGGTAAGGGAGAGCTGGTTTTACGTTTTGAGAAGAGTGGTACTTGGGATTTTAAGCTGCCAGAGAGTGTAAGTGGTGGGTTTGCTATCAAGAGCATTGCAATTTTGAGTGTGAATGCCATGAGTGATGTTGCATCGGAATCGAGTTATCTTCCGCGTAGGATGATTTATGGTTACTTAAGGAAGTTGTCAGACACAGGACTACTCTTGGAAAATGTTTCCAATGTGGGATTGCAAACTTATGGCAGTGGTGATGAATTTTATGTGTGGCCTTTATGGGAAGAGATGGCCTTTAAAGTTCAAGATATCAGTAATAAGCATCGGGTGATCTTCACTCCTGCAAATGAGAGTGAAAGTTATCTGGTGGAGATGCGATTTGCGGCGGACAGCTTTCAGGCATCGCTTGCTAGTAAGAAGGTTGAGGAGAACTACGTGGATTTAGAATTGCGGGCCACTCCTGCTCTGAAAATGGATTTTGCAGAGGAACAAATTTTTTATCGCTTTGAGGTACCAATTGAGTTTAGATACAAATTGGCGATGGATAATTACCCTGGAGTTGAGGTAGAATCGGTGGCAGTTTGGAAGCGGTTGATTAAATCTCCATTTATAGAGCGAAAAAAATAAAAAAATAAAAAGAAATAAAAGGAAAGGAAGGAAAGCGTATGCAGGACAAAGGATCAGAAAAGAGCTTGCCGGAGCTGTTGATGATTGATGATGATGAGTCAATATTGGAGGTCTTGACGGATATGCTGGGAGAAATTTTTGCAATAACCGCATTATCTGATCCTACAAAAATAGCAGAACTTTCTTTGCAGCAAAAAAAGTTTGATGCTATTTTAACCGATATCAATATGCCACAAATGACGATTCATGAGGTCATCAAACAGTGTAATGAGTTTTTTCCAAAAACAGCGATTGTGCTTATGAGTGGGCAATCGTTAGAGGAGGTAGAGGTGCAGGAGGCGCTGAAGGCCGGTGCTGTGGCAGTGCTCTCAAAACCGTTTGTGGACATTGAGCAAGTGGCAGTAACCATCAAAAGTTATATTTTAAATTAATGTAACTGCTCACACCCTTCAGCCATCTACCCTCTACCGGATGCTGAAAGTTGCTTAGCTAACAGCATTTGGTTGAGAGGTGAAGGTTGAGGGGTGTGAGCTAATGGAATGGACTCGCCTCTTTTAAA
>JADGAN010000033.1 GCA_015231955.1 Oligoflexia bacterium | reverse complement strand
TTTTCTGCAGGTCAGTGAATTAGGAGGAAGGATTAAGAAAAATGAACATGCCACCCCTATTGTTTTTTGGAAGATATTTGAGAAGCAAAATAGTGGCGAGGAAAAAAATGAGATTGAGAAAATGCCTCTATTAAGATACTACAGTGTGTTTAACGCTGATCAGATAGAGGGAATTGATTTTCCTGAAGAGGTATCAGATAAGAAATTGTTTACTCCGATTGAAAAAAAAAGCAGAGGTGTTCTTGGCCAGTATCAGAAATCGTGGCCCTGAAATTAAATATAGCGAAGAAAGAAAAGCATACTATCACAAAGGGGATGACTTTATTCATTTGCCATGTGCTAATCTTTTTAAGAAAAACGAAGAGTTTTACAATGTTCTCTTCCATTGAACTTAGTCATGCCACAGGTCACAGATCACGACTTGATCGAAAAACTTTGGTGGATGCTCTGCAATTTGGAGATAACAATTATAGTAAAGAAGAGTTGGTGGCTGAGATGGGGGCCACTTTTCTTTGCTCTCATTGTGATATACTAGAAGAGACTTTTGAAAATTCTGCATCGTATATAAGTGGCTGGATCAGTAAATTAAAATCAAATCCTAAGTTAATTATAGAAGCATCATCACAGGCACAAAAAGCTGTTAACTATTTACTAGGGCAGTAGGTCACCTCCTCCTAATCCGCCCCCTTTACCGCCACCCCCGCCAGTGCTACCGCCACCTTCTATATTTCTTTTAGTATTTCCGCCGCCACCTGTTTCAATTCCATAATATTGAACCATTGCTCAATCTCCTTTTTTGATGATGACAAAACTAGCTTTTTTCAGAAACAAACGATAGCTAATTGTTCACCCCAAAGCTGATCGTTGAGGGCCGTTGCGCAAAGACAAAAGGCAGTTAACTTTTTACTAGGTGATCAATTCGGAAGTCTTTACCATTAAGATCGGCGAAGTGTTTTTGGTAATAACACCACAGCAGTGGCCCACAGAACACCCCTCCTATTGCTAAAAAGATCGAGATAGTTAAAACAAAATCTTTCAAAGAAATGGCATCTCCATTAAAAAAACTAGAGAAAAAATAGTAAGTGATTCCGCTAAAGAGGCCCCATGAAAACATTCCTTCCTTAAGGCAAAACTTAAAAAATCCCATCCTTCGTTTCTTTTTCCATGACTCTAAAAATTTTTGATCTTTCATGTTTGCCTTTGATGTTATGAAATTTTTTTGTTAATGCTTTTACACCTAATGCAAAGTTTCTGGCCGTTTCGAGAAACGAAAACCCTTTCGCATCTTAAGCACTTTTCTTCTTTTTTTGCTACGAGGAGACCATTTTTTGTCTCTTTTCGCTGTGTTGAATTGGTCTTTGTTTGCATGTGTTATTCTTGTTATGACAATATGGATTGAACCATTTTTCTTAGTTCGTTATCTTTATATTTCGGAAGCTCATTTCTAAAAAATTCATACTTTCCGATCTCAATCCCAGTTTTTTTGCAATGGGCCTTGTGCGCGTAAGAATAAAAAATTTCTTCGTCAAATGAGTTTATAACATCATCGATCAATTTCAAGTCGCCCCTAGTCTCGATGAATTTTTTCAGTGCTTGGGCCTCAGTCATTTTGAGATGATTTTTCTTTTTATCTTTAAAAATCTCTTGGATCTTTTGGTTGTAATTATCAGAGTAGTTGTTAATCTCATCAATGATTTTTTTATCACTCTCTTTGGTTAAATCAAAAGCAATCGTAACTTTTTTAATCTCTTCTTTTTCTGGTCTCATAAACTCCTACCTTTTTCGAAACAAAATTAATAACCATTACAAACCACCGCTCTGGTTCTGTCGGCAACACACCCCACGCAAATCATAGATTTTCATTTTGTAAGACAAATTGCCTTGCAAGAAGTGGTCGCGGCATCTATGTCTTGCAACTATACTCAATATTAATAACGACTTAAGAAGAAATTGCCTTGCGATTATATGCCTTGCAATCTGCCTTGCGCCCGTAAGGCACGTTGTCTTGCATTCACGAAGACAACGAGAGTAGATGCTTGATATTTCTTGAGTTTTTACTATAATCTTGCAAGACAAATTGTAGTGCATTTTTTTAATCCATGAGTTCATTTAAATCAAAATAATTTTTATGAAGTCTAAGATCTTCATGTCTTTGTACAAATCTTTTTATAAATTCTTTATAACGATTATCATCTTTAAATTCTTTGAGTTTGTTTTCGGTGATCAGATTTATCAAGAGAGAAATTCCTTCTTGCGCAAGATCATTCCATTCATAAAAAGGGATGTTTTTACATGCCAATCGATTCCAGGAGTAAAAATATTTTTGGAAAGAAATATAAAATTTTGAAATTTCAAAATGCTGTTGCTCTCCAAAATTCCTTCCGGAAAATTCTGAGAATATGATCCAGGAGAGAATGGATAGTTTTCTGTATAAATTTTCTGAAAAATTTTCATTGAGAATAAATGCTAATAGATCTGGGTCAACAAGACCATGATTTAATTTAATGAATGCATCAAAAGCATCACCATCTCTTGTTTTTAAAATCGCTGATATGCTGTTTTTAATATCATCCATGTATTTTTTAATCCATGATTTCATTTAAATCAGAGTAACCCTTGTAAAGCCTAAGCTCCTCATGTCGCCAAAGATAATAAGGTTAGCACCCTTCCCGTCAACTACAGAAGGAACTTTCAAGGGTCTATCCTTGAATGCTCAGTGTTGTTATGAATGTTCATGCTGTCAGAATTTTTAATATCAAACGGTGGTGGCTTCTTATCTATAAACGAGACGGCCTTTATTGGATATTTTTTGTACTCCAATTTTGATTTTGTAAATTCTCTTAATGTGGCCAATTTAAAATAGAAGCTAAGATCATCTAGCCCCATGATGTCTGAGGGGAGAATTGTTTTTTCCACCATAGTTCTCTCTGACATTGAATGGCCATCTCGGAACTCACTGAGGCCAAAAGAGAAGTTCTTATCAATGTTTGATCGCTCTCGTTCCCCAACTTTTTTAGAAAGATAATCGGCAGTTAGAGGTTCATCAACTCCAAAGATGATGGCGTTCCCGCATGAGTTCATGATAGTTTTAGTAGACTCTCTGCCATAGACGTTTTCAATTTGCCCGATGTCTTGAATTCCTATCCAGATGGAACCACCATAAGATCTAGATAGTTTAAGCATATTCAAAATATTACTGAGCCTTTGGAGAGTTCCAAATTCATCCAGGAAGAAGAAAATTCTTCTCTCAATATTTTCAGGAAGCATTAAAACTTTATTGGCAAAGACGTCAATAAATAGAGCAATCAGTGGTTGCATCACTGTGCCAATCTCGGAGTAGTTAGTAATAAAGATCCTCCCCTTTTGGCCATTATCAATTACCCAGTTTTTAATTGAGAACTCACCGGCCATGTCCTTGGTGTACTCCAAAAACTTAACATAGGTTGAAAAGGTAGAGAGTACAGATGCACCAACTTTGGCCTCTTCTAGTGGTCGAACTCCTCTTTCGCACCCAGGTGTTTTGGAGAATTTCTCTAACAAGATCTCTCTGTTGCTGATGGAAACATCAAACAAGCCGCTATTACTAATAATGTTATTTTTCCAGCAGTAGAGCAAAACTGAATAGAGAACGTCTCTTGCGGCATTGTCCCAGAATGGCTCACTCTTCGTGGCCGCCGGGATTAGAGATGAGCAGATTGCCTCTATATTGGTCGCTGATTTAATCTCATTAAAGATGCACCAACCGACAGATCTTTCATCAAGGGGATTGAAAATAATATCAGTGTTAGGATTATAAAAGCGGGTGACAAAGTCACCTTTGAAATCATAGATAATTGCCTTTTCATTTCTGCTTACGACCTTTTCGATTGCTTTGCAAAGTAGTTGAGTCTTCCCCGCTCCAGGACGACCTATGGTGAAAACGTGGCGGTTCTCGCAGTTAAATGGGATCGATATTTGATTATTAAGTTCTATGTCATTTTTGCTATTTTTAATTTTTTTTGAGTAGGCCTTGTCATTCAAAAGGATAGCGCCTCTTATATGCTTTTCCTTTAAAACATTTCTAGATTTAAACCAAAAGAAGATATAGGAAAATGGAAGTAGCGGCCAAAGATAAAATGAATTCTTAAACCCTGTATAAAGTAGTTGATTATAGTAAGTAACAAGTTTGCTATAAACGTATGAAAATTGAATAGCACTTAATTCATGTTGTTTGACGGTGAAAAATTTTATTCCATTTATAAAAGGGACTTTTGATAAAACTATAGCAAATAGCGATTCAAAGTATAGAATCTTAGAGTTTTCGTAAACACTCTTTAAAAGAATAAAGTTAAATATGTTAAAAAACAACTGAAGTATTAAAATAATAAGAGTCAAGTGAACAAACATTCTTATTCTCATCTTGAGGTCAGTCAAAAATCGAATAAAACCCTTAAAGATTTCTGTCTCATTTCTTTGCACCATTAGTTAATCACCTCAAGTTCTAGAGCAACTTTGTCCGATTCGGTTTTAATAAATTCCTCCTTGCCCTTGTTATTAGGGAGTTCAAAATCTTTAGGAAGTGTGTTTCCGTAGGCGTGAGAAAGCATGCTGACTATCTTGGTCATGACGTATCTTATTTGGAAGATTGAGGATGAGAGAAGGATGCCATGGCGTAAGATTTTTTTAGTGCGAAGGTTGATATCGCTTAGGCCATCAAATTGCTGTTGCTGGTTTTGCTGGATTGAATTAAGTTTCTCTAAAATTAATTTAATTTCACTTTCTTTTTTTGAAAAGATCAAAAATCTAATGTATTCCGAAACCGTTTTATCAGATCTCTTGGCCATTTTTTCTAGTTCTTTTCTTTCTTCAACTGATAGTCGTAAAGTAAAATTTTCGGATTTCATCGCTCTATACCTCTGTTTATGTTTTTTGAAAAGTCAATTTCTTCAATATCCTTACTAGATGGTGGAATGTTAAAAAGTTCTCTCTCTGTTGTTCTATTAATTTGATTGCCTCCTCGTTTTAATTCTAGTGAGGATATCTTAGAGCTTTCTCTAGCAACATTTTTTTCAAGAAGAGCAATATTGTCCGTAAAGATCTTAATGTCCTCTTTTGCGCGAGTCACGGCCACATAGGCAGAGTTATAAGAAGCAGTTTTTGAGTCAGCTAGCCAAATAAGCTTATCAACTGTTGCTCCTTGTGATTTATATTCGGTCAAAGCGTAAGCATGATCAATGTACTGGTATGGTTTGAGACCTGTTCCTGATAAGTTGAAGGTTATCTTTTTCTTATCCATCTCTACCGTGCATTTACCACTTTCATTAATCTTTTCAATAACACCCATTTGTCCATTTTTAACGCCCAATAGGTCATCGTTTTTATTAAAGATAACTTTATCCCCTATGGAAAACTCTTTCTTTTCTCTATTGAAAACTTGTATTTTTGCAAGATCTTTAAGGGATTTCAGAGAGACCGCCACTTGACGATCGGGATGCTTTTTGTCAAATTGTCCGATGATTAGTTCATTTTTATTTTTATCAATTTTTGTAATTATGCCTTGAGTTCCCTTTTTTATATTGCCATATGTTTTTTCAAAAAAAACCACTTGTTTCTCTTTGTAATTGTCGGCCAGCATTTTTGATGTTCCTGAAAATCCTACTGAGTTAAATGTTTTGAAGATAAATCCATCAGGATCAATCCTGACTTTATCTTTTAATGCCATCCTGATAGATCCGTTAAGAGTATCCCGCTCTTTATTGGTACTGGTAATAATCAAGACACTTTTAGATTTATCAGAATTCAGATATTCTTCTTTAATAGCATTAATTTTAAAATCTTCTTTGGAGAACTCAGTGATCTTGTTGCTACTTTTTAAAACATCGAACGCATCTTTTAAATGAAGAGTGTTTCTACCACTTGTTATAAATTCATTAAATCCTTTAACAATTGCTCTTGTCTCTTCTGTCTTCTGCCTGACACCATCTTTCATTATAGCAAAAACCAATGATCCTTCTTTTTGTAAATCTGCAAATATTTTACCTTGATCAATGCTGAGGAACTGTTTGATATCTCCGGTTAAAACGACTTTTGCTTTAACTTCTAAAGCTGTTGCAAGTAGACGTTCCATTTTTTTAGACCCGACCATTCCTGCTTCATCTATTATCCATACCTCCCTTTTTGGAGTAATCTGATTGATAAAGTTTTTGTTAGTTGCTTTTAACAAGAAGGAATCTATAGTTTCTGACTTTTTCAGATGAGCACCAGATTTAAGTTCTGTCTCTGCCTTACCTGTTGGTGCCAATCCTCGAACATTAAATCCATTTTTTTCTAGTGTTTCTCTCACAGCATCCATAACATATGTTTTCCCTGTTCCAGCATCCCCTTGAACTCCAATGATTCTATCCTTTGAAGTTAAGATGAGATTAAGGGCATCCTTTTGCCCTAGAGTGAGAGTAGGGTTAGATTCGATAATTTTCGCAGCATTCTTATCACTTATAAAAATATCGGATTTATTTTTGCCTTCTTTTACTTGATCTATCACTTTAGATTCAATTTTTTGCATTTCTTTTGTGGCGAAATACTCCATGTTCTTTTTAGTCCCAACATAAGATATCTGGTCACTCTTTATAAACTCATTAACCTCTTTGTAAATCTGGTCAGGAGAGTGATCACCAAGCGTCATTTTGATTGTTTGATCTACAAGTTCTACCATTCGCCATGCGCTTTTATTTTCTTCAAGACCTTGTATCGATTCTTTTATGACTTGTTCAAGATTAGTAGGTACTGGAACTGCTCTTTTTCCACTGATCATTGCATTTGTTTCTAGTTCATGAAGAGAGCTACTGAAGTTTTCAAGGCCATTATTCACAGTGTTTTGTAATTCTTCTTTGGATAACTCTTGAGCTTTTGGGAGTCTGGTGTCTAGTGCGGCCATCTCGGATAATTTTCCTGGTCTCGCATTGGGATAAAGCTTTTGAAGCTCTCCTTTTCTTTCTTCTACTTCTTGCTGTCTTCTGGAGTAATGACGAATGATTTCATTAATGATACCTTTAATTTCAAAAAATCCCTCTTTACGATTGGTAATTTCCAGGTCATATCCCAGATCTATTAGTTTTGGAGCAAGATTAGCTCGAAAGGTTAATCCTAGATGTTTTTGATCAATGAAGATTTTGTCATTGTGGATAGTTTTATAGTTACCATTAAGATCTTTAGTGAGATTTACAAGGACAGCATGAAAATGAAGGTGCGGGTCTATTAAGCGATTTGTATGGTGCTCAAAGATTGCCGTTAGCATCTTTCCGGTTTCTTCTACTCGCTTCTCTCCATTTTCCATGACTCGTGTGCTGACGTAATTCTTCTCTAGGTAATCTAAAGTCTCTTTAACGGCCTCTAATGCCGCTTCCTTGATTCTTGGATCGACCATGGCCATCAGAGAGACGCTTTTAGCGACACCAAATGTTAAATCAAGACCGGCCCGATGATCCTTTCCTCCGGCGCTTTTAACTAATTTCTTATCATCAAGATCAAACCCTTTAATAAGCTTATCAAAATCTTTAAAATCGAACTCTTTTTCGGTTAGTCCTAGCTCTTTTGCGACTTCTCCATGCCACTCATTAACCTTAGCGCCTTTTTCATAATATTCACCACCCGCTGTTTGGTAGTATTGAGTGGCACCGCCACAGGAGATTTTTGTTAATGAGAGCATACAAGATCCACCCAAGCTTTTAAAACTGGGTTTTTATAATCATAACCACAATCTACAATTTTTTTTACGCTATTATCAAACTGCTTTTCAAATTCATCATGACGCTTTTTAAAGTCCTTTGTTTCTGTCATCATCTCTTTGAAAAATTGTTTATCAAACTCGCTTTGCTCCTTACTCATCTGTGCTTGCTTGGCCGCGAATCTCTCCTGGAAATCGGCCGATGCTTTATTGATATGGCGGACATTTGCTATGAATTCTTGTTCAACTTCTCGTTGTTTTGCCTCCATTATTTTCTTGAATTTAATGTCATATTCTGTCGGTTGGCTTAAATAGGCCATCATCTTATCTGACTTTTTTTGAGCGTCCTTAACACTTTTTTCGATTCTTGCATCAAAATGCTTAACTCTCTCATTCCAATCGAGAGGTGGCTTTCCTTCGGCCTTTCTTTGTTCCTCCATTTCAATTCTCTTTTTCCTAATAAAGACAAGCCATTCAGGTTCTTGCTCCTTGCTTACTTGATCTTCCTTTTGCCCTTTTGATTCATTGCTTGATGCTAGTTGAGGTAAAGTAATCAGAACGAAAAACATGATCATTACAAAATTTTTCATTGGATCATCCCCTTGAATTCATCTACTCTGTTTGTTTTAGATGATTTGAAAAAAGAGTTATTTTTTAAGTCTTCACTGTACTCTTCTTTAAGTTTCATCCCTTCTTCATTAATCTCTTTCTGAGACTGTGAAGGATGCTTTGAAATCCTTTCCTTTAGTAAAGCTGGATTTTTAAAAGTCTCATAGACTCTCTTTTCGACACTATCATATTTGTCTTGATCGGCCCAGTTAAGGTTGTTCCTTATTGGATGTTTTTCATCATAGTCATTGCTTGCGTTTTTGTATTCCCTTTTTAGCGATTCCTCACTTGTATCATTTTTAAAACTAAATCCAACATTGCTATCCTTTAGTTTATCTTCAACATATGCCCTTGCATGGGCATTAAGTTCTTTTAGCGCATTGTTATTTCCTCTATTTGCTTGAGTGATAAGATCTGTAGCGTAATCGCTAGGGATCTCTTTTTCCGTGGTCATCCAATGCATTAATCCATCGATGGCCGATTGATTAATGGATGCCATTGTTTGTTCATACTTTTCTTTTTGGTTTGAAATTTGCTCGAGATGGCCAACCGATTTTGCATGTTTAAGCGAGAGTTGATTATGTTTATCAAGCGCATCTGTTAAAGCGTGTTCTTTGTTTTTACCTTCGCTTGAGTCGAGTTTATGTAGAATATCCTTTGCAGTTGTTGCCTCCTCGCTTTGAGCTTCATTGTACTGCCTACTAGTCATGAACTGAAGCATGTTTCCAATTTGTTCATTGGAAACATGCTCTTTTCCTAAAGAAAACTGGCCATTAAGTTTTGCTCCTAGCTCTGCAATTTTGATATTGCCACCAACGCCTCCAGATCCCTCAACGTGCCCTCTAAGCGTTTTGGCGATGCTGTCATTAAGGCCAATACTTTTAGCGTATTGATTAAGAAGGTTTTGGCTCTTTTCGTTAGAATGAGATAAAAAGTGACGATCAGTTTCTGATAGCCCTTCAGAATAATATTTAGAATTATTAATATGATCAATGGAGGAGTTTTTCGCAGAAGATAGGGATGCCGTGGATTGCAAATTATCCATCATGGATGACTCTTCTTGCGATTTGGCCTCGTTATAACTTTCTCTGATGGAGTTACCAATATTGCTACTAAAATTCATAGAGAGTGGTGATGATGATGCTGGAATGTCATAATAACTCCCCTTATCTGTCGTTTTTGTTCTCACCCCATCTGCTCCTTGATAGGACATCGTGCCCTCTGTTGATTGAGGGGCGATGTTAGATTGAAAGGCGCTTTGATTTTGGTAGTTGTACTGTCCTAAGCTCACATTCCCGCTGGTGGCCTCACTGGCAGCACTAGAGACTGGGCGATCATATCCCTCCATAATTCTACCTGCAAGTGAGGCCATCATCGATCCAGAGGCGTTAACTACAAGCCATGAGATCATGGGAATACTTAGAGATAAGTAACCCGTAATAGCTGCATAATCAGAGAGAACATTTCCTAGTTCAGTGTTGGTTAAAAGGGTAAGACCAGTAAAAAATCCTTTGCCATCAGCGATGGTGGCCATCGTTGCTGCTTTTTGACTATGATAAGAGACTGCAAAATGCAAGATAGCGTAGAGTGGAGACCATAAATTAATCCAGAAGAGCGCCATCGCATATCGAGAGAGGACTCTCGTGGCACTTGGAAGCATGGCCATAAGCATGACGATGGGAAAAATGGCATAGATGATACTCTCGAAGATATTATGAAGGATCGGAAGTGTCTTTTTTGCTAATTTCCCCATGACTGAGAAAGTGGTTCTTCTCTCTGCTTCTGCTTTGGCCAAAGAAAAATCTTCAGCAGCAGCGGCGGCATCAGCATCGGTTGCAAAGTTCATAAGCCCTCGCTTAAAACTATTGGCCAACATGTTTTGAGAGATGATTTGTGAATTACTAAGTGTTAAGTTGGTTAAATACTTATAGGCCACAGGCATAGATGAGGAAAAACGATAAACGGCCTCCTTTAAACGATCATCCTTTGCATTTTTTTCTGCGGTCTTGGCAATGAGTTTAGCTCCATGGACATTTATGGCATTACTGAGTTCTTCTTGAAGATCTTTGACTAGGTAGGTGTTAAATCCTTCTCGACAAGGGATTACCTGCCGTTCGCGATCAAGGGCCTCGTAGGTGAAGGCCCTGCTTTGTGAAGTCTTTTTACCGAAAAAATCCAAAAGATCGGTTGTTTTTAAAACTTCATCCCAAGAGTAAAGTCCTAATAAAATGTCGTAGTAGGCGCAACTCTTCCAGAAATCACTTAAGTTCGATGCCAGGCGTGCAGTCGTGATCTCAAATCTAGTGGACTCTTCTACCAGTGTCTGAGCAAACAGAAGACCACTAGTGGTATAACTGATCTCATTTGGCAAAGAAAAAACTTGCTCAAAACTTCGAGTGATCCAATCACCAACGCGACTAAAAATAGCTGCCGTTGCACTTATTCCCATGGGAACGTTGCCCACCACGGCAGAGTTAGCAGGAACGACTCGATCGGTGATAAGTAAGGATGTTTTAGGAACAATCAAAGTCATATTGATTAAACTCACCAGCAGAATCCATTGCACATCGATTTTGCCCTTTTGAAAAGCGGCGGTAATCAAAACTCCTAAAAAACCTAACAGCGCGGCCGTTTTGATGGCCACGAGATAATCGTTGTTGCCAAAGACTTGCGCAATCCCATTAAAGATCATTCTTAAGAAATCGCCACCGCCATAAGTGTAGATCTCAAAATTCATCTACTCCCCCATAAGGCACTGGAGATAAAACCACCACTAAGCCTGCTCATTAACGTTTTTTCATACATCTGAATTCGTTGAAGCATCTCTAACGATTTTTCTGCATTGACGCTATTTTCTTTGACAAGCTCTGCTAATCCATCAAGCACCTCTTTAAGTCTTTCTTGATATTCTTTCACTTGGAGTGATGATGACATCCCATTTTTCAAGAGATACGATTGTTGATTAACCCTGGATACGGTTGCACTTAATGAACGCAAGAGAATATCAGTGGCGATAAGTTTTGTGTACTCTTCATAGAGCGATTTGTTCAAGGTTGTGCTGGGATAAAAAGCGGTCACTACAGTTAAAAATCGATAAAGTGGTAGGGATGTGGCATTAATCAGTCCCTTTTCTTGATCGGACAAGACACCATCTTTATAAATGTTTTTAACAATATTAGAGATAAGTTTATTGACTTTAAAGAAGAGACCTTCCCATTCCGGTGAAAACTCTTTTAAGTCACTAAGCTTAGGACAGCCCTCCTGTTTATCCGATAAAGTTTCACAACGATAAAGTAAAAGTGATCTCTTTGATTGATACCCATTGAGCAAAGCATTTTTTAGATCTAAAAAGCGCTCATCTTTGATGTTTTTACTTAAAGCAGGAGTAATTGGAATGATGTTACTTTTAGCATCACTTCCAGAGTCAGCATCGCTAATAAGTAGAGTTCCCGTAAGGTTCATAATAATTTCTGCAAACTCTAGATCACTTCTAAAGTAAGGGTCTTGCATTAAGACGTACCAAGCAAGATTTCCTTTGATGAAAGTGGCCTTATTGGGATCTCCACTGGCCTCGGTAGGTTTGATTTGCCCGCCATTGGTACAAACATAGTTGGCGTTTGACCAATCCTCTCCATAATCAGACATGCGTTTAATGGTGCAGTTGCCTTCGCGCGCACCAAAGTAGTTCATCGTTCCCCCCAGCATTTGCGTGGCAATTGCACAGGAGTCTTTACTTAATTTTTTAAATTCAGCGGCCCACTCTTGCACCTTTTGCATAACTCCAGCCAATTGAGGGGAAACCACTTGTATGGCCAACATAAAGGCCAATGATTGAGCGTTTTGTCCAATCGATCGTAGCGCTTGAATGAATTGATCAGCGTTGATGGCCGAAAATCCTCCCGTATAAAAATCAATACCTCCGCAGCCAGCGGAAAATTTAGGGGTTTGTAGATTAAAAAGTTCAAAGGGTTGGGTGATTGCTGATCTTGTGGATACCCCACCAAGAGTGGCGTACCTAGCAGTTTGCCCCTCATAAACCCCTGGGTTAGTGGTGTTCACATAGTTTTGATTTTCAAACCATTTATTGATCTTATCGGCCGTGCTGGCCTTTACCATAAGCGGAGTCATGATCAACAAGCTTAAACAGAGTAAAATAGAGAGGTATCGTTTGCAAATCATCTTCTCTCCATGCGGGTATCTCTTTTAACCGCGGTGATAATCTTTTGCATAAGATTACTCCAATCGGTATACCCAAAACTGATGGGAGAAATAGTGTTGCTGTCAGGATGCACTAAGTAGAGTGCTGGAACGACAGAAACATTTAGTTTTTCGCCAAGAAAGATATTTTTTTTAGGTTTAGAAAATTCCGCTAATGATTCTCCATCTAACGTTACTGGTAGTATCGTGAACTCATAGTGTTCAGCAAATTTCTTTAGAAGCGGAGAAAAACTATGACAATGAGGACAACTTCCTTTAAAGAAAAAGATGAGCCCATAATCCTTAGCAATCTTTTTTAGCTCTTTTTCTACATTGGTAAAATCTCGTTCATTTTGAGTAACGATTGCTTGCGTGGCCACAGGTTTTTCTAGCGAATAATCAAACTCTGGATTTACCCAGATACTCTCTTTAAAAGCAAAAGAAAATTTCTGGGCCTGTTCATTGATTTTTTTCGTTAGGTAGAGATACTCTTTTATGTTTTGTTCGGTTGGGGACACTACGGACTTGGCAAAGGCATCTTCCCATGCCTTACCTTGTGCTTCCAATTGTTGTTTAGGCGTAAGATTTAAGTTTTCTGGGATCGCTTGTTTGTCACCATTTTTTTGTTCAAATTTAGGCGCAGTGGCGATCTTTTCATACCACCACCACCCCCTCTCACGATCATCAAAGAAGGATTTATCCTCTGCTTTAGAATTCGTAGCTAATAGCAAAATAACAACAACCAATCTTTTCACGATTTATCCTTACTTAGTGATTTTAGTTTTTTCTCAATGGTTTCTTTAAATTTTGCTACCGCTTGATTACTATCCGGTTCTTGGTAAGAGTCTATTTTGCTTTGAATATCACTATAAAATTCAGAGAAGTTGATCTGATCAAAGTTAAGGTTTTCTAACTCACTTAAAGTTAGACCAGAGCAATCTGGAGAACGTGTTTCTCCAAAACCTTTTTTTAACTGCTGTTTTCCCTGCTCAACGATAATTTTGGCAAGCTTAGAGGGATAGACGCAATGAGATTGATAAGTCCTACGATCGATGGCAGTTCCCGTTTTGTAACTCCCAATATAGTGATTCCGTCCCGACTCTTTAGCTAATCCCAGCTCTTTTTCATCGCTATTACATTCTGTGATCCCAAGAGCTAATCCCCAGCCTTTATCTTTACAGCAGTTTTTAAATCCTAAGTTACTCTCCTTGCACTCTTTATAAGCTCCCTTAAAGACCGACAACTTTTCTGGTTCTAACTCTTTGGATAACATCTTCGCAACCTCTAATGCCGTAGCGGCCTTTTTAAAATCTTCGGTGGCCGGTTGATACTCCTGATACTCTTTTGTGCACTTTCCATCAGGACAGACCAATTGATCTCCACAAAGATCAACAAAGCGAGCAGACTCTTGATAAGGGCAAGAGTAAGTGATCTCTCTCTTTTTACAGTAGGAGGGGTCACTCTCTATACAATGATTAGAGAGCACGCCACACCCTTTTTGAACTAGCTCATCGCAGAGTGGATCTTTGGTATAAACAGGAGCTTCCCATTGAGTAAAATTATCGTTAAAACGCCAACACTCCTTTGTGAATAATGTTCCCTTGATATTTCTTGTTTCTGCTCCTTCGATACAGTTACTACTGGCCAGAACGGCCTCTTGGTAATTTTTTCCATTTTCACAAGCATAGAGGTAACTTTCCACGGCATCACAACGACTTTTTCGAGATGCCCTTAAATTAATCCAGGCCCTTCCTGTTCCAGCGACAAGGTTTACCACGGTTAAAGAGTTGATCCCTGCTTTTAAATAAGGTTTTAAATCAAGACCAGGTTTAGTAAAGATTTGCCCGCGCTCACATCCCCCAGGCGGCTCCTCAAAGATTGTTTTCCCATTAAGCGACAAGGTGATGCGGTCATCATACATAAACGATTCAATTCTAAATTCAACGATATCATCAACACTTTTTACATCGAAGGTGATGGTGTTGGTATAGTTACTGCAACCACCTCTTCGATCATTGGTCTCTGATCCAAAATAGATATTGGTTCCTCGTTCTTTCATAGCAAAAGCAGGCCCTGTGATGGTGAAATCGTTACTATTGAACGGGAGGGTCTCGCCTGCATTGCTATTCCGACAACTAACCAATAGTTGTCTATCGCAACTAAAGGCAATTTGCTCCCTTCTCCCATATTCAAAACACGATTTTTTTTCATATTTGGTAATATCATCCGAACCCACCGGTAATTTTTGGCACCCTTGATAACTCTCCGATAAAGAGTGGGCCTTTTCCTCTATAGCATCTACTCTCTTAAAAAGAGGATCTTTTTTGGGATCGATCTTGATCTTAGGCCTTTGTGCAGAGGCAGTGTTTATGTAAGAAGCTGTCTCATTTTTTTTTGCATCCTCTATAGCAGCGTTAACATAACCCTCTCCTTTGTCATAATATTGTGTCTCTGGTACATCTGTTCCTTTGTATCCTGGAACAGTATTAAGATCAGTGGTTGCCCCAGTTGATCCATACTTTGAATTTAAAGCATCCCCCTCTTTCTTCCACTTTTCATCGATGTCATAAGCAAGCGCAACTTCAATACAAAATAAAAATGTTAAAGTAATCGTTTTTGCTCTCATATTTTGGCCAACCATCTTTTAGCAATCGATACTTCATCTTTAGTCCCTACTCTTATCACTAAATCTAAAAAATATTTCAATGAAACAGAACCACTTGCTTTTAAGTAGTGGTCATTATCCACCGGAATAATAAATGCAGGGACTTGCTTGATTGCATATTGATTAAATAAAGTAGGATCAATCATAAAACCCTCTTCAAGTTTTAATTCTTTAATCTTGGCCAGAGTAGATTTTAAATCCTTATAAAATCCTCGAAGAACAATTGCACTCCCTACTCTATTGGCCTCATAAAGAAGCAGTTTTAACTCCTCTTGTGGCATTGATAGAGAAACAAAGATTAGAGGAGGACGATCGACCTTTCTTGTCGTTTCAACACTATTTCCTAATTTTGCGATAGGAACTTCTTTTTTTAGGGAGAGGAATTTATCGGGAATTTGATACTCATGAGATGAGCTTATAGTTATCTTTTTTAAATTTCTCCTTTCTTTTTGTAAATTTTGATCGAAGGCATTGTTCTCCCTTAAACCACTTGCTTTAGAAAACAAGTTTGCGATCTCTTCTTGTTTTTGCATTAACTCTTCTTTGCTTGGTTCTTGGTAGTAATCGCGATCGTGATCACGATCGAAGGCAGATCCGGCCAATACTTCTGTAAACAAAATCATTATCACGACAGTAAGAAAACTTCTCATGAGTCACTATCTCCAAACTACAGGGCGCAACATTGGCGCTTGCGCCACACAAGGTAACTAAAATCTTCACCCTTATAGGGAAATTCTCTTCCTGCTCCCCAGAGCATAGAAGGCGCACCAAATCCATATCCCTTCATATTTTGTGGAACCGGATAGAGCATCTGTTGCTTATATTGATTCTTTCTTAATATTGGTTGCGGCGTCCATCCATTACACATAGTGGTCGGAAGTGCTGTAGAAGTATCATGTGCCTGCACTTGCCTGTGCAATTTAAAAATCATCTTATGAACCAATGCCAATGAGCTATCAACGCCCCCAATATGATTGGCGTGACTTCCGCTTAAAGGATAAAGTGAACCCTGGGAACCAGAACACCAAAACAAAATATCCAATCCAAATCCAGTGGTCGCGGCCTTAATACTGTCAGCAGCACAAGCGGCCTGAGCAATCGGATTTGCAAATAAAACTGCTTCTGGATTTAAAATAAACGATACCTCATCATCATCCCAAAAAGGATCTACCTCGGAAAAATAGGCAATATCAAATGTCTCGCTCACAAAACAGGCCCCTCCCGAGATCATCATCCCTAACCAATTTAAAACGGGATATTGAATCCAATGGACATGATAAAAGGCCTCTCCCACAGTATTTTTAGTTTTGCTATGAGTTCCCGCGGACACGGGTAATTTACCCAAAACAACCCCATTTAAAGTTGGTGAACACATCGGCGTTCTCACCACTTCAGCAATGCGAGCAGGTTCCCAAAAACTAATACCCACACCCACTCTCTTTAATATAGGAGGAGGAGCAGGACAACTGCAAAACATTGGAGGAGGAGGATCAAAATTATCATTTTCTTTGACGGGATTCATTTTAATGGTTCCAATTTGTATTGGAAACATACAGCTCCAGCAAATATCGGTAATGGGGTTAGGAAAGCGTCCTCCACAAGCAACAGCGTAAGCTTTATGAGATGCCAACAACAAAAGAGTGATGATAGCGATCACTCGAAAATATCTTTTGAATCTTTCAATCAATTGGAAATTCTTCAACATAAAGATGATCTCCTCGTTGTTTCACTTTTGCAGGTAGTGATTTAATTCCCAATCTTTCCACTATTTCCCCTCTTTGATCAAAATAGAACCTCCTTTGGTAGCGATGACTAAGATCAATAAAGCCCCCATTAGTCATGATAAGTTTATTCATTGGATTTGCTCCACATATCTTCAGCACCCATTTCACTTGTTCTAAGTCATCCCCGTCAAAAAAACAAAGCTCCTTACTGAGTTGTTTAATGGTCAAAGGATTAACTTCCGTTCCTGCTTTATAAATAATCTTTCCGTCGGCATCTACAACATCCTCTTTTAGTCTATAGACAAGAGAAAGGGATGTTACTTGATACTCCTTTGCACGTGGAAGTTTCACGCCATAAGGGCGATTCATCATCTGCTCACTTCGCTCTTTTAAAGCTTTCATCTCTTTTGCAAACTCACCATTTCGTTGTTTTTCCATCATTTTTTTTTGCAAAACCACGATTAAATCCTCTTCAATAATGGGATAGACTTTGCCAATGACACCAAAATCCCTGCTCCAACCACTAGAGCAAACGATAAGCAGTGCCAATAATCCTATCTGAAGGGATTTGACCAATTTCTTTATAGCGGCCGTCATAACTATCCTTGTGTGAAGTCCACATAAAATAATGCCCTTTTGCAATTAAACCACCATTACTTGGAACAAGATGATCTCCATTGCGAGAATATTTTTTTGCCTCCCCAATATATTCGCCATTTAAATAAAAACGTTCTCCGTCTCTTTTGACATAGTCACCAGCAATACCTTTTACATATTTTATAAAGCAAGTGTGGTGATAGTATTTATTAGGCGGTGGCCAAAATGCGGCCAAATCACCTTTTTTGGGCATCTTGTTTTTAACAATGAGATAAAGGACACCAGGAACGCTATCGGTGAATTGGTATCTAATGTCATACCACAACGAGAGAAAAGAGATCGTTCCTCGAAGACACACTACGATCACTGTCAAAATCAATAATTTTCTTACATAGAGACGAAGTGCTAATTTATTTTTCATAAAAAACCTTATGAATTGCAGCTTCTACTCTCTCTGTGTAATCGGGCATTTTAGAGACTGTTGCTGGTGCTACCAATAAGATAACTCGTTCTTCGTTTGAAATTTGATTAATGGTTACCTCTAAAACCTTGGAAAACTTTTTAGCAATAATCTCTCTCTCCTCACTACTTAAATTTCTCTTGCCATAATCATTTAGGTGAGTGGCCATAATCTTATCCATGCGAATCACTCCAAAAGATTGATCGTAAGTATGATTGTAGATGGCCATAAAAAGGGTGCTCCCGAGAACTCCACCCAAAAGCGAGAGTAAAATATTCTTGAAATCGATTGATTGGATCACGCTATGGCGTTTTTGATCAATATCTTCTTCTAGCATTCCAAGTTTTAAATCCATTATCTTTTCTCACTTCTTTTTAAGAGTTCATTAATTGCATCAAAGAGGTTTACTCCTCGCTCTTGCTCTTTTCTTAAAAACTCTGACTCTTCGGCCTTGGTGGAAAATATCTTTTCGGTTACGGGATCAACTAAAAAACGCACAATGGCCATCCCATCAGGGGATTTAATGGCCAGCTCACTATACTTCCCTTGAATCGTTTCTAAGGATTTCAAAATCTCAACCTTGCCATCACTGTTATCAAGACCAGCAAATTCGCTCTCATCTTGTCTTAAATAGATTTTAAAGTCGGCATTGGCATAAGCGGCCTTGGCCACTTCCGAATTGGAGTAGTCCGATATCTTTTGCGTAATCGTCATATAAGATCCCCCATATTTACGGGCCACTCTATACCCTTTTTCAATAAACTCTCCGGCCCGTCCTTTTCCTAATAACTGCCAGGCCTCATCGATGATGACTTGTTTAATCTGTTTTTTATTCCCTGTTAAATACATAATCTGATTGATTTGGATCATTAAGATAAAGAGGGCCACCGATCGTAAATTGCCTTTATCTGAGAGACCATCTAACTCTAAAACCACAAAGGAGTTATTAAGATCAAGGTTACATTTACCTTCAAAATAACGCCCAAACATCCCATCCTTAGTATAGGGATAGAGCATGATCGCAAGATCTTTGGCCTCTGGAATGACGACCTCATTATCTTTAAGCTCTAAACATTTAGCGGCCACATGAGAGATGGTGGTGTCCTCACGATACTCCTCTATAGCATGAGTAATCGCCTGACCAAGCAGCGATTGACTCTTATCATCTAACGGATTGGTGGGCGATGCCATAGCGGCCAAGAGATCAATGAGCATGGGCATGAAATCGGCAATATACTCTTTTAATCCATAATCGGGATCGTATTTTGAAAGCTCCTCTATCTTTGTTAAATTTTGAGGATCAAAAATTTTAGAGAAGGGGTTTAAGTTAGGATTACCTACCCCAAAATCGATATAAGTTCCTCGGAGCAAATGGCAGATGTTGCGATAGCTATGTCCACAATCAATTACAAATGCCCTTCCACCCTCCCCCAAAGCATTAACCACTAACTCTTGTGTCACAAAGCTCTTTCCTGATCCTGAAGTAGCACAGCAAGCAATATTGTAATTCCCTTTATTATTGTCAAAAGGGTTAAAATAAGTAATTTGCCCTCGTCTACCCATAAACAGCATTAGCGGATTTTTAGTGCCTTTCCACTCCCCAATCCATGGAGCAACATTGGTGCAATTCCACGATAGCCGTGTCTGATAATGTCCAAAAATTTTAAGTGCTTTATGTCCCTCCATACAAAGTCCCATCGGCATGGCCCCTAAAAAAGCATGCATAGGCGTATAACGACTTCGTGATAAAACCCATCCTAAAGAACCGTAAAGTGATAAAATCGCTTGCTCGCACTCTTGCTCTTTCCCTTCAGGAGCGATTAACAAAATTTGATAAAACGAAAGCAAGAGCTTGTCCCCACTATCCACTTTATTAGCGGTATACTCCCAATCAATCTTCCGGTCTCTCCACTGAGTAGCGTATTTGGCCATAGGAGAATCGGCCATTTGTGTAGCACGTGTGAACTTTCTTTTTACCATTCCCTTCGCCGATAATTGGTCAGGGATATTCACCGTCAATGTGATGATAAAAGGACAAGGTATCCTTAAGATATTTTTAAAATAAGATCCAATCAAATCACTGTTTTGATATCCGGCCCACCGCTGAGGAAAGTGCCTTACATGATAAGGAATGACAGAATAAGCTTCTCCTTGATGAATTAAGCTCGACACCCCAGAATCGAAAAGCGCAAGGGTATCTTTGTCTACCATTTGTTTGCTCAGTAATTCATGAGGATCATAGCTCAAAAGCGGTTGTATCCCTTGTCGCGGATTTAAAACTCCATTCATGATATTAATAAAAAAATCTGGATTTAAAGTTTCGGCCTCGATCTTGGACGATTTTAATGTCCCGACAAATGAGGCCTTAATTCTTTTCAACTCCTCTTGCTCATCGCTCATGACCTCTTCTGGCCGTGGAATAGTGTAAGAGATCACCAAGTAATAGTTTCTTAACAAAAAGGGTCTATCGGAAAACAAAGATGCCCACTTGCCCTTAATCAAATACTCTTTGCGATTATTGGTCAGCAGTTGGAACATTTCATGATTATGCTCATCTACAGCATTTTGCTTGCGATAGGCCCACCCATCAATCAAATGCTCAATATTGGTATCGGAAATGATCGATATTTGAATGCAAGCATCGGCACGATGCACTTGTGAAAAGATGCCATTTAAAATCTTGAGTTCAGTGAGTCCCATCCCCGTTGCTGGAGAAGCGATCACCATAAATCCAATCGTATCTTTATTATAATAGATCCCATCATCAAAAGATTCATAAGGTAAAAGTGATGATAACGTCTTTCGTTCAACAAGTGCCCTCAGCTCCTTAATTGATGGCGATCCCTCTTTCTTCACCTCTTTGCTAGGAGGAGTTTCATTAAAGATAGATTGCTTAATCTTCTTCTCTACCCTTGATTTCATTTCAACAAGATGCTCAATTACTGTATTTCCCATTCAGAATCCCGTATTTTTACAAAGACATACCCACCCAAATTAAGATCTTTTTCTTCATCTTCAAAGTGACTTAAAAGCACTCTTAACACCTTTGGTTCTCTTAAAATGGCATTCCCTTCAATCGGCCCTTTTAATCTTCTCTCTCTCATCCATTCTCTATTTTTCTCTTTTTCATCTTTTTCCTCTTGATCCGAATCATCTTTATTAACATTGTCGTAAACCTCAGAAATAGATTGGCACTTCCCCGCTGATTTTGTTTTACAAGAATAGGTAGTTGCACAACCACTCATAGCAATAATCATCACTAATATAATAAAAGACCTCATTCTTTTTCCTTCTCTTCTGTTTTTAAAATTTCGTTCTCAAGATCGATTCCATTAGTTAGCACAAGTTCTCCCCTCCTATTGGCGTCAACCTCAATAATAGGATAAGTTTCATTGGCCCTCGCTAAATAAAAGTCTGCAATCTTTTCAAGTGCCGTGGATGCTCCCGATGCTAAACCGGCCTCTCCAATTTTATTCGGATCAACAGTTTGCACGCTTCCCAGTGGAGAGGTGGCCACTTGCTTGTATTGATTGGAAATGGCATTCCCTAATCCCGAAAAAAGTCCCGCCAAAGCAGATTGAGCAATTAAAGAACCCTGCTTACTTACTAAATTTCCTCGAAAACAATTCTTCCCATCTTCACCCGTTACAAATCCCTGTATGGCCGTCTCAATCACATCACCACTTTCCAAAACGCAGGCCAATTTTTCTAGTCTAATACAAGCGCGCTCGCTCGAAATATCACCCGATGCTGCTCCCGTGGCATGGCAATCTTTAATCCTGCTCTTGAAGTGATTAGGTAATCGTCCATGATCCAAAAGTTTCATCAAAACAGGCATAGGGTTTTTCTGAGCAAGTCCTCCAGTAGGAGCATCTACTCCAGAAATGAGAACAACTTTGGCAAAAGAGCCCGCAGGGATAAAGGACGCGATGTTATTCTTTTTTTGCTTCACTTCTCCCACTGCTTTCTCTTCCGAAAGATCAATGACATCAATTGCATTAGGAGCTTTCACTTCTTTATCATCATGATCATTCATGGCCCCTAACTTAGGTGCGGCTATTGTATCCATAGTGACGGTATGACTTTTCATTCCCAATAAAGGCGATGGCGGTAAAATCACCTTGTCATTTACTGAAGGCAAAGGTTTAGAGAGATCAAAACTCTCTTTTTTCTCCAAAGTATTAAGCTTGCCACTTAACTCCTCTAGCTTTCGCTTGAGATCATTATTTTCTAACTTTAGCCCACTCATCTCTTTTTCTGAAAGTGCAATCCAATTCTCCTCCGGTGTAACCACATTATTAGAGTTAATCCGATAATCTTTAATCACCTCGCTTGTTTTATCCTTTTGTAACTCAAGTGCACTTGGTTTTCCTCGATTAGGGTCTGCAAGCCACATTCCAAAAATCAACGTCAAAGTAAACCCACCCACTCCTAAAACAACCAGCAAGATCTGTTTTCTTTTGATCGCCTTTGCCGATTCCATCATTCACTCCGCCGAATAACATAAAGATTGGTCTCTTCCTCGGGTTTTAATGTTAACTGGTCGATGGCCACGGCCAAAGTGTCTTTTCTGAAATTTAGAAATTCACTCTCTAGAAGTTTCATCGCTTCCTTTGAAATATTTTTAAAGCGAAAAACCTCTCCTTTTAATTTCTCCATTCGGTATGACTTCACCAAGGTAATCCTTGATTCCTTCCATAGATTTATCTCCTCATGATGTTTTTCTGATTCCATCTTTTTAGAATCCAACTCATCATTGGCCATCGCTTTGATTAAATCTTTAATTTTACTGACCACATTACGATTTTTATACCTCTCCTTCTCTTCCTTACTTATGCGCTTAACTGGTGCTAAAATAACTGTCTGCGAGGGGATGTCCTGTTGTTCAGCAATAATCGTATAGGTAGATCCAAAATTATCTCTTACAAAAAAGCTAAACACCTTAGCAGCAGTTGAACTTGGCCTTAAAAACAACTCCCCATCTTTTTTATCGGACTGAGACTCCAAAAGACCTGAAGCACCCCACATCCGATCAACTCTTCCCCCTTCAACTGCTAACCTTGTTAATTCTCGCGAAGATAATTTGACCTTAAGCACATCACCATCATTCACAATCAATTTTTGGACAGCAAAAACAGAAGAGCACATCACCATTAAAACGATGATCAATAAGACTTTCACGGTTTCACCTCGGCATACGCTTCAATACTAAAGTGTCCATCTCTATAACTAAATTCCATCTGATATTTACTCATTTTTCTACTAACCACCTTATCGCCAACAATACCAACCTGCTCTCCTTCCACTTCTGCCTTCATGCCATTTACTTTTAGCTTCATAGAATAAAATGCACTTCCCAAATCATTCCTGGCAATCCTATCCACATCACTCATTAACAACGCCTTTAATGCTCCATACTTTTCCGGTCGCACATAATGCAAAAACCCATTGTACTGACTTAAAACATTTTGCTTGTTATACGTTAATAACAATTGAAAAAAGTATTGCGCCATTTGTTCAACATACAATGGAGAAACCTCTTTCCCTTTGACCCACACCTCCTCCTTTAACCCTAGCGGCACCAAAACAGTTTTTTCGGTATGATCAGAACTCACCAAATAGATCACCAATAATAAGTTACTCACCAGCAAAACCCCGGCGATCCGCTGCCAGAGCTTGATATTAAAAGATGCATTTTCTACTAATGAGTTATAAATTTTTCTATCCACAATACTCTCGAACATTAGAAGGAAGATTTCTGGATAACCAAAATTCAGATGGTGTGTACCAATAGAGAAATTTCAAAATCAACCCAGGGCCACCTTCCTCTTTTAACCTTGCATACGCTCGCCCAACAATCACTGAGAAGATCAACCCTACCGTCAACATCTCTAGTATCCCACCAATAACCACCCACGAGACATACACAAACGCTATATCCGCCTCCCAGATAAACAAAAGCGGTGTCGCATCTAAATTTCGGGGTATCCAAAAATCTTCCATCTCTTCTTTCCATTAATAATTAAATAATTGCACCAGCAAACACCTGATCAATGACCTTAGGGCCAATCATTCCGGCCGCTGCTAAAACTACTCCTGAAACTGCTGGCATGGCCTTCCCTGTAGCAGCACCCAGGCCTAAACCAACCAATCCGCCAATAATTGCGATTGATTTTCCTAGATATCCTGAAGCCGCATTGGCCACAAACTCATGAAGTGCGGTGAACTCAGTTCCCGATGTAGACGCATGAACAAGACTTGGATCTACTACCAAGAGTGCTACGGCCATTACTGATAACATTAAAGGTGCATGTTTTTTTAAACTACTTTTCATTTTAAAACTCCTTTCTCTTGAAATTCTTCAATTTCAACTCTTCGATTTCTTTTTCTCTTCTCCTCCGTGCTATTATCATTGAGATAACAACACAAAGGATAACTTTCTACCATGATGTGCTCTGCTTTCATCCCTTCACTGATTAACAGTGACTTAATCTTGTTGGCCCTTAAATGAGCAATCTCTTTATTTCGCTCGTGACTTCCAATATTGTCGGTGAATCCCTTAATGACGACTTTTTTATCCTTAATCTCACTCATTTTATTTTTCAAATACTGTTCCGATTCAGGATAGATCTTCGCGCTTCCAAAAAAGAACTCAACCACCACTTTATTTTTGCTCGAACTTTTTTCTCCAAGTGCCTGCTCAACGGCCAAACTTATAACATGATCTAAATCACCCCTATCCTCCTTCGCCCATAAAGTTTTCGGAGTGGGTTTTGGGCATTTCCATTCTCCCACTTCATCATCTCTACAAAATTGATAAGCACTATTTGCTTCATTCATCGTTATATCAATTAGCGGTTGCTGACTTCTGCTGGGAAGAGAGGTGCAGCTTGAGAGCAACATAATGCTGATAAACACTCTTAGCATATTGAGCCCTGTTCTTTTCCCGTCTCTCTCCATTTGCACTCCCAACATTATAGACACCCACTGCTCTCCAACTACTCCCATGATCTTTAATTGCATTGGCAAAAATCCAAGCAGCAGCATTTATGTTCGTACAAGGATCAAATAGATTTTTCTCGTCGATCCCATACTCTTTCAAAACTCTTAACCATGATGAGTTGACCTGCATTATCCCTAGATCCTTTGTGCCATTTCTATTCTTCTTATTAACGGCCTGCGGATTAAAATTACTTTCCTGCTTTGCAATTGCTACCAACAACAATGGATTGATCCCATAGCGCTCGCCTGCATCTTTAAAACATTTTCTAAAATCAGCAGCGCAAGTATCTCTCACACTTCCCAAAAAGGTAAAGGACGCCATCAACCCTACTACTAGAATCTTTTTCACAAGACCTCCTTACGAGATCAATCATTCTTTATCGATTATTTTTTACTTATGGACGCTTACTTAAACTAAAAGCACTAAAATCCTAGATATAAAGGAAGTCTCTTCTTTTTATACCCATCGCTTTCTTCTGGGTATTGGCACTTTTTAAGATCCGCAAAGCACTCTTGCGCTCTCTTTGCAATAATCTTAAGATTTATCTTATCTTGGTTATAAATACTCTCGATCTCCGCTCTCTGTTCAAGAGTAACACTTTTCTTTAACAAGGCCTCTGCACGGGACACATCCTTTAGCATTTCATCGCGGTCACGACTTAATATTCCCATCATAAAAACCTCATCATGAGTTTTCACGAGATCAACACCCATAGGAAAATTATCCAAAAAGAGATATTTGTGGGTTAATGAATCATTCAAAACACCATAATCACCAACATCGTTTTTTGTCGTGGCCAAATTATGGATGTAACCTTGAAAACGATCAAGTTCATCGATATACTTATTTGCATCTTGAGAATCGATAAAATCTCCATCAAGGAAGGTCAATACTCTTACATTTTTCTCCATTGATAACTCTTTTAACATCGCTCTTATCGAGGAGACATCTTTCCCCTGCTGCATCTTTGGTCTAATATTTTTTTCAAAATAGGACTTATCCTCACTGTTTGTCATGCTGACCTCTATTAGATAAGACAACGACATTCCCGTTCTATTTTGAACAACATACTCATCCCCACACTTCTCCCGAAACGCCTTCACCCCATCCGGCCCCTTCGTCAGCAGACCAAGATACTCTTCTTTAATTTGAGCATCCATAACTGCATTCCATGGGGCCATAGCGCTCATATGAATCATAAAATATTTAAAATCACCTCCTATCTTTACTTCATTGAACCTTCTTTCCTTCTGACTTAAATCGATTTCACTATAATTTTGTGCTATTCCTATCTTAAGATTATCTATGGCCGAAATATTTAACATACTGGCCAACTGTCCATAATCAACAATATCCATCATCTGATAATAATAAGACTCATTGATCCCTCTACCAATCAACTCCTGCTTATTAATCTCAATACACACATTCTTTGCTTCTCCGTTAATCAGATCGATTCCAGCACCAAGCTTTCCCGCCTCCACTACTTCCGCAGATACAGCAGAAGCAGCAAAAGCGGCGGAAAACGAAGCGACTGAAGCAATTGAGCAAAACAATAATACAAAAAAATTAAACTTATCTCTTTTCATTAAAACATCCTTTTTTATAAACGTTATTATTTCTATTTTCCTATTTACCAACTGATTTCACTCCATAACTTAAAACTGATATAACTCTGCCATCCCAAAGCTCGACAGGTCTAACGACCATCATTTTACCCTCTTTGCTTTTAACACGGACTAGCATTGCTAAAGACATCACAATACTTATCAACAGAACCATCGGTAACCACGTCTTCAACATAAAAATCCTCCCAAAACAGATTATCCAGAATTTACTTTTTCAAAAGGGCATCCTTTGCCTGCATATTTTAACCAGGGCAAATGAGCAAATTCTTCCGCATCATAACTTGTGGACATATATAAGTTTAAATATCCTTCTGCATGTAATTTTTCAGCGAACTCATCACCTCGTAACTCTCCTTCTCCTAAATCACAATCAAGATAGATTAATGTTTTATTTTTAGAAATGTTATCAGCATACATTTCGAACTCTTTTGTTGACGTTAAAATCAATGCGTTAATATTTTTCTTTTTGGCATTCCTTTTCCAGTCGCTACGTTCATATTCATCATCTTCAATATAAACGTAGTTATAATACCAATTACCTTTATTCATGATTTCATCCTTTTCAATTAAATCATTCATCATTGGAGTTCCTTTTTGTCGCCAGGTACATTCTTTCAATAACGATGCTCATACCGCTCTTTTTTCATCAAGACAAACGGCCTTTAACAAAAGTTAATAATTCTTTCGACTTGCAACAAACAACAAATATCGCTATATCGAGATAATATTTTCACATAGTTAAGGAGGGAAAAAATCTCTTAAGATTCTAATTTATTAAGCCCACTGGCTGAGAACTGGCAACAAAGCACCAAAAGTCTCATTTTTTTAACAAAAGTAAAAAAAATTTTTACTTTTGTTAAAATTTATGATTAAAAAACAAGTTGATTTTTATAAAATTCCATCAAAACATCCGAGCAAAAGAATAAAAATGGTACTAAAACTAAGCTTTCTAATTATTGAAGACGACACTTACTGTAGAGATTTTACTATATTGCAGTTAAAAAAAATGAAAAACATAGAAATCAAAAATATTATTTGTTGTAAGAACTTCAAGTCTGCTTTTGAAAAAGCAAGTAACAGCGACTTTGATATCGCCTTAATCGATTTATGCCTTGGAAAAAAGACATCAGGGATACAACTGGTAAAACTTTGCAAATCAAATGGGATTATTCCTATAGTTTTATCAGGCCTTACTGACAAAGAGAAGGAGGTCGAAAAGATTGGAGCTGTCGCGTTTGGAGACAAGAGTAAGCCAGATTATATCCATACAACTCTCGAAAAAGCTCGCCCTTACATTATTCAATCTGCTTGTAATAAAATTTTCAAATATTATTTTTCAACCAATCATACGCCGATCAAAACAGATGTCTACAAGTACATCTCTATGGTTCTCAATAACCCCGACAGGATTCATCATTTATTAATCGAAGGTCAGGGCAGTAAAATGATGGCCCAAGGAATAGCTTCTTTATTGGCCAACGGTGAAATTACCGCGAAATCCACTCAAACTAAGACTATGAAAAACATCACCATTTTAGATTTAAACGATTCCAGTGTCGATCTGAAAAATATATTAAAAGAGACCAAAAAAACAACGATTGCCTACATCTCTAAAGATATAAAAAATTTATCTAAAAATTTTACGCATTTCCTTGCAATACCAGCGATCAACCAAAGGAAAGATGATATCCCCTCATTACTTAATTTTTTTGCTAAAAGCTATCTCTCTTTCACCGATGAAGCGATGATCTCTATTCTCAATAATAAATGGGATTCCATTGGGGATTTAAGATATCTTGCGGAAATTGTTTTCAAAGATAAAAAAAATATTGTCATTACGGCCAACGACCTTCCTGCTCACTTAGCTACTCCATACAATCAAGACAACAATAACAAACTCACATTACATAAATCTCATCTCGATTTTAGCAAGCAGTATGGATTAAAAAAAGCCATCTCCTTTTTTAGGTATCAAATTGTCTATAAAGTTTTCAATGAAAATCATCAAAATTTATCTCGAGCAGCAGAATTACTCATGTTAACCCCAGCAGCCATCAAAAAAATATTAGATAAGCACAACGAGGATTTACAATAATGGCCCACAAGATGAATTTTTACATTGCTCATGATATAAAAGAAGTTACCACAAGACTTAACTACCTCAAAGCAATCTTTAAAGACCAAGAACTAATTACCCATACGCCCAAATACTATATTGATCTATTAGATCAATGTACAAATGTAATCGAAAAACCTAGGACAATGGAATCATTTATGCTCTTTCAATTACTAACAACATTTAAAAAAAAGTCTCAAGAAAAGTCTATCAAAAACAAAACAGACAATCTTATCCAAAAATTAATAGCTAAACATCCTATCAAGATTGCTATCGTGGATAATAATGAATTGACCCTACAATTATACAAAGATTGCATGACGGATCCACAAATCTCTATTGAAACATTTCAAATCCCAGACAATTTTCTTATAAAACTCAAGCAAGGGGATAAATTTGATTGTATTATTTGCGATAAAAACTTTGGACTCTACTCAATCGTATCCACTCGTTTATTTGGCCATCTTAAAAAGATGGCCAATGTTTTAAAACTATTAGTTACTCATGAAGAATTAGATGCTGATGAAAAAGATGCCTACAAAACCACATTCGATTATGTATTGGAGAAAGACATATGCAGTTTTGCAGATATGATCAAATTATTAAAGCATTAATGCTCCTATTGGCCCTGGTTATTGTCTCGTCATTGACCACAAATGCCTCCTTTGCCAACGACCAATGCACCTTTGATATTACGAATATCACGACCAAGACACAAGTTCCTACACAGTGTATGGAGTATTACATTGATCTATCCAACAAGCTTAACCTCTCTAATATTGTATCAAAACAATTCACTCCTTTCCAATCTTCGGAAGCAGTCCTTCCTAATACAAGTGGCACACTTTGGATAAGGTATTACTTAACGAACAACAAACAATCAAACAAGCTTTACCTAGGTTTCAAACGAACATTCATGGATCTTCAGATTTTTTCATCCCCTATGCCAATGCCCAGTTCAACTTTTAAACTAATTCACCCGCAAGCATCCACACCAACATCTCAACTGCTTGGATCTATCAACTGGAAAAACCAACTGAGAGAGAAGAGAAAAAATTCAAAGATAGGAACAGAAATAACCTTTCCCAACGACTCTCATTTATCTCTCTATTTCAAAGTCAAAACCCGTTATATTCCTAACCTTACTCACTATTTTTATGCCAACGAAGTGCAGTTTCTTGAAGATACCTTGCAAATATCCATCTTTCATTTTTTTATGTGGGGATTTATCATCTCCTTATCCATCCTCTTTATCATCCTCTCCAAGAACCAAGATCTTTGCTATTTGCGGCCAGCAGGAATATTTCTTATCCTTGTGTCATCATGGAGTATCAATTTAGATTATAAGATCTTTACGCCAGCTTTTATTGATTTTGAGGCTTTGTCATCAATGACACAATTTTCATCTCAAATCATTCAGATCTTTTTTTGCCGGCTCCTTTTTGACCTAAATAAAAACAAAGCAAGCAATTTATACTCTCTAGCACTCATCTCTTTTATCACTATCTATCTCTTTATTGGCTTATTCCTCACTCAAGATTTTAACCCCACAAACGGTCTCTACTTCTTTGCTGTCATCAACCTATTAACACTCCCATTTCTCCTAATGAAATCCGCAAAAACATTATGGATTGATAAGGTAGCTTACCTCTTGTTATTAGGGGGGTATCTTATGAGAGTGGCCATTTATTTTATTCCTTTTGATTTTTTAAAACAATTTGTCGCCTATGCCCCCTGGTATGGATTGTTCTTTTTCTCTCTTCTCTCGCTTGTTAGTGTTTACTTCAAGGTAAAACATCTTGTAACAAAAATGGCATTCCTAGAAAATATCCGCGCCAACTTTAATCTTATCAAGCAGAAAGAGATCAACAGTATAATAAAGTACGTTATCCATGAATTTAAAAACCATCTCTATGATCTCTTGAAATATTACTCCATTCATAAAAATTTACTTGTTTTTAAAGATTCAGCAGTAACTAATAAATTTAGCGAAATGCTTATTCGGGCCAATCTCTTGGCCAAAACAGAACTCCTCGACTATCGCGATGGCCACAATCCTCTGACATTAGATGATGTTGAGTTATTTCTTAATGCTCGAATCAAACTAACCTCTGCAAAAATCTCTTATAAATTGATCTCTGATCGCTCCTCCTCTAAACAGGAGCTTCAAATGAACAACATTGATTTTAAAAATATGATTAAACCCTTATTAAGTAACTCCATTCAATCTGTTGGCAACAAAGAAAAGGGATCTATCGTCATAACCACCAAGATCGTAAGTGATACCATCGCCTTGATTCAAATTAAAGATAATGGAGAAGCTCTCCCCAAAGAATTGCTTCATCAAAAACATACCAAGAAACCATCGCTATCCTCAGTGCGCGGAACAGGAATCGGTCTTAGTCAAGTATGTGAAGTGATGGAAAAATATAATGGAATACTCTCTTTTGAGAGAAGTGAACAATGGAATTTTGCAACAATTAAATTTGAAACACATTAGAATGGCACACTTAAAACCACTAAAGAGGTAATTATCAATGAATGATTTATTTAATCTGACAAACAAGAATATTGTCTTAACTGGAGCAGAAGGTTTAATAGGCAAAGCTATTTCAAATCATCTTGAGAATCAATGTAATAATCTAATAAGAGTAGACATAAAAAGAACCTCCAAAAATAACTTTTTTTGCTCAGATCTTTCAAGTGAAAAAGATATAAATAGCTTAATTGAGACCATTACCAAACAATATGTCAGCATCGATGTGTGGATTAATTGTCACTATCCTAAAAACTACCATGATTGGAATAGTCGCCCTGAAAATTTTTCCAATGAAACTTTTCTCGCTGCCTTTAATGACCATGTATTAAGCTACTACACTTGCGGCCGGATGGCCGCTGAGAGGATGAAAGAATCAAAAATAGCAGGTTCAATAATTAACTTTTCCTCTGTCTTTGGTCTCTTGTCCCCTAATTTCAGTATCTATGAAAATACAAATAAATTTTTAAATCTGGCTTACCCTACCCTAAAAGGGGCCATAACCAATATGACTAAATCCCTAAGCACCTATTATGCCCCTTTTGATATTCGATTTAATACGATTTCCCCTGGTGCGATCGAAAACAACCAGCCTCCCAACATTAGAAATTATTATATTAGTACAACTCCTTTAAAGAGAATGGCCAAGCCAGATGATATTGCTGGTACAATCGTTTTTTTATCCAGCAATGCATCGAAATTCATCACAGGGCAAAACATTATCATTGATGGAGGGTACTCAAGCATCTAGATTTTTCTCGCTCTACACACCTTGAGTGGCACGTGATTTTACTACTTGCTCTCTCCTTTAGAAAGAGTGGCTGGTTTAAGAAAAACATACCATTTAAGTTTATTTAAATATTAAGAAAAGTTAATTGACTTAAGTTTTTCTTAAAACTAAAATTTTAAATGAAAGTGTATGTTTTTTTAAATTTACTATTTTTTTAAAAGGATTTGTATGCAACCGGTCGACACAGATTCAAACTTGGAAAAAAGAGAGGGGAAGTCTTTTGTAGTTTCGCCGACAAATCGAAAGAAGATCGATTTTCTACTCGATCTGGAGGACGGCTTTTTTGATATCAACAAAGAGAATAAGAAAAACTACGATGGTAATGTTTTAAAAGAGGAGCTGATGATTCCACCTTCGGATCTCTGCTCCATCCTAGGGACAACTCTCGCCAACGTTCACAACATATTAAAGAGCAACGGCATTAAGGCAACTAAGATAGGGAGTAGAACCTTCATTCCCTCCGCCGAGGTGAGGAGACTGCTGCAGATCTATGGACATCGCTACGCCGAGGAAATTATCAGTTTTATCTGCACAAAAGGTGGAGTGGGCAAGAGTACCAGCTCTCATACATTAGCCATTAGGTTTAATCAGCTGGGGGCCCGCGTACTGGTGATCGATACCGATCAGCAGGCCAATACCACTACCGCCTTTGGAATCAACGAGGGGCAGCTCTACTGCTTAATCGACATCATCAAGGGTGATATCGATATTAACGACTCCATTGTGCATATAACTCCTAACCTCGATCTTATACCTAGCAATATAGATAACTCTGCACTAGAGAAGTATATCCACTCCAACCCCGGTCGCCTTGACCTTTTAATTATGGAGATGGTGAAGAAGATCAAGACCAACTACGACTATATTATCTTTGATTGCTCACCGGCCCTTGGCCTCTTAAACTCATCCATTTTGATGGCATGCACTCGAGTAGTGTTACCCGTTAACCCCAATGAATTCTCATTAAATGGTGCGGCCAAGACGCTGCTATGGATAAAAGATATCACGACCCACTTTCGAAGTAGAACCAGCACTGAGATCAATATCTTCTTGAATCGCCACAACGCCAGTAAAAAATCGTCCGATGAGTATTTGAAGAGGTTGAATACCCATGAACTTTTTAAGAACTTCATACTCGATAGTTTTATTCGGGAGAATGAGCACCTCTCCAGACGCATTAACGACTCTCAGTCGATTTTTACAGAACATAAGAGTTCTCCTGCACGCGAAGATTTTGATTTGCTGGCAAGAGAGATTATGGGGCTCAAATATCCTCCCAGCAGTATGGAAAAGTCGCAATAACAACTAAAAAGCAAGGTGAATACCCATGCCGTCCACATCAGATCGATTGAGCACTCCAAAGTTTAAGATGAAGGATCCCAATAGGCCCAAGGTGACCCCTTATAGTGATATCGTTATCTTTCATGACTCTGGTGAGAGGAACTCCGATAGTAAGAACAGTTCACCTCTCACCTCACCATTACTATCCCCTAATCTTTCATTAGGGGATAATAATTTATTGTCCCCTAATGAAAAACCAGGGGATAATAAAACATTATCCCCTGACAAAACGTTAGAGGATAACATTACATTATCCCCCGATAAATTGTTATCCCCTAACGAAACATCATGGGATAACCAACAATTATCCCCCAACAAAACATCATCCCCTGATCTTTCATTAGGGGATAACAAAATATTATCCCCTAATGAAAGCGAGATTGACCATAAAGAAGTGGGAGATAGCAGTAGGTTACATCAAAAACTTCCAGAGGTAGCCATCTCTGATAATGGAGTGGTCGAAACAGAAAATGGCAGGAATGAGGATCACCATAAGCAGATGGCCACAAAAATAGAAATCGATGATCTCCTAGCGTTGAATAAAAATGAGATTAAATTTCTACACACTGTAAAAACATTCTCAAAAAACCGTGAGAACGTTGAGACCATTATTAGACGAAGCGACTTTTTGATCTCCGACACCTACTTCTACACTTCACGAAGCGGGTTAGTTGACAAAAACTATATACATTTTTACTCAAGAAAAAATAACAAAAACAGGCAAGAGGTTGTCTACACATTACTTAAAAGAGATAGCTCTCTGAAAAATTAAAGTAGTTAAAATAGGAAATCTTCTTCCCAATAACAAACAACATAAAACAACTCTACTAATAGCATTAGAAACCGTTGCTAGTGCAGGAGGAGTTTTGCCTGAAATTGGATTGAGTGAAAAAAATTTGCTGTATCTACGGTGAGCATAAAAAGTTATGGGATCACTTTTCATGATCCCCTAATAAAAGATGATCCTCTCATTAAAAGCAAGGGGATCATAAAATATTAGGTAATAACAATAGGTTACCCCCTAATATCTTAGGGGCCCCTGAGATATTAGGGGGTAAATTGAAGAGTTGTCAGTTAATAATGAGAAGTAAAGTGAGGAGTAGTCCCACTATGAAAAACGATAAACAAATAAATGTTTTTTTCCTTCAAGGCAAACTAACAGAGGTGCATGTATGAACTGCATGAGTGGATAGGGTCATCTTTCTAACTATAAATTAACCAAAGCTGTTACTGGTCTAAAAGGATGCTGATTTTTATCGGCCGGGGTTTTTTATGTCTAAAATTGAAAAAGCAATCTCAAAAAGCTGGATCCCTATCTCAAATTTCATCTTTAAAAATTTCTATTATAAATATGACTCCACAACCCTGAGCGTTCTTTTTCAAATTATGGCCCGCATTCATAATTTCAAGGGAAAAACCTATTGCGAATTTGCGACCCTATCAACTGCCTGTAGCTATTTTACACTCTCCAAGCGCCCACTACTAAGATCATTGGAGTGCTTACAGAACGATGGTATCGTCACATATAAACACAATGCCAGAGGGCCATTAGAGATCGAATTACACATTGAGCGCCCCAAGCAAGACTTCACCAAACTCCCACTACACCTGATCCATGTAGTTCAGAGTGCGGCCCTCACCCCTAATGCATTTTCTCTCTACATGTTTTTGATCTTTAAGTTCTGCTGGCCACCACAGAAGAGAAAGCCACTTTCACTGCAACTTAACTATTTAGCCAAAGTTATAAAATCATCAACAAGAACGGTCAAGAATTCACTCCATTTGTTGATGGAGCATAACCTTGTCCTTTGTGAATTTGCAGAGTTTCAGACTCAAGATCCATGCACGATCACTCCATGCATATTGCTGGATCAAGATCAAAAGAGAGCAGAGCAAGGACATGTGGCCACCAAGCAGCACAAAGAAGCGGTTCTGCCAACGGACAAGGCCCAAAGCAATACAAATACACTAAGCGATCTTGAGCGCGTGCTAAAGCGGCATGGGCGCGATATTAGCGATGCTCCTCTGATTATAAAGTTCCTAGGTGATACTTCAGTGGCACTGGATAAGAAGCCAATTAAATCCATTCCGGCCCTATGGGAGAAGGATTTGCAGTCAGATCTTAAAATTTACAACTTTAGATTTGCGGAGTGGAAACACCTGCAAGAAAAAGAGGAGAGCAAACGCTATTTTACAGAAGAAGCAACCACTGTGGTGGAAGTGGCCATAACTAAACCAGTTGCAGCGGTAGCACAGGTTGATCGATCAAATGTTCAGTTTAATGCGGGGACAGATTTAAGGGATAATAGCAATTTTACTACTCATCAAGTCGAAACGACTTTTTTTTCCAACAAAACGTCCAAAATTTCCAACTTCCGTCCTTTTTTTCCTGCGGAAGCGTCCGATTTTTCCAACAATCAAAGAGATTTAAACAAAAGATTAAAGAATCACATAAGAGGCCTTACGGCCGATTGTGACTTTTTAAAAAAGGAATACACCCAAGAAGAGATCCAGGCCATCGACCAATACAAGAAGGATCGGGAATCAGTTCGATTTTTAAAGACAGAGGATTTTATCGAGCGTTATTTGAGCTTAGGAGTAGAGCTGTTGCGGGCCGGGAAGAGAGTTAATTTAGATAATATCAACTTGGCATATAGCAGACAAAAGCAAACCCAAAGGGGATAGATTGGCATCCCCCTTCGGGATAAAACAAGGAGTGTAGTTCCATGTTTGACCTTAATGATGGCAAATTTAACTATAGTGCCGCAAATGTTTCCTCACTCGTAATGCCATCTCTCAAAAGAAGATTGGAGGAGAGTAGGGCGAATAGGAATAGAATTCCTCAGGCATTGAAGTTGCAAATAGTGCAAGCAACCACCAAGATGAGTTGTGGCCAAGTTGCGGAACAGTTGGGACTTAGCAAATCAACTATCTCACGATGGCGGAACGGGATTGCAGATCGTTCCATAAAAGAGAGTGCAGGAGTAAAGTTTCAGAGGGAGAGGAGTTGTGCAATATCTGCAATCGTTGCAGAACCAAAAAACAGCGTTGCTACTAGAGCAACGACACTGCAACGGTGGTCAGCAACTATCTTCACGATGTTGCTGGTAATGGTATCCACCCTATTGTTGGTTGCAGAGGCCAGATTATTCTACGCACGCGATAGTAATGCGTCTCTTGCGCTGATAAAGGCCATAATCCTTGAGGTGTCTGTTCTCTATCTCTCATTCTCAATGGCCACCTCTTTTGCAGAGAAGGTGATTAAAGTCGTCATGCTGGCCATTCTTATTGCATATTCGGCCTATACGGTGTCGGGAAACTTGATAGCTAGTGCGGGCCAAAGTAAGGCCCTAGAACGCTCTCTAGTGAGCGAGATGGAGCTTCTAAAACAAGAGTTGGCCACAAAAGAACAAAAGATCCAAACCTATTTGGAAATGGATCGAGTGAGCACGGCCAGCAAGCTAGAGAGGGAGAAAAGTGAACTCTTGGCGAGATTGGCCAAACTGCAAGACCAGCAAAGAGTGATCGTGCCATCGCTAATGGGGGAGGGGAACCTCTATTCTCTTGTGCTGTTTCGGATACTCCTGTTGGCCATGAATGTTCTGCTTACGCATCGCTTGCGCGATCTTCATTTTGGAGGCCTACGGCCTAGACCTATTGAGCATAATCTGCTCTTACAAAAACAGGCGATTAGTCCGCTTTTAGCGTGACAATCAACCCCGAGAGATGGGATCTTGATTAAATGTCGGACATTTTGACGGACATAAAAACCCCTGATTTCATTGCGGATAAGTCCTGTTTGGAGGCCTTACCGGAAATTCCGCACAGAATTTCCGGCAAAAAATCGGAAATGGAGGGGGGTGGTGAACAGGATTTTTGAGCCCTAGTTGCTTGCGCGAATTTCGTATTTATGCTATTTTTCTTAGTGTTTTTATCGGATATATACAATAATTGATTGGTATTTTATTGCATATATGCGATTATATAATAATGAAAAAGGAAATACTTAAAAAAACGAGGACACAAACTTCCAGAAAGCTGGAAGAGCTTCGAGAATTGAGAGAAAAGACCCGAGGGGTTAGATCATGGATCAAATATATTAGGGTAGCGCTAGGAATGAGCGTAACGCAACTAGCGGATAGACTAGATTTAGCCCAATCAACTGTCAGTGAGTCAGAACGACAAGAAGTGGATGGCACTCTTACTATAAATAAGCTGAGGAGAGTAGCGGATGCCATGAATTGCGATTTGGTCTATGCCTTCATCCCTAGAGAAAAATTAGAAGACCTTATTTATAAGCAGGCCAAGTTAAAAGTGTTAAAAACAATGGAACAGGCCGAAACGCAGATGGTGCTGGAAAATCAAAAGGTGCAAGCAACGGTATCTGAAAGAATACCAGAGCTAATTGAAGAAAAAATATACTCTAAATACCTATGGGATAAGAATGAGTAGTGTTCGGTTTAGAAATGATGATGGCAATACTCCACTAGACCCTGAGCAATTGGAGGGACTAAAATATCCTTCGGTCACTACTATGGGTGAACTAGATGAGCTAGAGGATGAAAATATCCAGCGTGGTCTTGATTGGTTAAACCATTCCCGCAGTGACAATTTTTTATCACTGGAATTTTTAAATAAATTGCACAAGCAACTATTTGGAGATGTTTGGACATGGGCGGGAAAATACCGCAAGAGTGAGGTAAACTTATCTCGTACTCGACCGTACAACATTGGGCCAGAATTGAAAAATTTGCTAGAGGATTTGAAGGTTTGGATACAGCTCCAGAGTATGCCTTGGGATGAGATATGGGCCGAACTTCACCATCGGTTGGTTAGCATTCACCCATATCCTAATGGAAATGGCCGTATCTCTCGCATTTATGTTGAATATTTGCAAAAAAAGCATGGCCAAATGATCACTAGCTGGATGGCCTCTTTAAAAGAAGACCCTCAGGAGCGCCGCAGTCGATACATAAAGGCATTAAGAAGTGCTGATCAAGGAGACTATTCTCTACTGGTAACATTTATGAGAGAAAAAATTGGGGACAGGGGATTGTGATAGTTTCCCTTAAAAAATGGTCGTTTCGCGAACTTATGGCGATATGTTTAATGAGGTGAGTGATCCAATCCAATTTGCAACTGAGCCGAATAGATACTGCAATCAACTCAGATCATTTGGGAAAATATTTTTTAGAGGTGGACGTTGATGAACAAAAATTTCCATCGGCTTTTAGACAATCGAGAAATGGATTTAAATCAAAAGGCATCAAGGGGTGGTTTTACCTTGCGGAGTTTTTTATGATTAAGACAGAAGAAGAGTATTTAGAAGCAAAAAAAAAACTAGAGCAAGAGTTTCAAGATTTAGAAAATCACAAGCTCAAGATGAAGAAAGCAGGTGTGTCGGAAGATCATCTTCGCTTGGCCATTGATCCTCTTTCTTCTTTTGCACTTCAATTAAAAGAAGAAGTGGAAGAGTATGAAAAACTTCGACGTGGCCAATTTGAAGTTATTGAAAATTTAAACGGCATAGGAAGAATGCTTGTTGCCCTAAGGATTTTTAAAGGGATGAAGCAGAAAGATTTAGCGGATAAGTTGGAGGTTACTGAGACTCAAATTTCCAAAGATGAGCATAATGAATATCATGGTTCCTCGATTGAGAAAATTCAGAAAGTCCTCAATGCTTTAGATGTCGTTCTTAGAAGTGAGTTAGAAACTCCACTTTAAAGATGCCGTTTAGCAATGAAGGCCATGTCGATTTAAATAACAGCGAGGAGAAGAAGTGGAAGCACATTTGTCAGGGCTAACCCCTTCGGGGCCAATCGCTTTAGGACGGTTTTTTTCAGGAAGCAAGGAAAAAGTTCTGTATGGGTTTTTTGAGAACTATCACGCAGAAAACACTCGCAAAAAATTTTATTATGACCTGGAGCAGTTTGGAAGGTTTATCCAAGAACGCTTTCCTGGTCTTACCCTCCTAGAAGTGGATCACGACCACATCACCTGTGGGGGCGCTTTAATCTAACTATTGGCAATTAGGTTTTATTTGGTCATTACCCAGAGGTATGTTATAAATCTTCTATGATCGATTTTATTGAGAAGCTGAAATATTCACTGAGCTATATCCGGCAAATAATCCTCGAGATTATGATCGAGCTATATTTTTACTATTCCTCTCCTTACCCAATTCTTTTGATTATCGGTGGCTACAATAGAATTCGCAGAAGACTTAAATGCCTCTGGGTCCCAAGAGGAAGAGGACGGCCACCAGTACCTGAGAATATCATTGACCTCATTCTCGATATGAAAAGATCCAATTGGTTATGGGGTGCAAAGAGGATAAGAGATGAGTTAAGATTTCTAGGTATTGTGATTTGATAAATTATTTCAACCCAATTTTCTTACATTCTTTTGACCAATTTTACTGAACTTATTGAAGCTTGTTTAGACTAACGGCCTATTAAAAAAAGAAGATATAATATTGAATGATTTTTCTCAATAGAAAAGTAAGAGCTATTCGATTCCCGTTTAAAAGCACTGAAGAAGGCCCCACATCGTGTGGGGCCAGTCCGTGCTAAAATAAAAAAAAGCCTCACTTCCTTGTGAGGCATGTGCTCCCAAACACCCAGTCAGTACTCGGATCAAAGTCCTATCCCTGCTGGGCCAAATTGTTATCAATTACTCCTATATTAATTCAGTTGAAGCCCTTCTTACGTGCTCTTCATTGACTGTACTATCTTTGTCGATCATGCATGCTATAAGCGCCCCTCTTGCCAGTGAGTTTGCGCTCCTAAGAAGTCCACCTGAGCCCTGATAAATTGCGGTCACAGCATTAGCGCTGAATAAATTTTTTTTCATCCCTACAATTTTCAAGTGATGATTAAGATAGTCGGTCATTTGCTCATTGGAGAGATTGGTAAGATGGGCCCTCGTAATGACTCGTGAAGCGAGAGGGGCAGAGATGCTATATTTAAGTTTATCAATTAAAGAATTTTGTCCAGCTAAAATCAATCCAAACAAATTAGCAGAATCATAATCAAACTGAGTGATGGTGTGTAACTCTGCCAATATATCTGTCCGGAGAAGAAATGCCTCGTCAATAATAATTAAGAGTTTTATTTTTTGGTGTTTCACAATTTCTTCAACTGTGCTTTTAAATATTTTCAGCAGATTTACTCTGTTACTAGAGGTGATCTTTATATTTAAGGACCAGCAAAGTTGCTTATAGAGATCATTTGATCCACCAGTTCCTGCAATAACATAAGCACAAGTGATGTCTGATCTATGATATTGACCAACACTCCATCTCAATGCTGTCGATTTTCCACTGCCAACTTCACCTGTCACAACCATCACTCCCCCTGTTTTTACGATGTACTCAATTCTCTCTCTTACTGATAGTGCTCCAGGAAGAGGAAGGATATCTTTCAATGCTATGTCATTGGAGAAGGGATCTTTTGTCATGCCAAAATATTCAACATACTTCATCTTTTCTATCCTTGCTTAAAAAAGCTCGCTAGGTTTAATTTTTGATTCTTCTATTGCCGATACTATTTTTGTTCTGCTAATTCTATAATTGACAACCTTGTTTAAAATTGATGCCTTCCCATAACTTAAGTCATTGTAAAATATCTCCACATCTTCTATGCTTTCTTGATGGAATCGAACCTCTATCCTCTTGTCAATCAGTCGCACAGGGGCTTCAAAAACAATACCATTCAGTTGAAAAGTACGATCCTTCTTTACTCTACGGAAATCAATCATCCTAAAATAATCGATAAGATCTCTCGGCGCTGGTCGAACACATCTCATTTTTGATCGATAGCGATCAAGAGGTGTCTCCCCTGTAACAGAATGCACTCTTTGATGATAAGAGATCAACCAATCCTTAAATCGTTCATTTAATTCTCCAAGAGTAAGTTTAGGTGGACAAACGGCAATGAAATTATCTCTAATAAATCGAAACCATCTCTCAATTTTTCCTCTGCCTTGAGGAACATAGGGTGGTGTATGAATGATCGATATTTTGAGACAAGATGCTACTTGTTCAAGGTTGAGTGACTTATAGCAAGCCCCATTGTCAATATAAAGTTTATGAGGAAGACCCCTTGATTCAACGGCTTTTTTGAGGCAACTTTTGAAAGTTGAGACATTCTCTGATAAGTAAAATTCTGCATGAGGGATGAGTCTTGAATAATCATCCAGAATGGCCACCAGATAAGATTTTTTTAATTTTCCATGATCAATCACTTGAGGTCCATGCATAATATCAGATTGCCAAAGCACATTCGATTCTGGGGCTTCAAAGGATCGCCGATCATTGGTATTACCATTATCAAGAAGGCGTTGTTTCTTAAGATAACGATAAAGAACACTTAAGTTTATTTCTTCATCTGGGCGGAGATATTTTCTGTGCTGAAGTTCTAGAATTAGTGCTATCCCTGTAAGAGGTCGATCAATTTTTTCTTTTAAGATTTCTTTTATCGCCATTTGAAGTGCTTCATCTAGACTTCTGAAGTGGCCTTTATCTTTTCTTGTCCTAGGCATAAGACCTTCAATCTTTTCACCAGCAGCTTTATAATCACTGATCCACTTCTTGATTGTCGATCGAGTAATTGTGGTGCTTGTGGAGTAGGGGATCTTATATTTTCGGAAGCATTTTTGCCTTAGTAACAGTGCTTGCTCTCCTCTATCCAGAGACACCCCTGTAACAAATTCAGCAATGACACCGAATCTAAAAGTAGCAATCGCCATTTTCATGTTCTTCTCATCCATTTTTTGTCCTTAAAATTAAAATTTTTATAGAAAAGATCTATACAAAACAAAATTGGTGTATGATAAGGACAACGAAGAGTTGAAAAACTTTTTCGATGGGATCTGGTCGGGTGGTTTGACTAAATAAAGCAGAATTCTTTTTCGATGAAATAGAGGACGCTTTTTCGAAGATCATCTTCTATTATCATTTCATGGAGTACAGCGTATTCAGTAAATTTACTCAGCCAGTATCCTCCTCTTTGTCTCGGTATATCTGGTGGCCATTTACCGTTTGATATTCTCTCTAGAAGAGCGGAATAAATTCTAGAGCATGAATCTTGAAATCTTCTCCAAAAACCAAGAGGTCGATATTGAAGTATGATATGGCAGACAGAGCACCTCCATCTCTTAAGAGGAATTGCATTGGTACAATCTCTAAAGTATCGATAAACAAAACCATGCCCCCATATTTTGCCATTGCAACTATTAGGGCATTGATTCGGACGTTCCCATCGATACTCTCTGCCTTTGCTTTCTACTTCTTCTAGGGATATTTTAATGTGGACGATCATTTAGAGAGAGCTATAATCTGTTGTGTCTTTGGTCAAAAGAATTTAAGAAAAAATAGGAAATGGTCAAAATAATTTCATAAATGACGCTATTTTTGGGTCAAAATAAAGTATCAAAGAACAGGTATCGTTCTTCACAAAAAAACTATTGCTAGGATTTTAAAAGAGAATGGCCTAGTACCTCCACCAGTAAAATTCACCCCACCTACGTGGAGATCACTTTTTCAATCGCAAAAACATCTTTGGGCGATGGACTTTACAAGTGTCTTTGACTCCTATCTTAATCAAATCTTCATTCTTGTTATAATGGATATTATTTCCAGAAAAATTGTATTGCTAAGGCCGTCCCATTCACCTAATAGATTGTGGTTGGTTCAACAGTTTAAAAATATTGAGATGGAAGAAGTCGCTTTTCCTAAGTTTATTATTATTGATAACGACGGTATCTATGGTCGATGGATGGACCCATTACTTGATGATTATTTTGGTTTAAGCACACTAAGAATTGAGAATGGAAAACCTTGGCAAAATGGCCATATTGAGCGCACTCATCTTACTCTTAAGAGAGAAGTCTTTAATCGAATTATTATCTCAGATCTTGAGCAAGTGAATTCCCTCTGCCGGTCCTATCAAGGGTATTATAATAACATTCGTCCTCATCAAGCAATTGCAGGGGAAACTCCATCTCGATCTAAAGTAATTGCTCAAAATAAAAATTTTAACACTAAGATGATAAGAAAAATATCGCATGTTACTGAGCTCTTTACTGAGTTTTCAATGGCCGCTTGATTAAAGCGCCCCCACAGGGCCTTAGAAGAGCAAGTGTCGGGTTTCGTAGCAAACTACCAAAAACCCCAAAATAGGGTTTTTCAGTATGCAAAGATCTCCGTGAAAACAAGGAATTCTAACTATTCCTAGCTCTTTCTGTATTTTTTTGTTTAAATCGCTTATCGCAATTTGCGATGTGCGATTTAATGTGATATACTTAGCTATGAATAAAAATTATACTAGCCTTCGACCCCAAGATGTTTTAATTGCCCTTAAAATCTTATTAATAGAGGAGGGAGCATGGAAAGTGATGGATATCGCTAATTCCCTGGAGATGAGTCAATCAGAAATATCTCAAGGTCTAAAACGATTGCAAGTCTCCAAGCTACTCGACTCCAAAAAAAAGCATATTCTTCATACTTCCTTTTTTGAATTCCTAATTTACGGACTTAAATATGTTTATCCGATGGTTGTAAGTTCAATCGTTAGAGGCATACCGACAGCACATTCAGCAAAAGTTCTTAACATGGAATTTAATGAAGATCCAAATGATATTTTTGTTTGGGAGTATGAAAAAGGGACAACAAGGGGCCAATCACTTCTGCCCTTATATAGAACAGTGCCAATTGCTGCGGCCAAAGATAATTCTCTTTATGAGCTTCTCGCTTTATTGGATGTGATTAGGATAGGACGGGTACGTGAAGTTATGATGGCCAAACAATTATTGGAAAAAAGGATCATTGGTGAAAAATAAAAATATCTTTATAGAAATGACTGAGAATGTAGCAATTGAATTGTCTAAATTAAAACGTGAATTTGTGTTCGTCGGTGGAGCAATCTCATCGTTGTATATGGAAGATATCGCATCTCCTTTGGTCAGGCCGACTGATGATGTTGATTGCATTATTGAAATTTCCACGGTCGATGAATATTATCACTTGGAAGAAGAGTTACGGCAATTAAAATTCACAAATGATATTTCTCCTGGCGCACCAATATGCCGTTGGAAATATTTAGGGATCACTATTGATATAATGCCTATTGATAGCTCTATCTTAGGCTTTTCTAATCAATGGTATAAAGACGGTTTTCAGAATGCTCAAAAAGTTAAATTACCAAAGGGAACAGAAATTTTTATTTTTACGCTTCCTTATTTTTTCGCAGCAAAATTTGAAGCATATAATGGAAGAGGGGGAGGAGATCCTCGTCTTAGTCACGATATTGAAGATATACTATTGGTTATTGATGGTCACATTGATCCCGTTGCTGAAATTGCCAAGAGTGAAGAAAGAATAAAAAAATATCTTGCAAAAGAATTTTCAAATTTCACACTTAAATCCATTTTTCAAGAGGCAATTGAGGCCGTCCTATCACGAGAAGGTCGAGGGAGAATTGAAAGGGTCGAAGAAATAATAAGAAAAATAATTCTATTCTAGATGAAAAATTATATGAACAGCGAAAATAAAATAGCAAAAGAACTTTCCGCCTTGGAGCGGCTAATAGAGCAGGCAGAGGAAGGGAGAGTTATCACAACTTCTAAGCATCCAGGTCGTCCTCGGGTGGAAAAAAAAGAGCAATGCAAGATTTCTCTCCGTCTGCCGGAAAAGTATCAAACAAAATTAAAACTTATCCCAGAGGGGAGGGGAGCAGGGTCTAAAGTTCGTTTTCTTATCGACTACTATGTGAGCGAGCATGAAAGAGATCAGCGGCAATGGCAATACTTCTGTAAAATTCTCAAAAAATGTGGAGAACTTTGGAAAGAACGCAATGATCCTACCCAGGCACAAAAATTTTTATCGGCCATCCGAGAATTAAAGTATCTCCAACAATTTTTAGAGTATTCTCCCTTAGAGTTAGCAGAGCGATTGGATAGTAAAGAGTTAGTTCTCTGGGAGAAGATCAATCGCGTTGAGGCAAAGGAGTTGTGATGGAAATCATCAAGCTTCATGAGATCAATGCCAAAGGGGAGATGGGAAATGATGTTTTGGAATTTTTAGTAAGTTTCCTATCTCCCCATACCCGCAAGGCCTATAAGAGGGACTTAACTCTCTTCTGTTTTTTTCTTCAAAAACACTATCCAAAAATTTCAATGAAGGAGGCAAATACCATTCAGTTGGCCGTTTTTCGAGAGTATCTTTTTAAATCCTATTCGGCGCGAACAGTTCGTAGAGTGCTGGATTCGCTTGGAAGCTTCTATTGTTTTTTAAAACGAAAAAAAGTGATTGCTACTTCTCCAATGGATGAGATCACTAGGCCAAAATGCTCAAAAGAGATCCTAACCCCTGATGTGACCAATCAAGAAGTACAGCTTATACTCGGTGCTGTTGATTTAACAAAGCAGTGTGGGCCTCTTCATCGAGCAGTGCTTAGTTTGCTTTTCTATACGGGACTACGTTGTGAAGAGGTTAGAAAGTTAAAGATAGAAAATATTCATGTGATTAATGGGCAATTGGCCGTTATTTTTAGAGGGAAGGGAGATAAAGAGAGATTAGTTCCCATGTCGCCACCGCTGCAAAAAGATCTTGGGAGGTATTTAAAGTGGAGAAGAGAACTTGGTATGGCCTTAAATGCTGACTCTCCTCTCTTTTGCTCTTCCCTGCAAAGAGAAGAACCTCTGTCACCTCGAACTTATTCCTATATTGTAAAAAAATACGCCCAAAAGGCCAATATTGCAGGAGCAATTAGTGTTCATTCAACACGAGCAACATTTATTGGAGCATCTTTAGATGCAGGAATCCCTATCGATAAAGTTGCACACATTGTTGGACACCAAGATATTGGCCTTACTTTACGTTATTCCAAAAGAAGAGATACTTTAAAAACCTTTCAGAAGTTGCCTGACCTCTATCAATCAGAGGAAAAAAAGTGAGAGGCGGTGTCAGTGAAGAAACCATCTGGGCCATTATTGAGGCCTATCTTTTTGAAGTGAAACAGGCCGCTTCTTTGAAAGATTTTGTGGAGCTTTTCAAAGGTGCCTTCACAGAAGAAGAACTAGAGGCTTCTTTAGAGAAGATGGAAAAATCCAGATGGGACGCTCGAAGGGGGATCATCCTTGTTTGCAGAAGAGGTTTATGGGCCCTAGAGATTGTTACAACTCATGTAATGATTAATGAATTGAAAATCGAAGCAGAAGATAATATTTCTAATGAATGGAGTGAGGGAGAGAAAACTGTTCTTGCTATTATTGCATACGAAGGGCCAGTTTATCTCTCAAGGATTAATGAAATCATGGGTACAGACTCTGGCCACCATGTGATATCGTTGCAAGAGCGCGGATTAGTAAAGAGAAAAAGCAATAAATATATGGTGACTCCTTCCTTCTTTGGTTTATTTGGTATAGAGGATTCAAATAAGCTACCTTCTTTAGATAATAAAGATGATATGCTATTGCGGAACGATCCCAACAGTGAAAATTTGGAATTTAGTTATTTTGATTCTTTAATCGAAGAGAGTGCGGTTAGTTTTGATTATCAATGGTTGAGGTAAATGGATCAGCTTCTAGCATTTTTAAGGAAACGACATAGATCTATCCAAGTATGCCAGTTATTGTAAAAGATTAAAACGATACTGTATTAAAGTTTTACTGCTATATACCGTTATATGTTTTAGATTTCCTAGTAAATCAAACTCTTCAAAAGGAGAAGGCATGGGTCGTTCTCGTGGAATTATTTTATTGTTTTCCGTCCTATCTGTGGCAGCGATTATCTTATTAGGATTTTGGTTTGACTGGAGTTGGGTCTTATTATCAAATTTAGGCCAATTTATAGGGGGTATCGCAACAGCAAGTACATTGCCTTTTATTATATATAGCCTTATTACACAGCAAAATGAACACGAAACTACAGTCAAGACTGATATTTTCAACAATCTATACTCTTCCTTACTAGAAAGTTCAGATCGCATTCTTTATCCCACAACAAGTGACTCTCAACCAACCATGAAAGGAGTAGATGCATTAAAATTTATGGCGGACACATATTTAAAAAGTACTAGCTTGAATAATCTAAAGCCTTTACAGGATAACAAGTCATCAATAGAAATATTTTTAAATTTATTTCTATCCACATTAAAAATGATCGAATCAATTAATAACGAAGAACTTAAAAACATTTTTGCATCACTTGTTAAGAATAAATTCAAGGTATATTTTGGTTTGATTTATGATGTAGAAAATTGTGACAGCAATCACATTGGTCTTGATGTCAATGTCATAAATGCTATAAAAATTTTCATCGACAAATAATATAAATATAAATGCTGGCTCAAACTTCTCGCAGGACTTGAATATGATAAATAAAGAAACATTAGATAGAGTTTTTAATTTTACAAAAAAGTATCCTGGTAAATTTTTTTTCATTGGCAGAGTTGCAACAAACGCAGATCTTCCTAGAGATATGATCTCATATTTCTATTTGGATCAACTTGGACAGCAATGGCATGATTTAAATATAGTCGCAGAAGAGGTCATTGCAAAATTTCCAAATATCAAGCATAAAGATATTGATCCTGTCGGCGGTTATCTCTATATCTGGGCAACTGATTAATCCAATCAACCAAGAATTTTGCTATTATATAATAATCACCGACATAACCAAAGGTTGTTTATGGATCGCAAAGAATTGATTAAAAAATTATTAAGCACATTCCATCTTAATGTAAATGAAAGAAAACTATTAAACCCATCTTATATTGAATTTAAGGAATTAACTTCAGCGATTGAGATTATTTTACAAGAAGAAGGTTTCTTTCCTGTTCAGGCAAAGCCAGACAAATCTTCTGGTGGAGCTTTCTATGAAGGTGCTTATATAGAAAAGATTGACAACGAATTTTCCAATCTGATTTGGAGCAGGAATCATCCTCTTAACCCTTGCAAAATTGCAGAAAGAAATGAAGAGAAGCTAGCAACGAAGGAAACTATAAAGAAAATAATAGTTTCGTTTGGCAGTGAGTTTGATGGGATTAAAATTATGCAAAACTAGACAAGATTAATATTAGTAAATAATCACCGACAATCAATAAATCAAACCCATGGAGTAATTATATGCCTAAATCTTTAATCGTTTTTTTCTTATTATCCCACAGTGTGCTTGCACTAGGAGCAGCATGCAAAATAGATATGGAAGATATAAATAAAAAATTGAAAAAATCATTCAAGATAGATACCTCTAAGAAAAAGAGTCCATCAAAACACAATTTTTCTCTTCCTAATAGTGATTACTCCTGCACTCTTGCTTTTTTTGATTTAGATTCAGGGACAATGCTTTCATGTGAGTTTAACAAGGATATGGGACAGACTTTTTTTCAGTCAGATCGAAGTGTAGTCAAGGAGCATAATCCAGTTAACAATCTTTCTTTTAGGCACTTAAATTCTCAGATTTACATAGAATCTTCATGTCAGTAAAATGAATTTCCTATAGCAATTCATTTTTTTATGGTGTTTATTCAAATACTATCAATTCAGCTTTTGCCAAAGTTTATTGATCATCTATTTTAGATGATCTTTGATCGGGAAAGAAACCATATACAAAGCGGCTTGGTTTTTGATTGTAGACAATAATCACCGATAAAAAAAACTGATTTTTAATAATCTTGAGAGGCTGGGTAATGAAAAAGTCCCGACTCTCAAGTAAAATTCAGAATGCTATTTTTTAGATATCATTGCCATTAATACCTCTATGATCTTTTCTATTCTCGCCATGCTCTGGAGGAGGCTATTCTGCCTCTGTGAATTCTACTTCTTCATTTGCAGGGTCAGTGTTTTGGATGATTACTGTCATGGCACTTTTTTGATATAATGATGCTGTTTCATAATCACCTATTCCAAGAGCAAAATTGTAAAATTGCACACAAGCATCCGATTCTTGTCTTAAGCAAGTTTCTTGTGATTGATCCATATTTTGATCATATTCATGATCGAGATGATTGTCGTTATCGCCGATCAACCCAGTGATACCCAGCAGAATCATCAAACGCATAAAATTTAAGATGAAGTCCACCATGGAATTCTCCTGTGATTTGGAACAATAGTAGTCTTCTTTTTATCTTCATATTAATCACTACCAACAATTTTTTTATATATAGAAATTTAGTGCGTTTGCATGGCAATCAATCTCATCGTTCGACGGTGATAGTGATATGCCATTTTATTATCACCTTTTGCTCTGGCAAAACGATATAGCTGGATACATGCTTCTGTGTGTTGTTGAGAGCATGCTATTTGTACATCTTGCATAGTATTGTGACGATAACTATTCAGACCGCTATCATCTCCACTCCAGTCAAGAACAAGAACACCACTGACCATCCAAAAAATAGCTATCCAAATTTTTTTTTTGATCTCAATTGGCATATTGATCTCCTTAAGTAATGGATCCATTTTTTTACAACATGCTCCCTGTGGTAAGTACACCTACTAAGTGCTGTCCTTGAAATACAGTGTAACAAAAATGATTCTCTAAAAATGAGACAGGAGAGGGACCGTAATTGTTTTTAATAAATTCCAAAAGGAGCATTAAATAAAATGGATTTTATTTAGGAGAAGTGTTAATACTAACGCCAATGGCATCTAAGGATCCACATTCAGGAGCGATAGAACCAATTTCCACTTTTTTTCTCCTCACTCAATGCGAGAAGAAATAGAGAATTTTGTAACACCTTATAAAATTGGTACGTTAGTTTTTATATTAATACGGGCTTGCTTTGGAATAAGAAAAATCATCATGCAAAAACCCACTCAAGCGTAGTTTGGGGTTGTGAGATGTGTGAATATAAGTCAATGCCGTTTTGATCTTGGTTTTATCTATGAGTCACACGCACATCCTCGTGGTCTGCGACACATTTTGTTTATGGAAATACAACCATCACCACAGGCTTTTCCTTTTGAGCAATAGCGACAGCAAGAGTTTATGACAGGCACATACTTTATCGTTTTTCTAGGCACAACAATACTCTGAGGAACTCGTTTGCTTTCGTTTTGGGCCTGCCGCTTTTCCTGCTTTATTTTCAATCGCTCAAGCTCTGCTTTTTCTTTTTGCTCTTTTTGGTTCGATAATTCGGCCTGTTTTTTTTCCTCAGCTATCTGCTTTCTTAAATTTTCAATGCTTTGTTTGGTGACACTAACTGTAGTAGAGCAGTCACCAACCTGGGCATCGTGAAATAAAACTTCAACTGTTATAGGAATCCTGGTCAGCTCAAGGTCGGGAAATGATGATTGGATATATCTTTTGTTCATCTCAAACGCTCTACTGCAAAGCTCCTCTTTGTCATAGTTCTTGTCCTGGTAGTTCGTGCGGAATAAATATTTATCAGATATGTCCAGCCTCAAACTAGAGTCGCCGCCTCGAAGTTGTGTCACCCATTCAGGAATAGGGTTCTTGACCGCTTGGTGTGTGCATGAAGTGCCAAAGATCAAAATGAAAAAAAGATATAGTACTCTTGTCATGCTATTTCCCCATGGGTTGCCTTTTTGGGATTATTGTCCTATCGGAAAAACCAAGCTTCCTCATAAGAATTTCCATGTCTGAATTTCCATGTCTGCAATTACAAAATCATCTATTACTTGGTGCTATGTTATTCTATGCCAAATCGTTCCCAAAGAATGAGACATCAGCTAAACTGTAAATAAATAATATTGATGAGTGCTAGATGCTCCGCAATCTATGCCGCCACAATTGCTAAAATCCAGTTAATCAATAACATCGTGACAGACAAATTCAAGTTTTCTAATTGAGAGGTCAATTTTCTATGTTTTCATAGGTTAATCATAAATCACTAATTGCCGATAATTTCATTAGAGTTAGCAATCATTGGGATGAGGTGAGTTTTTATGCCTAAAATAATCAAAAGAAAAAGATTGGACACGATCAAAGAGGTTGTCACTCGCTGGGGCAACATGGACTCAACGATGATAAAAGAGCAGGCTCAAACCAAGCTAGGGATTGATGATAGTGAGTATAATATAAAAACATTCTATCGCGATTTAAAAGTGTTGGTTGATGGAAATGAAATAGTTGAGCAGCAGGAGGGTGGTAGGAAGATATGGTCTGTAGAAAATATCAACAACAATACCATCGGTGCCACCTTGATAAACAAAGTTGGCGGGGATCACTATATCGCTAAAGTTATCCAGGATGTCTCGTTTGCGTTGCTTTCAAGCTCAAATAAGCGACAAAAGGGGTTCTTGTTTTACTTTGTATTTCCCTCGACAGTCATAACGATGCAAATTTCAGACGGAGAAGCACCATTTAAGTTGCTTCTAAGTAGGACTTCGGGGCAGCTGGATGCGAGCTTAATAAAAAAGCTGCATGATCTTTTTGGCAAGCGATTGATAGTGCTAAGAGTCCCTTATTCTTGTGTCTCCGGCGTTAGAGAAAACCATCCAGGTCATGCGCTTATCTGTGTTAATGAGCAGAAAAAGATGACCGTGCATGATCTGAGTTCCCGTAATGGGACGGCGATAGGGCAGTTGGAGCATATTAACTTTGAAGAAGTGATGGCCGTGTCTGATAAAAAAACTTCCAATGTGACATTTTTTCCTAGCAAGACACTGGAATTTAAAAAAATCCAACCAAATATAGATCACATTATTGAAGCTCCTTCGGTCGTTGTGCTGGGAAATGAGATGAGAATTTTCATTAGATATCTGCCGGAAGCATAGGGATTGGAAATGTACGCTAAAATTATCAATAATAAATACCAGTTAATTGACCTTTTAGGTAAAGGGGGTGTCGGTGATGTATGGAGTGCTGAACGTCTGACTTTTGATGATATAGTGGCCGTGAAGAAGATTAAGGCCACGGACACAAGTGACCTTGAGTTTAAGAAAAAGGTCGTGGAGAGAGAGGCCAAACTCACTGCCAAACTTCATCATGAAAATATTTGTAAAATCTTTGATATTCAGATTGTGCCGGAGACCATGGAGCTTTTTATTGTGATGGAGTATATCAACGGCATAGACTTGAAATCCTTGCTAGATATCGTTAGGACGCATAAGTTGATAATTGATATCAATGTTGCTTTGTCTGTGTGTGTGGAAGTTTTGTCCACGTTAAAGCATGTGCATAATTTTTCCAAGGATAAAACTATTCTTCATGGAGATGTCTCCTGTCCAAATATTATGGTGACCAATGCTGGAACTATCAAGTTAATAGATTTTGGAATCGCTAGAGACTTCGCACGTGGGGAAGCGGTGTCGAATCAAAGCACCACTTCTGTGTGGACTTCTTCTTTTTTTAACCCTTACTATTCCTCTCCCGATCTTTTTGAGTGGGATCAGAAAGATGGCAAATGTAGATATCGGGGGGAGAGGTATGGGCAACAGCATGATGTCTTTTCCTTGGGAATAATTTTGTATGAGATGCTGACCTTAAAGAACATTGGCGGTGGGGTGGCCGGTAGTCATAAGCCATTGGAGTTTTGGAAGGAGAACTACCAATCTCCCAAGATCATTAACCCCAATGTTCCCAGTGAACTTTCAAACCTGGTCGACAGGTGGCTTTCTTTGGACAGCTCTAACCAGCATTATTATCAAAAGTGTGATAATCTGCTTGGGGATATAAAATCCCTCAAAGTTTTTACGGGGTATCGTAAAGATGAGGTGGCAAAAGAGATTCAGCGGATTGTGGATAAAGGGAACAGTTCGCTTGGTGCCAGTGGGGTAACCGTAACGAATAATGTAAGACCAGTAGTTACGGGGCAGAAGACCACCAGACTTCGCATGATGATGGTGGTGGCAGTGTTGGCCTTGATCGTAGCCTTGTTGGTTGGTATGTTATGGCACTTACGCTCAAGCAAGCAGGTTGCACACTCCTCTTTCGGGGTGTATTTCAAGCATAAACACACCATTAAGCTTCAAGAAATGCCCATAGATCCCCATAGTAACTTGGCGGAGATGAATCCAGAGCGGTTGCACTTCGCGGCCTGTGGTTGGCTTTGTGTGGAGATAGAGAAGAGTGTGTCCTCCGTGCTGGATAATATTTCACCGACAGAGGATGCTATTAATCTGCTGACCGCAGTCTTAAGCGACCCAGCCAAGCTGGATCTCCAAAACCATTGTGGTTACGTTACATATTGTTCACGATTGTTTCATTTCACCAACTTATTATCCACTCATGTTAAAAATAGCAAAATCCATACGGTTAATGATTTTACTCTTATCTATGATGATAAGACCATTGGAGAGGAGTGGAAAAAAGCAAAAAGTGTAGATCAGATCAATTTATCCAACCATGGGCAGATGGATGAATTTAGAAAAACTTTTGGGAAATCAAGCGAGCTTTTTTTTAGCATAGGCGCGCATGATTCTTTTTCCTATTTAAACTTGGAACAAAAAACAGGAATCAAAATTAATCTTCAAAATCCAGTGTTGTTTGACAGCAATGAAAAATGTCGCAAACTAGGTGATATCGTCTATGCCTTTGCCTTGTTGAAACATTTCACCCATATGAAAAAAAAGGATCACAATTACCAGCATGTTTTTGTACCCTTTGATTCCCAGTTGCGAATAGGTGGAGTCCATGAGAAAAAAATATTGGTCGAGGTAGACGACCCAAATAGCGCGGATGATATTGAAAAATATGGGGTCTGTTATTATCAGAGGGTGGATGGTCTTTTGAAGTCTGGGGTGGATTGGCGTCCTGATCTCAAGCAAATATTCAAGTGACATCATCAGTTAGATTAAGTCTTCGTCAATTGTTTGCCGCAGTTACTGTTTTTTTATGTCATCAATGAAATTAAAAGAGATGTTTTCAATTACTTCCGAATTGATAACAACCAGTTCTTTTGATTCATCATATGCACAGGTGAATCCAACCTTTTTGAGGTTATCCATAATGTTTAAGAAGTAGGTCGTAGGTTCGGCATCTTTTGTCTCCTCGATATTATGGTATGTCCTCCCTGATTTAGACAGAAATCGAATGAGAAGTTTCATGTTGCCTCCTTGGGATGATTGAAATATTTACTTAAATCAAGGATACGCCAAGCCAGTCTCAGAAAATGAGATGGCCTGAAAAGTGGGGATTACTGGGGGGGAGAAGACAAAGAGGGTATTCAAGAATAATCTAAGTAAAAAAAATTGACCTTGCTAAATGCTAAAGCACCAGCTTCATTAATATGCACTTGATCTTCATGTAAAACATTGAACGAATTCTCCATTGCACATTCAATCGTAACTCCTACTTTTAGGGCTGCTGACAGAGCATATATCAGAATAAGTAAGACCTATTTCTGTGATTTAGTTTTTGTGTGAATTTTGGGATGCAGCTTTACTTTACTGTTGTTTTAAAGGCCTTTCCTGGGCGAAATTTAGGAATTGTTTTTGCTTTGATTTTGATCTTCTCGCCTGTTGAGGGGTTGCGACCTGTCCTGGCCGCACGCTTGACTTTTGTAAATGTGCCGAATCCTACAATGGAAACATCATCACCTTTCTTCACACTGGTTTGAATCACATTGATTAATGAGCGCAAAAATCGATCCCCCTGGCGTTGGCCCCACTGAGATAGCTCTTTATCTTTTAAAATGGTTTCGATAAGTTCCTGTCTGTTCATTAGATCCCCCTAGTGAAAAATTTTTCTATTATCCAGGACTATAACATCCTTTTTACTCTTCTGTTTTCTTTGCAGAGAAAAGACCCGATTGAAGAAGATTAGTGATTTGATTTTCAAATCTTTCGGCCATCACCACTGACTCTTTTCTTCTGGCCTCAGTAACTTCGAGTTGAGTGCGAGCATTGTTAAGTTCTTTATTAAGTTTCCTTTCGCTCTCTTCTAGATCTTTTATCCTCAACTTGGCCCTATTGAGTTCGGTCTCAATTTTTTCTATTTCGGTGATGAGACCAGACTTTTCTTCTAGTAGCGTTTCCTTTTCTATATGAAGGGTCTCTCTATCTTGTAAAAAAACTCGTTCTGCTTCTTGATAAGAAATCATCCAGATCTTTTCAAAATGTTTATTAACGGCCGTTGGAATATTGGGGATCTTTGATTGAACAGATGCTTGTTCTCGCCAGGCCTCTAGATGTTTCATAATGGTAGTATAGCTGCCGCTACCAATTTCAGACCGTATCGCCTCAACAGTGATAGATAATCCACTTGAAATTAGCTTATCTGCCGCTTCAAAAACCTGTTCTTTGGTTATGCCTGGTGCTCCCATTTTTGCTAACCTCACTTCATTACATAATATACATATGTAATTATTATATTCCCATTAATTGGTCAATGGTGTAGAGGGAGTTTTGCGTAATTTTAATGTAATTACATAAATACATTATGTAATTACACTCCATAGCAGAGTGCTGAGGTTGTGGGATGATTCGAAAAAATTGAGTTTGAATGTTTGAAATGATATCGGTATCGTTGCTTTATGCTTGATACGGTACTATAATTCTGCTAATGGGGTCACTACAGGATTAGGGGGGCGGTAAGGATTCGTGAAAAAAATCGCTATCTTTGCTCCATGGCTTGCTTTTCAGGCTGGGACAGGGAAAGAAAACGAACGTTTTTCTTCCTCTTCCGTTAGATCAATACTTTTTTGGGCAATACAAGGGGAGTCGATGGTAAACAAACCCGGGCAGGATATCAAAGTCACAAATCATGACTGAATGACGAGAATAATTACCGCATAATAAAAATAGCAATCGCATCGAGTACCAATCCACTTTGTACCTCGATTGAGTAGTGGCTCAGAGCAAGATGACGATTTTTTTCACGAATCCTTACCATCTCCCGATTAGGCATGGTGGTCAAAGACGAGATTGTTGTTGCCTGCCCCGAGGAGTTATTCCTGTAACACAATATCGATACACTAAACGATACATCAAATGATACGCTTAAGATAGAGGTTTAATTTATGTCGAAACGACTAGTTGATTACGAGCAAGTGGCCAAGGCTTGTGACTCATTGGTAAAGGATGGCCAACGGCCATCAATGAGAAATGTTCGAAAGATCATTGGCCATGGGAACATGAGTACTATTTTGTCTTATTTGCGAGAATGGAAAGAAAAAAATAACTTTATTCCTTGTTTGCTCAAAAATCAGGACAAGGAAGAGAGCAGTGGAAATAATCATTTTAGAAAGCCAGTAACCCAACAACTCTTCAAAGAACAAGTTGATCGTCTTCAAAAAATTAATGAAGAATTGCTTAATCGGGTGCAAGAGCTTAATGAAGTGAAGGAAAAAAATAATAGCAGCAATGGAGTGATGGGTAGTCAAAAACTAACTATAAAAAATAATTCATTCGTAGAGGAAGATATTGATGTTTTTGATTCCTTTAGTGATCGTGAGAACGTAGGAAAGCCTTGGGAAGAAAAGAGTGATCTGATTGTATTTCTTGCGATGAAAATCAGGCGTGATCTTGATGGTGACTGTGAGTGGGATAACTTAATAGGTGATATTGCACACTTGCTAGGTGTTAGTTATGAATCGGTAACGATGAGAATAAAATATTTTGATTACTTAGCAGGACAGAAAGGTATATCGAACCCTCCAAAGTCAATTCAAAATATTCATCGAAAATTTTATAAATATTTTCAAGGAAGATAGTTCCTTGTGTATGGGTCACTGTGTTTGCTAGATATATCCTTTTTACTAAGGTTCCTAGAAGATATCAGTATGTTAGAGAAAAAACTCTATCATCTCTGGAGGATCGAAGGTTGGTTTATTCGTGATGTATTCATTCCCCCCACAACCATGAAGTGTAATTGAGGTTGGGGCAAAAGATTTTAATGACCAATAAATGACATCTCCTGATAGAGTGCAAGCATCGTTAGCAAATAATGATTCATCTATTGCTAGAGGTTTTGCCAATGTGAAGTAATTGTCCTCTGGTGTTTTAACAGTATATTCACTGTGATTTTTCATAAGGCGAATATTTTGAGCAAAAGCAGTCCCTTTGTTGCAAGATTTGATCTGGGCAGACCGGCAATAAATAAACTCCACATTGTTCTTATCACCGATCGCCAATACATAAGAGTGTTCTCTTGTCAGGATATTGAATAGTAGTAATAATTTTGCATCCGTCTCTTGATGATTATATTTTAATGTTGTTCCAAGTTCCCATTCTTCAAGGCATTTTCCAATATTAGTTGCATTTGCCTCTTGAAGGGTTTTATTTTGACCGCAATGAATGCTCTCTAGCTTGTTAAGCTGTTCAAAGGGTTTGTTTTTATAGGAGAGCACGAGAGATCTATCCTCTTCTGTGGAAAAAGAGTGCGTGGTATTTTTTATAATACCTGTGTGAATATTACTTGCGATCTTGGCAGTAGCAGTTCGAGAGCTTTTTTTAAAATGTGCAGAGGCCATTAGATTCAAGTGTAAGAGATCGGAATTGAAGTATTCAAAGAGATAAGCAGACTCATCTCCTTCGCCACAATGAAAGTGAAGAATAAAGCGTGGTGTAAGCACTAATTCATTTTTTTTGTTGGCCCATACACCATAGTGATGATCTGAAGTTTTCATGCGCTTGCCGTTGGAGAAACTACTCTTGACAAAAAAAGATCCATTGCTGTTGCAAGATCAAGCATGTCGGGTTGATTTCCAATGGTTCCAAAAGCGTGATTTCCCGATTGTTTTATTTCAAGTGTAATATTGTGATTAGGTAGTTTCTCTTTCCAAACTTTTGCTTGAGTAATACTGCATTCTTTGTCGCTATCACCGTGTAAAATCAAAACTGGAAGGTTGGCATAGGGTTTTAAATATGTCCAATTATCTTGCAAGCGATTTTCATCCCAAAATCTTTTCTTGGGCATATCGTATCCAAGCATTTCTGTACCGTTAGAGTTACCTTCTTGGGCCAAGAGGTTATCAATGTCCCTTTCGATTTCTTGGCGTTCCTTTTCGGTTTTTGCTTGTAATCTGTAGACATCTATCCTTTTGGTGGAAATTCCTCCAAGTATGATAACTGCATCCGCTTCTGATAGAGGTAGTTGTAGTGCGTGAATAGATCCCCCACTCCATGCAAAGATAATTCTTGGTCGATCTTTAGGCATTGCAGACCAAATGTTGTTTAGTTGGCCTGTTATGGTAGAAAGATCTGTTGTTGCATATTCATTTAAATCAACGTGGTTTTGGTATACACCAACTCTTGTATATCGAAAAGTATCCCAACCAAGAGAATTTAGGCGAGAGGCAAGTTCTTTATATGTAGGATGGATGATGTAGTGGTTAGGATCTGTTTTTATTATTTTTTTCTGCACCTCTTCTGCTGGTAATTGACCATCAATATTTTGTGAGGCCGTACCGTGAATGAGCAGGATTGTTCCTTTTGAATTCTCTATATTTGATTTAGTAATCATTGCTAGTCATGCATCTTTAAGGGTTAATCTATCATGGGCAATAGTTACCATAGCAAAGGGAGTTGTTTAACAACTTTTCTTATCAGATTTGAATTATTTCTAGAGGTCTTTGCCAATGGTGCGGAATCTTAGAATCCGTTACCAATTCATAATCGTCCCCCCCTGGTTATCAAATTATAGCAAAAGATGGCCTCGGTTGTGAAGGCCTAAAGGCCCAAGAAAAAAAGACGGTATCCCAAAAAATTTTTCTACGAAAAATTATTTCGGGAACCCTCCGCTTTTTTTCTTGCAACCGAGGCCATTTTTGCTTGCTTGCTCCGCTATGAGGGGGTGAGGGCGATGTGGCCGTTCTCACTTTTTGAGAGACCATAGTCACAATTTAACTTGGAGATTTTTATGCAAAAGAAAAGCGTTTACGAAATTATTACTAGTAGAGTTATTAAATCGCTAGAGCAAGGCGTGGTTCCATGGAAAAAACCATGGAGTGGTGAGAGTGTGCCTTCTAACTTTGTTACTAAGAGGGCCTATTCTGGATTGAATCTTTTTTTACTCAATGCAAATTCTTTTTGCTCTCGGTACTACTTAACTTTTCTGCAGGTCAGTGAATTAGGAGGAAGGATTAAGAAAAATGAACATGCCACCCCTATTGTTTTTTGGAAGATATTTGAGAAGCAAAATAGTGGCGAGGAAAAAAATGAGATTGAGAAAATGCCT
>JADGAN010000032.1 GCA_015231955.1 Oligoflexia bacterium | reverse complement strand
TATCTCGTATCGAATCCTTGCTCATAAAGATCAGTATTACTTATTTTAATCAAGAGGCCCAGTTAAATTTCAAGGCCTAAATCAATTTTTTTCGAAGAAGCTGAAGTGGAATAGCTGACAGCTATTCCGCTGATAGCATCTGGATGAAAGTTGATGGTTGAGGGGTGTGAGCAGTTACATTTTTGGAAGAAATTCACAAGACTTTCATGCGTGAGCGTACATCATCGATAAGCGAGCGCTGTAAATCGCAGAACCAAGGCCCCTCCTCACTTGCGCCAGCATCGATCAAGACCTCCCCCCAAGGATCGACTACTAGCGAGTGGCCAAAAGTCTCTTTGCGAGTAGAGTTGCAAGTGACCACCCCACATTGAGCGGCGGCAATCACATACGCCTGATTTTCAATAGCACGTGCACGAACCAAAGTATGCCAGTGAGCAAGTCCTGTGGGCACGGTAAAGGCGGCGGCAATCGAGAGCACATTGGCCCCCCGGCCACTCATGGAGCGAAAATGCTCGGGAAAGCGAAGATCAAAGCAAAGACTCATGCCAATAGTAAAATCCTCATGCCCCTCCAGGGTCAGCAAGGTTTGAGAGGTACCACCCGTATAGTGTTTGCTCTCATCGTAAGAGGCGCTTTGAAGGTTACAAACAAAGAGGTTGATTTTATCGTAATAACTTAAGAGCTCACCGTTGGGTGAGATATTATAAGCACGATTATAGAGGCGATCCCCTACTTTGGTGACCGCCGAGCCCCCTACTAAAAAGACCCCTAGCGTGCGTGCTAGTTGGCAAATATCCTCAAGGGGATCGACAAAGGGGGTGGAACCTTGTGCGGAAAAAGAGTAGAAATACTCTGGTAAAAACAGCGCCACCACCCCTTCATTTTTTATCTTCGAAGCGTAGCTTTTTATCTTCTCTAAGTTAGTTTTTGGATCCAGTTGGGAGTTCAGTTGTAGTATGCCAATTTTCATAAGCAGAACCAATGCCTCCATCGTGATGATAACTATGATAGTGATCGTGCTTATCGCGACTTACATCACGCTCACTCTTTAACTTTTGATGATCTTTTGAAATATATTTTCCAACAGCATAGTAGTGAATACCATGATCGTGGATACGTGATGTAGGGTAAAGATTTCTTCCATCAATTAAAACTGGAGTGGCCAAACGCTGTTTAATCTCCATAAAATCGGGAGCTCTAAACTCTGGCCATTCAGTCACCAACATCAGGGCCGCTGCCCCATTTAAGCAATCATATTTATTATCGTACGAGGTGAGTTGATCCTCACCACTAAGCTCCTCTCGCATCTCACTTATAAAATTTTCTGCAGCGATGGGATCGTAAAAACGAACAATTCCTCCGGCCTTAACAATTTCGCCAACTAATGTAAGCGCCGGTGATTCACGAATATCATCGGTATTGGGTTTAAAGGCCACTCCCCACATCGCGATAACTTTACCTTTGATATCGCCACCAAAGTGTTTCATCAATTTTTTAAAGAGATAAAATTTTTGTTCATTGTTAACATCATGGGCGGCACGAACAATCTTCATGGGGTGATCATATTCAGCAGCAGTCGACATCAGCGCTTGCACATCTTTTGGAAAACAGCTCCCACCATATCCTGGGCCTGGGTATAAAAAGTGTGGCCCAATTCTTTTATCCGAGGTGATGCCACGCCTAACCTCTTCGATATCGGCACCCGTTAAATCGCAGAGGCGAGCGATATCGTTGATAAAGGAGATCTTGGTTGCAAGAAAACTATTAGCGGCATACTTTGTCATCTCTGCCGATAAATTGGACATATGATAAATCGGGTTACCTTGAAGCACTAGGGGAGCGTAAAGATCATCCATAATCTCACCAGCGTACATCTCATTGTAGCGGTCGTATCCGATGATCACGCGATCAGGGCGCATGAAATCGTTAATGGCACTTCCCTCTTTTAAAAATTCTGGGTTATTGACGATCGAGAATTTTTTATTGGTGATGCTAGCAACATATTCGCGAAGGCGTTTAGCAGTACCCACTGGAACAGTGGATTTAATCACGATGATCGCACCATCCTTAATATGCATGGCCACATCTTTGGCGGCCAAAAAGAGCGCAGTTAAATCGGCCTTACCATCTTCCGAGGCCGGTGTTCCTACCGCCAAAAAAGTAGCGGGAGAGTCTCCCACGGAAGCATAATTACTGGCAAACAAGAGGCGCTTACCATGGGCATTGCGAACAATCATCTCTGTCAGGCCCGGCTCATAAATGGGGGATTTCCCCTCTTTTAACATCTTAATCTTTCTTTCATCAACATCGATGCAGGTAACTTCATGCCCCATCTCAGCAAAGCAAGTTCCTGATACAAGTCCAACATAGCCAGTTCCAATCATCGATACTTTCATGCTATACTCCCACTCCTGATTATGAAAAAAAATTTATCGGTAACAATTATTACACTCAACGAAGAGTCGAATATCGAACGCGCTATTCGCTCTGCTAGCTTTGCAGATGAGATCATCGTCGTCGACTCAGGAAGTGTTGATCATACTGTACTTATCGCAACTAATCTAGGAGCGAAGGTTATTCCACAAAAATTTTTGGGCTTTGGTCAGCAAAAAAATTATGCTGCAACTTTCTGTCGCAACGAATGGATTTTAAATATTGACGCAGATGAGGAGATCTCTGAGGAACTTAAGAACTCCATCCTTGAACACACCACAACCTCTTCCTCTTCCTCTTCACCACTCCTCTATAAGGTAAACCGTTTAAATTTCTTTTGCGGAAAGGCCATCACTCACGGTGGCTGGTATCCCGACATGCAGGTGCGCCTCTATCATAAAAATTACTGCGAGTGGACTACACCTCATGTGCATGAAGAACTGACCACTAAAAAAGAGTGTTCCGAACAATCCTTAAGAACGGTAGGAACACTGCAAGGTCATCTCCATCACTACACCTTTAAAACGCTTATGCAACAAGTTCAGACTAATATTCGTTATGCCTCTCTTGGTGCCGCAGAATTACTCAAGCGTCAAAATGGGCGCAAACTTCGCTTCTACTCTCTACTGTTCCGGCCTTTTTTCAAGTTTATTGAGTGCTATTTTATAAAATTAGGTTTCCTAGATGGTCGCTTTGGTTTTATTATTGCTATAAATGCCGCATACTCAATGTTTTTAAAATATGCCTTTTCCTATGTCGATACCGAGGTATCTGGGATAGAGATTGTTACAAGTAGGAAGTTATATGGAGATCAGGTCAATGATAAAGTTTCTAATTAAGCTCTCAATTGCGGTGGCCCTTGTCTACTGGCTCTTCCAAAGTGGCAAGATCGATTTCTCCATCTTACAAGATTCGTTCGTGGCGCACAAATCTCATTGGGTCATTGCATTTGCCATCACCTGCATGGCGCTGTTCTTGGTGGCCATTCGTTGGAAAAAAATTCTCGAAGCAAAGTCTAGCAAAAAATTCAACTACTTTGATATTTTGCGACTCACCTGGATTGGGAACCTGTTTAACACCGTTCTTCCTGGCGCCGTCAGTGGGGATTTTGTCAAACTCATCTATGCCCGAAAAATCGATCCCAACCTTTCGAAGACCTTTCTTCTCACCTCTGTATTCATGGATCGCATTTTAGGCCTCTTTGGGCTACTCTTTCTCATGGGTATTGCCAGCATCATTAAATATAGTGAGCTAACTGCTATTTCTCCTGCACTGGCCAACCTTATTCACCTCAATTTTATGATTTTTGCAGGAATGTTGCTCTTTATCTTATCGCTCTTTCTTCCTCAGCGCTTTCAGCAATCGGTCTTTAATCTTGGAAACAAGATTCCTTTTCTTGGCAAACAGTTTAATAAAACCTTAGCGCAATTCTGGATTATTGGTAAAAATAAAAAAAATGTTATCTTTTTAATCCTCTTAAGCATGTTCACTCAGATGATGAACAACTTGATCTTCTGGACGCTCGCTAGCCCCTTTTTTGAGTATGCCGCTAATGCACCAAGAAGTATTACAATTCTTGATGGACTCACCTTTATTCCACTAGGATTTGTTGCGGTTGCAATTCCGATCACACCCTCTGGCATTGGTGTTGGCCACCTCGCCTTCAATACCCTATTCTCCTATTATGGCGTCACCAATGGAGCATCTCTCTTTAATTTTTTCTTGATGGTTACTATTATCGTTAACTTGATGGGAGTCATTCCTTACCTCACTCACCGCCGAGAACTTAGTGATGCCAAAAAGGAAATGGAAAACGGGGCACTCGACGATACCAGCGAACTAGGATCAACCCAGACGGGATGATAATTTAAGCCTTAAAAGCATTTTTGCATCCCACTTTCTAGCAAGTGGAGAGTGCATCGATTCCGGTATAAAATCCCAAAAGAGCAGGCGCTCATGCATCCGTGGGTGCATAATAATGACACGTTTTCTCTCTTTCCAAAATTTTAAGATTGAAAATTTTTCACGAGGAATGATCTCTAAGCACAACGGTTTTACTTTATCCAGTTTCTCCTCATCCTCATGCTCATCTTCCACTACCACATAGTAAGTTGTAGATTTATTAAGTTCATTAAGGTAGTCCCACTCATCTCCCAAACGCAAAATACGCTCCTTCATCACTTGCGGGTGAAATCCACAAAAAGCAATGCATTTGGTTTGACGATCATACCTGGCCTCTCTTCGCTTATATTTTTTTAATCTTCCATCGCGGTGGTAGAGCTTTAAAATATCTGCTTTCTTACTTCGATACGAATCTCCCTCGCGAACATGCCCGTAATGAAAGATATAGGCATCGCTATCGTAGATTTTATCAGCATCGATACCTCGAAAACTTTGAGCATCTCCCCAACTCTCAATCGTGCTCTTTGAAAGACGAATGGCGCGAATTTCACTGGGATACCACTTTTTATTAATGGCAATTTGAGCGTGAGTTTGCCAAAAGTGCAAATAACGAAAGCGTACGGCCTCATATCCAAGCGAGTGGGCGCGTTCAATATCACGCTTTATGATCTCATAATCACTCTCATGGATCACTTCGTCCGCTTGAATGTAAAATCCCCAAGCGCCCTCCTCCTTTACCTCCCTCCTTAGAGTGTTTAAGGCCACATTGGTTTGCTCCGACATAATCAGTCCACCTTCACGCAAAGAGAGATCCCACATGGTGCGAATCAACTTAATCTTTGGGAAAATCGGGAGCGCGGCCAGGGCCTCTTCGGATACATCCTCAGAGTCTCCCAACGCCACATAGAGCTTCTCCACTAAAGGTGCCAGAGAAGAGAAACTCTCCTTGAAAGGGTAATCGTATTTTACTCCATTACGAAGTAGGGTAAATCCATATAGCTTAGTCATACTTAAATTTAAATTTAAAATACAAAAATCTTTTTAGCATCAATATGTCGACCATAGCGAAGCCACTTGGTCTTTAAAAACTCTAAGGTCAAAAGAAAGGTGGTCTCTTCAGTCGGTACGTGCAACTTTCTCACCCGTTTTGCCTGCTTAGCGCAAACCGATTTTGCATCTTGAGGAAGCACACAAATTCCTTTCATAAGATAGTTGCGCTCAGTATCCAAAGTAAGCGTTCTTCCAATAAAAAGATCATCCTCAATCAATCCAATTTTCATCTCTGGCAATAAGATCGTTTTATCATGAAGCACATCTTTTAACACCACTTGGTTTTTAGAATTGGTCTTCTTAAACTCAAAGAGAGCATAATTGGGCGCCTTAAAAACATCCATGATCTCTTTCGGGGCCTCTTTACGAAAAAGATAGTCACAAATAATTGATGCCCCGTTTTTTTCGGTCGAGTAGTGCAACAAGAACCAATCATTAAAACAATTCATCTTATGTTCATACTCATCGTTTTCTTCGTGAATGGTTCCTGTTAGCGCAAAATATTCATCCTTGGCCTTTAATAAAATTTCGTATCCATCACCACCACTATACTCTGCTAAAACTGTTGCCAAGTATTGCTTAATTTCAGAAAACATATCCCTCCCTACTATCCTACTTTCCTACTTTCCTATCTACTGCTTTTCATTAATCATCAATCTCATCGGTGCTGAGAACGGCCAAAAATGCCTCTTGCGAGACCTCCACATTGCCGACCATCTTCATACGCTTCTTCCCCTCTTTTTGCTTCTCAAGGAGCTTTCGTTTTCTGGTAATATCACCACCATAACATTTGGCCAGCACGTTTTTTCGAAGCGCCTTTACCGTCTCCCTCGCTACCACTTTTGCACCAATTGCTGCTTGAATCGCAACATCGAATTGCTGTCTGCTGATCACTTTACGCAGTCGCTGCACCAAATGACGTCCTTTGATTTGAGCAGTTGCTCTATGGCAAATAGTGGAGAGGGCATCGACAGAATCACTATTTAAAAGAATATCCATCTTCACCAGGTCCGACTCACGATACTCTTTCAACTGATAATCCATACTGGCATAGCCACGACTTAAGGTTTTTAAACGATCGTAAAAATCGTAGACCATCTCAATGAGTGGCAGTTCATACACCAGCTGCACACGATCTGTGGTGATGTACTTGATCTCCATTTGCATTCCTCGCCTCTCTTCACAAAGCTTGATAATGCTTCCGACGTACTCATTAGGAGTATGGACATTCACTTCCACCATCGGTTCACTGATGGTTTCAATGATTGAGGGATTAGGCAGTAACGAAGGGTTCTCAATGGTTAAGCGATCACCATTAGTGAGCAACACCTCATACTTGCAAGAAGGGGCCGTAGAAATGAGACTTAACTCAAACTCTCGCTCTAAACGCTCCTGTACAATGTTCATATGCAAGAGTCCTAGAAATCCACAGCGAAAACCAAAACCAAGTGCGGCGGAAGTCTCTGGCTCAAAGGTAAAGGAGGCATCATTTAGCGCTAGCTTATGAAGAGAGTCTTTTAAATTATCGTAATCAACATTTTCCACTGGAAAGATCCCACAAAAAACCATCGGCTTCATCTCTTTAAAGCCAGGAAGTGCTCCAGTCTCTTTTTGAGCAGCATGGACGATGGTATCTCCAATGTGCACATCTCGCACATTTTTAATTCCACAAACGATCAGTCCCACTTCGCCCGCACTCAGTGAAGTCACCTCGGTAAAGAAGGGGGAATTCACTCCCAACTTTAAAACTTCATACACTTGCCCTGGATGTTTTAAGAAAATTTTATCTTTAAGTTTAACCTCACCTTCTACGACACGAACAATGATGATCACCCCTTGATAGGCATCAAACCAAGAGTCAAAAATCAGCGCTTGCAGCGGGTTGCTATTCTTGCCACTCGGTGCAGGAATACCGTGAACGATCGTCTCTAAAAGCTCGGGAATCCCTTGTCCCAGTTTTGCCGAAACCAAATTGGCATGTTTCGCATCGATGCCAATAATCTCTTCGATCTCACTCTTGGCGTGATCAACATCGGCGTGAGGAAGATCGATCTTATTAATGACGGGAATAACCTCTAAATCGTAATCCATGGCCAAGTACACGTTTGCTAACGTTTGTGCTTCTACACCTTGAGAGGCATCCACCACGAGCAAGGCCCCATCGCACGCTGCCAGTGAACGTCCAACCTCGTAAGAAAAGTCCACATGTCCCGGAGTATCAATAAGATTAAAACAATACTCGATACCATCGCTACCCCGATATTTTAGGCGCACTGTTTGTGCTTTAATGGTGATCCCACGCTCTTTTTCCAGCTCCATATTATCTAAAAATTGATCGCACATCTCACGCTTCGTAAGCGTGCCTGTGGCCTCAATCAAGCGATCTGCCAGTGTGGACTTGCCATGGTCAATATGGGCAATAATGGAAAAATTTCTGATCTTAGAAGTGTCTGTCATAATACTCTTTATTTATTTGAGAATGATTTTAAATCAAACAATTAGTTCTTCTGAAAGTATCATAAGGTAGTAATCTAGTGAACTCTCTTTTCCCCTTATTGGGATAATGTTGGCATATCCTGAGAAAATTAGTTGCTCCCCTTTATTAGCAACAGCGTCATCCATCCCATCAGGATGCTTCTCCTGGTGGATGGCAATCTCTATATTGTCCATTTTTGAACGTCTTTTAATGGCAAGTTCATAACACTCAATGATGGCAACTGGAATGCGTGTATCGCGCATAACCTTATTGATGATATCATCACTTTGTAATTGCAAAAGCGAATAGAGGTTATTGTTAAGATAGATGAGTTCGGCCTTGGCGTTAGCAATCAAGATATGCTTTTTCACCATATTGGCCAAGGTATCAAACTTTCTCCCCTCAATTAAAATTCTCTCTGCCCGCAACTCTTCAAACTGCTTTAAATTAACAATCATCTTGTTAATCTCTTTGGCCATCTCCCCAATCTCATCGTCACGATCGTAATAGATGGAGACATCAAAGTTACAACTTTGTAGTTCACGAATGGCATCGCTGATTTTTTTAAAAGGCAGCGCAATCTTTCCTGGAATCACCAATCCGAGCAGCATCGTACCCACAAAGGTAATGATAAGGGTGTACATCATATTCCGCTTGGTTTTGCGAATGATCTTTTTAATTTGTTGATTACGCTCACCACTTTGAAAATATTGTAAATCTTGGAATTCTGAAAAGGACTCCAAAATTTTATCGGCAAGCTCCCCTACCGAGGCAATCGAGGTCACAGTAAGCACACTAGAGAGCGTCCCACTCTTGACTTGAGTCCCTCCTCCAGTCGCTGTTGCAAGATCGAGAGAGGAGGTTGCCGCTGGTGCTAGTGCAATCGATTTCTTTAACAACACTTGCATGGCATCTACATACACGATCATTTTACTGATCACCTGGCGGATATCATTATTTTGAGGAAGCGTTTCTAAAGTCTGTAGCTGTGCTAAAAAATTTTCACAAACAGCAATCATCCTCTCTGCAGTATCGACTTGAATTCTTCCCCCTGAAAGTTTGCGTTGGTACTTAAGGATAGAGACGGCAGAAATTCTAATCTCATCGGTAAGCAGCGTAATCCGATTGGCCTCCACCATGATCTTTTCAATACTTTTATTGAGTCCATCTAAATAGTGAAACACCATAAGACCTAAAACAACAATCACCACATTCGCCAGCACAAAGCTAATCGCCACGCGATTTTTGAGAGATAAATTCATTACCCACTACTCCTTATCAACTACTCCTCAACCAGTTCTGAAAATAAACGATTAAAATTAAGTTCACTGCCAATCAAGGCCACAACATCATCCTCTTCTATAACATCCATCGGTAGTGGATTATCATTCACCTTTACCTTGTAAATAGCTTTACCCTCTTCATTGATGATAGGAATGCGCTTTAAAATGGCCACAATGTTGAGTGCGAAATCTTGCCGTAGCTGTGTCTCTGCAATCGTTTTTCCCGCAAACTTCTTACCCAGTTTTAACTCCACCAGCGAATAACCTGCGGCAAAGTTGTAGCGTTGAAGTACATGAGGGGCAATAATCTTGGCCGCAATGATCTCTCCCATCTCCTCTTCTACCTTCACAATTTCACTGGCACCGATCTCTTTTAACACATGCTCGTGCAAAGGACTGGTCGCTCTGGCAATCACACGGCCAACGCCCAATTTGCGAAGCATGGCCACAGCAAGAATACTCATCTCAATGTTGTCGCCAATTGCCACCACCGCCACATCGACTTCCGAAATATTCACCGAACGTAAAGAGCGCTCATCGGTTACATCTAAACAGATGGCATGAGTAACGCGATCTTTGATCTTGATCACCGTCTCCTGTTCACTATCGATGGCAATCACCTCAGCGCCCTTTTCATAAAGCCTGATCGCCGTTTTTGCACCAAAGGTTCCAAGTCCAATTACTGCAACAATCATAAATAAACCTAATCCTTATCCAATGAGCACTCTGCCTTCGGGATACTCTACCAGCTGATTTGACTCTGCATGCTGCCCAACGGCCAAAATGAGTGTAAGCGGCCCAATCCTCCCAATATACATTATAAATGCAATCACTAGCTTACCTGCATAAGACAAATCTGAGGTAATCCCAGTGCTAAGACCGACGGTGCCAAAAGCACTTAATACCTCAAAGTATAAAGAAAGTACCGCTTTACTTGGTTCAATTTTAATCATCACAAAGATGGCCACTGCTACCACGGCCATAGAGATAAAAACCAGCGCGGTGGACTTTACCACGACGTAAGCAGGAATGGTGCGATCAAAGGCCTCTACCCGTGGACGGTTATAAAGAATCGATTTCATCGACTGGTATAAGATAGCAAAGGTGGTAACTTTAATCCCTCCCGCCGTTGAACCCGAACTTCCTCCAATAAACATAAAAATTCCCATGACATAAATTGTATGCTGCTGCAAACTTCCAATGGCAATCGAATCAAACCCCGCAGTCCTTAGTGTGACCGATTGAAAAAAAGAGATTTGTAACTTTTCCCATAAAGTGTAGTTATCGAGTGCGCTTAAAAACTCTCCAAAAAAGACCAACAAAGTTCCCGCCAAAAGTAAAATACCCGTGGTTGATAGAACTACCTTGGTATGCATGCGAAAGCGTGTGGGATTAAATCCCAAAACCAGATTATCTCGTAAATCTTTTAGAACCACAAAGCCTACTCCACCTAAAATGATCAAGATTGCAATCGTTCCATGAACCAGAGGAACAGTGGCAAAATCCTCTAGCGAGTTATCAAAAAGGCCAAAACCGGCATTACAAAAGGCCATGATTGAGTGAAAAAAGCCGAGGTACAGTGAACGCCCAAACTCAAACCCCTCGAGCGTAAAGCCCACCGTCAAAATGATTGCACCCCAAAGCTCTATCAAAATTGTATAGCGGACGATATCCACAATCATCACAATAATCTCATCCATATTGGATGCGTCCAACAAATCTTGCATCACCACCCGCTCTTTAAGTGGCATATATTTTCCTGCTAAAATCGCCATCGAACCGTACAAAATCATGATACCAAGTCCACCAATTTGCACCAACACCAAAAGCACCATCTGTCCAAAGAGACTAAGACTATTACCAATCGACATGGTTGCAAGCCCTGTCACGCACGAAGCAGAGGTGGCCATAAAGAGTGCATCGACAAAGGAGATAGTCACATTGGGAGCTGCAGAGATAGGAAGCATGAAGAGAACTGTTCCTATGGCAATCCATAGAGCAAAACTCATCAGCACAATCTGTGCCGGTGGCAGTTTAAAGAGACTGGTAAGCGTTGTACGCTCAATCCTTATTTTGCGAATATCCTCTTCAAAGAGAGTCAGAATCGAAGATAAAATATGCACCGAGGTGAACCAAAAACAAAACTCCAAATCGCCCCAAGAGATAAGCGTTGCTGCTAAAATCAGCAGGGAGAAAATGTAGCGACGAAAAAATTGTGCGATATCTGGCATGCGTATGAAATTCATCACTACGACCAGCATCAACACCAAGGGCACTCCCTTACCCATTCGCTGCAAAAGCGGCCCATAATTGGTATTTGCCGCAAGCAGTGTCCAATCAACCAACGAAAAGTTGACAATGGAGTATAAAGCGATGAAACCGCCATTATAAAAAAATTCTAAAGCAAAAGAGAACCTCTTGAGAAGCGCTAGCATCTTATTTGTTCAAACCTCTGTTAAACCTACCCTTCGTCTCAAATTATAATACCTTCTGCTATTTGAGGCCCGATTTTTTTAGTATACAGTTCTCGAACAATAAAATAGGCAGTTATTCTCATGCTTATTATATAGGATTGTTTTAGTACAGTTTTTTTTACGTAGAAGGATCTTCTCAACTTATATAGAATGGTAAGGGATACGGCTTATGTTATCAAACGGGGTGTCTATGTATCATCAAAAAACCGTGACGATTCTACTTCCACTGCTAATGCTCATTTTACAAACATTACTGACTCTCATCCTGCTATCGGGATGCGCCTCTACTCTCCCAGAAGATGACCCCAAGAGTAAAAAGCCCGCCATCTTTTATGCGCAGGGAACTGCCTATCTGATGCAAAAAGAGTATACTCGCGCTGCAGATGCTTTAATTAAGGCCGATGAACTTGATCCAGGGAATTCTAAAATAAAAAATAATCTTGGAATGGCCTACTACTTCAAAGGGCGCGTAGAAAAAGCAATCGCAATGCTCAAGGAATCGATTGATCTCGATCCTAAAAACTCCGATGCCCGCAACAACCTAGCAGGAATTTACGTGACTCAAAACAAGTTGGATAAGGCGGAAGAGGAGTACCTAGCAGTATTGGATCAACTCACCTACGAACACCAATTTCGCACCTATTACAATCTTGGATTGGTCAAAAATAAACAAGGGGAACGCAGCAAAGCACACGAGTATTTCCAGAAATCTATTAAAGAGCTAGAAGATTATTGCCCTGCTCACTCTGCAATCGGAGAGATCGAGTTTGAACGAGGAAACTATGAGAGTGCCTATAACAGTTTTTACGCTGCATCCAAAGGGGCCTGCTATAGTGAACCAGCACCGCAATACTACCAAGGCCTCTCCCTCTTAAAAATGCGAAATGTTCTGAAGGCCAAAGAAAAATTTGAAGAGATCATCACTCGTTTTCCTAAAACAGAATATGCAATCCAAGCAAAAACGCAACTCAATTCCCCAGAATTAGTTACGATCAATTCCAAACACGAGAGTAGTAATGATAATGATGAAAAAGAGATAAATAACTTCACAAAAAAAGATAAAAAAGATAAAGCTTTTTCTATCCAAGGAAATCAAAATAGTATGAATGAGGATCATGATTTCTAACGACTTTTAACGATTTTTAACAAAGATGCAACATATGAGCAACAATACAGACGCCATCAACAGCACAGGCAATCAAAACAGCGCAAACGACGCTAGCGACACTGGCAACAAAATTCCCGAAAGTATGACGATTGGTGCACTTTTTAAATCCACCAGAGAAAAACGCGGAACCTCTCTCGAAGAGATTTCTCGTAAAACTAAAATCCTCTTCACTCTCCTACGAGAGCTTGAAAAAGATAATTTAGAAGAGCTACCTGGCAAAACTTATGTGCGTGGCTTTGTTAAGTCCTATGCACGTGAGATTGGCATCGATCAGCAGCTTGCACTCGATATTTTAGATCAAACCTACAAGATCAAGCGCCTTAAAATCGAAGAGGAGGAGCAACAAGTTTCCCATCGAGTAATGAAAAAAGAGGCCCAAAGCGATTTTCTCTATCACCCTGATGAAGATGGGCAAACCAATCCTGGCCATAAGATGGCCCCTTCCATGCAAAAAAGAAAACAACGCTTAAAAGAGGAGTCTACTACTCATAACTACCGCACAGAGATTGGTAACCGTCCTCTAATGCAACGGCCGTGGTTTAGAACTGCGCTAAAAGTCGTGACTGGATTAATTATATTTACTGCTCTTATCGGAGTTCCTGTGTTTTATATCTACAATGCTGTTCAACAAGATAGCAATGCCAACGCTGTCCGAGAGAAGAAGCAAGTGGATCAACAAAAAGCAATAGAGGTTGTTACTGCCCCAGAAAAAGCAGTTGCGGTCATTACTGCACCAACATTACCCACTCCAGAAACCTTGATGACACCAATTGCAGCAGTCGCGGCCCCTGCTACAACCCAAAAAACAGCTGTTGTAGCACCCATCGCACCCGCAGTACCCTCTAGGCCCACCGCCATTCCGACAACACCACCACGAGACCCTGCAAGTCTGAGCGCTGAGACCACTACCACCTCTGATGATAAAATTCGCTATCGTAAAATGCCTGTACCAACCTATAACGTAAAAGAAAAACTACAACCAAAGACCCCTCCCCCCATACGTGGAATGCAAATGCCCAGAGGAGAGCAAGAGAAATCTGAAGAAAATCTACCTGACCATATCAAAAATGCTTATACTCCGACGCTGCAAAATATTTATATCAAGGCCGCTGATGGAGACTCTTGGGTCACTTATAAAAAAGATAGTATGCCAGTGCAAAGTTTTCCGCTGCGAAAAGGGCGTGCACTCTTTCTCCAAGGTAAAGATGTCCGTATTTTGATGGGAAACGTAAGCGCTACTAAAGTTTTCTATAATAATAACCTACTTGATCTTGTGCCTTCATCAGATAAAGGAATACGTCATTTGGTGTTTCCAGCTGAACACGCTCCTAAGTATCATATTCCACTCTTTGTTACTCTCAAAAGTGGAGAGATCATTACCTCTGAAGAGTACAAAAGAAACAACCCTGAAAGTGTTGTAGAAGAGAATTAATCGATGAGAAAAAAATCTGCTTTAACTTTTAAAAGACCTGCAAATGGGATTATCTGGATTGCTGCTTGCAAAAAGAGCAAAAACGAGGCCGATCTCTCTCATTGGCCGAAAGACTATCAAAGCGCCTTTAAAGACAATAGCAGCTCTGCACTCTTTACGGGAGATGCTGGAAAAGTTTTTCCTTTTACACTTACAGATGGCAAACAAGTGGTGTGGGCCATTGGATTAGGTGATCGCGAAAAGATCAGTGAGGAAAAAATTCGTCAAGCGCTTGCACAAGCGTATAAACAATTTCCCGATAGCAAAGGTCTTACCCTGTGGGCACAAGTGGAGAGTTTCAATGTGCTTGAAAATATTAGTAAGACCATCTCCTTGCTCTATGAAACAGCAACATTAACTTATTATCGCTTTGATAAGTATCTTTCTGAAAAGAAAAATAGTAATGGTGACAAAACCATCAAACTCTTTATTGAAAACAAAGGAGCAATCTCTGAATCCGAAGTAAGTGATGCCATAGAAACCGCGAACATCATTGCCGGTGGAGTAAACTTTGCAAGAGACCTCATCAATGAAGTTCCTAATGTTCAAAACTCTGAAGTACTGGCAAAGACGATTTTAAGTGATGCCAAGAAAACGCTTAAGAGCAAAACGGGTAAAATCACCCTAAAACTTTTAGGACGCAAAGAGATTACAAGAGAAAAGATGGGTCTCTTCTTAGCAGTCAACCAAGGATCAGACTATGAACCACAATTGGTTCATCTGCAATATCGCCCTAAAAAAATCACCCAAGGCAGTAAGCACATCGCCTTAGTTGGCAAAGGGCTAACCTTTGATTCCGGAGGCTACTCTCTAAAACCTTCGAACTCCATCACAGAGATGAAAACCGATATGGCCGGTGCGGCCACGGTTTATGCTGCTTTTCGAAATGCAGTCCTCCAGGAGTCTCCTCACACCATCTCCTGCTTTCTGGGAATGACCGATAACCTGATCTCGCCGGCCGCAAACCTCCCCGATGCAGTGATCAAGGGCCGCGCCGGAAAGAGTGTAGAAATCTTGAGCACCGATGCTGAAGGGCGCTTAGTGCTTGCAGATCTTCTCGATTATGCTTGCGACTTTAAACCCGATATCATCATCGACGTAGCCACTCTGACTGGCGCTTGTGTGCGTGCACTTGGACATGTGGTCGGAGTCATGGGAAATAGTCGCCCCTTAATTGAAGAGTTGCTTAAGGCCTCCGAAGAAGAGGCGGAGCCCATGTGGCAACTGCCAATTATCGATGAGTACCGTGATGACATTAAGGCCACCATTGCCGACCTTCGTAACTCCACTGGAGGCACCTCTGCGGGAGCACAAAAGGCCGCCGCCTTCTTAGAACACTTCATTCGCGATACTGGAGGAAAAAATAAAATCAAGTGGGCCCACTTGGATATTGCCGGTATTAACTCTGCGACTCACCTCCACTACTCTCCTAAAGGTAGTGCCACCGGAACCATGGTGAGAACGCTTACCCACTTTCTACTATGTCCGCTCCATTTAAAATAGTCTTAGTCCACCCTGAGATTCCTGGCAACACCGGAAGCATTGGTCGAACTGCGGTCGCTTTAGGCGTAGAGCTGATTCTCATTCATCCCCTAGGCTTTGATTTAAGCGAAAAGGCCGTAAGGCGTGCAGGGCTTGATTATTGGAAACATGTGCAATTAAAAGAGTATGCAAACTTTGACGATTTTATGAAACAAGAAGCTCCAAAGCGGGAGCAGCTTTTTTTCTTTTCTCGTTTTGCAAAAACTGTCTACTATAAGGCCAACTTTTGCGAGGGAGCTTACGTGATTTTTGGAGCTGAGACCAAAGGACTTCCCACTTCTATTACAGAAGAGTTTTCAGATCGTTCCTATGTTTTACCAACCTTTTCCCCGCACATTCGCTCGCTCAACTTGGCCAACACTGCAACTGCCGTTACCTTTGAAGTGTTACGACAGCTTCGTTACTGCGGAGAAGGATTATGAGTAGTCTATCATCACTCCTTCACAAAATAGAGTGTTACACTAAGTCCAGTGGCCATGGTGTTTTCATTGAAGAAAATTTCAGTAGCAACCTCATTGCCAAAAGACACACCATTCCCCCTGCACGTCACACCCATGATGAGCAAAAGAGATCCATTTCTAAAGTAAAAAAATTTCTCTCCTCTGACAACCACACCCCTTTAGTGATTGGCGTCTGTTTTGATGGAGGAGGAGGCATTGTCGGTAACACGCAATGGGGGCCGCTCTTTTTAAGAAAAGCACTGCAAAGAAACTATTTTGACCTTGGTGATATTCATATCATTCCCTCGCTTGTTCTTGATGAATACCTTGATAGTAAACTTCTTCGCGCTCTGAAAAAGCATTGCTACCAACTAGAGAGCTCTGAATTAAAAATCTCCCCGTTATCCATCTTAAGCGACCTTATTGGGAGTATTTATAGTGCTTTTCCTGATCGCCGTTGTCTTATTCTCGGAGGCTCTCACATCCTCGCCTACGCTTCAATTAGTGAACTTTTACGTCTGAAGCGACAACAAAAAAGAAAACTTGCCGTCATCCACTTCGATGCCCATCACGACCTCTATCCCCATCGGCAAGGCATTCCACTCAGTGCACGTAGTTGGTGTCACCAACTGCTCTCCCATTTTGATGATCCCTCTCTCTTGCTACAAATCGGAGTGCGCTCTCCCTTCCTAAAGATTAAGGGAGAATCCCCCAAGATAAAACGCTACGGAGTAAAAGAACTGCATACGTCTGGATGTGAAGAGGTAATCAACAAAGTGGTCTCCCATCTGCAAAAGAAAAGAGTGGATGAACTCTATATTACCTTGGATCTCGATGTTGTCGATCCGCTCTATCTTCCTTTAGTCGGCACGCCAGAAAATGATGGCCTCTTTCCTCATGAGCTTATCTCCTGCCTACGCCTTCTTGGAGAGAGCTTTCCGCTGGTCGGAGCAGATGTGGTGGAGTTTTCTCCCTTTGTGGCCTCTAAGCTAGTCAATGATTTTTTAGACCCAGAGGCAAAAGGCGTCTTTTTAAATCCAGAACCTGACTCCGCTCTTATGGTGTGTACAACCATCTTAAACGAAATCCTTTCTCAGTTAGGAGGAAACGCTCGATGATCGAGTTTACTTCCAATATCAAATTTCCACCGGTAGAACTCGCCTCATCAGAGGGTCTCTTAGCGGTAGGAGGGGATCTAGAAGTTGCTACGCTACTGGAGGCCTATACCAATGGCATTTTTCCTTGGCCTTGTGGTGACGATTTTCCTTTAACATGGTTTTCCCCCAATCCCCGAGGTGTGCTCTTCTTTAGCGAAATTCATCGCCCTCGTTCTCTACAAAAGTTTATTAATAAATCGATGTCAAAATACCGTGTCTACTTTAACCGCGATTTCCCCTCTGTTATTCGTGAATGTGCCAAGGCCACTCGCCCAAGCATCGAGAGAGATGATATGAGTACCTCTTCCTTTGCTACCTGGATCACTGAAGAGATCATTAGCGCCTATATCAACCTTCACCTTGCTGGCCTTGCCTATTCAGTAGAGGTGTATGAAACTTCAAAAGAGATGCTGGTCGGAGGTGTTTATGGTGTAAATATCGGCCACTACTACTCGGGCGAATCGATGTTTTATAAACACACTAACGCTTCTAAAATTGCACTGCTTGCTCTTGCCGATGAACTTTCCAAACAAGGCATAGCATGGCTTGATACTCAAATGGTCACTCCAGTAGTAAAGCATTTAGGAGGGCGTGAAATTGACCGGGAGGAGTTTAGAGCACTACTGACAAACGCGATAACCAAAGAACACTTTACTTTGCGATAGGAAATCATATACTCTGGCTATCTTTTAAATTAGAAGGAACAAACGACGTGATACCCATTAAAACGCCTGAAGAGGTTTTGCTACTTAGGGAGAGTTGCTCCTTGGCCGTCAAGGCATTAGCATACGCCAAAACTTTACTCACTCCAGGAACTTCTACAGAAGCAATTAATAACAAGCTTCATACTTTTATTCTTGATCACCATGCTACGCCTTCTCCTTTAAATTATCACGGATATCCCAAATCGATTTGCACCTCTCGCAATCACGTTATTTGCCACGGCATTCCTAATGAGAGTGATATCCTTACTAATGGTGATATTATCAATATCGATGTTACTGTGTATAAAAATGGGTTTCATGGCGACACCAGCGCCACCTTTTTAATTGGCGAAGTCAGTCCGCGTGTGCGCGAGCTAGTACAAGTGGCCCTCGACTCTCTCTCTCTTGGTCTTAAAGAGATTCGTCCTGGTGCTCACCTTGGAAATATCGGCGCCTCTATTGAAAAGAAAGCACACGAACATGGCTTCAGTGTAGTTCATGAGTATTGTGGCCATGGCATTGGTAGAAATTTCCACGAAGATCCCCAAGTACTCCACTTCGGCAAACGCAATACTGGCACCGTCTTAAAAGCAGGAATGACTTTTACCGTTGAGCCGATGATTAACTTAGGCCAACGTCACTGCAAACTTCTCCCTGATGATTGGACTGTGATTACCAGCGATGGACTACCATCAGCGCAATTTGAACACACCATTGTGGTTACTCCTAAAGGTTATGAAATCCTCACAGAGTGGCCCTCTGATCTGCTGAACCTTTAGAGTGGTCCCTGTTGGGCCTCTCGTGCTTCACGTGCCTCTTTCTCTGCGCGCCTCTTCTTCTCTAATTTTTTTAAGCGTTCTGAATCGGCTTGGCATTTGACGTAGATAGAATCAAATTTTTCAAGCTTGTTAAAAATGGCATTGATCAATTTTTTATCATAGAGTACCTGCCCAGAACCGGCCTCATTTTCATAGTAATTGTATTTTGTGAGATACTCCTGTAGCTCGGGAATATTATTACGTAGGCAATCGGGAAGTGGAGTTAGTGCCTGAAGTGCTGTGATATAAGCAACCATCAACTCTGGTGCACGCTCAATTAAGTTTTGTACCACAGTGGCCTTAGCAGGATTAATTTTTCCTCCAAAGGCATCATCGGTAAGAATAAAGATATTTTCTCCGCGAAGAAGTAAATCTCTAAGGATCCAAAGAGAGGGTGTAAAGGTTTTAAAAGAGCAGATCTTTTGAAGATACTCATTCTTAACTTGAATACTCTCTTCAACAGTCAGCTCATTTAAAATCTCAGCATTGATAAGATAGACAGGTCCACTAATTCTTTGGGCATGAATAAGCCCCTCTTCTACTCCTAAACATTTTAAGATGGTGATGGGAGGGGTGATTTTAGGGATGATAGGAGCTGCTGCCAAAGCAAGCTCAGCAACAATTACTTCGAAGAGTAAAATCAAAATTGAAAATTTCATTAGTTTCATAGTAGTGTCCCAAGAGAGCATCACCCTTTAAAGGGCAATGGAAATATTTTTGTATACTATTATCGTCAAAGATTTCAAGTCAATTAAATTTATTCATCTTCTAAGGAGGGAATTATGGAATTAAAGTGTGAACTAATTACAACAAACCTTATTGAAGAGCTGATTTTAAAGTCGCAAGCACTTCCTCGGCGTAGGTTGAATCATAACTTCCATCAACTAGAAGATTTAGCACAAAGAATGCTCAATTGTTTTAATAAGAACTCTTACGTTTGCCCCCACCGCCATATTACACCTCCTAAAAATGAACTCTTTTATCTCATCCGAGGACGCCTAGCAATTCTTCTTTTCGAGGATGATGGAACCGTTAGTGACACTTATATTCTTGATGTAAAAACTCAAAATTTAGGCATTGATATCAAAGCAGGCACCTGGCACACAATCATTGCTCTAGAGGAGGGAAGTGTGGTGTTAGAGGTAAAAGAGGGCCCCTATGTTCCTATGAGTGATAAAGATTTTGCTCCATGGGCACCACGTGAAGGGGGGGATCCGCAACAAATAGCTGGTTACCTGGAGAATTTATACGTGGTAGCTGCGATAGCTAATCTACCTAAACCACAATCCCATCCTCTTTGAGCTGTTTTTTGAACTTATTGATTAACTCAAGATTGTAATTCCCTAATTCATCCATTTGCACCGCTTTTAGTGCATCTTTGGCGGATACTTTAAAAATAGTAACTCGTTTATCATAACTGTTACAAAGGGAGAGTATCTCCTGAGCGAGTGTCAATTTTGATTTTTTATTGGGATAGCCATTCCCTGATATCTTCTCCTCATGGCAAAGCACCAGTTCTATAATATCTGGGGTAACTAGCTCATTCTTCTTGATGACATCGGAACCTAGCGTTGGATGCTGATGATAGATTACCTTCTCCTCAGCACTCATCTGCTTATACTCTTTCGTAAACAACGCCTGTTCCGACTCTTTGAGCTGAGAGATTCCCACATCGTGTAGTAACCCTGCTAGCGCAAGAGTATCCTGATCCTCCTCCGAAATCGCATTGACTTTGGCCAGGCCTACGGCCAATGCCGAAACATTGAGGCAATGTTTAATGAGCATGTCATTTTCGTTGCCTGCCCGGCCATAAAAGTTTTTAAGAGAATCGGGATTCTCAGAGATTAATCTTCGTAAGGTTTTTGCTGCACGCTTTGAGGTATTATACGATTGTTTAGAGGTAGGATCTTTTTGCATGTCTTCAACGGCGGTGGTGGCACTTCCTTCCGCAAAGTTGATTTTATCTACCATATTCACCTGCGGGTCATCCATGGTTTTACCCAAAACATCGTCGAGGTATTTTTGATAATTAAGCTCCTCAATGTCCCGAATATAAAAACGCGCTATTTTTTGTTTCTTTAGCTTTGATAGCAGCTCTTCATCTAAACTTTTACCCATGTCCAAATATTTTATAAATTGATCTTTAAAATAGATGTACAGTGCAAATGTTATGGCGGTTTTTGGCATAACTGTAGAAATCCTAATCGGTGTATACTCCATATCTCCCCCTTCCGTGCTCTAAATAAAAATGCTTATACCCACCATTTTCTTACACTTCCTCACTATTTTCTATTGTAAACATTTCTTTCCCTAGAGAATGTCTATTTTTTATGCCAGGCCTTCTATTAACGAAACCGGCCAAGCCTCTGAAATTCAAAAAAATACACTTTTTCCTTAAAAAAGCTTACATAAAAACCAACTGTTTTAATATAATAGAATTCCTGACAGAAAAAAAATAGTAAAAGGCAAGTCACGTAAGGAAAGAGAAGAGGAGGCATCTTGAACGCATATAATGGCCAATCACTGTATAGCATTGCTGTAGGAGGTACTCTTAGTTCCTCACTCGAGCAGAAGCTGGGAAAAAAAGCATACAACTTACACTTGTTGACCAATCATGGTTATCCTGTTCCAAAGGCGCAAGTGATAACCTATGAGCAATTCCAATTACTACAGCAAAATAGGGCCGAAACACAAGAAGAGATTCTACAGGAGATTATCGACCAGATTGGTGGCTTTCCAGTTGCAGTAAGATCGAGTGGACAGTTTGAAGACTTGGCCAATGCTAGCTTTGCTGGGCTTTATGAGACTTTTTTAGATGTTGACTCGCTACAAACCTTAATCCAATCACTCAATAACTGTTTTCTTTCGGCCGAAAGCGAGCGTGTCCTAAGCTATGTTAATAATAAAAAGATTAATATTAATCCCCAAGAGCTAAAGTCCAAGCTCTCCGTGGTGATTCAAAAAATGGTTCCTGCTAAATATGCAGGCGTGGCCTTTTCCATGAATCCACTCACTGGGCAAGAAGAGCACTTCTTATTAGAGGTCTGTCATGGTCTTGGAGAAAAGTTGGTTTCGGGACATACCACCCCCACTCAGTATGTGGTCGACTATCGTAATTTAAAAGTTATTTCTCATGAGAGTGGTGATGAGCAAGTTATCTTAAACCAACAGCAAGTCTACGCTTTGGCCGCTACTATCTTGGATATTCAATCGCGCTTCCAACACCCCCAAGACATCGAATGGGCCATCGATCAAGAAAATCAATTGTGGGTGCTACAAACTCGGCCGATTACTACTATTAATTGGCGTATTGACGTTGAAGAACTCACCAATGCCGATTTAAAAGATGGTGGTGTCTCTGCTAGGGCCTGCACACCCATGATGTACTCGCTCTACGAGCTCTCCTTTGCTCCCAGCATGTCCTCCTATTTTGAGCGCATCAATCTGCCTTTAGATGTCTCCCCGCAAGAGCTAATGCCCTATTACTATGCACGTGTGTACTGGAATGCAGGTGCCATCAAACGAGCACTGCAAAATGTTCCAGGTTTTCATGAGGAGTCTTTTGATCGTGATATTGGAATTCAAAAAGATTATGGTTCGAAGGGGGCCTTCGTTGCCCCTAACAACTTTAAGACCATAATCGCAGGGCTTCGAGCACTCTGGGGTATTAACCGTGAGTATGATCGCTGCATTGATATGGTGGAAGAGTATAAGTTAAATTTTGATGAAATTGATAAAAAAAATCTTATCTCCGCTGGCATCCTCTCCACGCTTTCAACATATGAACTTTTTAAAAGCTTTTTTGATGTTATTAGTGACTACTATCTTACCACCGAACGCTCCTATTTCCGCACCATCTACAACAATTCCAATTTTCAAAATGGATTTAAAGATTTCATGCGGAAATTGGATAAGGAGACCAAGGGAGAGACTTCTCTCATCGATCTGATGTCGGGGCTTTCTGAAGTATCCCATTTAGAGATCCAAAAAGGGATTAACGCTCTCTATATAATCGCCAAAGAGCATGGTATTGATTCAAGTCCGTGGCAAAATGAATTACAAAATTTTTTAAAAATCCACTATCATCATGGCCCAAGCGAGCTCGATCTAATGACAGAACGCTGGGGTGAGCGTCCAGAGATGATCAAAGAGATGATTGCTGTATTTTTGCAAAATGAGCAAGAGATCTCTTTAAACAATCCACGGCAAAGTGAACAAACCCAAAAAAAACGTTATACAGAAGCACAACAATCACTCTTTAAGCGTATTGATAACTCCTCTCTACTCTTCTTGAAGAAATTTTACTACAAGCAACGCTTTAAGAAATTAATCTCTCGGCTGCGCTACTTTTTAGTCAACCGAGAAAAGATGCGAGAATTCTCCACTCGTAGTTATTATGTTGTACGCCTCTATATTTTAGAAATTGGCAAGCGCCTTCAAAACCTTGGGCTTACTACAGAGGTAAATGATGTCTTCTTTTTTGAAGTAAGCGAACTCTTGCAATTAAGTCTTGAAATCATCGATGTAAAACGGGAAAGAATGCTTAGTACTTGTGCACTTCAAAGTGGTGGCCGCTGCAACACTACCTCCCCACAGCAAACTTATGATAACAATAACAGTAGCAGCTTGATCATGGAAAATGATGACGATGCTCTGATTAAAGAGATTCTTTGTGAGCGTATTAATTTTCTATTACCCGCTTTGGTCTACCGAAAAAAAATATTTTTAGGACTTAAAAATTTGGATGCCCCTAACGAATTTGGTAGAGGCATTCGTGGCCTTACAGAGGATAGCTTTATTCAAAAAAATAGTGACAATAAAACTATCTTTAAAGGTATTGGCTGTAGCCCTGGCACTTATACAGGCAAGGTTCGAGTCATCCTCTCTCTTAATGAGGCCAATACAATTTGCCCTGGAGAAATTTTGGTAACTAAATTTACTGATCCAGGATGGACCGCTATTTTAGGGCTGGTCTCTGCCGTTGTCACTGAAGTGGGTGGTGTTTTATCTCATGCTGCGGTTATTGGGCGTGAATATGGTATCCCGGCAGTTCTTAACATCAAAGGCATCACCAAGCACCTTACAACGGGACAGATTATACATATTGATGGGAACAAAGGTGAAGTCACCTTAGTCGAATAGTCGAATAGTCAAATAAAAGAAAGGACACCCCTTAATATGATCATGACAAATGTAATAGAGTCTCTCATCCTGCTGATTCCGCTTATCATTGCAGGAGTCTTGCATATGATTTGTGTGCGTTTAGACTTGCTCTCTTGTTTGAAAATTCCAATTTCCACCAAGCATTTTGGTAAGAACAAAACCTATCGAGGCATTATGCTCATGTCCCTCTTTGCTTGGTGGGGTGTTGTCATCACCGCGCAATTAGAACCCATGATGGCCAAGACTTCTCTCTCCTTTGCATCACTCTCCTCTTGGGAATTACTGCTTTTTGGAGTGACCCTTGGACTTGGATACACACTATCGGAACTTCCTAATTCCTACTATAAACGAAGCCACGGCATCGCTGAAGGAAAGCTGCCTTCCACCACTAAAGCAAAAATTATTCACGCTATTATTGACCAGGCAGACTCAGGAGTGGGGTGTATCTTGGCCTATGTTCTTTTTTTAAAACCTCCCCTTGTCTCCATTCTTATTTTTGTTTTTATTGGTACCTTTACCCACCTCTTTTTTAATGTTCTCCTCTTCTTGCTTAAATTAAGAAAAGAGCCTTTTTAAAAATAGATCAATTCAACCGGAGTCACCACGATGTTAAAAAGAATTCTAATTTATCTTCAAGAGATGTATCCTCCAGCACATGCACTCGCTCCCATTATCATGTCTATCGTTTTTTTTATGGCGATGACTAAATTAAATGGATACACGCTGATAGCAGGAATGAGCTACTGGCCACTTGTTCTTGCTACAATATCACAACTGTTCTTTGTGCTACTCATTCGTGTTATGGATGAGTTTAAAGATTATCAAGATGATTTAAAAAATTTTCCCAATCGCCCTCTTCCTAGTGGCAGAGTCTTGCATGGTGATTTAAAATTATTAGGCGTGTGCATTGTTATTATCATGATTCTTCTCAATGCCTGGAGTTCTCTCTTGGCCGTGGGGATGCTACTTGTACTTGTTTATTCTCTGCTGATGCTCAAGTGGTTTTTTATTGAGGAGCGGATGAGAAAAAGCCTACCCCTGGCATTACTGTCTCATCATCCTATCATCTATTGCTACCTACTCTATCTCTCTCTGGGTTTTGTTGAATTTTCTAGGATCAATCTCCAGCAAGGAATCTTGCCGCAAGAGGCGCGCTTCATCCCTTTCTTAATGGCGATTCCGCTTGCTTTCCTCTCTACCAACTGGGAGCTCTCTCGCAAAATCAAACCACCTCAACTGGAAACTAGCTATACCACATACTCTAAAATTTTAGGGCCGAAAATAGCGGTAATTTCTGCCCTCCTCACACAGCTTATAACTTTTTCTGGAGTGAGCTATTACCTTTATTTGACAAACTCTTTAGCAGTAACCATTGCCCTCTTTATAACTCTGGCACTACTAACGATGCTTCCTTATTTGCGCTTTCTCTGTACGCTTAAAACCCTCTCTCCTACACACGAAACACTCAGAGTCTACTCGGAGATTCAAGCAATCTTTGTACAACTCTTTATTGCCTTAGAGTTCTTGATAACTCTCTACAAATAGTTTATCACTCATGATACCCTGGTATTATTTGATCACAACAATGGAGCATCTATGAGCAGTGGCAACAACAAAAATCTATCTCCTGAAACCAAAGTTTTACATCAAGGTTTTGATCCCAACCTTTCCGTCGGATCGATCATCTCTCCCATCTATCCCAATTCCACCTACGTCTTTCCCTCGGCCAAGGCCGGCGCACGCGCCTTTGAGATCGCCTTTTTTCCTGAGCGTGCCACGCAAGGAGAGTCTGCTCCTCTCATCTACTCTCGCTTAAACCACCCCAATGCAGAGATCTTAGAGGATAAACTTGTACAATTCGAACCCGGGGCCGGTGCGGCCGCAGTCTTTTGCACTGGAATGTCTGCCATTGCCACCTCTGTGCTAGCGGTACTTGCACTCCTGCCTCGAGGAAAAAAAATTGTTTATAGCAATCCTATCTATGGGGGAACCGACTTTTTTTTCAAGCAAAGTTTGGCGCATTTTGGACACGAATCGATCACAGTAGAAACCTGCAATAGTGAAAAGACCAAAAAAGTACTCGATAGTGTTGGAGAGCAACTAGGAATCCTCTTTATCGAAACGCCTGCAAATCCTACGCTGGCCATGAGTGATATTGATGGCCTTGCAAGCTATGCTAAAAAACTTGCTCCCGATTGCACTGTCATGGTCGATAATACATTTATGGGAATCTTCCAACACCCTTTTAAAGTGAGTACCGCTGTCGATGTTATTGTTTACTCTGCCACAAAATTTATGAGTGGACACGCACACCTGCTTTCTGGTGTCGCTCTGGTACGAGGTGAGCGCAAAGAGTTGATGACGGCCATAAAAACCTGGAGAACCACCATTGGTACCATCGCTGCACCTAATGTTTGTTGGGAACTAGAAAATGCTATTAAAACTTATACTATTCGTATGCGAGGACAAGCAGCACGAGCACAGCGGGTAGCACACTTTTTATCAAAGCATCCCAAAGTTGCTTTAGTTCGTTATCCTACTCTTTTAACAGAGAGTGATCCCGACTTTCACATCTATAAAAAGCAGTGCTCAGGTCCTGGCTCCATCATCACTGTCGATCTAAAAAATCCGACAAGAGAACACGCTTTTCAATTTCTCGATACAGTTAGCAGAGAAAACATTATTTCACTGGCAGTAAGCTTAGGTGGAGTAGAAAGTTTAGTTGAGCATCCAGCAACCATGACTCACTCTGAAGTGTCGGAGGAGGATCGCAAGATTGCTAAGATTACCGATGCCACGATTCGTTTCTCTATTGGTCTTGAAAATTCCGATGATCTCATCCGTATCATTAAAGATACACTCGATTCCATCTAAAACTACCCTGGGATTAACTGAAAAATCTTTTAGTGGCGCCATACTCCCGTCGGAACATCCGCTTGCGCGCAAACTCACTCTGATTAGTTTGCCGACAGGTATCTGGTATTTTTAATTTATCAGCACACATACAGCAGAGCCATTTGCCTGTAAGGCATTTGATATCGTGTTCGTACAACTCCACATCGGAAGAGGTCTTCTTGCAAGAGTCACAAAAGTTGCTGCTTCTACGAGGAGGTTTATTCTCCTGTGAGCGCGCCTCTGTTGATTGTGAATGAGAATGCGTGTGCGTGTGCGCAGGCGCAGGCGAGCGCGTCTCTTGTTGCTGCGATTGCGATGGTCGTGGTGCTTTTTGTGCCCCTCCTCCACCAAAGTCAGGACGCTGCTCAGAACGTGGGCGAACCCTAACTTCCTTATCGCTATGACTACGACGACTGCTGCTGCTACTACTACTACTGCTATTGCTGTTACTCGTGCTGCCCTTTGTGCCCTTGGCATTAGGAAACTCTTTAGGCTTTAGGCCCGCTTTGAGTAATGCGTCTTTTAGTGATGCTCCCATACTTCAATCTCTGCTGCGAGTTAAAAGGTTATAACTGATATCTGGTATATAATATCTTTTTCTCTTTTTCAAAACTAATTTCCATCGCATGCACGCACAATGGCCTCCGGGATCTCATAGAGTGAGGTTTCCAATGCAACTGCTCCTATTGCTTTTGCCGCCTTCGGCATTCCATACACGACAGCGGTCGCCTCATCTTGTCCTAAAGTTGTGGCCCCACTCTCTCGAAGTGCCAACATTCCCTTGGCACCATCAGCGCCCATTCCTGTTAAAATCACTCCTACCACTTGCCCAAAATCCTTATCCTTGATCATACAGTCCACAATAGAAAACATCAGGTAATCCACTGATGGGCGGAGTTTATTGACTGGTGGATCACTGGTAATATTAATCACATATTTGTGTGATCGTTGTACCACTCGCATCTGGCTGCCACCTGGTGCAATGTAAGCAGTAGAAGCCGCAATCTCCTCTCCATCATTTGCCTCTTTTACTCTAATCTTACACGTTCCCTGTAGGCGCTCTGCAAACACCATAGAAAAGATTGGCGGAATGTGTTGAACAATTAAAATGGGTGGAGTAGGTGGCCTTAATCGCTCCAAAATACTTTTGATGGCAACAATTCCCCCAGTGGAAGCGCCAATCACAATGATCTTTTTCTCCATGGAGAAGGGATTAAAGATCAACATTTTTTCAGAATTAGTATGTTGTTCTCCAGTAATCGGAGAGAAGGAAACCCGTTTTGGTATCTCAAACCCATCCCGCGCAGGCATTATGCCACGTTGGCCTGCCTCTGTAATAACTTGTCGGATATGATCTTGAATATCGTAAAGCTGATTCATATCTGGTTTTTCTATATAGTCAAATGCTCCATATTCAAAGGCCCTCAGTGTACTTAAAGCATCTTCTTTAGAGATGGAACTGATCATAATGATGGGGGGATGAGCTTTTCTAGTTAACTCCTCTAGATAAGTTATCCCATCTTTCTTATCCATATTGATATCCAAAGTAATCACATCCACTTTCTCTTTTTTTAAAATCAGATCAGCTTCAATGGGACTTTCTGCTTCCCCCACCACAACAAATCCATACTCAATGGATAATATTTTCTTTAGTGCTAATCTTACTGCTGATGAATCATCGACAATTAAAATTCGATATTTTTGCTTAAATCCCTCTTTTTTTTCTTCTTTACTACTTATACTCACATTGCTTAATTTCGCATTCATTGCATGAACTTTATCTTTAAATTTATAGATAGAATTAGAGATCAAGGTGAAGGGAGAATCAACATCGATTAAATTCTCAACATGTCCTAAGATCAGTATCCCTTGTGGTTTTAGATGCATGGCCACTGCATCAATGATTTTTTTTACCGTAGCTTTATCAAAATAAATAAAAACGTTGCGGAGGAATAATACATCAAATAATTTGTTTTCGTTGCTCTCAAAATAAGGAGGCGAGAGTAGGTTTAATCGTACAAATTTAACTGTTTTCTTAATCTCATTTTTAATTTTAATAAAATTTGCAATCTCACCAGTTCCCCAAGAAAAATATCTCTCTTGCCAATCGGATTGGATCTCTTTTATTTGCTCACTCTTATAGATTCCTTTCTCGCTTTTTTCAATCATTTTAATATCAATATCACTGCCAATAATTTTAACATTGATGTTTGGGTGATGATTTCTAAAAAAATCATCTACAGTCATAGCGATACTATACACCTCCTCTCCTGAAGAGCAAGCGGCTGACCAACAATTAAAATTTAAATCTGTACGCTTTTCTTTGATCCATTCAGGTAAAAATATTTTTTTTAAATATTCAAAATGCTCTTCCTCCCGAAAAAAATGAGTTGTATGTGTAGTCATCACCGAAATCAAATAAGGTATTTCCAATCCAGGATAATTTTGTAAATAATCGACATACTCCCGAATAGAGTTCATCCGCAATATTCCCATGCGTTGCTCGATGCGAGTCTCAACTATTTTACTTTGATCAGATCCTATGGTGATTCCAGTTAATAATTTAATTAATTCTTGAAAAAATAAAAAATCATACTCTTTCATCTCTGACTATGTCCCTGTATTATTTTTATCAACAAAGCGCTGGTCATCAACTTCAATATTTTCTTCGCGTGCATTCTCCTCCTGACTTTTCTTGATAGCTCGGTTATAACTTTTTACAATCTCTTTGGCCCTTTCATCAGGGGAAAGCAATACCGTTTTATGAAGATCAGACAACAACGCAGCACTCGTTTCCTCTTCGTTTTTATCTATACTTCTGCCTCTAGCTATTGTATTTTCATTGCCTTCCTTCTCTGTATCATCAAAAATCCCTCTCTCCATGGCAATATCAGTTTCAATATCTGTTTTAATGTCAGTTTCATCATCAGTTTCAATGCTAATTTGCAAACCATCATCGACTATTAATTGCATTGCTGACAATGGTTCTTCTATTTTTTTGACATCTTTAATAAACTCTTGGATATTGTCATGAATGCAATTAAAATGGCCTTTATTATTATTAATGGCATTAAACAAGTTATTCATCTTCTTATCCAGATTTCTAACCTCATTTTGCTGTGATTTTATAAACCCCACTATATTTTCAATAGTTGATGCCACATGTGTACCTCCCTCCGTAATCCGGGCAAAAACCCGATTACAAGCTTCTGTGGCATCTTCTCCTTCTTTTATACGATCATGAATATAACTAACCAACTCTTTTACCTGAATAGTATTACTTTCAAGCAAGGAACTAATACTCAAGGAAGCCTTCCCACTCATTACCGCTAAACTTCCAATTTCTTGTGCAACAACCGCAAATCCCTTCCCATACTGCCCGGCCCGTGCCGCTTCTATGGAAGCATTAAATGATAAAAGTTTCGTTTCAAAGACAATATCATTTATTATATCAGTTTTTTTATTAATCTCACCAATCATTGTAACAATGCCTTCCAAAGAGGTGGCCGCCCCAGAAATTGCATTCATAGCACTTCTTAAATTTGCAACCACTTCTCTGGTTTCATCATTTAGCATATTATTTTTTCTTATATGCCCCCTAGATTCTTCAGCACTTCCAAGCGCTTTATGGATAGCACTCTCTATCTCCGTTATCCATTGCTCATGGTCGCTGATTATCGCAAATTGGTTATTGCCCTCTTGTATAAATTCTTCACATTTTTTATCAACCTCTGCATATTTAATTTGTATTTTGCTAATTGTTCCCATTAAATCCTTAACAACAAGTGTATCCAATCGCCATACAGGACGCAAAAAAGCCACCCACATATATAAAAGCAGTGCCAGCAATCCTCCCGCCACACACATCTCAGTGCTCACCCATTTTTCATGCACAGACACATCGACAACAAGCATACTCAAAAAACACAGCATTATGATAATTGATGTGGCAATCTTAATTTTATAAGAACTTTTCATCCTTTACAAAACCCCTCTAGTTCGAGATAACAATTTAAGATCTTCATTGGAAAGAGTTCCTGCAATATCAATTAAATTAACAAGATCATCATTCAACTTAGCTACGCCGATAAAGAAGCGTGGATCAATCTTAGTTTCTATTGCTGGATTCAAATCTACATTATCACGGCTCAAAGAAACTACCGAATCAACATCATCAACTAAGGCACCTATTATAATTTGTTCATTCTCAACTATCAGCACACTGCTACCATACCTTCCTTCTTGTGGATCCAATCCAAATTTTATTCTAAGATCAACAACGCCAATGATATTACCTCGTAAACTGATAATTCCTCGATAATGTGGTACTGTATAAGGAACTGGTTTGATCTTACTTACTTTTAAAACCTCTTTTATAGATAGCAGAGGAGAACCATAAAGTTCACCCCCCAGACGATAAATTAAATATTTCCATTCATTATCTACGCCACCATTTTCTATATCAGACATTTAAAACCTCCTGATTTATTTACTACTAATCTCTTTCTTTTTCTCAATAAGATGCCCATTGTATTTAACAATTTCTGGCAAATTTAAAATAATTCCAGGCTCACCATCTCCTAAGATAAATCCACCAACGATCCCAGGGATATCTCGTAACTCCTTGCCTAACTCTTTTATCACCACTTGTTGCTGAGAAACGATGCTACTTACCTCTAGCGAAACTTTATGTCCTCCATAAGAAATTACCAATCCGGAAAAATCACGATTCACCTTTGTATCTTGATTGTGAGCACTGCCGTGTACCGCTCTTGAAAGATCAATCACGGGAATCACCTCACCTCTTAAGTTAATCATTTTTCCTTTGCCTGTAGAAGTTACAACAACAAATTTGCTATTATTAATAGTCTCTACTAACTGTCCCATGGGTACCACATACTTAATATCATCCAAATAGATCACCATCCCCTCAATAATCGACAAAGTAAGCGGTATGGTGATGTAAAAGGTTGTACCCTCTCCCCAAACACTTTCTAAGCGACAATTTCCTTTCAAATCCTCAATTGCACTTTGAACAACATCTAACCCCACGCCACGACCAGATATTTCATTAACCTCTTCCTTTGTGGAAAACCCTGGATGTGTCATTATTGAAAACAATTCTTCATTACTTAGGTTTTTTACCCGATTAAGAGGTAATATTTTTTTCTCAATGGCCTTTGCAATCACCTTCTCTCGATTAATGCCTGCACCATCATCTTTCACGGTAATATGTACATTGCCCTCTTTTTGTTCTGCTCGCAAAAGTAAATAACCCTCCTCTTTCTTGCCTTTCATTTCTCGTTCCATTGGTGTCTCTATTCCATGATCTAAAGCATTCCGAATTAAATGAATCAGAGGATCACCAATCATGTCGACAACAATTTTGTCTAACTCAACATCTTCCCCTTCTTGTATAAAATTTACTTTTTTATTAAGCATTTCAGAGGTTGTTCTCGCTGCACGTTTAATTTTAGTGAAAATCGTTCGCAGAGGAATCATCCTAAGCCCGAGAGAAACATCTTGAACTTCACGAACTACTTTTCCCATATACGATACCGCATCTGCTAGTGCTCCATCTTGTACTCCCGTCAGCATGCACCGTTCTTGAATCATCGACTGGTATATAATTAATTCCCCAATGAAGTTAATCAGAGAATCCAAACGCCAAAGCGCTACCCTAATCTGCTCATCCGGTTTTGCTGAATTTTTAGCAACCGCCAGCATCGTTTCGAGAGAGTTTTCCTGCTGAGCAGGAGAACTTACCTGTTGAGCAGGTAAGTTTACCGGCTCAGCGGCCACGTTTGGCCGCTGAGCCGGCCCTTGTTGCTGTAAAATCTCGCTTTTTAATCTTTCTTCCTCTGTTTTATCAATAACATTGCCGGTATTGATAAATTTCAACTCCTTCTCAAAAAGTGTAATATCTGCAAAAAAATCAACATCGGTTTTCAGACCAACAATATATGATTTCAAAAAATCAGCAGATTTTAACAGCACACTAATAACTAATTGATTTGCAATGATTTTTTTATTTCTAATACTGTGTAAAACATTTTCTATACTATGAGCGAGCTGATTAATAGCGGGAAAGCCTGTAGATTTCGCAGAACCTTTTATATTATGAACGATCTGAAACATTTTATCAACAAGCTCAATTCGTGAGATATTTTTTTCATAATCAAGCATCAATCTTTCAAATTTATCAAGTAACTCCAGTGACTCACTAATAAAACAAGCAACTATGTTCGGATCTAATTTATTTTCTTGTCCCATGAAATTTTTCCTTGAAAACTTAGACCTTCTAGCTTTAAGCAATTCATTACTCAGGCAATCCCTTCTAATTATAAACGATTTTTTAATACCTACAGCAAAAAATATGATATCCTTATCTGTATTGACAGAGCAGTTTACAAGGTTGATCATATGATCTTTAAAAAAACCTCCACTTTTTTTCAAATTAAAAATTTTAATCCCATATTTTTCCTGAGTCATCTTGATTTTAAGTATAAATTTATTTTTGTTATTATCTTTGTTACTTTCTCAGGGATTGTTTCCGTAATGCTTGCCAGTTATTTGGTTTTGCAAAACATATTAACCAAAGAAGCTAACATGCAATTGCAATACATCCTCAAAAATAAAGCAAAAATTATTGAGGAATTTTACGCCACTACAAAAAACAATCTCACATTCTTATCAAATAACCGCTACATCACAGATATCTATCTAGATTTTTATCATTCCTCATTTCCAGATGGGAAAATAGTTCAACAAGATACCACCTATTCAGAAGATCATAACTCTGCTTTAAAACACAACGCTAACAATCCAGAGAAATTCATCAAATCCCATAATTTTGCAGGAATCGCTTTTGCAACAGATTTTGGTCAAATTATTTTCTCCAGCATCCATGGAAACAACAAAAAAAACACTCTCAATGGGAAAAATTTAAAAAATGGTTATCTTGATAAATCTATCTTTTCCAAGTGTTTTCACCAAGGGCTTAAGAATTTATATTTCACCGATTCTCTTTATTCCGATTTTCTAGGTAGAAATATTTCTCTACTGTGTATGCCTATCAACAACCCTCACTCACAAAACTCCATTGATACCAAAACTATCACTACTCCAGGTGTAATTATCGCTGAAATTGATGTGACTTTTATTTCTAATCTATTAAATGATCATTGGTTAATGATTCAGGAAAACTCCAGTATTGCAAGTAAAGATCTGCAACGACTGCTGTTCTCTTCTTCTGATAAGGAAAAACACACAGCAATTATCTCCAGTATAGCATTTATCAACACCCTCAAAAAACACAGTTCCGCTGTTTTTAGCTTAGACATTGCCAATAGCATTTATACAGTGGCCTACCACTCTTTTACCCCCATTGAAGGAGCAAATTGGATCATTTTTTCCAGTGTCAATAATCAATCCATATACGCTACCCTTTACAAAATTACTAAAATTGCCTCCCTCGTCACTCTTATCATCCTCATTATTATTGCCATAGCTATTAATTATTTTGGACGTTTTATTATCAAACCCATTCTTACTGTCTCAGATTTACTCTACAAAAGAGGTATGGAACTCGAAAAACTGTCGCAATTTCTTTCTATCATTAGCACTCAACTAGCTTCCGCGGCCGCTGAACAAGCAAGCTCGACCACTGAAAGTGTAGCGGCAATGAATCAAATGGAGGCAATGATCATACAAACTAATGATTTTGCAAGTAGCTCTCAGAAAATGACTAAAAATGTACGTGATAAGACTGAAGAGGGGAATCAAATCATGTCTCAGCTCTCCTGCTCTATGGAGTTGATTCATCAAAATAATAAGCAACTACAAAATATTTCACAAATCATCAGTGATATTTCAAAGAAAACCAATGTTATTAATGAGATTGTATTTAACACTAAAATACTCTCCTTTAATGCCTCTATTGAAGCTGCCCGAGCAGGTCAACATGGAAAAGGTTTTGCAGTAGTTGCAGAAGAGGTCAGTCGTCTTGCAACTTCGAGTGGGAATGCTGCTCATGAGATAAAAATTCTTTTAGAAAACAGTCAAAAACAAGTTGAAGAGATCGTCCATAACACCAGTGCAATCATTGGTGAAGGCCATGAGGTGGCATCTAAAGCGCTCAGCATTTTTCAAGAAATTGCAGGAAAGATTAACGAAATTAATGATCACATCAGGGGTATTGTTCAAGCAGGAACAGAGGAAATCGATGGAATCCGCAAAACCTCTATAGCACTCCATCAGCTCGACCGCACCTCTCAAGATAACAGTAAGCTCTCCTCTAATACCGCCACCTATGCCCACAAGCTTAAAAATTTAAATGAAAAGATGAGTGAAGCGACAACCATTCTAGATAGCTTAGTCTATGGTATTTCTAGCTTGAAAAAGCATAAAAAAAAGCGGACAATTGAAATCAAGCGCGTTTGAGACTTAGAGTAAAAGTAGTTCCGCATACACTTTCTTCATACCCATCCTCTTGGGATTTAGAATCCACACGAATAGTACCACCATATTTTTCCAAATAATTTTTCACTAATGGCAGACCAAATCCAGTTCCTTTCTCCTTGCCTGTTCCCACTCGAGTGGTCTTCACATGTGCCTTAAAAAGATCTTCAATCATCTTTTTAGGAATGCCAATGCCACTATCTGCAACAGTAATGATGACTCTATCCTTTTGTTCATTGCTATTGCCGCTACCAAGACTGCAATCAACGTTAATTTTTCTACCAGGGAAACTAAACTTAAGAGCATTGGAGATTAGATTAGCAATCACCTGGTGTGTAAAACTAGTTTTCTCTACCATCACACACAGATCTTGCGGACATTGATTGGAAAATTTAAGTTCTACATTTTTATTTTGCAGTGAACTCTCAAAAGTAAACGCGACTTCATCAAAGATTTCAGCTATCTTTACCGGTGATAAATTTAAAACAAACTTACCATCTTCCATTGCACTAATTTGCCGAACATGCTCAATAATGCTTATAATCTGCATCTGTGATTTATTGATGGAATCTATAGCTTTTTTAATAGATCCTTCTGTATGATAGTGAGGCGTATTCATCATTTTTTCTAAATACAAATTTTGCATCGTTAGCGGATTGGCAATATCGTGGCATAAAAGCCTCACTAGCACTCGATAGCTATCCGATTTTTGTGCCAATAAATTACTTTGCTCTTTTAATTCTTTGGTTAAAAAACATAGATGCAAAATATTATTTATTCGAAGCTTAAGTTCATAAGGATTGACGTCCTTATTTAAAAATTCGGTTCCTCCAACTGCCAATGCCCGTTCTAAGCTTTCCGTATCATCAAGGGAGGTGATAAAAATAACAGGTGCATCTTTAAGTATAGGATGTTGTCTAATCCTGCTACAAAAATCAAACCCATTGAGCTTATCCATCTCTACATCTAAAAGAAAAACATCTGGAAGAATTTCCTCCATCATCGAGAGTGCTTCAACTGGATCAGTAAAGGAAAAGACATCGTATTGATCTTTAGCAAGGGCCTTTTCCAAGATCATAATGTTAACCTTCATATCATCAACAATATACACTCGTGGTTTTCTATGCTCCAAAAGAGATTCTCCTCGGTTCATGGCAGTTCTTTTATAGTTGTATTTTATCTCTCCCAATAACTTTCCTCAAGACTATCCTCTTTTTCCGGAAGTCCCTTTATGAGCCGAGGAGAGTTCTGCTCTAATACCTCATAACTTACACGGTTAGCATATTTGCTAATTTGCGCTAGTGAAGAGTAGGTTAAGAAATTGGCCGCATGCTTAGGTGAGTTTGGTACCATTAACTTGTGATAACAATTTGAAGAAATGTCATGAAGTAGTGCTGCTAAAGCTGCATCCCCAGCACCATTGGTGTTAGCAACCTGACCAGGTCCCCCCATATAAGGGTTGATATGGGTAAAAATCTTTACTGGATCAACACAATCGTGTTTTAGCATGCCTCGACTATACTCATAACGATTGTAGTTGATAATCGATTTTGTATGCAACTGGTCTTTGGTTTCACGCGCATACTGCTTATCCACATGTCCACAAAGATAGAGCCCGTGAGGACCCACAGTAATCAAGGCCAGATCAACCATGTCTAAGCACACCTCTGCTGCTAACAAAGCGTCGCTACGTCCAGTAAGGGCCTGTGCTTCTGAATCGTTCATAGCAAGCACATTGACATAGTTCTTAATAAAATCCATAAAAAAATCGTGCTTGTCACGAATAAGCGAAGCCGTTCCTAGTGATAGTACAATGGGGATTTTTTTTGAACGAGCTATCTCTGCTGCTTTCATTGTGGCGGCAAACATCGGTGTGGTTTCATCACGGAGGAGATAGGCCGAAATTAATAATAGAGCAGAATTCTCAATAATCGATTCATTGACATACTCAGGATAAAGGTCATTCATCTTCCCTTTGCTAATGACAAACGAACGCTCTCCATCAGGTGTCACAAAACAAATTGCCTTCCCCATTTGCCCATCACAAGGTTGCACATAAGAGAGATCAACCAGGAAGCTGGTATTACAAATATACTTATAAGCGTAGTCGCCAACAGTAATCGAGTTATTAATCACACCAAAAAGAATGGAGCGTGTATCTGAAAGCACCGAATAATTATGAAGAGTATTCCCAATTGCCCCTCCAGGATACTCTCCTATAATCAAACTATTTTTTTTCAAGTACGCATACAGCTCTTCTGCTGACTGATCGTTAAAAACAGCAGACTGCCCTTTCTCGATATTATACCTTTTAATAAAGTCTTCATCGACTGAGGCCTCAATATCCACTAACAATTGGTCGATGCCACAAATGTAAACATCATTCTTCCGAGTAAAATCAACAGTGAGTGGAATTCTTCCTTTTTGAGTAATTGGAAAATAGTGCTTATTCTTGCGTTTTCCGGGAAATTTCATACATTACCTGCCTTCTACCTTGAGAAAATTTTTTTGAAAATTTAGCAAACTCCCTGCAAAAAAGGAAATGCTTTCCCTTGAAATGCAGTGCCCTATAGCTACTATTGATGATTACTATATGCTATCTTTCTTAAAGTTAGCACAATTTAAAAAAAATATTCCATAAAAGGAGATACCCATGAACACAACTTTTGAACTTAAAGATTGTCACTTAAGCGAAACCATCGACTACTTGGCCCCTCTTACTTCTCCGCTTAAGGGCATTGTCTCCATTCCTCACTCTGGTGAGCTTATCCCCAAAGAGTGCTTACCTTTTCTCACTTCCGATCGGCGCGCAGTTGATGAAGATATCGACTACAAAGTGCCCTCCCTAATTCATATTGATAAACTAAGAAAGGCCGGTATTGCTATCGTTATTGCCAAGGTTCATCGTGCCGCCATTGAACTTAACCGTGACGAAGAGGCCACGCTGCTTCATTGGAATGAAAATACTCAAGGAGTAAAATTGGTTTGTGCTAGACCAACGGCCAAATTACAAGAGGAAGTGATTCATAGATACTATCGCCCCTACTATGCTCTCTTGACCACACTTATTCGCAGCTTAGAGCACAGCTACGCTGGCAAGCGTGTTCCCTTTGTCGACCTCCACAGTATGCCTTCAAAACCAACTGCATACCATTTAAAATTAAATCCTAATCAAAAGAGTTACCGTGCAGATTTTTGCATCTCTGATCTCAAGGGAATCTCTTGCGAAAAAGAGTATATCCAGATGATTACCACCCACTTCTCTTGCCGTGGTCATAAACCAGCAATGAATGATCCCTATTTTGGTGGTAATATCACTAAATTTGCGGCCAAATTTACAACCAATGCTATTCAAATTGAAATTAACCGCTCGATCTATATGGATGAAGAGCAAAAAGCACTACTCCCTCTGGAGATAACTAACAAGATACAAAATGATATTACCGATGGTTTATTGCAACTTTTTGCAAAATTTTCATTCTAGAGTCTTAGTCCAAAATAACCTCATTGGCAGCTTTGGGTTTCTCACTTTTTTCCACTTCATTGGCCTTTTTTAAATAAAAACGAAATCGCTCTTCTGCCGAAGTGGGCACACTCTCTACACTGTTTCTATTATCTCGATCGGCCTGTTCTATATTGGCAAGATCTTCGCTCTTAATCTTTTCTTTCAATTGCGCCTCCTGGCGCTCAGAATTGGCATCATCACCATTTCCATACCGCTTGGAAGCGTATACATAAAAGGGTTGCAATCTAGCAAAATTGTTCCCTCCTTTTTCTAAAAATTTAATCACCTCAAACAAGAACTCTTTATTCTCAACATCATTAGTCCAGGCCGAAAAAAGATAGATCATTCCCTCTTGATCGATTTTTTGTTTATAGGGCAGCTCTACAAACTCCCGATAAATATTCTGGGACTCTTCCAAGGTACTAGGAGCATAAAAAGTGTGTTGTAACATTTTTTTAAAAACAGTATGTGCAAGTGGATCTTGCAGATCTAATTCCATAGCATAGCTTTGAACTACTCCCTGTCCTAACGAGTAAAAGGTTACTCGATTGCGATAAGAATCCTTACCACGCGAAATCAAAACTCCATAATTTTTATCTGCATAATAAAAAAAATCATTGAAATTCCCAGGAAAATATTTTTCTCTCATGTGAATCACATAGAGATTATAGATCATCTCAGAAAAATCAAGAGTTAAAAGATCATAGACAACTCCGAAAACTTTCTTAACCTTCTGCTTTTTTTTCTTAAAAAAAGAACATTCTTTATCTTTGTCTTTATCTTTATCGCAATCTATTACTGAAATTCCCTCCTCATACCTATGAATTATTCTTTTTTCGAAAATATCTCTCCATAGATCCTCAATAGAAACCCGTTCAAGATAGCGGTAGATCATGGGAATCGCAAACAACTTCTGTTCATTAAATTTATGAGCAAATCGCTCCTCTGGTCCCAATGCTATTTCCGTTATTTTTTCTCCCCGATAGGTCATGAATTTTATTCCCAGTTCTACCTCTTTCTTATCTTCCTTGAAATTGACGATGGGAAAAATGCCTATTAGGGGGTGAGACAGTGGCAACAACAATTTATATTGCCCTATATGAAATGTCTTCCAATAATTCTCTTCATCTGAGTCACCTAAAACCTGTGTTCGATCGACCAAGAGATCTTTTGCATTAGGATTTAAATAGCGCTCAATATTTTTCACCTTATAATATTCACCATCATACTTTCCCTGGATGATTCTATAATAAAGAACATAAGGATAAAAATATATTGCCAACCCTGCAATAACAGCAAAACACACTATACCGAAACTAATAAATAAAATTTTTTTCATCCTCCATCTCCTTTTTTTAGCTTAGTTTATTGGAGGACCTCCTATTTTTTCTCCTTTTTTATACTTTCGATAGAGATCCACATCAACAGAAGGAAATGAAAGTATGGGAATCACTAAACCGTTACCTTCATCCATATCCATATCACCCTGATACTGAATACAAATAACTATGTAATAAAAAGATTTCCCATCTTGCGAATAGGCACGAACATAGGTAAAGATAGAATCTTTATATTGATCCAAATAACGATAAATCTCATCGGGGCGTTCCAGTGTCTCCGATAAAAAAATCTCGTATTGTGGAAACATCTCCATGGGGATGTCCTCTTTAGTTCTATCTTTAAGCAGCTCTGCAATTAATCCAGAACGTTTTTCGTCAATGATGGACATCATCTCAGGAGACAATTCACCACCTGCAGCACCACTCTCTCCATGCCCTAAAGCAGAATCCATGCCCAAAAGATCAGCGTTTTCATCATTGCCACCAGAAGAATTCATCACCATCTGATGCTCGTCCAACGAGGAAGTCATCCCATGTTGAAAAGCATTCTCCAAAGTTTTTCCTTTGCGATAATAGTCAATAAGTTGTTCATCTCTAGTCACAATTTCCGTTAAAATAAAGGATGGGGTGTTTTCAAACAGCAAAGTAACTACCACACAGTAAAAATTTTCTCCTGCAGGTAATATTTCTGAATCTAATTTCGATGTGCTTAATTCTTGTGGAGTGAAATTATAAATTATATAGCACATTTCTTCACTTAATTCTTCTCCACCAACCCACACCTCTGTTGGGTTTTTTAATGCAAGCTCAATAATTTTCTCAAAGTCTTTATTGGAAAATGGCAAATCCTCTTTAATGTCCAATTCTTTTCTGATCTCTTGCTCCTCTTTACGTAAAAAATCAATTAATGGCGAAAAAAAATGAGTTATGCACTCTTCAGAACAAAATCCTCTATATCTAGTTTGTTCGACAAAAAAAATCTCGCGAATGGTATGGACGATCTTTTTACACTGATGGCAATAGTAAATGGTTTTTGCTTTCAATTTTTTTCCTTCGCTAGGCTTTGGTATTAAAATCTCTGGTACTTTTTACCAGCAAGACTTTGGGTATGATTTTATTTAATTTTAAAATAGGTCATCATTAACAGCAAATTGGGTTTATTTTCCCTTTTTACCCAAAAGTTTATCTATGAAGATTTTAATTCTATTATGGCTTTTTTTTATGAGTTTTACTGCTTGCGCTGAATATCGAGTCTACCAATATTATGTAACTCCAGTTGACTACTCAAACGTAAGTAATCTCCCGCAAAAACCCAGTATTACAACCACAGTTCCAACAATTGTAACCACTAGCTTAGACCCTGTTAGCTATCTTGCCTATCATGGAGGAAATTCTAGTATAAACATTCAACTATTGCGCTCCTGGATGTGCCCAGGATTTACCTCCGAAAAAAGATATTGCGATAGTCCTTATAAACAAATTATAAAATTCAAATCGTCTACCGAGAGTAAAGAGGGGCCCAAATGAAAGTAAATGATAATTCTCAAACCGCCAACAGAGTACCAACATCCAGCACGATGCAACTATCCAACCTTTCACAACTTGAACAAAATAAACGCCTAGCTATGGAAAAAAAATTAAAAGATCTTGATCGTGTTTATCAAGAAAGGGCCACACAAATTAAAACGGCCGGAGAGCTACGGCTAGAGGAGTTACACAAAGTAAATAATGAACAGTTAGTCCAAGTCTCACAAGATAATGAAGAACGTCTCCAGAAAATGGCAAATTCTGTCAATCAAGTAAAAAATAAGATTGAAGAAGAAAAGCTTATGCTCTCCCAAACACATCGAGATACCTCAGAAGAAGCAAGAACAAATTTTCAAAATCGCTACACCTCAATACTTGATCAGAACAATAGATTTATTGATGAGCTAAATCAACAGTCACAGGAGGCAGTAGGACGCTATAATTTCGACCAACAAGAGGGCATTAAGAAATTGGTTCATGCCCAACACGATGAAACCAGGGATATCTCCAATACCCATAAATTTAAAATCAAAAAGCAATCTGCAGATTTTGATCAACAATTGACCTTTAATGAAACAAAAAATCGTTCTCTGCTTAACAAGCAACAACTTGAAAATCAGCTATTGCTTGACCATACTGAAAATGAACATACTCGCAAAATGCAAGAACAATCAGCGCGCCAGCAAATGGAATTACAAAAGCAGATGGAGCAATTCAAACTTACCTTTGAAGATGCTCATAAAGATTTTTTAAAAAAATACCAAGAGGTTACAAAGAACCATCAAGATTCTATGCAAGTACTGGTTACTGAGGCAGATAACAACATTAAAGAGATCAAATCAAAACTTGACAAAGAAAAGAGTAAAATTTCTGTTAAAGAGCAAGATCCATTTTACCGTTCTATCAATATCACTCCTAAAATAAAAGAGGATGAGAACAATTTTTACATCTCCTTTCCCATCCCTGATTTTGAAAAAGATCTTGTGCAGCTGAGTGGAAAAGGACGTGGTGTACGCATAACTTATGGACGCAATTTTGAAAATGAGGTGAGTTTGGAAGATGGTAGCAATAGCAAGTATAGCAAGTATGAAAGCATGGCCAAGTTAGTTCCTTTGCCCAGCGTGGTTGACGATCGCAAGATAAAAAAGGATTATAAAAACGGTTTAATCATCTTCACGGTCCCTAAAGCATAACCCGAAGCACAGAGAGGAACAATTTTATGAATACAATTGAGGAGTGGCATTTTTTGATCTCTGGTCGCGTCCAAGGTGTTGGCTTTCGCTATGGAGTTCTCCGTTTTGTTAATAACAATCTTAATACGGTTACAGGGTACGTTCGTAATTGTAGCGATGGCCGAGTAGAAGTGTTAGCTCAAGGAGATCAAACGGAACTCCAAAAACTCTACGAGTATTGCCTGCATGGCCCTCAACTTGCAAGAGTCGATGAGATCTCGATGGAAAAAGATAAGGCAACTACTCTACTTAGTGATTTCGTAATCAGATAGATTAATTAAATAAATAGATCAAATAGTCTTAGTCCTAGATTTTGTTTTGACAATATTTCCGACAGCGCGATAAAATTTTTAAATTAGCGATCTCTTTACTCATGCAAAATCTCAGGGAGGGTTATTCGTGATTAATTTATCTGCGCTTAAGCATCACTCCTTATTTATGTCCTCTCTTTTTATCAATCGCCTTCTTAAAAAGCATGTCCCCTTAATTGTGAGTATTACCACCACCAATAGGTGTAACCTCAAATGCATCTATTGTTATGGGCAATATTATGATCGTGACACTAAAGATTTCTCCAAAGAAGAACTTTTAAAGCTTATCATGGATCTCAAAAAAATGGGAACAAGACTCATTCACCTCGAAGGAGGTGAACCGCTTATACGAGAGGATATTGGAGAGCTCATTCACTTTATAAAAAAACAAAATATGATCTGCCGAATGAACAGCAATGGATTACTGCTGCCTAAAAAAGTTAAAGAACTAAAAGAGATTGACTCTCTTTGTATTAGTTTAGATGGTGAAGAGTTTTCCAATGATAAAAATCGAGGGCCAGGCACTTATAAAAAGATCATTCATGCTATTGAAGTCGCAAAAGCAAATGGCATCCCCATTGCAACGAGTAGTGTGCTCACAGGCCACAACATTGATAATGGGGCAATTGAACATATTGCCTCCTTAGCAAAAAAGTATCAATATGGAGCGCAATTTAATTTTCTTTATGAAAAATCTGCAACAACAGACCGCAATGATGCCGCCTTAAAAGTGCAAGAGGAAAAAATACGCAATGCTGTAAAAAAATTGATGGAGATGAAAAGCAATGGTTACCCCATCTTTTACTCCTTTAACTCTTATCAAAAAATTTTAGATTGGCCTTTCTCCTTTGATGTAAAAAAAATCTTATCTGACCATGCTCCACTTGCCGCCAATGACATGGCAATACAAAATCCCTGCTATATGGGAAAATATATGTGCTTCATTGATGGTGATGGGCTTGTCTATCCTTGCGGTGAACACATTGGACAGTTTGAAGCACTCGATTTCAGAAAGCATGGAATCAAGAAAGCATGGGAACATATTGAACAAAATAAAAAATGCATGACCTGTTATAATACCTGTTTTAGTGAATACAATTTACTTTTTGACTTAAATGCAAGTGTTATCTGGAATAATGCCAAAAATTTTTTTAGACACTAATTAATCAATTGATCCTAAATGCTTAAAGCATTTTGAGAAATACCCATGAATAAACCATGTATCCTTCTTTGCTCCCTTGCTATCCAACAAGATTACATCTTAACCAAACACTACTATTCATTACCCAATTTAGGATTAGGTTATCTAGCAGCAGCACTGGGCCAGCAGGAGTATGAGGTTAAGATTTCTAGCAATGTCACCAATGGGAAGGATATTGCGTCCATTGCGATTAAACTCTTAAATGAACGTCCTCATGTGATAGGCTTTTATGCGCTTTCGGAATCGTTTAATTGTGTTATGAGAATTGCAAAGCTGATTAAGGAGAGCAATCATAAAATTTTTATTCTTGTAGGTGGACCTCATGTAACTGCACTTCCAGAATCTCTTGCTCCCTTTCCATGGATCGATTATGCCTTCCGAGGAGAGGCCGAAGAGTCTTTACCTCTTTTGCTGAAAAATATTTTTTCCAATGACCATCTACACTTAAGTCAAATTCCTGGACTTATCTATCGCAATCTTGGCAAAATTTGCTATGGTGACATGGCCATGGTAAAAAATTTGGATAAACTTAAAATGCCTGCACGGGAACTTTTTGGTAATCTCTCTCACTATCGCCCGAGCTTACTGGCCTATAAAAAACTCCCTGCAACCGGCATGTTGACTGCACGAGGCTGTTCTAATCGTTGTGTTTTTTGCCAAAGCGGCAAGGGAGATTACCCTTTACGCCTACACTCTTCTCAATACGTTATCGAAGAGATGAGCTATCTTAAGCAAAATCATGCTATCCGGGAATTGATCATCTTCGATGACACTTTTCTTGTTCATGAGGCCAGAGCTGTTGCTATTTGTGAAGAGATGATTCGTAAAAAATTGAATTTCTCCTGGTCTTGTAATGCTCGAGTCAACAATGTTAACGGCCCACTCTTAAAGCTTATGAAGCGTGCCGGCTGCTGGCTGATTCAATATGGAATTGAGTCTGGAAACCAAGAGATTTTAAACAACTGCAATAAGAAAATTGATCTAAAAAAAGTAGAGGCGGCCTGTGCCCTTGCTTATAAACATGGACTTTATGTTAAAGGGTACTTTATTTTTGGTCTTCCTGGCGAGACTAAAGCAACACTAAAAGAGACAACCCACTTTATGCAAAAGCTACCGATTCACTATGCGGCCATCAATTTTTTAACTCCCTTTCCCGGAACTCCGATGTGGGATATTTGTGATGAACATGGATATTTTGATAAAAGTGATTATGATAAAATTAATTATTTATCCGATACCCCTCCTTTTATCCCTAAAGGCATGAGTGTTTCTGATTTAACTCAAGCACAGCGAAAGGCCTACATTAAATTTTATCTCAATCCACTGACCATCTTAAGAAACCTAATAAAAATCAATACACTTGAAGATATCAAAAAATTAGCAAACGGTTTTATGCTCATTTGGAAACTATTTTCAAGTAAACTCCTTGAGAAACAAACATGAAAATAAAACAACTCCTACGCACTACTCATCTTCCCGCTAAAATCTTTTACTATAAATTATTAAAAATCAAGCGTCCCTTAGTTGTACTTCTCTATGTTACCGACCGTTGCAATTTAAGTTGCCAATATTGCAAAGGGCACTGGTCTGCAAGGAAAATCATCGATTATACTACAGCAGAATTATTAAAGATCATTGATGAGTGTGCAGAACTTGGTGCCTGTTATTTTAATATCCACGGAGGAGAGATCTTCTTACGCGATGACACAGAATTACTAGTCAGATACTTAAAGAAAAAAGGCATGTTTGTTAGTATTGTAACCAATGGTATTTTGCTTCCTGAGCGCATGCATATTGCAAAATTGGCCGATGGCATCTGCATCAGTCTTGATGGAAAAGAGGAAAATCACGATTTTGTTCGCGGTAAAGGCAGTTATCGTGCGGCCATGGAAGCAATCACAGTAGCAAAAGAGCATCAAATCAAATTTGCAGTTCACGCAGCAATTACTCAAAAAAACAAAAACGATATCCTTCATCTTGCAACTATGGCCAAGGAGATTGGCTATCTTCAACAGTTTAGCTTACCGCTCAAACCCTTTACTGAAAATTTATCACACCTGCACTTGACTGATGAAGAGATCAAAACTGCTGTCAGCGAAATTATCTCGCTTAAACAGCAGGGTTATCCTATTTATACTTCTGAACGTGTCTTGAAAAATGCGCTCAACTGGCCACTTAAATATGAGCATCCTTATGTCATGAAGGAAGAGTTTGCTAATTATGATAATTTAATTCCCTGTCACTATGGAAAATTAAAACTCTCCATCGATGCTAACGGATTTGCTTTTCCTTGCTCCTCTCTTAACCAACATTTTCAGGCCTTAAATGTTAAAGAGGTGGGAGTAAAGCGCGCTTACGAGCATATTTTAAAACATAATCGTTGCGAGGCATGCTACTACCTGACACAAAATGACTGGAATCTCTTGCTTGGTGCAAATCTAGGACAATATTTCAACCAAGCAGTCACTCAAATAAAACAAATTTTTGGAAATTTCGGGAGAATGTAGATGAATATTTTAGTGATTGGTGCCTCTCGTGGTTTAGGCAATACACTAGCACTACTCCTGCATCAACAAGGGCATCAGGTCTGGGGGATGGGGCGTACCTCCCCTGCATCTCCCTCTCCTTTTCCCTTTCACTATCTCCAATGTGATATTACCAATAGGGCACAAGCATATTTCTCGTTTCAACAACTCATACCAATGCCAGAAGTTATCGTCTACTGCGCAGGGAGAGCGTTTGATGATATTACTGAGGATGCCAAAAATCAAAACTTACTACTACCGCAATTGCATAAGAATTTTGAGCTTAACTGCTTCGGTTTCTTAAAAACAATCGATTTTTTCCTACCTCTTTATCTCAAAGAAAAGCGTGGCCACTTTATTTATATTTCCAGTCTTAGTGCTATTCGTGAAAATCATCGTCAACGGATTGGCTACTCCTCTTCTAAACTTGCAACAAATAAAATTCTTGAAAACTTAAGAATGCAGTATTTTTGTTCTAATATAAAATTTACAACAGTCAATTTTGGCCGTCTTCATCATCGCAAGCACGCTCTTATTGGCATCAATTATCAAAAAGCTTCAAAAAAAATAGCGCATATTATTTGCAATTATAACAGATCCAATCGATGCTACTATCTTCCCAAATTACAAACACTCTTGACCTATATGACTAAATTTATTCCTTCTCGCCTTTATAAAAAGCTTATGAGTAAATAGATGGTTAATCTATTTACCTAGCTAAAATTTTTTTCCATCCCTCAAAAAGAAAAGAGATCCCTAACAAGAAGTAGCTACGCAAATAATAACTATCTGCATCTTGATAAATTTGCCGCATTTTATGCAGGCGTTGTAAACGAACCTCAATCATGGATTCGATACTGTAATTATCATTAGTAATATTCTTTCCTCTATGGATTAAAATTAAAAGCTTAATCCTTCTTGCAGTATCTGACATATTAAAGAGATGAAAATAAGAGTAAGTAAGAGCATTAAGCACAAGCAAATGATAGAGTAAATCGCTTCTACTAACTATAACGACAGAAATCACATTTACAATACACAAAGAGTAGAGTAGCCAAATTTGTGGTGAAAAACTTGCCTTAGCTTTTATAAGTAAACGTACAAAAAGCACGTGGATACAAATGACGGCCCCAAAGGCAAAAAGTGCTATTAATATCATCCCTCTCCTAACTCCATTCCATAAATTTTTTTTCTAAAAAAGATGAAAAAATAAACTAATACTTTTCCTCTCCATGTAAGAACCCATATAGGCCCTTCCCTAATCGCTAAGCGATCAACAACCAGCAGGTTCAGCCTATCATCAATCAATTCATGGCGATCAAATTTCTCAGCAATCTCCTCCTTCTTAGCGCCACTTCTCCTCTGTTCATAGATGATCTGCAAAATTTTAAAAGAGGGTATGGTGATTTTAAATCCTGGATAACTTTGTATGTAAGCAGCGGCCAAAGCGTAATAAAGCAGTGTAATTTCCACCACGCCAGCTGTGGATGCAAAAATCGCCATGGGTATAAACATCATAGCAGGAAAGATGATAAACAAAGCAAAGAGTGCAGTAATTTCACTCTTTGGCCTCAAGATATTCCACACTACAATGTGTATCAACAAGATAGCAAAAAATATTGCTATCCCTGTGATTACGATTGAATTCATTGCACCACTAACTCTTTTTGGATCATCATCTTCTTATGTGTTTGTGTTCCTGTATTTAGTATTGCTTGAGTCCCTGCAGACATTCGTAAAACATGAATTTCCAAGACCAATTTGCAATAACTTTGAATTATTCTTATAAAAGAACGAATTGTTGTTGCCTTTGATTTGCCTGAAGTTCTTTTTGACAGGAAGCAAGGAACTTCGGCAAATAAGTAACCAAGTCTAATTAATTTAATTAATAACTCCGCTTGATAAAAAAATCCTCTACTCCTAAGTGCTACGTCCTTTAAAATTGCTCTTCGATACAACACAGTACCATTGGTATAGTTAAGATTGGTGCCAAAAGACATATTGATAATAAGTCGATATAAAGAGGAGATGAGTCTTCTGCCTTTTGCTCGAATATCTACATTATAAACAAAGGGAACAATAATATCTACCTCACTTGTAAGTCCAAGATAGGACAAAATTTGCTCTGGGTCGTTTTCATTATCACCAGGAGAAACAGTGACAATCTCTTTACTAGCAAGTGTAACTCCAGACCAAAAGGCCCCGCCAATTCCATGAGGGGTTCTATGAGCAATTTTTTTGACATTCGCATAAATCGCTACCATTTCATTCATGATTTTGCCTGTATTATCACTACTCCCGTCATCTACTGCAATCACCTCACCATCAATATTTAATTTCTCAAATGATCTCAGCACTGACTCTATCGCTTCTCGAATATTTTTTTCTTCATTTAGCGCAGGAATGATCACAGAAACAGAGGGAATTAATTTAGGATTATACATATTACACTCTCAAATATTGGAATTATTTTTTTATATCTTATTTAGCCAATCTTCAACTTCATGAATTTTGACAGGAACATTTCCAAGTTTACTTACAGAAATCGCCGCAATAATAGAGGCCATGGCGGTTGCTTCAAAAATATTTGCCCCCGAACAAGTTGACAAGGCCATTGTAGATAACAGAGCATCACCTGCTCCCATAACATCAACAGGATAAGGGTTTAATGCAGGAAAGTGCTCGGTGGCCACAAAAGAATCGTTATCCTTTAGTGAAAAGATGATAAGCCCATCAGCACCCAATTTCAAGATAACATTATTGACATTAGATTTTAGTAACAATTTCTTACCAATCAATTCCAGTCCACTATATTTATCAGCTAGTGCTAATCGCGCCTCTTTTTCATTAGGAGATAGAAGAAAAAAATCTCTAAATTTCAAGATATTACCCATCTGACTGCTAGACTGAGAATCGGCAAATATTTTAATCCCAAATTCCTCTGAAACCTCTTTAACCTTCTTGATGATATTGCTAGTAACTAATCCATAACTGAAATCACTTAAGACAATGCCATCAACAAATTCAGCAACTCTATCAATTTCTGTAATAATTTTTTCTTCTAACTCATCGGAAATAATTTTATCTTCAAGGCGAGAAACTCTTAAAACTTTCTGCACTCCTACCAAATAACGTATTTTAAGAGTCGTAGGCCTATCCACATCTAAAAATGCTTTGACCACCACATTTTCTTTTTCAAGCGATTTAATGGCAGACTCCCCAAATAAATCTTTTCCGGTAATGGTGATATATGAACACTTAGCACCTAAAGAAGAGATATTCCTTGCAACAATCCCTGCTCCACCAGTGAAATTTCTACGTTTTAACTCTTTTAATACCAAAACAGGGGCCTCAGAACTCACGCCTAGGGGATCACAAGCGCAATATTGATCGACAATTAAATCTCCAACAACTAAAATACGCGTGTTCTTAAAGCGTGCTAATAAATTTTTTAATTCTGCAACTTCTACATGTTGCTTTTTAAGCGCTTTATGGAAAAGATCAATTCTCTCATTTCTTATGCGTCCAACATTTTTTTTAAAAATTTCGGTATTGCTATATTGAATCACCCCAGAACTGTAGATAATTTTTCCGTTATTGCGATTAACAATATCGATCGATTTTTGAATCCGCGGACAGCGACTACCCTTGAATTCATTGCCTAAAACATAAATTCCAGGAGAGATATAACTCACGACTTTATTGAAATTTTTTTTTGAAACAATAACCACATGATCGACACAAGCAAGCGAGGCGACACCTCTTGCTCTTTCTCCACTATTATAAAATCGCTCCCGTACACTTTCATCCACCAACGTCTCATCATGTAATGCTACAAACAAAACATCTGCTTCCTTTTTAGAACTCTCTAAAAATCGCAAATGCCCGGGATGAATAACGTTAAAATGACCTTGGCATAAAGAAAAACTTTTGCCTTCACTTCTTAATTTTTTACAAGCAAGTTGCAAATCTTCAAAATTTTCAATAATTTTTTTATCGATACTCAATGCAATTAATCCCCATATCTAAATGAAATTAACATGCTCATTCGGATGCTTTAAATCCCATAGATATCTATTGATCTCATCCATTCTACAGGCCAATCGGCACTCAATCGCATTAAGATGATTTCGAACATATTGAATGCATGCTCTTCTCTCTTCACTCTCCCAAACTTCTCTGAAAGTTTGTTTATTAATATTACCATAGCAAAAATTTTTATTGGTCAGAAAGCAACTACAACCAAAAACATCTCCTGTAGATTTGAGATAGGCCCAAAAAAACGGCACAGAATAGCATTGATCATAATATCGTAAATTATTTTGAATTTTATTCAAAGCTGAAAATCTAAAAACTGTTTTAAAGCTACTGCTATTTAGCTCTGATAACTCCTCTTCCAAAGAGGCATATTGGCCATAATCAAGATCTTTATAGGTATCTCCAATTGTTTCAGGGTGATGCGAGTAAGGCTTAACCACAAAATAGTCAACACCTATCTCCTTTACTTTTTTTGCAAGTACCGCCACTCCACTCGCATTTTCAGGAAGCAAGAGCAATTGTACCCCGATCGTGCATTTTTGCTGAAGGGTACCTCTTATTTCCAATGCTTTCTCAATGTTATTAATGACCCGATTAAAAGAATTTTTTGAGCTTTGATGGATAAGCGCATAATTTTCTGGATCAAGGCCATTCATACTCACTTTAATCCATTTACAGTTCCTCATAATACTTTGAAGTTTTTCTTCCCCTGAAAAATCAAAATTTGTCGTCAAAGAGGTATCAAGCTTCACCTGAGTGCAAAAATCAAGTATCTCTGCTATATCTGGATGTAGTGTTGGCTCCCCTTCCCCCGCAAACATAAGACTTTTAACCCCAAGCAGAGAAAATTCCTGCAAGCGTTTTAATAAAAGCTCTTTTTCTAATAATATTTTTTTTCCTGTTAAAAAATCGAGTGCACAAAATTTACAATGGTGGTTACAATAACCAACAGGAGAAACTTCCATATAAATAGGGTAACAACTTTTTTCTTTTTCCCACTCACCAAAAGCATCCATCCACTCCATTACTCTACAGGGATGGTAGATTAATTTATGATGATCAATTCTATATTTATCTTCATGCTTTCCCATTTTTATTGTCCTAATGATCCAATTTTCAATCTCAAACGCTCGAAAAATAATAAAAAAGTATTATTTAGATAAATTTTCGCATAACTTTGTTAAGACGGTAATATATAATTTCAAGAACTGGCCGATTATTAAAATTCGGAAGGAGCTCTTGTGGAAATAAATAGCACCATTGAGTCTATTCCTCGATCAGGAATTCGTCGAATAATGGATCTTGCCTTAGCAAAAGATCCGGATCGAAAGCAGATCATTCACCTAGAAGTTGGGATGCCAAATGAAGAAACTCATCCCGCTATTTGTGAAAAGGCCGCCTTTGCAGCACTTCATGGTTATACAAAATACACTCCTAATCTGGGTCTACTTGAACTTCGCCAGGCGATCGCAAAAAAACTTAGAGAAAAAAATCTCTATCCCACCTCTCTGGTTAATCCTGAACATATTTTTGTTGTTCCCGGTGCCACCTATGGGATCTCTATCGTTTTGGGTGTTCTCTTAAATCATGGGGATGAAGTTTTAGTCCCCGATCCTGGTTATCCTAACTTCAGCACCAGCGTTGCGCATTTTGCTGGCACTCCTGTTCACTATCAACTTTCAGAAGAAGATGGTTTTTCAATTGATTGCCATCGACTAGAGCAGCTGATTACTTCAAAAACTAAAGTGCTGATTATTAATTCCCCTTCAAACCCCACCGGGGCCGTGCTCTCTCGTGAAAAAATCATTGAACTTACCCAGCTTGCTAAAAAGCATAATCTTTGGATTTTATCCGATGAGGTGTATGAACACTATATTTTTGGCAATAGCATCCATTATTCTCCTATAGCACTTTCTGATTATAAAAAAATTATTGCTGTCTATAGTTTTTCAAAAAGTTACAATATGACCGGTTTTAGGGTTGGATATGTTATCTCTAACCACACACGCTTTTGCGAATCGATGTTAAAAGCACAAGAGATGTACATCTCTTGCGCTCCCGCTATCTCACAAATTGCTGCCATTGAGGCACTAAATCTCGAAACAAATATCGTACAAAATTTACAACAGCAATATAGTAGTAAATTTGACTTGGCATTAGGATTATTAAAAGGAAAAATAAAATATAGGCCTCAAGGAGCATTCTATATTTTAATAAATATCACCAATACCTCTCTTAACTCCAATCAAGTAGCGGATCGATTGCTAGAAGAAGCATGTGTAGCAGTTGCCCCTGGAGCAACTTTTGGCCCAACTTCCGATGCATACATTCGAATTGCACTAACCGCAAATCTTCCCCTTCTAAAAGATGGTATCCAGCGCATTCTTAACTTCATCAACTCCTATGAGGTTCGACAATGATTAAATTATCCGAATATCTTTTTTCTCATCTAACATCCATTGGACAAAAGCACATCTTCTTTATTGTAGGCGGAGGAAACATGCACCTTGCAGATGCTCTTGGAAGAAATCCAAAGCTACAATACGTTTGCTGTCTTAATGAATTAAACCTCTCCATGGCGGTAGAGGGATACGCTCGCTATACAAACCAAATGGGTGTCTGTGTGCTTACCACTGGACCGAGTGGAACCAATGCAGTCACTGGAGTCGCCAACGCCTGGGTTGATTCGCTCCCCTGCCTTTTCATCTCAGGCCAAGTCAATGTTGCCGATACGATTTTGGATACAGGACTAAGACAAATTGGTCTACAAGAGATCAACATTATCGACATCGTTAAACCCATTACTAAGTATGCAGCAATGGTTACCGACCCTAACACCATTCGCATGCACCTAGAGAAAGCAATATACCTTGCAACTAGTGGTCGCCCAGGCCCTGTCTGGCTAGACATTCCTCTTAATATTCAAGGTGCCATGATCGATGAGTCAAAGCTACTTCCCTTTGATCCACCACCCGCAACAGCAGCAACTCCAGCAATTGAGCAAGCACAGATTATGCAAGTGATGGAAATTTTAAAAAATTCCAAACGTCCTCTCCTCTTTATCGGCAATGGTGTACGTATTTCTGGAACTAGTCAGGAACAATTTTTTAACCTTATAGAGACACTTTCTATCCCTTTAGTCACTACTTGGGGATCTGCCGATCTCATCGATGAAGAGCATCCTCTCTATGTTGGGAGAGGTGGTCTCTTTGGTCAAAGGGCCGCAAACTTTGCCATTCAAAACGCAGACGCGATTATCGCTATCGGCACAAGCTTTTCCATCCCACAAACTGGTTACAATTTCAAAGCTTTTGCTAGATCGGGAAAATTAATTATTGTAGACATCGATCCTCAAGTAGTAGCAAAACCTCGCCTGCCGACAGCGCTTGGAGTGCATGCAGATGCAAAAGCATTTATTCAAGAATTTACGACTCATTTACAAACTCAAAATATTGCAAAACCCTCTTGGGGCCATTGGATCACCACTACTCAAAATTGGAAAAAAAACTATCCTGTAGTTCTTCCAGAGTATTATCAAGAAAATCCATCAGCAATCAACTCCTACGCCTTTATCGATATTCTCTCACAAGTGCTAACAAAAGATGATGTAGTGGTCACTGATATGGGAACCAGCTTTACCTGCACCTTTCAAACTTTTAAAGTAAAACAAGGCCAACGTCTTATCACATCTGGTGGCATGGCCGGCATGGGTTTTGGTCTCCCGGGTGCTATCGGTGCCTGTATTGCCAATAATAACCAACGAGTCATTTGCCTAGCGGGTGATGGTGGTATTCAAATGTCCTTGCAAGAGTTACAGACCATCATTGCCCAAAAACTTCCTATTAAAATTTTTGTCTATAATAATGATGGCTATCTCGCCATTCGCAGTATGCAAGATAATAATTTCAAGGGCCGCTATGTTGGCTCCAGCAAAGACAGTGGTGTAATCCTTCCCGATATTCTTGCTATTGCCAAGGCCTACGGATTTCATACTGAAAAAATCTCATCTATAAGCGATGCTAAAAATAAACTTGAACAGATTATCGCTAACGAGCACAGCTTTCTCTGCGAGGTGGTTATGCCTGCTAATCAGCCCATAATACCAAGGCTTGCGTCTAGGTTAAATGCCAATGGCCAAATGTCGCAATCACCACTTGAAGATATGTTTCCATTTTTAGATCGAGAAGAGTTGGCACAAAACATGCTCATAGATGTTTGGCACGATTAATGATTCATGTATAATGAACTTCAGGGGGAACTTAACATGGAGGTTACAATGTCTGATCATAACTGGGCCCAAAACAAACACATGCTAGTCACCGGTGCTTCTAGTGGTATTGGCAAAGAAATTTGCAAACGTCTTATGGGTACCTGTAGAAAAATCACTATGATTGCGCGTGATCGAGATCACTCGCTACAATACACAAGAGATGAGTTGTATGCTGAACTAAATAGCAGAAGAAAACAGGGAGAAAAAAACCTCCTGGAAACTAAAATTGAATCTCATAGTTTTGATATTAGAAATTTTGCAAAGATGCAAGAGACAGTTCGAAATATTTATGAGCGCGACAAAGATCAAATCGACCTCTTTATTAACTCTGCTGGTGGTTCACACCTTTATACCACTTTTGAAAATATGAACTACCAAGATATTGAAAACATCTTTGACGTTAATGCTCGTGCCCCCATTTTTTGGCTAAGAGAACTGCTGCCTTATATGAAAAAAAATGAGCTTGCCGGCATTGATAAAAAGCGTGCTCATATTATTTTTCTCTCCTCTCGCTCTGGTGAGCGCACACTACCAAAACTTAGTGTCTATACCATGGCCAAAGGAACCATCGAGAAAATGTCAGAAGCGCTCCAAAAAGAGTACGCCGCTCATCGCATTGTATTTACTCTAGTTAATCCTGGCTCCATCAATACCGATTTCACCATGCACTGGAGTTCTGATATCCAAAATGCGCATAATGAAGAGTCACTTACTGTAGAAGAATCGGTTGGCCCTATTCTCAGTGCTATCTCTTCACAATTTGCGACCAATAAGATCTCCTATGAATCAGTAGAGCAATGGTTTAACGAGCCTGGTGTAATTCGCAATCAAGGTTGATATTAATACTGTAACTGCTCACACCCCTCAACCTTCACCTCTCAACCAAATGCTGTTAGCTAAGCAACTTTCAGCATCCGGTAGAGAGTAGATGGCTGAAGGGTGTGAGCAGTTACTTAATACTTTTATTAATATTGGGAATTTCTTGTTTATGACTCAAAAACTTATCTTAGATGGCTCTAAAATTTTATGGCATAACGATCGTCTGCAGGCCTGGATTCGAGGAGAGCGCTTTGCTCCGATCACCATCGATATGGCGCTCTCACGCAATTGTAACTATAAATGCGAGTATTGCTATGGACAACTTCAAGAAAATTCTCGAAAAAAAATAACTTTCGAAGTGATGCGAAATTTTTTTGATGACTGTGCAGAGATGGGCGTACGTGGAGTTAGTTTTGTAAGCGATGGTGAAAGCACCATGAACCCTTACCTTGCAGAGATCATCACCTATGGAAATAAGCAAGGAATCGCGCTTGCTCTTGGTTCCAATGGACTACTTTTAAATCGTAATCTTTTAGAAAAAATCCTGCCCGCCATCACCTACCTCCGTTTTAATATCTCTGCGGGTGAACGCAACCGTTATGCCCAAATTCATGGAGTACCTCCCCACTACTTTGATAAAGTGATTGAGAATATTCAGACGGCGCTAGCAATTAAAAAGCAGCTTGGCCTTACTGTAACCATCGGCATGCAGATGGTACTGCTGCCTCAGTACAAAGATCAAATCATCCCCTTATCTCTACTGGCACAAAAATTATCCCCAGATTATCTTGTAATCAAACATTGTACTGACGATGAGGAAGGCTCTCTCGGTATCGATTACAGTAAGTATCAAGAGCTTATTCCTACTCTAAAAGAGGCCGAAACATTCAGCACTTCTCAATTTACGGTAAGTGTGAAGTGGTCTAAAATCCAGGCCGAAGGCAAGCGCAGCTACGAACAGTGCTATGGAGTGCCCTTTCATCTGCAAATCTCTGGCTCTGGCCTAGTTGCACCTTGCGGATCTTTTTTCCATGAAAAATACAAGCAGTATCATATTGGGAATTTTGTAGAGCAAAGATTTAAAGATTTGGTTTTTAGCGATCGTTACTGGGAGATCATAAATACACTGGCCTCGCCTCACTTCAACGCCAAATCGATGTGTGCCTGCCTCTGCCTACAACACAAAACCAATGAAGTGCTCGATCGCTACAAGAAGGGTGAAATAGAACTATCTATTCCCCAAGGAAACCCGCCCATGCACCTCAACTTCATTTGATTGTTTTGATTGCAAGGATGTTGCAAATTGAGACAACTGGAGCAATTTTCCTTTAAAATAATCGGTAATAATATGTGCTATCACTAGGTGAGCATCTTCGACAGCACCATACTCACCGTGCGCGCTTTCTACAAAAATCACCACATCAGATAAACATTTAAGTAGTCCCCCATCAAAACCAATAATTCCTATGCAACTATTGCCTTTGGATTTTGCAAATTCAACCGCATTTAATAAATTTCGAGAATTTCCAGAGGCCGATATTGCAACTAAAACATCACCTGGTGCCAAGAGGTGTTTTAGTTGGTGGGTAAAAATATTTTCATATCCAAAATCGTTAGCAATGGCAGTGATGGCCGAAGCATTTTCAGCAAGGTTAATGGCATCGATATGGATTCCGCTACGAGCACTAATACCTATCATATCACATACAAAATGCGAGCAAGTGGCAACACTTCCCCCGTTACCTAGAAAAAAAATTTTCTTCCTCTCTAAAACCGCCTGTTCAATTAGTGCAATCGCTACGGCCACTTCTTGATGTCCAATGCGCTCCAAGATGGCAAGCAGCTTTTTCATATAAATTTTCGAAAACTCCAGAGGGGAATCATACACAAAACACTCCTTGTTTTTTAAGATCCATTTGCGCTTGTAAATACCTTTCCTTGGAATCGATGGCAATTCGATATCCCTCTAAAGCTTTTCCAAACAACCGCCTCTCTTGCATTAACAGGGGAAAGATATTTGCAGGAAAGTCACACGCCTCCCCATCAGCAATTCTGCTTAAGATCTTTTGATGAAAACAGTAAAGCCCAGAGTTAACCCACGTCTCCTCTTTTAAAGCAAGATGCTGTAAAACCTCTTCTTCCCTTGGCCTCTCCATGAACTTAGCGATCTCTCCCTTCTCATCCATAACAATAATGCTATTCGAGCGCTGCCGCTTATGCAATAAAATCGTTCCCTCCGCTCCATAGACGCGATAGTTTTGCTCTTGCAGTTGTAACAATTTCCGATAATCATAATTGCAAAGAATATCTCCATATAAAACAAAAAAGAACGGTTTTGTTAAAGAGTGCACTAACAAGCGATCAATGATATCTTCCGCATGCTTTACTCCTCCAGCAGTACCCAAAGCACGCTCTTTCTCCAAAGAGTAATGGATATGCAGTCGGAGTCCTAGCTTATGCCCATCCCCAAAATACTCAACAATTTTTTCTCCAAGGTAATTTAAATTAATAATCACATCCTTAAAACCTAAGGATACCAAATGTCGCAAATTCCACTCTAAAATCGGCCGTGCTGCAACTTTCAAGAGTGGCTTGGGAGTATCTTGGCATAAATCTCCAAGCCGTGTACCCTTTCCTGCCGACAAGATCATGACTGGAACCATCAATTCCTCCTCCCCTTCTTCCTCTTCCTCTTCACTTTTATAAATATTTGAGTAACTGCAAGGGCGTCTCAATCGTTGCAAAAGCGCGCTTATCCTTCTCTTCCCTCTCACTTAAATCGGTGACCACCATCTTCATCAACTCTTCTGGACTTACTACCCTCTTTGTCCCAAAATCAAAACGGCACAAGATGGCCTTGCACCCAACCAAGTTGGCCGCGACCACATCAGAAACTCTATCTCCTAAAAGATAACTCCGCTTTAAATCAAGGTTAAACTCCTCTGCCGCCATCGTTAGCATTCCCGCTTTGGGTTTTCGACACTCACACAACACACGATACTCCGGAAGATTGGCGTGAGGGTGGTGAGGACAATAGTAGATTTTATCAAAATAGGCGTGTGCACTTCTTTTTAAAATCGTGCTTTGTAATCTTGTAAAATATTGCTGCAGCTCTTGTGGTGTTATCAAACCTCTAGCAATCACCGCCTGGTTGGTAACCACAAAAAGCTTCCACACCCCAGAACACCTTAACCGAGAAAGCAACTCCACCATTTCCTCCAGCACAAACTCACTTTGTGGCAGAAGTGTGCCTTCATCTGGAACCAGTACTCCATCTTTATCAAAAAAAATTGCTGGACTTGGACTCCTCATACCCTCTTATGATCTTATGATGTAACTGCTCACACCCCTCAACCTTCACCTCTCAACCAAATGCTGTTAGCTAAGCAACTTTCAGCATCCGGTAGAGGGTAGATGGCTGAAGGGTGTGAGCTAATGGAATGGACTCGCCTCTTTTAA
>JADGAN010000031.1 GCA_015231955.1 Oligoflexia bacterium | reverse complement strand
CTAATCTTACTCATGGATTCGTCCTTTTTTAATGTGAATAATAAATTAGTTTTTTTACTATTCTGGCACTTAGATGCCGTATTTAAAAGAGGCGAGTCCATTCCATTAGCTCACACCCCTCAACCTTAACCTCTCAACCAAATGCTGTTAGCTAAGCAACTTTCAGCATCCGGTAGAGGGTAGATGGCCGAAGGGTGTGAGCAGTTACCTAAAATCAACTAATGGAAAAAGCGGCTGACTAAGCGGCGCAATTGGAGTTATCTTTAAGTTAGAGCAATGACTAGTGACAAGGAGAGAATAGTTGTCTAATAAAAGATTGCTTTTATCTTGTATGTTTTCTCTCTATTTTGTTGTTTCGTGCCTAGGAGGTGATCCTGGTGGAAGCAGCAAAGTTGACAAGCGTTTTTATGCTTCTCTTTTTCGTCCACCGACGGCATCTGCTGGTAGCGACCAAACTGTTATTGATGGTGACACTGTAACCTTGTCTGGAGTGGCCACGGTAGGTCGCAAAGAAGCAACCTACTCCTGGACACAAGTGAGTGGTTCCGCAGTAACTTTAACAACATCATCGACTGACAACAAAACCGTAAGCTTTACCGCGATTGTTCCTCCAGGGCAACAAAGGGAATACATTTTTCGTTTTAGTGTTGATCAACAAAGTTTGCTTGTCTCCGATGAGGTAATCATCACCGCTCTAGGCAAGCCTCCTCCCGTGGCCGCTGCAGGAAACGATCAATCTGTTGTTGAAGGGGAAACAGTTACCCTCTCAGGAGCGCAATCAACGGCATCAAGTACTACCGCTCCCTTACAATACTCATGGACACAATTAAGTGGAAGCAGTGTCAGCTTAAGTGATGCTACCGCAATCTCCCCAACCTTTACTGCTCCCACAGGTGGTCATTACGATCTCTCCTTCCGCTTAACCCTCACTCAAAATGGTGTCACTGTTAGCGATGACATCAACGTTAGTGTCAATGGTAGGCCGCAAATCACTATGGGTGCTAACCAAAACGTTAATGAAACCGACTTAGTCAATCTTTCGGCCACCGTAACCGATCCAGAAAGTAGCACGATGACTTATAGCTGGACACAAACAACAGGTTCAACTGTTACCTTGAATAATGCCACTACACTTGCGCCTTCGTTTACAATTCCAAACCTCTCGGCAAGTGAGAGCATGAGTTTTACGTTAACTGCTAGTGATGGAACAAGTAGCAGTAGTGCTAGTGTAACCATTGCAGTTAACGCTACCAATGGAACCCCGGCCGCCACCCTTGCTAGTGGATCAGATTTAGCGGTAAGCGAAGGCGATTCTGTAACCTTACCTGCAATCACCTTAAGCGACGATGAGGGAGGCCCCTTTACCTACTATTGGAAACAAGTAGGCGGTGAAAGCGTTAGCTTATCGAGTGAAAATGTGGCCTCTCCAACCTTTACCGCCCCAGCAGCACCCGCCAAGCGCACTCTCATCTTCTCCTTCTATGCATCTGATGGTGTTGCCTCTAGTAACAAAGTCTACCTTCTCGTCTATATCCAAAAAGCATCGGCGTGCCTCCCTGCTGATGAGGCCAAAACTTGGAATAACCTTACTAACGATGGAGGACTCCTTGTCCTTTGTAATGCCACCCAACTTCAAGGAGTAATAAACAACATTGCTTGGGGAGGTAGTTTTATTTTAAAAAACAATATCGATCTTTCAGGAGTTACTCTCAATACCGGTATGGGGATTGATGGAAATGCCTACTCTGGAACTTTTGATGGCAATGAGTATATCATCAAAAATTTAACCGCAAATCATGGGCTCTTTACCAAAATCATTAATGGCACTGTTAAAAACCTAGGACTACTCAATGTGGATATCAGTGCCAATACCTTTGTAGGAGGGCTTGCCGACTGGGTATGGTGGACTCAAACCATTAATTACGTCTTTGTCACTGGTAGAGTTAACTCTAGCGGCACTGACGTAGGTGGAGTAATCGGAAAAAGTCCCGATCGTATGCTTCTTAGTAACGTGCTCTCGCTGGTAACGGTGACTGGTACCACTAGCACTGGTGGTATCGCGGGTAGCAGTGATGTCAGCAACGTCTCCTCTTCTATCGATAACGTCTACTCTTATCGTAGCATCACCGGCACCTCCTCCGTTGGAGGTCTTGTTGGCTCACTTACCGGGGCCGCCAATCAAACAATCAACCACTCCTATTCCCTTTCTCCTATCACTGCTACAGGCAGTGACATTGGTGGAATCGCAGGTGTGATGTCGGGAAATATCACCAACTCCTTCTTTGCAGGAACCATTGGTGGTGGTGGCACCAATGTCGGTGGCATTGCGGGAAGACAAACCTCAAGTTTAATGGATTCGTGCCGGATCGACTCGGCCATCAGTGGAATCACCTCCCTTTATGGCTCCAGAACTGGTGGTTCCGATGCTGGATGCTTGGCCACGGCAATCTCAAGCGATCTCTACTTTTCCTCCGGTAACAACCCTCTGCTTTGGAGTTTTTGGTCTGATAACCACGCCAACCCTTGGTTTGCCGAAACCAATGCCTACCCCTCTCTCCAAATCGAAGCAGTTCCTTAGTTCTATGGCCCCTTAAAAAAAATCAGTATGGTATTTTAAGGCAAGTGGTTGCATGAGCAATCTCTTGGACCATCTTTGCATGATCCCAATTGAGTTCGCGAGCGACTACCTCAGCAACTTTTTGTAATACTTCGTTACCAGGATCTCCAAGTGTTGCTATTCCTGTGCGCCTAAAGAGAACATCCTCTAGGCCTAAGGCCATTTCATGGCGAACAGCATACACTGCTTGCGCTAAAATCTCACCATCAGCATTGAGTGCTTGTGCTAAGAGGGGAGGATTTTCTTTAGCTATTTTCAAAACCGCATCCATCTCAGTACCGTAGTGGCGAGCAAGATACTCTTTGGTATTACTTGAAAAGTGTTGCCACTCGCTATTGTTTATTTGTGAGTGTAAAAAATTGTTTAGATCTTTTATTTCACAGCCGTAGAGATAGCGTTTATCGGTGATGGTTTGTGTGTACGGGCGATGGAGTTTTTTCTCTACTAATCGCAGGCAATCTTCTGCTAGTTGTCTGCTGGTGGTGTATTTGCCTCCCTCTACCGTTATGAGCCCTGCAATCCCATCTTTGCTGTTGTCATAGATTTCATATTTCCGGGAAGAGTTATAAGTTTTTTTTGTTTTATCTTCTATGAGAGGACGAAGGCCACCGTAGGCGTATTGAACATCTTCAAAACAGATGGTTCCCTCGCCTACAGTGCTATTAACTTCCTCAAGGAGTTCAAGGATTGCTGTCTTGGTGATGCAATGATTGTCGGGTTCGCCATTGTAGGGCTTATCAGTAGTCCCGATGATTGTATGATTTCTCCAGGGGATCATAAAGAAGTGGCGCCCTTTGGAGGTCACCGCTCCGATAATATGTTTTCCAGAAATTAAATTTTTCTTAGTAATGATGTGAATTCCTTCTGAGCGATGAAGGTGGTGATTATGTTGTTTGGGATGTGCAAGCTCGAGAATGGCATCCGCCCATGCTCCAGTGCAGTTAATGGTAATGCTTCCTCTCAGTTCATGCTCTCTTTGTTGTAAAAGTTCTCTGACTTTTACTCCGATGATAGAACCTTTTTTATCAAAGATAAAATCTTCCACTTTAGTATAGTTGGCAACCTTTGCTCCTGCCGCCACTGCAGATTTTATAAAGGCAAGGGTGAGGCGTTCTGGGCAAATATTAGTGCAATCGTAGAATACGGAGGCACCAGTAGGCCAATCAGCTTTTAGTTTTGGTTCTAATGTTAAGACGCTATCACGCGATAAAGTTTGGTGGTTAGGAATGCGTTTACTTGCATCCCAAGTGTTGCCTTTATCATAGGAGAGAAGATCGTAAAGTAGCATTCCTAACTTTACAAGCCACTTATTGTTTTTTAAAACATAGTTATCGTGCACCATGAGTATGGGCATCGGATAAACAAAATTAGGTGCAATATTTTCCAGGACCCTGCGTTCTTTTAGTGATTCACGCACCAATTTCAGTTCACCATTGGCCAGGTAGCGTAGACCGCCATGAATGAGTTTTGAAGTGGCCGCCGAGGTGGCGCAAGAAAAATCTCTTTTTTCTACCAGTGCAACACTCATCCCTTTGGAGGCGGCCTCATAAGCAACTGAGGCACCGGTAATTCCCCCACCAATGATAATAACATCAAAATGCTCACCATCATAATTCTCAATAAACCTTTGCATGTTCTCCTCGCTGTGTGGTTATAGGTTTGAAAATACAGCAAATTCTTCTTTGCTCACTGTAACCCAAAAGGGAAGCAGCTGGTACAACAAAATAGAGGAGGGGTTAAAAATCATCTTCTGTTTCCCAAGGACTTTCCTTGCCTTGGCATTTCAACCAAGGCAGGTGCTTGAACATCTCAGAATTATGTCCTGTTGCTGAAAAAAGGTTCTTAAAACCTTTCTGATGCAGGTAAAGGGCAAAGCTCTTCACCTTTCGGTAGATCAGGGCTTATCAAAAATAAATTTATTTTACCAGTGCCAACAGTATTTGGCATCTGAACTTTTATTCAATGAGTATTTATTTATTTATTTATTAACTATTTGCTGAGCATCAAGAAAAACAAATATAACTATATGTAAATACAAATAATTTAGCTTTTGAAAAAGCGATTGGTTTCTGTTGATCGGCCACATAAGGCCCTCTTGTGGTGAAAACAATTAGGTTGAAATGCCACTAAAAGCTATAATTCACAAGATAGTTGTCTTTTTGTTTATGATTTTATCTTTTTAATTCTCAGGGGAAAACATGAAAATATTTTTTGCATCAAATATTGGATTACTGATTTTAGCTTTTATGTGGACAATAGTTGCCAGTGCGACAATTTTTAGCGAGCGCCAAAATGCTAGATCGAATGTTGAATATTGCCAGAAAAACAAAGAATCTTGCGAAAAAACACTTGCCCTATGTCAGCGAAGTTTGGGAATGGTAGATAAAAGAGTAAAAATTCTAACAGATGCTTACGCTGGAAATCAAGGAACAATTGATATCTTTGGCAAAATCAAGAAGTATATTGATACTAACAATGTAAAATCTAGTGGATTAAAAGATATTATTTCTACAATCAATACTTGGAAAAAAGAAAATCCTGTTTATGGAAATGATGCAAATATTTCTAATCTACTAATATCACTCGCTGACCTTGAAAATTGCTATAGCGATCTTCTACAACGAGACAACAACATTGTAAATTGGATGATGAAGGTTATCGGAGTAGAAACACAGGATAAATTAAAATCATTACTAGATGAAGCTTGTGGGGAAGTGTCAACTGAGCAAGGAAAAATTAACGAGCAGAATATGATTATAAAGAATAACAGCGAAATGCTGGCGGCAAATATGGCAATTGCAAATTCTTTGAGTGTTGTTCAAGTTAGAACTGATGGCACCAGAAATGGATACGATTATTGTGGTTTTTATGGGGGATGGTCCTGTGTTTATGCAGATGTGCCTGGAAAAAATTGTTCTTCGCCTCTTCCTGCGGGTTCTCTTGTTTGGTGTCTTACCAATACACCAGGCCCTGGAGAGAGCATAAGCGGGCCAGTTAGCACTAAACACTCTTCTGAAGGAAGAAACGGGCATCTTTATTGTAATTTCTGGGGTGGTGAAAATTATAAATGTATCTATACTTCGAAAGGGTTTGATTGTACCTCTAGTTTAAGCGATAGTGAGTATGTTTGGTGCTTAAAAGTTAGATAATAAGAAAAAGGTTTAGATATGATTAAAATTATTGTCAAAATTATTCCTATGATTATTGCTGGTTGTTTTTTATATTCAGCATATGCAAATCAAGAGCTTGAATCAAAAATGAAAAATTATCACGAACTCTATGCTAAAGCGATGGAGATCGATTTCTGTTTAAGCAAGGTTACTGTTATAAAAGAAAAATATCAAAGTATAGTTAAAAAGATTAAGGGACTAGAAAAATGTTCTATTGATAGTATGGATAGCAACTCTAAAACAAGCGAGTGTTTTTATCTATCTACTGCAGCAAAGTATATGATAAATGATTTAAGCGAAATAGAAATTCCTAAGTGCTCAAGCAATAACTTTAACGATCAGAAATTTATTAGTGAGCTTAATTCCCAGAAGAGCAAAGTAGCAGAATTACCAGAATTAATTAACAAAAACTACAAAATACTTGCCGTAAAAGAAGTTAACTTATCCTTAAAAGAAGCATTAGTAGAATTACTTAAAGATGTTGATAAAATGGATTGTGACATTGAAATAAACGCAACCATTCGCCTTTTTACTCAATCTAGTAATACACTTGTAAACGCTTCTATGAAAGGTGATTACCATTCTATGAAACAAATCATTGCCAAGATATTAGCACTAAAAAGCAGATTGGATTTAGTGGTAAAAAAGTGCAATGCTGATATAACCGACTCTTATATTGCTCGAGGATATAAAACGGTTGAGGATAGAGTGAATTTTTTTAACAAAGCAGACCCCAAATACCTACTGAAAATTGCCTGTAAAAAAATTTTACCACTTAACCCAGGATCTGAAATCATCAGTCTATGCGAACAGGGAATAACCAGTGATTACTTTTTTTCAACTCTCAGTAGTTTTTTAAATAAAAAATAGTAACAGGAAAAATATTTATGATAAATACGGTAGAAAATAGAATCGTGATTAATATAGTGGCACTGCTGTGTTTCCTTGTTTTTGTGTCTTTTATTTCGACTGTTCATTGCTCACAAGAAAATGGCGGATACGAATACACAACAGTAACTCCGCCATACACACCGATCACGCCTCCAATCACTTCTTTCATATCACCAGTACCCAATCCTTCTTGTTCAACTAATTATTCCACTATCAATTTTAATTCCACTGAATTTGGTCCTTCAACTATTACAATACCGGGTGGACCTAGGCCAGGCTTTGGCCCACAAGTGTCAGGAGGAAGATCAAAACTACAGGAAGCTCTTCAAAGCATAGAACAAATGAATAAAGAGAATCAAGAATACATGGATAAGATGCGTAGAGATTCACAAGAAAGAGAAGAATTTAACAAAAGACATCCATCTCCTTCAATTGATCGACCCGATCCATTTGCTCCTTCTTCCGTAGATCAATCACTTGCAAATTTGAGAGCATCTTTAAATTCTATCTCTCCACAAAACCCAGAAACACTGAGTTCTGAACAGCAAAACAAAATCAAAGAAAACATAGAAAAAGCTATGCAGGAAACAATTAAAAATCTAGAAGAACAAATAAAGAAGCTAACAGAGGAGAATAATAGAAAACAAAATGAAATTGACAATTCTGTTTCAGACTTAAATCCAACCATGGAAAACAATAACAATAAGCTGGATTCATTGATTAGCTCTTTTCAAGGAATAGAAGAAAAAGAAAAATTGATTGATTTAAATACGAATGAATCTAGGGTTGTCCCTGGAATAAATGAAGAGTTCAGTAAATTAGTGAGCAGTGATGCTTCTGATCTACTTGAAAAAGATGGAATCATTCCACCAAGAGAACCATATAAAATAAATTTTCAATCACAAGGAGTACCTAGACAGCAACTTGAAAATATCTACCAAAATCTGAATCAAGCTCGACCATTTACTATCCAGGGAAAACAAGCAAAGGTAATGGGGTATGTAGCAGTTGAAGAAGCCGACAAATCATTTGCAGAAGGTGATACTAGCAGCGGAGCAGTTTTTAAAGAATACGCACAAATATTTGCAGATGTTGCAATGGATGCTTTTTCTGTGATTAACCCAGTTACTGCTCATGCAACAATGGCAAGAGATGTACTGGAAGCTTCCACTGGCAGAAAGTTGTTAAGTGGAGAACGACTTTCTGTAACAGACAGAGCTATTCTTATAACTTCAGCTGTAGTTGGTATAACCTTTTCTGCCGCAAGTTCTGGAATGCTTGGAGGAACTGCAGCATCATTAACTAAAAATGGATTAAAATATTTCGTTAGATTTGGTGACAATTTGCTAGCAAAAGGAATAGACATTGGAAAAGATACTTTTAAAGAATCGGTATTATGGGGAGATAAAATTATTGCGTCCGCGGCAAAGTTAGGGTTAAAGGCGAAAGAAGAACTTACTGAATTTACAACCACCTTTAAGAAGATAGTTGGTAACTCAAGAGGAAGCGGTGATCTTCATACCCCTGTTGTTGAATTTTTTGAGTCTATTGCAGGGACAACAGGAAAGGAAGGATATGATCTCGTTAAAGGTATTCCAGGACTCAAATACACTGGAGAGGGAACGTGGGTATCTGAAGCTGGTATTATTTATGGCCAAGGCACAAAAGAAAACCGTCTTAGACACGTTTTACAGCATAGAAAACCTGATCCTTCAAAGCCTTTGCATACGGTTTTTGGTGTCGAAACGAAAGAAATCCCACAATTAATTGATCAAGCATGGTTAAAAAAAGGGAATGCTGCTGACGGTGATCCTGGTGCTTTTATTGTTGAGATGGGGAAGGTCATAGGTACTCAAGGTGAATCAAAAATCAAAATTGTGGTCGAAACAAATACCAGTAAAATTGTCACGGCTTATCCAATCAAGTAACGAGGTAATTTAATTATGAATAAAGATCAACTGTACGACATATTGCGCAAGTACGACGATATTGAATGGGAATTTCCTAATGGATTTGACTTTTATCAGGCAGACAAGCAATTCATGATTCTTGTGGATCTACTAAAATCGATTGCAACAATTTCTAGTTTTGAACACTGGAGCGAAATACAAGATGCGAGTTTTCATGGAAAAATTATTTTTAAAATGAAAGATGACGACATCTCCTTGCAACTTAGGGTTAGTAATTTTGGGAAGCTGGTAACTATTTTAAATCTCTGCAAAGTATCCTTAGAAAAACAAGCTCTCATGAAATCATTACTTATTGATCAAGGTTATCAGTTTATTCCAGAAAAAAATTTAAATAGCAGCTACGATGGAATATTGAAGAAACTGAAAGGAACCTGGTTTACAAGATTCTTTGACTATATCTAGCAACAATCTTTAGAGAAGGTGTATAAATGTGGTGTCCACGTTGTGACCACTGTCATATGCCAAGCTCGTGTCAGTAGACTTATGGTAGAGGTTAGTGTCAATTTGCTCCTCGCTATACCTTTAGTCTGCTGGCACACAGAAAACACATCCCTTTGGAGGCGGCCTCATAAGCAACTGAGGCACCGGTAATTCCCCCACCAATGATAACAACATCAAAATGCTCCCCTTGATAATTCTCAATAAACCTTTGCATGTTCTCCTCGCTGTGTGGTTATAGGTTTGAAAATCCAGCAAATTCTTCTTTGCTCACTGTAACCCAAAAGGAAAGCCGCTGGTACAACAAAATGGAGGAGGAGTTAACAAATCATCTTCTGTTTCCCAAGGATTTTCCTTACTTTGGCATTTCAACCAAGACAGGTGCTCGAACATCTCAGGATTATGTCCTGTTGCTAAAAAAAAGATTCTTAAAACCCTTCTGATAAAGGTAAAGGGCAAACTCTTCACCCAACTCACGATCAATATAGATTTTGGAGCTTTCCTTTGATAGCTGATCTTCATATTCGTTGAATTGAGTAGCAGTTGCTAATGTAAGTAGCTTTGCTCCTGCTCTTTTTGCATACCTTTCCCACCCTCTCCTCTAATATTCATCATCATCAATGTAAACAAAATCAAAAAGACTAGAACTATTTCCCTTCGCTTCTCCAATGCCCTAGGAGCAATACTGACGGCCCCCCAGCTTTTTTGCTCGCTCATGATCATCTTTTATGCAGCGATTAGAATGAACAATTGTGCAAAGATCATGGAGGAAAGGATAACTTTGTATAGTTCCAGGGAAAAATTTTATCCACATGACTATGCCTTGCTATTACTAAATGAAGAAATTGGAAATAAAGTAGGGTACGTTGAAATGGGATGTCCTGATAGTGACGAATTAAGAAAAACGAAAGTCAGTATATGTGGTTTTCCAAAAGATAAAAACGAGTTATATAATGCGCTAACTAACGAGCAAAGGATTAATGGATTTGCCATGAATTATGACGATGGGCAACCGAAAGCTGTCGATAGCGATCGAATTTATTAGGCCATAGAATCTGGGAAGGGAGCGAGTGGAGCGGGAATAATTTCTCATGAGGACAGTGGGAGTACATGCATAGTCGCCTGGGGAATCAAACAACAGGGAGCTAAAGCCGTTTTCTAGTGGGACAAGGATAACAGAGGATAAACTGAAGCTAATCAATGAGTGGATGAGCACTAGATAACTATTCTTTATATTCGTAGCTACGTACGCCAAAGGGAAATATAGATGCTATATAGTATTTGTTGGGCCCCATTACAACAATATCACAATCCGTTGTCCCAAAAACATTTTTTACATTTACATTTATTGTGGTTGTGTCTTTTAATCCATGTGAGCTTGAATTGTTGTAATCCAGGCGAATAATGATACCGGTACAAAAACCATATCTGTCAATAATAATAGGGACAAATTTAAATTGTGGTTTCTCCATATTAAAAGAATCTGGTCGTATGTACTCAACTTCAACTATGACTTCTTTTTCCTCTCCTTGTTTTTGAAAAGTAAGATTTTTAATTTCAAATTCTTTTGTAAAATTATAATCACTAGTTCTTGGGAATCCGCTGGCCATGCAAATGGGAATTAAAAGATAAAAAATTATAATACAGGTTAAAAATAATACTCTTTTCATATTACCCCCTTTAAAGAATTGCTTTCTGTGCAATAACCTCACATAACGAACTATAGATGTCAATTCATTCGATGTTAATATTGAGGATGCTATTTGCTGCAATCAATGGCACTAACTTAAGCATTGAGATTTCTTTTCCATTCCTCCCTAGATTGAGTTAATCGCTTGTGAGGCTTTGCTCTTTTCTTTACTGCTCTATGTTCCATCCTGCTTCCTCTTTTTCCTACTTTAACAGTGAGCATTTGATAAAACATTGTTGCTAGAACTTTTTTTTGTTCGGCCCCTCTTGTGTTTAGCAAATTTGATTTATTGGCATCAATAATATCGTATGTCGCTTTAAAGCTAATATTTCCCGGTCTAGTTTTTCCTAGAATTGCTGCATTTGCCATGTACCATCTTACTGAATTATTTTATTTTAAGTGCATGAGATGGCCGATTAGAGCATTGCAATTTTTTTTATGGGGTAAACTAGCTCTGTAGGGAAATATTCTTGGGCAGGGGGAGAGGAGTTACTTGAATATTGAGATTCCTTTAAATAAATCGGACAATAACTCTGGTGTTGCGTGTTGTAGTTTTTTGCAAATGAATATATTTGTACAAAACGTTCTTATTGCTTTGACAAATGTATAAAACATTATCATATCTATGGATTGCATCTGTTCCTCTGTTTTCTTAATGGAGGGTAATCATTGAACGCTTTTTCTACCTTTAAAAATTTTTCTATCAATTGGTTGTCGAAAACATTTTCTTTAACCAGGGGCCATACTATGACTATGAAAATATATTTTTCTGCGATTCTTCTTTTTCTTCTTTTTTTTCTAGTGAATCAAGAGGAGGGTGGAACAGCTGTCATTGAGAATTTACAAATTGATACTCAAAACAGCACTGTCGAGTTTACGGCCATCGGCAATCCGAGTATGCTCACCATTAAAGGTACGGGAGCTGCTCCTACAGGAAAATTAACCATTTCCGATGAGTATGCCACAGGATTTTTTGAATTCGATTTAAACTCTCTTGATACAGGAATTAATCTTCGCGATCGCCATATGAAAGAGAAGTATTTAGAGGTAGCTAAAGAGAACGGCCTTTATGCAAAAACAAGTTTTCTCTTAAATAAGCTGATACTCCCCAAGCAAGAATCTTTTACTCTTGAAAACATCGCTTTTTCGGGAGTGCTCAAACTTCATGGCGTAGAAAAAAATGTTTCAGGAGTAGCATCTAAAATAACGAGGCAAAAATTCAATTTCACTACTCATGCTTCCTTGAAAATTAAATTGAGTGACTTTAAAATTGCTATTCCTAGTTATGCGGGCATTACTGTTGCGGAAGAGGTTGATGTTCTTGTAAAAATAGCAGGAACCATCGTCAGCGAACAAAAGATCAACGATAGCAGCAAGGCGAAAAGCAAATGACGCTACAATTAAAATCAATGTTTTTACGAGGAATACTCTTTTTGGGGTTTATGTTTGCCCTGTTTCAATGGATTTACAGTGCCTATGCATTTCCTGAAAACATACGCCATGGATATAATAATTGTACCAGTTGCCACTATAGTCCTAGTGGTGGAGGGTTGATCACCCCCTATGGGAGAGAGTTATCTCGCGAAATAAGTACCTGGGGCAACGAGGGAGAGGAGGTTCAACCACTCTATGGGGCGATCAAACTACCTGCTTGGTTTGATTATGGAGGTGATTTAAGGGCCGTGCAAATTTATCGCAATAATATCTTTTTGGAAGAGGCCAAATTCATTCCGATGCAATTTGACTTGGAAGCAATGGTAACTTACCACAGGAAATACTCGCTGCTTGCTACCCTTGGTCCTGTTCACAAAGTGGGAAAAGGAAAAAAAGAGTTCGAAATCAATAGCCGTAGGCACTACTTTTTAATTCACTTCTCCGACCTACTGACTTTAAGAACCGGAAAATTTATGCCTGCCTTTGGCATTAACGTTCCCGATCACATTATTTCCACTAAAAGGGGATTGAATCTTGATGAGGGATCAGAAACCTATAATGCTGAACTCTCCTACCTCTCTTCTGGAATTGGCCTCTATTTGACGGCCATTTTTGGTTGGAGTGATCGGGAAAAGATTGATCGTAAACACACTAAAGGTGCCTCTTTTAATGTAAGCTACTCATTCTTGCAAACATTTAAGGTAGGGGGCAATTACCTGCATCAGTATCGCACGCGATGGAAGCGAGACCTCTTTGGTACCTATGCTGTTTTAGGTTTTACAAAACACCTCTACTTGTTGTCAGAGTTGGACCTGCAAAGATCCACGATCACCCCACAAGTCAGTGGCCCAAAAATCTCCCAAACCGGATTTTTTGTTTACAAAAAAATAGGTTGGGAAGTAGTGCGTGGGCTGCATCTCTTTTGGGCCTACGATAGTGCCAAAACCGATTTAAAAATCAAAGAGACTAGAGGTTACTCTACCGGACCTGGAATTATTTGGTATCCCAGGCCTCATTACGAAGTAGCAGTATCGTGGCTAAAACAAAAAAATTCCATTGCGGACAAGGATTTTAGTGATTATCTCTGGATCATGTTCCATGCTTATCTTTAAAGGGAAGATAAGGGGAGATCGTTTTTTTATGAGGTGGCAAGGAAAACTTCCAAAATCATGGTAAAAACGATGGTGCCAAAGACGAGGATCGCGAGAATTTGTTTGATTTTGGAAGGCCCTTTCTCTTTTCTAGAGTCAGAATTTTTTGAGGGAACTTCACGTTCTTCTAACATTTTAACAGCTCCTGTTTTTTAGGGAGATGATTTGTGCAAGGATGCTGATGGCGATTTCTGCAGGAGAGCTTCCACCGAGATCAAGGCCGATAGGAGAGGTGAGGCGGGAAATTTTCTCGGGTGGAAAACCAGCGGCCCCTAGCTCTTTTTTAAGTTTTAGTGATTTTGCTTTACTGGCAATCACACCTAAATAACACCACTCTTTATTCATAAAATAGCGGGCCATGCGAAAATCGGTGGCGTGATCCCTGCTAACGATAACGACGTAGGAGTTCTTACCTGCGTGTTCTCTATGTTGTAGTTCTCGGTCGAGGTCGCTCTCTTCAAAGGAGTTGATGATTTTATCGACAAAGGGGTAACGTTCGCGATTGGCAAAGGACTGCATGGAATCGATGATGGTGATGGAGAAATCAAGGTTTTTTGCTGCCTGGGCCAAGGCCTCTCCGCAATGTCCGGCACCACAGATGATAAGCTCTGAGGGAGGAGAGATGAGTTCGATGGTATAGCTTACCTCGCCACCGCAAACCATTCCAAGATCGTTGAGCAGATTTTTTTCGATATAGTGGATGCTGGGTTTGCTTTGAGCATCGGATTTAAGAATGTCGAGGGCCTCTTGGAGCGCTTGGTGTTCAAGGGCGCCGCCACCCACGGTACCAGCGGTGAGGAGAGGAGTCGTGAGAGCATCGGGAAGGTGGCAGACGGCAAGTTTGGCACCTGGAATTTGGGGAACGCTGCCCTTTACTTTGACTAAGGTGATGATGGCCAGCTTGCGCTTTAATTTTAAGTTATCGAGGATGAATTTAAAGAACTCCATTGCAAAAACTCTCTTTAATATATAATTGTATCATTTGAAGCAAGCTTCATACAATAAAAGATTATAGTGTGTAAATTGTAATTTTAAAACAAAGGAGAGGAAATGACTTTTTTTGATGAGGACACCTATAGCATTAGCATTGATCAGAGCGTGGCCATCTTGATCGATGGAAATAATATAGAAAAGGGGTTTCACGATTTAACAGGAAACCCGCATACGATGCTTAATTTTGATACCTTGATTCCGAAGTTACTTTATAACCGTGGATTAAATCGCCTGATCTATTTTCGAGAGGGCAAGAGCATCTCTACAAAGCTTGCAGAACGCCTGCATAGTAACTACCACGGATCGGTGTGCCCTTGCCATAAATCGGCCGATATTCCTTTGAGTATTCGTGCTACTCAGCTAGCACAAAAAGTGGATACGATTATTATTTTATCTGGGGATTCCGATTATATTGAGTTAGTGAGGTATTTACAGTCGCAAGGGGTGCGAGTGGAGATTGCAGCATTAGAAAATAGTACCGCAAAAATTTTGATTGAAGAGGCAGATTATTTTACTCCGATAACCAAGGATGACTGTTTTACGCTAAATCCGAATCAACCCGTAAAGCAGCTAAGGCCTAAAGGGGATAAAGATAGGGATAAAGACAAAGACAAAGACAAGGACAAAGATAAGGAAAGAGGTGTGGATAAGCACAAAAAGAGACCTTAGTTAGGGTAGGCGTAAGCTGCTTCTTCGCCGCTGGCGCTATCATCGAGGTTAGATCCCTCTCCTCCTCCCCCATCCTCTTCAGCTGGATGACCCTCATCGTAGTAAGCGGAGGCATCTTCTTCGGGGGAGGCTGTTCGTGGGGGGCGAGGAGCTGCCTGCACACTATGTTGCCGAGTGGGCCTAGATGTTGTGGCATAGGGATCGTCATGAGCAACAGTTGCATCTTCGCTACTAGGATTTTCTAAATCTTGCTCTTGTGATCCATCGCCCATCTGTGCTTCTGTGCTGGGGGCTTCGCTCTCGCTTGGCAATTGAAACTGCAGTGAGCTTGGAACGTCGTCCCCCGTATTGGCAGTTTTGTCGGGGCCTAGACTTGCAATCGAGATCTCTCCGCGTTCGAAATTCACTGAGACAACAAACGGTGTTCCCCATGCATCAACTGCTTTTTTAGCACTAATCCCATCGACAATCTCCTGAATTTTACTCTTAACCTCTTCCGTGGTAGGTGGGGTTTCGGCCTTGGATTGCTCCTCTTGATAATATTGCAATTGTGTAGCAACTTGCTTGGCCACGTTTGAGAGTTGGAATTGGGTATAGATCATCCCAGAGGTGTTAAAGAGGGATTGAAAGGAGTCGGCGTTATTATAGAGTCCATAAGCGAGGGTGATCACAGGTAAAATGCGAATGAGAATGGAGAATGCGTTCATCATGATTTTTTCTCCTCCATTCTATTGCGGCCAATACTTTCGATATACATGGCAAGATCGATATTTTCGGAGAGAATTCCCCAAAAGGCCTTATCTTCGAGAAAGAGGAAAAGACACTTATCCAGCGTGCGTACGGTGGCGGTCCTTGGAACATCAGCAATGAGCGCAATCTCTCCAAAGAAATCGCCTTGCCCCAGTTCTGCAATCTTTTCTCCATGCTTAATAATCTCCACTTTCCCTCGGATAATCAGGTAAAAAGTTTTATCATTTTCTCCTTCGACCACCAGATCGTGATTGGCCGGGAAGTAGGTCATTTCGCCGGCCTCCACAAAAACTTTCATGATTTCAGAGGGTAGGTCTTTAAAGATAGGGGCGGTGGATACAAATTGAGAAATTTCGATCAAAGTGAGCAGACGATGAATATCTTTCTTAATATCTTCTTGTTCGAGCAGGGATTTGAAAACAGTATCTTTGATTTCAATAAAGATGATATTCTCTATCGCTGTAACATTGGCGGTTCGTTCACACTCTTTGATGATGGCGAGTTCTCCAATAACTGTATTTGCTCCTAAGGTGACGATTCTTTTTTTTATCCCGGTATCTTTGCGAACAATGACATCGACGCGACCTTTTAGTAGAAGGAAGAGTTCGTGGCCTGTATCTCCTTGAACAATCAGATCCATGCCCTTTTTTAACTCTTTAACGGAGAGATTTTCCATCAGATAATCGATCGCCTTATCTTGCATGCCACTGAAAAAAGAGTTGCTCTTGAGGGCCTTGCGAATGAACTCTTGGGTGATTGCCTCATCTTTACACTTGGTGGATTTGCGAGAAAAGCGTGCAATGGTGTTTTGCAGTGGAAAGTAGATATTTTGTAGGATGGTCTGAAGAATATCGATAAAGAGATAGATAAAGATAAAGAGCAAAAAGAGTAAAATTAAAAAGGTGGAGAGGAGTCCAAAGGGTCCAAGCACAATGGGTGGAATGAAGTTCATAAAGATTGAGGGAATATTGGAGGTGAGAAGTTTGATGGAGAAATTGAGAAAGCTGAAGGCCCATGCCAAAGAGAGCACAGAGTAGATCACAAAACGAAGCTCATCGGCCAGTTTGGATTTACGGGACATGGTCGAGTTTAGAGAACAGTTTCTAAGGTAGGGGGTGAGATTTTTTAATTGATCTTCGGCATAGAAAAAGTTGAAGATCTTGGTCATCTCACTTTGGCGATAAGGATCGAGTTCAATGAAGGTAAAGAGAATGGTTAGGATTTTTATATCATTTTCAAATTGTGTGGGCATGGGAATGGAAAAGGGAAGCAGGGGAATAAGCTTAGAATGAAGAAGACAAAGCAGGGTACCAATGAAAATATAGAGAATAGCGCTAACCAGAGCATAGGTAATCAAATGCGCCCGATTATTTTGGGTATAGATAGAGGTCTCTTTAATTCCAAAACTAAAAGAGAAGAGATTTAGTCGGATGCTTAAAGAGTTAAAGTGGCCGACACAAAAGAGTAGAAGCAAAGCTTTGAGAATGGCCTTAGCAGTAACCATGAGTGTGCTTAAAATAAAGAGCAAGACAAAAGAGTTGGCATAACTATGGCCAGAAGAGTGCAAAAAAGATTTTAAATTAAAATCCCAAAGTCCCACAGGTAAAGAACAGGCACTTACGAGAATAATGACGGCCGAGAAGAAGAAGAAGAGAAAGGGACTTTTTAAGATGAAAAATTTAACTTGCTTGACAAGTATTAGTTCAAGGAAAGGCCTCATGAAGATAGAGGGAATTTGCTCGTGAGGGGTCTTATCGGTTTTGATGTGATCGAGGTTTATATCTAACTCTTCGAGGAGACCAGCGCTACTTAAGAGGTGAATGGCGGTCATGATGGAGTTAAAGCTCACTTGGCCATGCTGTTTATAGATAATAGAGGTGATCTCTTTTACAGAATACTGCCCATTGAAATATTCCATAAAGGTGCGGTATTCGTTAGGAAGTGCTACTTGGCCGCCAGTTTTTTCGTCCTCAAGGACAAAGCGATTGTCACCATCATAGAGCTTATGCTTTTTTAAGAGTGGTTTTAAAGTGTTTAGATCAATTTTAGAAGCAGCAGAGTTGTTGTGATTCTTTTTCATTTTACCATTTTACCATGTTCTTGAAGATAGAGAAAACGAAAAGCTAGTAGTGAACTTGAAATAGAAGTAGTAGTGAGTATAGAATCATAATATGATAAAGAAAAAACAGAAGAAAAAAAATCAACTACAACATACATTGCAAGAGGTATCGCTAGCATCGGTAGTTTACGATATCCATAAACGTGAGATTGTTATCGATGCCTTAATTGCTTTTGCTCTTGTGTTTATTTACTACCTTTCAGCAATAGCACCATCGGTGACTTTTGAGGATAGTGGAGAATTTATTGCAGCAATGGATTCTTTGGGGGTTGCGCATCCACCGGGGTATCCTCTCTTGGTACTGTTGGGAAAACTATTTATTACCATTATTCCTTTTGGGACTATTGCTTTTCGTGCAAATCTTGTCTCTGCTTTTTGTTCAGCAATCAGTATCGGAATTTTTTGTCTGATCGCTCACCTCTGGATTTGCTACTTTTTTTCTGCTTTTGAGAGGATCGATCGCAAAGTGATTAGATTTTTAGTGGTGGCCTTCGCCTTGTTTATAGGTTCAACTCCTGACTTTTTAGCACAATCACTCATTACGGAAGTTTATGGGTTAAATAACTTTCACTGCTCGATCATGTTGTACCTGATTAGCTATTTTATTACTGCAAATGTAGGAGAGCGGAGCAAAGAGCGAGTTTTGTATCTTTATGCATTTGTCTCTAGTTTATGCTTTTCCAATCATCATACTGCTGCCTTGTTTGTGCTTTTTGGACCGCTGTGCTTTTGGCTTTTTGATCGCCCTTTTGTGATGAATGGCAAGAGAATTGCTATTTATGGCGTATGTTTCATTGTAGGCCTAGCGCCTTTACTTTATCTTCCTTGGTCAGCAATGCAAAATCCTAAAATGAATTGGGGCAACCCTTCTACCTTGTCTAATTTTTGGATTGTCTTTTCTCGGCATCAATACTCTGTTTTGTTAGAAGCGCGCTCTTTGGAAAAACTAGGGTTACAGCTGTTTTTGCAGCTAAAGCTCTTATTGGAAAATTTAAGGTATGCGCCGTTTATGCTTTCACTGCTTGGACTTTATTTCGTTTACAAGAAAAATCGTCGCTTGTTTTTTTGCTCGCTAGTATTGCTAGTATTATCGGGACCCATCACTGTTTGGATTTTTGATCCCGATGTGGTCAATAAAAATCTTTTTTCACGTTTTCAAGATGAAGAGCTTGCAAGAGTTTTTTTTCTTATTCATTACTATTATTGGGTGTTATTAGGATTACTGGGAACACTCTTTTTCTTAAATAAAAGAGAGCGAGAAATTCGAGTCATCTTTGTGACTGCTGCAACTACGCTTTTGTTGATTAATCTGGGATATATTCATCATCAGAAGAGCATGAGTAGCTATAAGTATCCAGAGCAGTTGTTTAATAATCTCATGATTTTAAGTGAAGAGAAATCCAGTTTGTTTATAAGCAATTGTGATCCCTTCTCTTTTTCGATGATGTATTTTCATGGTGTCGAGGCGAGAGCAGCGAACTCTTATTTTATCGATATCGAGTTATTACGAGGCTCTTGGTATGTGCATTTAATGCAGCAGTGGTATCCTGAATTGATGAAAAAGTCGGAGAAAGAGGCAAAGTTATTTGTGGAAAATGTGACGCTGTTTGAAAATGATAAACCTTATAATGTAGAAGTGTTGGATAAGGCCTATTATGATCTCTTAAACTCCATTATTGATAATGCTTTAGAGAAGATGCCGGTCTACTTTGTGATTTATCCCTTTTTAAAACCCATCGATCGGAAAATTGCGGCCAAACATCGGATAGAGTCTTGTTATGTTAGTTACTGTGTACTGGCGCAAGGCCAAGCTTCACCGCTTATTGATGAGAGCAAATTTGATTTTTCTGATCTAGGAAAAGATGTGGTGTTGCCGGATAGGATGTCAAATATGATCTCCACTTTTTATGGCTTTTTACAATTTGAAAAAGCAGAAGAGATAAAGCGATTAACTCAAGATCCGAATAATGCTATTAGTGAGAAACACCTTACCAAGGCGAGGGAGCTGGTAAGAGACCCTTTGATTAAAGAGCGTTTTTTCCTTTAGTGCTTTTTTTTCCTTTAGCATGCTGTTTTTTTGCTGTGGGAGTTGCTTTGGTCTCGGCCAAGGGGGCTTTCTTGGTGCTTTTATAAAGTTTTAAGCGATAGCAGAGGAGAGCTAATGCCAAAAAAGAGAGAAGCCATCCAATATAGGCCAGAGCAAAGAAAGGCCTAGGGACATCGGTCACTGCACGAATGAGTAGCTGTCTAGGGCCGGAAACAGATCCTGGAGGGACAATGACTCCGAGAAGAGTACCGTAGGCGGGAAAGGTTTCCAATTGTCGATCGCCATCGAATACCTTGAGCAGTTTGCTGTGGTTTAGTGCTACGACCAGAGGGCAGGTGCTAGTAGGGTTGTTGACAAAAATTTTGAGTTCATAGTCGTTAAATTTTGCACTGGTGTCGGTGACAGTGGCGCTAGCGCACTCCGCTTGCTCTAAAGGTAGTTTTTGCGCCGGAGAGTTTTTTAGATCCTCCTGCAAAATAAAGAGATTGCTTTTCAAGAGAGGTTGTAGCTCTGCTCCTGTTTTACGGAGAAGGGCCGCTAAGGTTTTTAAGTCAGTGAGTGGTGAGATTTTAGGAACAAACCAGGCAGGACCATTAGTGGGAGGGAAGTTCTGGATAGAGGTGTTATCGCTAATGGTAATATAGTTGGTAACGTTAAAGAGTTGTTGTAAAGCAAAAAAACTTTTGTGGTTTGGATCCATGGGAATGGTCATGATATTAGAAGAGTAAGGGTATTGCTCAATCTCTAAGATGAGTTTGATAAATTTCTTTAGAGGCAATCCATAGCCGGGAATAGTGGAGAGGCCTAAAAAGAGACTATAGTTACTGATGTTGAAGGAGTTGCGATCGCGTGAATTATTAATGAGTGCACGGTAAAGTGGATTTTTTAGTTGAGGAACCAACTCTTTAAATTTATCACCGGCCGCCTTATGGGCGGTGATTTCATCAGCACGAGGACCATAAATAGTGATGCGCTCTTTGAAGGCGGAAACGAAGACAATACCTAAGATGAGAGCGGTGATTGCAAAACTGGTAATCGCAATACGTTTAAAGCAAAATACAAGAAGCAAAGTGATAAAATAGATCCAGACTAAAATCTCTCTGATTACTGGTGGCGTGAATAAGGTAACGATAAAGGTGATCACCAGTAGTGTTGAAAGCATGTTTTGGTCAAAAAGCACAAATTGAAACTTTAAAAGAGGAGTGGTTTTGATTCGATAGAGCAAGACTGCTGTTGCAAAGAGTGTAAAGAAGTAAATAAGGATAATGAATGCTCTGGCAGGAACACGAAAATTATTCAAGAGAGGGATGGCCTTTAAAAACAGGTCTGATAGAGGCGAGAGATCCATGGAGATAATGATAGCAAAAATGAAGAGCGAGAAGAGCACGGAGAAGAGGAGTTTGTTTTTACGAAATGGGAAAAGGAGGATGCTTAAAATTATGGGGCCAATAGGGTAGTTAGTTTCGTGTAGCAAAAAGTAGTCTGTTCTAGTTACGACCAGCTCTTTGACTAAAGATAGAGAGACTAGCATGTCTTTTAAAGTTTGCACGGTGTAAGAGTAGATTAAAGACTCTCCCTCAAGGTTTCTGGTGGCATCTTCACTTTTTAAGTGAATCGCATTATCGATGAGATTAGGAACAATGGTGAGAAATTGGCCGACAACTGCTAGTAGAATAAGTGCAAGAGAGATCATGAAATATTTCTTACTTTGATCTTTATCGCTGGGATTTCTTGCGAGATCAAGGAAGAGGGAGAGTGAGATGGGAATAATATAGAGAAGGATTAAAATAAACAAGGAGCCAAGGGGGGGAAAGGAGATAAAGAGGGCAAAAGAAAAAATGCAAAAGAAAGTTAAGCTAAATTTCTTTTCCCAAAGTGCCAGAGCGGCCGAACAGATTGCCGCCATTAAGACGTATTCAATTAAGATATGACCAGCGACATACCTCCAAGAGAGCACTGGGAGGAAGGCAAAAATAAGTATTGGACCTATAAGGTCGGCAAAGCTGATCTTCCAGTTATCGTTAAAGCAGCTGCTGTCTTTAAAGTTAAAGTAGTGGGCAAGCGAAAAGATGGAGTGCACGCTAAAGAAGGTAAAGAGAATTTGAAAAACCAGGACGTAAAAATTGTAGGCGATTACGGGATCATCTGTAAACAAGTGGGCCACTCCCCATAATCGTCTAATGCCCATGGTGGTGTGGAGTTTGCTACCACCCATAAGTTCAGAGGAGAATAAAAAATTGGTCCAATCCGCTTCTGCAGAAAAGTAGCGGGCAATATATTGCAAGCAATTGATGCCGTCACCAAAGGAGATCGTCTGACCCGACCATCCCATATAAACTGGCCAAACCAAGAGGGTCAAGATTGTTGTCAGCAGTAAGATTACGAGGGATTTAGCATTTTGATCGGTGTTGAGATCTACTTTAATCATTCATGTTCTCCATGATTTTTATAATTTTTGTTCAGGAAAAAAATTCCAGGCAAAACACAACATATCTTTTTAAAGTTTATGATAAAATATTCGATAGTGCTTTGTCCTCTTTCGCAATGAGATTGAATACAATATTTAAAACGTGGTTTGATCCAATTAAAAAAAATTTATTTGGAGGAGTTTTTCTTTTTAAAAGGAGTGATTATGGGGAATGCTTTAAAGTCAAGTAAATCGACAAAAGTAGAGAAAAATGAGAAGAGTGGTAATGGCGGAAAGAAATTGCAACTAAAAAAGAGAAAGTTAGAAGAGCGAATTGCACCAGGAATGCTTGGGGGAGGGGTTGTGGATCCCGGAATGGTGGATACTGTGGATGGTGGTGAAGCAAGCAGCGATCAACAAAACACCACAAGTGGTGAGTATCAAGATACAAATATTGAGTCCGATTATATTAATAGTAATAGTGGTAGTGGATATATTGACGAAAATACTACACAATCAACGTCAACAACAGCAACAGCAGCAGCTGACAATACTGCGTATCAAAATAGCACTAGCGATTATAAACCAGACTATCAGTATAATGAATTTGATAGCGGCGCTAATACTAGCGAGTATGTGGAGCAAGGGCATTCCTGGAATGAGCCTGACTGGGTTACTCAAAATGCAGATGGCAGTATTCATATTCAACCACCAGAGGGTGTAAGTATTGAGAATGGAGTTGCCAATTTTCCAATGGAAGTGGCCAATAGTGAGTTACCAATTTCAGAAGAGATCCAAATACAAAGTGATGGCAGTGTAAATATGAAGATGCCGGAAGGCACTCAATATATTGAGGGTTCTAATACCATAGTATTGCCTGAAGGAAGTGTTCCTTTAAATGAAGTACAAGAGGTATTTACTGCATACGAAAACCCAGATGGCTCTATCAACATGGTGTTGCCAGAGGATTCAGGAGGATTTAATCCTGAAACCGGAGAATTAAATTTGAGCAATATTTGGGCCAATCAACTGATGCCTGAAAATGTAGAAATCAATACGGATGGCTCTGTAAATGTTGCTTTTCCAGAGGGAAGTGAATTTAATGCAGATGGATCGATCGATGTACCAGCAAATGGTGCTCATTTTATGGATGACCCACCTCCTGAGTATTGTAACGATATGGATTGTGCTCATATGAATAACGATGGTTCCTTTACCTTTGAACCACCAGAGGGGATAGATGTTGAGAATGGAATTGTAACCATTCCTCCAGCAATGATCACCGAGGTACTGCCACTTGATGAGAATCTTAGCTTTAATAATGATGGGACTATGGATTATAAAGTGCCCGAGAGTACCGTCTATGATCCTAGTGCCAATTCGCTAACTTTTGCATCGGGAACACTCAATAGTGAAATGATTCCAGAGGGTGTAAATTATCACTCCTTGCCAGAGGGTGGACTATTGGTGCAAATTCCTGATGGTATGAATTTTAATGCGGAGGCGGGAACAATTAAGTTAGACAACTACTGGAGCAATGAAGCGCTACCAGACAATATGCAGCTCTCGCCCAGTGGTGAGATGAACATTGCTTTACCTCCTGAAACTGAATTTTATAACGATGGAACTTTTACCATCCCCTCGGAGCAGTTGGATTTTATCGAGCAACCAGTAACTCCTCTTGATACTGTTGATTTTGCAAGAATGGATGGTGATGTTTATCAGGTGATGCCGCCAACAGAGTATGTGGTTAATCCAGGTGATGGAACTATCGCCATTCCCTACTCACAACTCGATTCCTTGCCAGGAATTCCAGATGATGTCACCTTTAATGCCAACGGCACCATGACGGTGGAAGCACCTGCGGGAACTTTATATAATGCTGAATTAAGCACCTTGACCTTTCCACAATCGACAGTGCATTTAAATGAGATCCCAGAGGGAATCACCGCTTATCAAAATAGCGATGGGACGATTACAGCGCAAATGCCGGATGGGGTTGCTTATGACAGCAATACCAATACTGTGACCTTTGATAACTATTGGACAAATCAGCTCACCCCACCCAATATAGAAATCACAGCTGAAGGCAGTGTGGTGCTTGATTTACCAAGTGGTACGGAATTTCATCCCAATGGGACGCTAGAAATACCTGCTGATCAGGCAAACTTTATAGAGAATCCAGAACCTGCTTTGTTGGTTGGTGCTCCCGATTTTATCGAGGGCAATCCCGATGGATCGATTACAGTTATGCCTACAGAGGGCATGAGTGTAAATCCAGAAACACACACGGTGCAAATGAGCGGTGAATTTGTCAATGAGCAATTTGATCATTGTGTTCCCGAGGAGATCACTTTTAATGCAGATGGAACTGCAACAGTGCAATTGCCAACGCAAACAAGTTTCAACCCCGATAGTAATGCACTTACTTTTGCTGCCGGTGAAGTGCATATGCATGAACTGCCAAGTGAGTTTCAAGCGCACGTTAATCCAGATGGTACCATTACTGCTTATTTACCTGATGGAATTAATTATCAAGAGGGGGGGACTCTACGTGTTGATAACTATTGGGTAAATGAACTCACTCCACCTTGTGTTGAGTACACAGCAGAAGGTGTAATGAAGGTAGATCTACCTCAAGATGTGCAGTATTTTAATAATGGAAGTTTTACTATTCCAGAGTATCAAAACGATTTTATTGAAAACCCAGCTCAAGGTTATGTGGTGAATGGACCAGCTTGGGTAAGTGAAGGAGCGATGGGAGAGGTGCATGCGACGGCCCCTGAGGGAGTGCAAGTTGATCCTCAAAATTACAATATGAGTATGAATTATGAGCAAATGCATACTCATTTTGACAATTACATTCCTGAAGATATGCACTTTAATCCCGATGGCACTGCTAATTTAGAATTGCCAGCAAATACAACTTACAATGCTAGTGCCAATGCGATCACTTTACCTGCAGGAGAGGTGCATGGTAACGATGTACCAGAGGGAATTAATGTAACTTTTAATGCTGATGGTACGGCAACGGTACAGTTGCCAGATGGTATGAGTTATCAAGGGGATTCCATCCGCTTGGACAACTATTGGGTCAATGAGTTTGTTCCACCTGCAGTAGAGTACACTCCTGAAGGAGTGTTGCAAGTGCAGTTACCGCCAGATACAGCATTTCATGAGGATGGCAGTTTCACCATTCCGGCCCACCAGTGTGATTTTATCCACGATCCAGTTCCAACCTATGTAGCGACGGGCCCTGAGTGGGTAAGTAGCGGAGAGATGGGAGAAGTTCATTGTATGCCACCTGCAGATGGTGCAATTCAAGTAAATGTTAATGCAGGCACCATGGGTATGAGTTGTGATTATATGGCCAATGCTTTCCCAGAACAAATTCCGGAGGATGTACATTTTAATCCCGATGGTACCATGAATGTAGAGCTGCCTAGTGGAACGGCATTTAATCAAGCGGCGAATGCATTGCTATTTCCTGTTGGAGAGGTGCATATCAATGAAATTCCACCGGAGTTAAATCCACAATTAAATGCTGATGGTTCTATTACACTGCCAATACAACCAGGCATGATCTATGAGGCCGGAAGCAATACAATGCATTTTGATAACTATTGGACAAATGAATTAACTCCTCCTAGCGTGGAATTTACAGCTGAAGGACAAGTGCATGTGACACTTCCTCCAGGTACAGAGTACCATAGTGATGGATCGTTCACCATTCCTGAGTACCAGGCGGATTTTATTGAAAACCCAGGACCTGCCTATTTGCAGTATACGCCTGAGTGGGTGGGTATGAACCCCGACGGTAGCGTATGCATGCAACCACCTATAGGAGAAATGGGAGGAGTGCAATTTAATCCTGCAGAGGGTACGATGAGTGCCAATTGTGAGTACATCAATCAGTATGTAGCACCAGATATGCCAAAGGATATTACTTTTAATCCTGATGGTAGTGCAAATGTAACAATTGCGGAACCTCACAATTTTAATCCCGATACCAATACACTGACCTTTACCCAGGGAACCAATATTAATGAAATTCCGCCAGAGCTGCAACCAACACTAATGCCTGATGGTTCCGTGGTCATCAATCTTCCCTCCGGAATTAGCTATGGTGATGGTGGTTTAAATCTTAGTAACGAATGGGTGAATCGCTTAGCGCCTGAACCAATACACGTTGCTACTAATGGAGCGATGACAGTTACTTGTCCAGAGGGCACGCAGTTTGGTGAAGGCTATTGTACGATTCCACCAGAAAATGGAGATTTCTTAAAGTAAATGCGTTCTACGCTTAGTTTGACGTTTTTTATTTTTTTTGCGAATGCCGTGGCCGTGGCCACAGCTACGGCAACGGCAACGGCATTCGCCATCTCTTTCTCTGAAGTGAGGGGAAAAGAGATGCTTTTGGATGAAAAACAAGTGGTGGCCCTCGCACTAAAAAATAACCCCAACATCCACATGGCAAAACTTGATTATCAGTTGGCCTTGCAAGAGTTAGAGGCAAGTCAGACCGATTTTGATCCACTGCTGTTTTTGAATCCTTCCTACAGTGATAAAACAGTTCTGCCCAATTCTACGCTTTCACTTGAAAATTATTATGAGCGGACAACCACTTTTGCCGTTGGAGTTAAGAAAAAATTCTCGCTGGGGTTGCAAGCAGAGTATAGTTTTCAAAATCTTACGATTAGAAGCAATGACACCAATGCAGTTGCTCACAAGCGAACACAAAATGCTATGCAACTAAAATTCAACCAACCGTTACTCAAGGGTGGTTGGTTTGCTGCCAATTTAGAACGTGAACGAACTTCGAGACTAAAACTTGCACGCTATGAGGAAAAAATAAAAATTGCCATTGATCAGGAAGTCGAAAAATCGCTAGTGGCATTTTGGGATTACTACCTCGCAATGGCCGAGGTAAGCTTTTCAAAGAGGAAAGTTAACGCAAAAAAATTACTGTATGAAAAAGAGCAGTCGATCACTAAAATAAAAGGAGGATCTGGCGTTGATTTATGGGCCGCAAAAGCCGATTATTTTCTTGAAAAAGCATTGTTAGAGGATAAGCTTAGTGAGCAAATAGAAAAAGAATCCACGCTAAAAAAGAGTGTTTTGGCGGTAGATGAAAATTTTAATTTTACGCAATTGACGGTTAAATTAGATGAAAAGCAGATGGCACAAAGGTTATTACAGCAGCAGAAAACGGTCGCGGAAGGAGAGGCATTTTGTCGTGTGCATCTGGATCTAGAGAGAGGAAGTCGTGCCGTTGTTAAGGAGAAGGAGATTGCTTTACGTATGAGTGAGGTGACTAAGGAAAAAAAATTAAATGAAATCTTGCCTAAACTTAACCTCTCACTCGAATTCACCTACTCAGGATTATCAACACAAACACAAGATGCCATACAACAAGCGTATCAGCGAAAATATCCGGGGGCGATGCTTTTACTGGAGTTTGTCTGGCCTTTTGGAAATAACAGTGCTGAGGGAGGATATTTACGGGCATTAGCAGAGAGTAATAAAGCAAGTTATGATATTTTAAAACAAAGGGAGAGTGAGCGCCAAGAGCAAAATAATCTTTGTCATAAAGTTGCATACGATTTAGAGCGACTGCAAAATTACGTGGAAAGAGAGGAGAGTGTGCGCTTTAAGTTAGAGTATAAAGAGAAAAGATTTACCATAGGACTTGCTTCGTATGTTGATTATATAAAAGAGGAAAATGAGTATTATAAATATTGGGTTGATAAGACAAAAACTTTAGTCGAAATTCATAAAGATCTTGCAAAACTTGAGAAGTTAGTTGGAAGGCATTCTCAGTTGCAAACAGATACTCTTCAATAGAAATTATAGAAACAATACCTTCGTAAATTTTTTAATGTTGAACTATTTTTTCTCCGACGAGCAGATTCGGGAATAAAGGTGTGGTGTGATTTTCGTTTTTAAGGAATGAGCAATGGGATTTAAAGCAAAATTTAAAGGCCGCGAGGTTTTATTCAAAGAACACGATGAAAAAGATAAACATAATCAGGCGATGCTTGCAAGGCCTAATCTTAAACTGCTTAAACCGATGCTACAGGTGAACGCAAATCTTGAAAACAAAAACATGCTTAGTGGTGATCAGCAGATGCAAGGTGCATTAATCACTAAGCTTAATTTTTATCATCGAATTAATGAACTTTTTCAAGACCACTCTCTAAGTTTGTTTAAGTTAATTGAAGGCCTTTTATCAATGGTTACAGAGGTCCTGGAGGTTGAAGGGGGATCGTTGTGGATTTTTGATGAACACAAAAAAAATCTGAACTGTAAGGTTGCTTTAGGATTATATGCAAGCGAAGTTACCAATGAAAGTATTGCTGTTGGCAAAGGAGTGATTGGGACTGTTTTTCAAACCAAGGCATCAGAGATTGTCAATAATCCTCATCAAGATCCAAGAAAAAATTATATCAATAAAAATATTAAAAATTGCTTGGTCGTGCCTTTGGTTTATCATAACGATACCATTGGGATTATCGAAATCATCAATAAAAAAGGAACAATAAAAGATGGCTTTGATGAAAGCGATAAGTATTTCTTAGAAGATATCGCAGTTCCTTCGGCCATGCATATTAAGACCTCACGCCTAATGAGAGAGCAACAAAAGATTCTAAATCAGATGAACACCTTTAAAGATTTGCATGAGGTGTTCAGTTCTACTCTAGAACTGGATAAATTGTTGTGTATTGTTTTACAAAAGGCCATCGGAATCGTGACTGCAGAGGTGGGATCGATCTGGTTAGTAGAGGATAGTGGGGAGGGGATTGTTTGTCATATTGCCGAAGGCCCGACAAAAGATAAGGTGATGGGAGTAAAAATTAAAAAGAGCATAGGAATTGTTGGTTGGGTGGTTGATCATAATGAGTCACAGATCGTTGAAGATTGTAAAAAAGATCCACGCTTTTCTGTTGCTGTTGATAAGAAGATTGGATTTGCCACAGAAACTATGATCACCGTACCACTGACTGTAAAACAAGAGGTGATTGGTGCCATTCAGGTGATTAATAAGAAAGGAGGTCTACTCTTTAATGTGGATGATTTAGATCTTTTGAAATTATTTGCTTCTAGCTCTGCAATGTATATAAAAAATGCGCGCCTTTTTTCTGCTGAAAAAAAAGCAGAAGAGTTGTCAGCACTCATTAATATCAGTCGTGAGATTACCTCAACCCTGGACCTGGATTCGGTGTTGATGACGATCGTAAATCTCTCTTCAAAAATCATCAAATACGATTTTGCGGCAATTTCCTTGAAGCGGCCACGAAGTGAGCAATGGGAGATGCGGGCACAAAGTGGAATGGAAAAAATCGATAAAGAAGATGCGATGACTAGAAAATTAGAGGAGATCCATAATTTGCTCTCTGGAGAGAAAGAAGAGCTTTATGTTAATGGAGTAGGAAGTTACAATTCTCAGCATAAAAGTTATCACAGCGAAGTCGAAGCTTATATGAAAGAGAGGGCACTAGAGTGCTTTTGGTGTTATGTCTTAAAGGATGACCAAGGGCCACTAGGTGTCTTTACCATGGAGTCAAAAGAGAAAAATTTATTGAATGATTCAAAAGTGGAGTTGCTCTCGATTTTAATTTCGCAATCGACAGTGGCAGTCAGGAATGCAGAGTTGTACAACATTATTCCTGCACAAATGGGTTTGCAAGGACTAAAAAATAAGTTGCTTACCCATTATGAAACCTTTATGGCATGGCCACAAAAGAAAAAATTGATGGCCGTTACTTCCGTGGTGGCAGGGATTGCTGCTTTTTTTATCATCCATCTTCCCTATAGTGTAACAGGTGATGTAGAGATTATTCCGTGGACAGATACCTATTATGCCAAGAGCAAAGGAGCGGTCGATGCCATTTTGGTCAAGGAGGGACAAGCTATAAAGCGAGGAGAGCTTTTAATGGTGCTCGATTCTAAGGATACGCAGTTAGAGCTACAGGGTAAATTGGTACAAAAAGAAAAAGTGTATACAGAGATGATCAAAAATCGCTTTGATAAAAAAGTCGCCGAATATAAAATCAAGGAGAGTGAATGGTTTTCTCTTAAGTATGAAATAGAGATCCTGCAACAAAAATTGCAAGATAGTAAGATTGTTGCCAAAGAAGATGGTGTGGTAGTTACTGATAAGCTCGATGAATTAAAAGGTAAGCCTGTTAATTTTGGCCAAGAACTCATTAAGCTATCTGGGTATAATAAAATGTATGTGCAATTTAATATTCCTCAAGATGAGATTGTGTTGGTTAAAACGGATCAAGAGGTTAAATTTAAACTTTTTGGAATTCCTAGTAGCACTTTTAGTGATTCGATGAAGCTAGAGTCAGTAGGTGGAATGGCCACTCAAATCTTAGAAACCGATCCAACAAAATATTTCTTAGCACGAGCATTGATTACCAATATTCCTCACAATATAAAAATTCGACCAGGAATGACGGGAAAAGGCAAAGTGAGCGTTCACTGGCAAAGCTTGGCCTATATTCTCTTTAATAAACCATGGAGAATGTTATTAACGGAAGTAATCTTTTAACAGGGCCTAAAGATCAAAAATAACTAAACTTCCTGGCTTTAATACATAACTATTTTTTTCTTTGAAGTTTTTTAATTCGAGAATAACTCGAATAGACCCACTGACACTATCGATTGTTGGAGCGATAAAACTAATTTGTGCTGAAAATTTCTTATGGGGGGCATCTTCTGCGTGAAAAGGGATGGAATCACCTTGCTTTAAATTTTTTAGTTGTGCAGGTGTGATATCCAGTTCAATGATGAGATCATCCATGTTAACCACTTCGTAGACTTTATCCCCGGAAGCTACCGTTTCTCCTAGATTGTAATATCGTTTTGCAATGATGCCATTAATAGGAGAGGTGATCCTGGTGTTTTCTAATGATAAATTTTTTAAATCATAGGCGGATTTCTTTTTTAGGAATTCATTTTCTTTTTTATTAAGTTCATCTAATGATAAATATTTTTTTAATTGCTTGTTTTTTTCGAAATCATTTTTAGCGGTAATGTATTCGCTTTTTGCTAACTGTAATTCAATGGATTCCTGCTTGTCATCGATAATGGCAATGACGTCGTCTTTTCTTATGGAAGATCCTTCTGCTATTTTTATAGCAATGATCTCTCCTTGCGATTTTGCTTTAATGATGATTTGTTGTTTACCAGTTAAAATGCCAGAGGTGGGCGTCGCTAATGAAGAGAGCGGCATTAAGGCGGACAAAGTGGCCAAGGTAGTTAACGTTAACGTTAACGTGGACAATCGTATCTTTTGAGGTGATGCAGTCATAATCAAGATCCTTTGCGTTTTGTTTACACCGTATTATGCTATATCAAGAGATCAATTCGGAGAAATTCTAGCGATTTAATAAAGAAATATTGCACTAATAATACTTTATCTGCGTAAATTTTTGCCTTGCCCTTCATGCCTGGTCGTAAAATATCTAGAGAATCACCACTGGTGTTAAGAATAGTGAGTTCTGCTAAATAATTTTTTTGAGTAGGATTTTTACTATCTTTAACTCCTAGTTGACGGACTTTTGAGACATACCCTGTGAAAGTATTAAAAGGTTTTGAGATTAATTTAAAATGTACTTCGTTGTGGAGATTTAAAAAGCGTATTTGCTGTTCAGAGATATTGATAACCGTCTTTAACGTTGCAATAGATTGCAGTTTTGCAACCTCATCACCTTTATTAAAGAATTTATTAATTTGTTCAATCTCTTTATCACAACTAAATAGTAGGTGGTTATTGTTGATGCCTATAGCTCTTATCAGTAAGTTGTCAACTTGCTGTTGTTTTTCTTTTGTCTTTAATGTTTTGTTCAAGACATCTTCTCGAGCACTAAGTATTTTACTAGGATCATCTTGCAGTGCTTGGCGTAAATGAATTTGCGTTTTTTGTAAATCAAGTTTTGCAATTTCAAGCTCTTTTTTTAAGGTCTCATTTTCAAGTTCTAAAAGAGGTGCTTGCGCTGAGACAATGGCCCCATCATGAACCATGAATTTCTTCAAGACACCTTCGCTTTGTGCACGAACTAAAAGAAGATCACTTCCCTCCAATTCACAATCACCGTAGATTTTGTAGGGTATAGGAATAAAGAGCGACAACAGGAGGAGAGTTGCAACGATCGCCAATCTTTTTTTTGATTTATCTTGCATGATAAGTTCTTTGTGTTTTAGGTAGAATTTAAGGAGAAAAGTGGCAGCACTTTTAATGTGATCAAAGAAGAGCTTGTATGCAACAAATCCAGATATCGTAGTAGCGATATACCAATTGCTTTTTGTAAGTAAGAGATTCTGTACCATAAAGAAAAGGCCCGTAAGCAATCCTATTGTATAAAAGAATGAAGCTATCCCATAGGAGAGGAGGATTTTTTTTTCCCTTGGGGAATAGCTATCCTCTTCACTTGAAGGCATTTTGAAAATTTTAGTAACTACAATATGCTTAAAATAACTAAGGGAGTTTTCTTTTAAGTTCGCTACTTCCAATGCGTCGGCCAGGAGATAATATCCATCAAGTTTCATCAAAGGATTAAAATTAAACAAAACAGTAGAGGCAGAACAAATGGTCATCACTTGAAAGCTGATAATGTTAATGAAAGTATTGGGATTGGTGAAAAACCAAATAAAGGTAAAGATCGAACCAATAAAAAATTCAATGTATCCTCCTGCAATAGTTACTGCAATTTGTTTCCATTTTTTGTCAAAAAGCCAAGCATCATTAACGTTACAATACATACAGGGCTGAAAGAAAAGGAGTAAAAAACCGATCTCATGAACGTCACCTCCATAATATTTGCAAGTAAGACCATGTCCTATTTCATGAATGGCAATGGTGACATAGATAATTACCCAGAGGATAGCAAGGTTTAAAAAAGACATTTCATGAAAACTAAAGAGTTGATAGACTCCCATGGAGAATTCATTAAAACGATAGATGATCATCATGATCGCAGTAAGCATAAGCGTAAGCGAAAAAATGACAAAAGTTTTACTCCAAAAAAAGGTTATTTTAGGAATGATTCTATTGAAAAACTGGTCAGGATCCACAATCGGAAAGCGTTTATAAAAAATACTCCCTTTCTTGCTGAGCAGTTGCCCTTTTCGCAGTTCTTTCATCTTTTCAATAAGCATAACATTCTGCTCGCTTTTATCTTTTTCAAGCAGTTTCATCTCTTCAAGACTGCCTTGAAAGCTTTTTACTGTTTCAGTGTCAATCTCTTTGCCTAAATGAGCGCTGTTATACTTTATGGCCATTTCTTCTACGGATAAATCACCAGTGAATAGTTCAATAATTGCCCACTCTTCTTTAGCAAATTTATAGAATTGCTCTTTTAAAGGATCTTTGACCACATAGGTGATTTTATCTTGTCTGACTGCTTTAGATATCTTTAAGTCACTTCTAAGTTTGGGATATTTTGTTCTATCTTTTTCCATATTTTATCATTCCTTTGAATCCATTTCGTCATATAATGAGTATAAAATTACCTTTTTTTGGAAAATAACAATGAAGCGAATGAATGTTCTTTTTTTGGGGGTATTACTTTTCTGTGTGCATTTGTGTGCATCAGCAGAAGAGAAAATAGCAGAGAAAAAAAGTTTAAAAGATTGTTTGCTCCTGGCGCTGCAAAATAATTTTGATTTAAAGCTAGAGGCAAGTAGTTTAGAACAAAAAAAGCAAGGGATAACATCGTCTCAAGGTGATTTTGATCCTTTATTAACCGCAAACTATAGTTATAGTGATAGTACAACCCCCTCCTCTTCATCACTGGATGGCGTGGGAAGTGCTAAACCAATTGAGTCAGTCACCTCCATCTATAAATTAAACTTAAGCAAAAAATTCACCTTTGGAACTGAACTTACCATCCCTTATACGGAAACGGTGAAACGCAGTAATTCGACCTATAATATTTTTGGCAAAAGCTATAATCCCAATTTGGGATTTACTCTTAAGCAACCACTGATTTTAGGATTTTATCCTAGCTATCATCGAAAAAATGTAACTAGTGCTGAGCTAGAGTTTCAAAAAAGCAATGAGGATCAAAAGATCAAGATGAGCGATACTATGCTTAAGGTAGCAACTACTTTTTTAGATGTTGTGAAATTCGAGAAAGAGCTGGAGATAAAAACCAGTTCTTTTAAATCGGCAGAGGATAATTTGCAATTTGTGAAAAAGAAGCAAGATATTGGCATGGCCTCGGCCATTGATATTGCAGAGGCAAAAAGTAAATATTTACAAAAGCAAGAGGGATTAATTGAGGCCAAGAAAAATTTAGAAGAAAAACGAGGGAATTTGTTGCTGCTAATCTATGGAGATATTGAAAACAGTATACTGGTCAATAATGATTTAGATCAAATAAAGCATGAGATTGCTGAGAAATCTTTAGAGATCAATGCCGATCAGTATAGTGAATTTTTGGAAATTGCCATGAAAAACCGCAGTGAAATCCTTAAGGCAAATTATGCAATCGAAAAGGCAACTTTTGAAAAAGAGTGTGCTGGCAAAGATTTGCTTCCCAAGAACAATGCAACCTATAATGAATCATGGCAGGGCATGCGTGGGCACCATAGTGATGCTTTTGATGAAGTTAAAGACCGTAAATTTAAAACAACCTCGCTGCAAATAGAGGTAGAGTCGCCTCTCTTTCGACATGCCAGCAAAAGCGCCTATGAAATGAAAAACCTCCAATGGCAACAAGAGCAATTAAAGCAAAAAAAGGTGATTAATGAGGTATCTTTAGAAATTTTTGTGCTACTAAAGAAAATTGAAAGCGAAAAGATTCGAATACAAGCATTGGCAGAGGCATTAGCAGCGGAGTCCATCAAGTACGATGGGCAAAAACAGAGTTATCACTTAGGGAAAATCTCCCTATCCGATTTCAATCAGGCAATTGAAGACAAGGAAAAAAGTGAACTGGAAAATTTAAAAGCAAAAATTTCACATCTCACTTCGTTACTTAATTTATACAAATCCCAAGGAGTTATCTTTCAAAAACTGGCATTATAGCGGCCCTCTGTTCTTGTAAAATAAAAGCACTCACTAAAGACAAAGTGACGCGCAGAAGTGAGTCTATTGAACTATTTTAGCAGCTTCCCTCTCCGAAATTCCTTTTAATACTGTATCCACTGACGGCCTCCGAATTATTACTTGACTGCAATAATTTATCTAATATATAAAGCATCTTGCTCACGAATAAGACTCTTTCTTTATGAGCAATTCTTGCAAATTACATTTGGAATATTTATGAAGAAGCTTTTATGCCTATCTTTTTTATTTGTGTCATTTAGTGTGCATGCAAGTTTTTTGAGTAGAACTTTTAATAATTTATTGTCATTAGCGGTATCACTCAATCCTCAGTACATTGCGATAAATTCAATTGTAAATGATCTTGCTGAAATAGCAGCAGATAGTGCGGAAAATGTTGAAGCGAAAATATATTTTACGAAACTGTATGATAATTTTTTAAAAGTCCCTTTCCCTGACAATACAAATAAAAGCACTGTTGGAAATTTTACTATGGCGGCATCTCAACTGTTTTTTAAATACAGTGATATACTAGCGCCAATTGCTCATCAGTATTATAAACAGCAAACAAAAAAGTATTTTAAATTCATATTGGCATGTGTCTACTATTCTGTTAGTGGAAGCGTGGAAGCGTGGAAGCTGGGGAATTTTTAAATAGTTGTGGATTAACAAAAGATGAATTAGAGCGCATGAGATATGTTATTAAACTTACTCCTGACAACAGGCCGTCTGCGACAAGAGCATTAAAAAATGGCAAATTATTAGAGCACACGATACCTGATTTTGACCCTGCTCTCAACCTATTGCCGCAATTGCTGTAAGGAGTTTGTGTGAAAAAAATATCTATTCTTATTTTATGCCTAATCTATAGCGTTCAGCTATTTGCAGTCTGTGAATCTGAGCGTCGATATTATGATAGATCAAAAAAAGAATTTGAGCGCTGGTGTACATATTCTGGGATTGCAGTTATAGTAGGTCAGATAGTTTACCCATCATTTGGTGGATTGATAGGAATTATCCCTGGTATTATTGCTTCGCAAATGCATATTCTTATGGTTGCGAATGAAGTGGAGTTAGAAAAATGCTTTGCAAGAAACGCAAGGGAAAATGAAGCATCTGCAACATTAGCACTAAATGATGAATTATTTAATAAGCAGGCCGAAGTTTTAAGTAAAATAATAGAAAATCAACTAGAGGGGGTCATCAATATCCTGAAGCAGCAGTGTGACGATGAAGTTAATGTATATGTGGCTTCTTTTCTTCGCTCCGATAAAAATACAGATGATCCAGCGGTAATGAAAGAAATGGAAGAAGGGGTTTCTGCAATTATTGAAAAATATTTTTAATTTGGATTTTCAATGAAAAAAACAACAATCTTAATAGCCTTATTTTTTTTAATATGCATTCAATCTGCTGTTCCTGATACAGGAACACCTCCATTCAGCGTCACGATAGGTTCTGGTGGATCAGAAAATAGTTCTGGCAATCCAGGTATAAATCCAATAACTTTGATAAATAATCGTGTTGATTCACCTGACTTTTCTTACATGGAAGCTCAAGCAAATGAACGTTTGCGTGAGTTGAAGGATGAGTATAATAATCGCATAGCTGATTTGAATCGTTTAATTTCATCTTCATCAATGCCTACTAATTCCACACCCGCTTCTCTACCTCCAGAGGCGTATACAGCAAGCAATGCAACATCAAGAGCACTTGATACATGGATAAAAAACAATGCATCTGCAACTGCGAGGAAATTAGATTCATCATTAGCAAATAATGAGACAGTCGCGGTACTCTCAAATGAAATAGCATCATGGAGTAATTATAGTTATCCTAAAAAAACAACAATCAATCTTGCGAAAGAATATATTAAACTTTTTGACAAATTTGAGGAAAATAAAGATCTTATCAATAGCAAAATTGAACCGTATTTAATTGGAGTAATGCAAACTGGCCTTGATGAATTAACAGCAGCGGCAAGAATAGCAGGAAACAAAAGTGCAGGAGATTTTGAAGATGAGATAGAACTTGCAAAATCAATGTTAGAGATATCCAATGGATTACTAGATATAGGACTAGGACTTATTCCTGTTGTTTCTGTAGGGAAAGATGCATATGAAGCATATACAGGTAAAAGTCTTCTAAACGGTCATGAATTAGATCTCAGCTCTAGGGCGGGAGCAGTTTTGGGAATTGTCACTCTGGGGGGCAGTAATGTTTTAAAAACATCTTTTAAGGGAATAGTTAAGCTAGGGCGGTTGCTTTATGAAAGAAAATTACTTGGTAAGGAATTTGAAGCTGCTGTAAATCTTGCAGATTATACCTGTAAGATTTTTAGAAAACCTGGCACAGGAGAAATCGATAAAGCTGCAACTCAAAAATTTACTGAAATTTTAAATCTCCCAAAAGGATCAAGACCGCCGCCTGAAACGTATTTACCCACGGAATATATAAAGTCACACCTTGCAAAATTTGAGAATGGTGCTTCTAAAATCATGAGAAAAAGTCAGTATAATAAATATGGAGTTGCTCAAGCAGATGGGACTTCTTTCGTTTTGCCGAAATCAGAAGCGGATAATCTAATTGCATCTGCTGGTGGAAACACGAGATTACTTGAAGAAAATCTTGGATTTAAGTCCGGTTTTTTAGATAAAGAAGAATTGATCAGAGTGGATATTTCCAATTCTCAAAATTATAACATCAGAATACCTTCAGGTAATGAAGCTGGAGCAAGTGATTTATGGATACCAGGAGGTAAATTACCGAATGGAAATTCTGAAGCAGTTATTGATGCGAATAAAATATCAGCAGATAACATAAATATTCTAAAGTTAGATTTTAAATAACAGGATCGTTATGAAATTTAAAGATGCAAATTTTTCAAAAGAACATAGATTTTCAATTGGCATCGAAGAAGAAAGTAATAAATATTATATTTCTTTTCCGGCCTATAATGGAATAGTTGAATATGAGGAGTATTACGAAATATCCCAACAAGAATATCTTGATTTTGACACCAATCTTAGCAATGCATTGACATTATTACAAAGATGCAAAGAGAGGAAGGAAGAAAGTAGGTTATTATATCAACCGAGTATCAAGCGAGGTTCTCCTTGTTAGAAATCTCTATTCGCAGATAGAGATGGGGTTGATGAGAATTTCTTGAGTCCTCGACAAAGTTATTTCAAAGCAAGGATTGGAGATGAAAATAAATAAATCAATTGTAGTTACTTTTTTTGTTCTTTTATCATCAGCAGGATGCATTCATAACATTCCACCACTTGGTCATCCAAGCAATGATGAGAACATTGACAAGCAGAAAGTCATAGCTTGTCCTGATGACCAGATCTACGATGAAAAACTCAAGCAATGTAGGGATATATTCGAGATTTCTGGCGATTCCGATGTTGATGAGCATTCATACACATATCAAGCATTCCTTGATAGAGCATTTGTTGTCAGCATCAAGGAGGAACTTCCACGCATAAAAGACGTCATGAATAGCTATTATTCAACGCCGGAACTCACGGATGAAATAGAATCTTGGGAAACTTATAGTACCAAAAGAATAATTGTTCTTAAGTTAGTAATGGATTATACAAAAACCATAGAAAGATTCAATAACAATGCCGTAGGCTTTACGGACAACATTCAAATAGGACTGAATGAATTGACAGAAGCTGCAAAAATTGCTGGAGAGAAAGTTGATGGTGATTTCAAGTTATTTATCGAACAATCAAAATCAACATTAAAAATAATTAACTCCGCTTTTGACAAGATTTCTTGATTTAAAGGACGGCGGTGTCAGCAGCATTGGGCATTGGGCATTGGAGAATTTTTTACTACAGTAATGGGCAAAATAGATTTGCATGGGAACAAAAATCTCGTCACCAGTGCTCATAGGCAATACTTTATCGGGATCTAGTTATGAACACTTAGTGAAGATCGTACTCTCAAAATTTCCAAGGTTGCATGGGTGGCATCATTGGAGCAAACGTCATAGGTTGGAAAAACGATGCCGGTGCTGGTGCTGGTGCAGGCGCAGGCGGTAGCAGTGTTAAGGAAGGTGGTGGTGGAGTGACCTCATTAAGACTCGGAAGCATTTGCGGGAAGGTCTGCCACGGTTCAAATTTGCCCCATTCCATTTTAAACCACTTCATACCCATATCACCTGGAAGTCGCTCATCAAGAGGGGTTATCTGCTTAGTAGGATCTGACGGCGCCTCGGTTCTTTCTTTTGAATCTTTTAGCACTTGAGGATCGATGGCCACGACATAAACCTTTCCCTTTTGTTTATTGATTTTCTCAGTAATGGCGCTTAAATCGCTCGATTTCCTGATGGGGTTCTGTAGGGTGGCCAGCTTTAGTCGAGTACTTTCCAATTCTCTTTCGACATTATCGATGTCGGCTTGATCGTACTTTCCTTGTGAAATTTTGGAAAGACCCAAGGGGCCCCAAGTGAAGCGATCTCGATAATATGTTTTTACACTTTTTTCCAATTCGGGATCGTGAGCGGTCATCAGTCCCTGCCACTCCTCTAAAGTTAGTGCACGTTCACTATACAAGGTTGGATCAATAACCATTGGTTCTAATTCGCCTAGTTTTCCTAGGGTGAGTACTACAGGGGCCACATGATAATTAAAGTAAATGGGTTCGTAAGGTTGGAGTGGATTGGTGACCTTTAGATAATGATTGTGAGGTGCAAAGGCAAACACCTGACCTAACTCGAGACCGAGCTTTTCTTTCGCAATTTTTGCAATTTTAAAGGAACGAGAAAAGCATTGGTCTAAAGCATAGTTAAAGGGAATATCTGATTCGTTGGTGATGGATTTAAATAATTGTTCTAAATCTTTTTTAGAGACGACACTTGTCTTTGTAGGAAAGCCGCTCTCCTCCCACTCTATTTTGCTGGCCAACACGGTTTTGCAGCTATCAAACTCGCTACTACTAAAATCGATGCTACGAACACTGGTCACACTTTTACTTTGTGGGTCGATTGAAACTTTGTAGCATTTGCCATCATCTCCCCACTGATAGATCGAGCTGGAGTGATCAGTTAAGGTTGAGGAAATTTGGGTCTTTTGCGCCTTTAAGATGCTCAGTATGCCACGATAAAACTCTGGATGTTGTCGTTCTTGGAGCTGTGTCCTTAAACAGTCGTTTTGTTTATCTTGGCAGGCAATATTGAGTTGCTCGACCTCGCTTGCAAATTTATCGCGCAATTCTTTGCTCCGAAAGAAAAATTTACTTTTATTTAGTAACAGTTGCCAACCATCTTTATGTACAATTTCTTCTTTGCTGATACTCACTCTGCTTTCGGAAAGATCTTCGTACAAAAAATCCTGGTGTTCAAATAAGGCCCCTATAAAATTAGAATCAGTAGATAGATCATTGATAGTCTGAGTAATGTTAAGCAGGCAATCGGATCGTTCCACTGTCATTTTGGCATTGAGAGAGATCTCACTGTTATTCGCTCCTCGGTTTCGTGAATAAAATAAAAAATTATTGTGAAGCAGGAGGAAATTGCTATCGTCTAGCATGGATGTCACTGGTTTTGTTCGGCGAAGATCTTGAATATTTTTTAGGAATTTTTGAGATGACAAAACATGGCACATCTCAACGTTATTGAGAGCAAAATATTGGTTGTCATTAAAAAAGCCACCTCTTTTAAACTCCTCACTTAAATCATCACAATTCTTCTTGTCCGTCAGATGATCAAGAAGAGCACAAAAAGAGTTTTGTGAAGAGAAGAAACAGGTTTTGTTATGAAGATAATTTTTTATATCGTGACAAAGTGAATTGTGTTGTGGATTGACCATGGCATCTACAGAATAAATAAGCGTGGCCTCATTGGAGTCTTCGCAAGTACTTTTTTCATCAAGAGCAACTTGGATCGATTGGCAGATAAATTTCCCTTGCAAGTTGGAAGCTGCATATTGGTTGCAATCGATAGTCTGTCGTTCAGCAGGCGCACTAAATCCTTGTTCAAAAATATTACCATATAGCTCTAGATTGCTTTCTGCATAGACATCCAAGCAGAAGAAAAACAAGCCAACAACTTGGCAGCAAAGTAATAGTTTATTTAAATTGATCGCCATCTCTTGAGCCTCCTCGTTTGAAGTCATAGATTATGTTTTTATTATAAGCTCATGGAGAGAAATGTTTCTTGAAAAAAATAATCATTAAGGATATCAATCAGTTGTAGTTTCTTCTTTATATGCTTCTTGCAATGAAAAATTGGCGGGTGGGCGGATCTATATCAAGTTAATGCAATTATTTGATTTTTGATTACAATAAAATTTAGTGAATGATCGCTTTTGAATTTTAATCCACTCTTACGTAAATGTCTTTTTTACCTCTGGAAAATATATTTTATTTTCACATCTTGAATGAAATGGTCTAACATTACTTAGCTACTTTTTTTTAACAAAAAAAACTGGAGGAGAATATGAAGCATAGTAAATTGGTAGAAGAGACAATCCTTCATGTAAAAAAAGAGCAACAATTTACTTTATTAGTGCTTAAAAATCTCCAAAAAATTGATCATGAAAAAATTTTCCTAGATTATAATTGTCAGTCGTTACTTGTTTTCTGTACCGATGTTTTAAAGTACAACGATTCAGAAGCAAGTGTTCGAGTAAGCGCCATGAGGCTTCTTGGTCAAAATCTCGGCGTAAGCGATAAGATTGAAAGTGGGCAACTAACTTTATCATCGGCCGCTATGATTCAACTATTTTTTGTTGCGGAAGAAAAAGAGAACAACCAACAATTGACCTTTCAAAAAAAGCTTCAGATCATCGAAGAGATGCAAGGTAAAAGTGCTCGTGCTACCCAGGAGGCGTTGAATGCAAAAAGAAGCAATCCTAGACCCAAAATCTACAACCTGGTCGTAGATGAAGAGGCTTATACTAAGATCGAACGTATCTCTCATGAGATGGGAACTAAAGATCAAAGCAAAATCTTGAATCAACTGTGTGATGAACATGATGAAACTTCTGCAATTAAAGAGGAACTTCTTCGCTGCCAGCAACTACTTGCAAAGGCGCGAACAGAGCTTTCCAAGAAAGCGCCTGCAAAACAACCCACTGACGTAGAACCTATACCAGTAGCGACAGTGCCAGAATCAAAGAGTCGCTTTATTCCGACAGAAGTAAAACGAGCAGTGCTGTTACGTGCAGAAGGACAGTGTGAACACCGCTCTCACGTAAATGGAGATAGGTGTAAGATGAAAAATTCACTGGAATTTGAGCATTGTAAACCTTACAGCATTGATGGTTCCAATGATGAGGATAATATTAAATTGCTGTGCAGAGACTATAAAGTCCGAGAAGCGATCAAAGTATTTGGGGCGCAGAAAATCAATTCCTATTTGCATAAAAGAACGTAACAAAAAGGTGTTGTCTTAGTGGCGAGTCCCACTTTTGTGATAAAGATTCCAGTTGGGCACTATTTTTTGTGAACTAAGAACGGATGATCCCTTGGACTTATAAACCCCTTTGCTGATCTTGCTTGTGCCCAACATAAAGCACCCAGTTTCAATCGCTCTTTGCAATTTAGAATCTTTAAGCGAACGACAGGGACGAGGATTTACTATTAAATAAGAAAACAGATATTCAAAGATCTCTTCAAGGGACTGGATTTTTTTTGTTTCAAGGTGTGAGAACTTCTTCTCGATTCGGAAGCACCTTTGTAATTGGATGAGAATTATGGCCTTGATCGAGGGTAGAAGGGGTAAATTCATCAAAGGAGGTTTTGGCAAAAGTAGAAGCTGTAAAAAAGATTGCTGAGATTAGGGTGAATTTAAATCCGAAAGAGAAAGGGGTGTTTTTATTCATAAAAGCTCCTGGCCATAATGATAAGACGATAAGCTGACTGTTGGATTAAGGCAAAATTGCTCCATACTGACAAGTAAAGAAAATTTGTTTAAAAACTAATTAAAATATTTTACTCAACTTTTATGAAGGCGTTCCGATACAGGTCACATGATAGCCGCTTAAACCAGGATTATTAGCATATGGAATCAAAAGTGTTGTTAACAGTCCAAGTTACACTTCGTGGCCAGATGAGACAATATGAGATGAATCAAGAGCGATTTGTGATTGGTCGAGGTGTTGATAGTGATATTCGCATTGATGATGAAAGTGTCAGTCGAAAGCATATGTTAATTTTTTTCAAAGAGGATAAAATTTGGATTAAAGATTTAGGATCGTCAAATGGGACAACTCTTGGTGGGGATAAACTTCGCTCTAAATCGGCAACTCAATATTATGAGGGTGATGTTATTCAGGTTGCTCACGTTGATTATATTGTAATTAAAATATTTTTTGTGCGCGAGGAGACTAGATCTGTACACGCGATTGCTATTCCCGAGAATCACAGTGAGAGTGATGATGCAATAGTAATGGAAAATCAGGCAGTAGTGGTGGATTTGAAATTACTAAACAAAGATTTAGCACAAGAGAGCGCAGCAAATACCATTGAAGAAGTTGAAAAAAGAGCTGACTCCCCCCAAGAGGATGCCAGTACCAAAGAGGAAAAAGAAGAGAAGAAAGAGGAAAAAGAAGAGAAGAAAGAGAAAAAAGAAGAGAAGAAAGAGGAAGAGAAAGAGGAAGAGAAAGAAGAAGAGGAAGAAGAAGAAGAAGAGGAGGATGAGGAGGAGGAGGAGGAGGAGGAAAAAAATCCAGTGATCGCAGAAGTAATCGAAGAGGATTATCATCTTCAAGAAAAGATGCAAAAACAAAAAGAGGAGTACGATAAACTTCGCAAAGATTACGATACTCTTAATGACGAGTATCTGAAAATGAAAAAAAATTTCGAGATGGAACGAGCAGAGAAAGAGGCAGAAGTGAGAAAGTTCAAGGCCAATTTAGAGGTAGAGCAAGCAGAGGCCCGGCTTAAAGTTTTGCAGTTGCACTCTGAGTATGAAGTTGATTTTGTAAAAAAACATCAACTAGAGGGGCACATCGAACAATTAAAGGTACAAATGGGCAAGGAACGTGAAGATTTACAAGAAATTGTGGTTAGTTCTCAAACGCTCATTGCCCAAGCACATGCAGAGACAAAACAGATCATGGACAGTGCCTGGAAAAACATTGAAGAATTTAAAATACGGCTACAAAAAGATGTGCAAATAAAAATAGATGAAATAAAAGATCAGTTGAGTTCTATAGAAAATACAAAAAGAACTTTTTCTGAAGAGATTGAAAATATTAATTCCGAAGAAGATGTACCTGCAATTCAATTTGATCGACATCAGGTAAGTATAGAGGATGATAAAACAGAAAATCCTGATCCACTTGTTAACGAAAAAAAAGAGATGTTTAGATTTAAAATGAATGCTAAGGTTGTCGTAGTGTTATTACTGCTTGCTCTTATAGCTGTGGTCGTGTGGTTTAGACCTGCGATTATTGGAGATATTAAAAATAAAATTGTTAACATGACTCTACAGCGAGTGGAAACTAAAGATATAAATGCCGTGCCAATGCAAGCTCAATATCTTCCTACTCAAACGCAGGAGTATAAGGAATCCTATGTGGATAATATTATCTTGACCAAAGATTATATTGATCGCCTTGAGAGTCAGGAATTTTACGATAAGTGGACCTTAGAGGCCCGCAACTTTTTGAGCTATAATTTTGATTTGAAAGATACGGCGATTAGTGAGTTTATAGCTGCAGAAAATAAACTACATAAAGATTTAGTAAAGATGTCTTTGGAAATTAATCCTGCAGATCCAGAGAGCAAAATAAGTGAGATGAGAGAAATTGAAAAGGAGTTTGAAAATAGTTTAGTGCAAAGCTTAGGCGATCATTCGAATGTTCTTAAGTTTTATGGATTTAAAAATAAAATTTATACAAAGATGTACTTTGTTGAAGATAAAAATAATAAATAAAAGCTACAGCTTTAGGCGAGGATAAACTTCAATATTTACAGCACTACACCCTCGTGCTTTTGCTTCTTCTGTAATTGTCCTGTAATCGCTTGCGTTTTCTTTGATGCATTTTATTTTTGCATCAATATCATCGATGGCCAAAATCTCATTGGTTAACATCCCATCACTTGATTCATTATCACACTGGAGACCAAAGAAGCAGCTATAGGTTTTTAAGCTAGGATCTGTAGGTGGGTCAACGGGATCGCCATCAACCTTGCAATTAGAAGCGTACATCTTATTGCGGAGTCTACTAAGATCAGTGTCCCACTTAACCTCCCAACGGATATTAGAGGTGCTAAAACGCTCTTCTGCACGGCCATGGCAAAAATATAGAGAGTGTTTAGCATTTGGGAACAATTGGCAGATACGCTCGCCAGTGTCTCTGTTACTTAAAACACAAAGGGTATTCCAAGCGGCAGCGGCAGAGATAGAGGTAAGAGCAGGAGAGAGCAGCAATACAGGAACTAAAACATGAGAGAGAATGGTCTTTAACTTTCTATTCATAAAAACTCCTTTTGGAAATTTAAAATGCAACCAACAAGTTTTTGAATTTTCCAGGGTAATTTGTTGTGTAGTAATCGACACCAAGGGTTTTCATTTTTTGAGCATTTGCTAGAGTATCATCATTGGCGTAGCTCCAGATACTAACCTTTAGACCAGCATTTTTAATTTTTAAAATCCACTCTTTTGTAATTGCCGAAGTATATTCTAAATCGATGCCATTAATTTGAGAATCCTTGGCACTTTTTATCACTGCGTTTAATTCTTGTTCACTACGAATATAGATCCATGGACCTGGGTAAAGTTGAAAGGTAGTAATAAAGTAACTTTCATACTGAGGAGCTAACTTTTTTAGTTGTTTGAGAATGGCATGATCAAAGCTAATAAAAATAATTTTGAGAGGGTTTACTTTTTCTTGATCGAGAAGAGTTAATAGTGGTGCAATAATATTGGGATCAGCACCCTCATTACGATCACCACTTTTAATTTCAATGAATAATTTTTTTTGCTCTGGAATGGCATTGACCACAGTTCGTAGAAGAGGGATTTTTACTCCCTTCCACTCTGCTCCTTTCCAGCTTCCCACATCGAGATCTGCAAGTTCCTGCCAATTTGTCTTGCTAACAAGAAGATCTGTTTTTCCACCGGTGGTTCTTTTTGTAGAGTCATCGTGCATGAGTATAATCTCACTATCCTGGGTTAACATCACATCACACTCTGCCGCGATAGCACCTTGTTGCCAAGCTAGTTGCATAGACTCCAAGGTATTTTCTGGAGCATCTGCCGATGCTCCTCGATGCCCAACAATTTCCATGGCCTCACACACCTGAAGAGAGTAAGAAAAAATAGAAAACAAAATAAGAAAAGAGATCAGATTATAGATTTTCTTTTTCATAGCTACACGTTTTACTACAAGTCAGGCGCTGGTGCCAACTACTTTTGTTTCTAGCAGCTCCTTAAAAGTTGAGTGGCCCATGTGATCACGAGTAGGTATAATATCTTCAAGTTTGCATAATCAAAAAAGAGATTAATGAAGGTAAGGATTAAGGAGAGATCATGATAGTGTTGGAACAAATAGTTGAGTCGCGCGCTTTTAAAATACTTAGCCTATTGGTTATTTTACTAGGGGCCATTGTTGTAGGTGCAGAAACCATCCCCGGCCTTCGCGCCGAGTATAGTTTTTTACTCATGCTGATTGATCAATTAGTCATTGCGTATTTTGTGTTTGAAATGGTGATCCGTATTCTCGCAAAGAGAAAACCACGCTGGCACTTTTTTAAAGATGGTTGGAATGTCTTTGATTTTTTTATTATTGCGGGATGCTTGCTTCCGGCCGGAGGACCATTTTTTTCAGTCTTACGTTTGGCCCGAGTATTACGAGTGTTGCGAGTATTAACGATGTTTCCTCGACTGCAAATTTTAGTCATTTCGCTTTTAAAAAGTTTTTCATCCATTGGATATATTGGGTTACTCTTATTGCTCCAGGTTTACGTTTTTGGAGTACTAGGAGTGTTTACTTTTGGAGCAAATGATCCTATTCACTTTGGAGATCTCGGACGTGCTTTTTTAACCCTGTTTCAAGTATTAACGCTTGAAGGTTGGGTCGATATCATGAAGATCCAAATGCTTGGTTGCAATATTGTGGGATATGAACAATTTACCTCTTTATGTACTCATCCAGAAGCAAACCCTGCTGCCGCAGTTGCTTATTTTGTGAGTTTTATTGTTTTAGGAACAATGGTGGTTTTGAACCTATTCATAGGTGTAGTGACCAGTGGGATTCAGCAAGCAAATGAAGAGATGAAATTATTGTCCGCCTAGCAATTGATCCCGCTACGTTCCCTGGGGCCTACCATTTTTTTTGGCTACACTTTTTTTATTTATTGTTTTGTAGCAAGTTAACTCCCTGTTTTTTTACTAAATGAATTAATGTTGATTTATTTTTGGAAAAGTAAAATACAATAGCAAGAAGCTTTATAGGGGCATTGTAGAAAACACGTGGGAGAAGAATGAAAATGAAAATGAAAATGAAAATGAAAATGAAAATGAAAGTGAAAGCAGCATTTTTTTATCTATTAGCAGTGCTCTTTTGCCACACCTTGTCTGATCAGGGATGGGCAGCATTTGTCTCAGATGATGATGCTCTAAAAATCGCTGCAGGGCTTGTCATCTGGACTCCTAACATGGATTTAAGTTGCTCTGTTCGTAGCGAAAAAATAAGTAGCAGTAATTCTGATCAGGCCTTGATGCATGTTCATCAGAGGATTATGGAAAAGATACAACGTGGAGAGTGTCGTGCTAGTGATACTCTTTTTGTTTACGATATTGATGAAACAGTTTTGATGGTGGATCCCAACTTTTATGCTCATCGTATTCGCAATAGCGACCAAGTTATTAACAGCTTACAAGGCCAAGGCATTGCTACTCTTGCTTTAACTGCACGATATGCAGTACTGCCCATCAATTTTCAATTCATTCAAGAGCAGTTCTCTCTCTTGCGACAAAATAAAATCAGTCAACAGCAACTTAGCAAGCAGGTATTTCCCGCTTTTCTTCAGCATCATGGGTTTGCTTACGCCAATCTCAAAGAAGCAGGAATTATTCCAGAACAGAATAACACTCTCTTTTCTGATGAATATTCTAATAAATTTGATCTCTTTTCCCTAGGGCCGCAAGAGTTGGGCGATTATGAGAATCCCTCCTTTTTGAGTCGTATCATGTTATACTTCAAAGGAGTTATTCTCGCTTCCAATCAACCCAAAGGGGAAGTTCTTAAGCACTTTCTCACGCTCAAAAACTTAAGTAGTAGATTTAAATGCATCTTCTATGTTGATGACAACAAATCTCATATCGATAATATGAATGAGACGTTTGCACCCATACCTTCACTGCGGCTCCATTCCTATCATCTCCCATTGCCAGAGTTCATCTTCGTTCCTATCGATTGACTAGACTAGACTAGACTAGACTAGAGTATTTTAATTTCTTTCTGCAAATAAGTAGTGCAATTGCAAGCAAGGAGGTAAAAACAGATCCCAAGGATGTCGTCAACCTTATTAAAAGGATCTTGCCGATGAATTCAACTACCTTTGTAATGGCAATCTTTAATCGTAAAAACTGGCATTTTGAATGGGTCGTCTTGGTTATCGCACTGATAATCACTGCTGTAGTGGCATTACATATAAAGGAGAGTATCGATAGGCATCTGGAGAAGGAGTTTAAGCTTGGTTGTGAAGAGATCAGAGCTATGATCTCTAAGCGGCTAAATGATTATGCCCGCATCTTACTTGGTGGGGCCGCCTTGTTTGCCGCATCGGAAAACGTTACTCGTAAGAAATGGAAAATCTTTACACAGTACCAGCGAATTGAAAAAGAGCTTCCTGGTATTCAGGGAATTGGTTTTTCTCCTCTGATTTTACATACAGAATTAGCTCGCCATCTGCAACAGGTTCGTCGCGAAGGATTCCCGGCCTATAAAGTAAGACCGGAGGGTAAGCGCAGTGTCTATGCTCCTGTCGTCTACTTGGAGCCGCTTACTGATCGTAACTTGCGGGCTTTCGGCTACGACGTTTTATCAGAACCAGTGCGACGGTTAGCAATGGAACGGGCACGAGATAGTGGGATGGCGATCCTCACTAGTAAAGTTATTTTGGTTCAGGAGATCGGAGCAGATATTCAGGCCGGCATCTTGATGTATGTTCCTATCTATCGCAAGGAAATGCCTCTGAATAGTATTGAAGAGCGCCGGGCCGCTATCTATGGATGGGTCTCTGCCCCTTATCGGATGAATGATCTAATCGAGGGAATCCTCAGCTATTACAACATAGAAAAAAAGAGGGAGATAAGCATCGAAATTTTTGATGGTGAACAAGTAGTAGCAGCAAATCTTCTCTACTCGTGGTTGCCGTTGCCAAAGAAGCAAGCAAACCGCTTGGGGCATACAGTATTTACCACTGCACTTCCTATTAAGTTTAATGGCCATCGCTGGACTATTCGTTTTGAACAAACGAAAGCGTGGGTACTTGCTGTAGAGTATGAAAAGGTGTGGTTTGTAGTGTTAGGGAGTACATTAATTACACTACTCTTATTTGCTTTGGTTCGTGCTCTTCGAAACACGCATAATGAGGCGAGGCGGATTGCGAATCGACTTACCAGCGATCTACTCAAAAGTGAGCTACGCTGGCAGTTTGCTTTAGAAGGGCCTGGTGATGGTCTTTGGGATTGGAATATAGAGACTGAGCGTGTGTTTTTCTCCAAACAGTGGAAAAAGATGTTAGGTTACAATGAGAATGAGATTGGCGACGCTTTGGAGGAGTGGGGTAAACGCATCCACGCGGATGATAGGAAAAAATATTATGAGGTGATTCATCAGCATTTTCAGGGAGAGACACCTTTTTACAGTTTAGAGTGCCGGATGATCTGTAAAGAGGGCAGCATTATCTGGGTTTTAGCTCGCGGAAAAGTTATTGAGTGGAGTCCAGAGAAAAAACCACTACGGATGATTAGTGTCCATACCAATATTAGTGAACGCAAAGAGGGCGAATTTGTAGTGAGAGAGCTAATGGAAAAATCGCAACGCAATGACAAGCTAGAGTCGTTAGGGGTACTTGCGGGAGGTATCGCCCACGATTTTAACAACCTTTTATCGGGAATTTTTGGATATATCGAGATTGCAAGCAGCATTTGTGATACGCATAGTGAGCACAATGGGCGTTCTATCCAAGAGCATTTGAAAAAAGCATTGGGCCTTTTTGAGCGTGCAAAAAAATTGACAGGGCAATTTTTAACCTTTGCTAAAGGCGGTCAACCCAATAAAACAACGGGATGCTTAAGTCCACTACTTAAAGATTGTGCCGATTTTGTGCTAGCAGGATCGAACGTCTCTTACCGATTTCATATAGCAGAGGATCTTTGGTTATGTGATTTTGATGAGGATCAAATGAATCAAGCCTTCAGCAACATCATTCTCAACGCTAAACAGTTTATGCCCCAAGGAGGTCATTTAGTGATTACTGCAAAAAATATCGCTCTCCCCTTGGGTGAGCAGGTACAAATCTCTTTTGCTGATGAAGGCCCTGGAATTGCTCACCATCTTTTATCACGAGTTTTTGATCCCTTTTATACAACAAAAAAAGCTGGGCATGGACTAGGACTTGCTATCGCTTACTCTATTGTAAAAAAGCATAATGGTGAAATTACAGTGGAGTCTAATCAAGGCAGAGGCACAACTTTTCATATATTTCTTCCAGTTTCCAACGTTCTTGAGTGAATATGGAGAATATTCCACTTTACGTTTTTTTTACGCTTTCTCCCCAGTTTTTATCACTCTTTTAACTTATTAATTTTACCTCAGAGTGAGATGATTACACTGATCTTTATCTTTTTATTAATGAGGCATCGATGACAACATCTGACTATTTGAATGTAATAATATATATTGTGGCCTTATTCTCTCTTTCACCTTTTCTTGGAAGTTATATCGCAACTGTTTTAGATAAAAATTACGATGGCAAGCTGGAGGCCATGATCTATAAGATTTTGCACATTGATACTTCTGAGCAAAATGCAAAAGATTATCTTAAAACACTGCTTATTTTTCATATTGCTGGTTTCATCTTATTCTTTATTGTCATCAAAAATCCTTTTGGTGCAAGAGAGAGCATGAGTTGGCATCTCGCTTTTAATACCGCTATTAGTTTTATTACCAACACAAATTGGCAGGCCTATTCAGGAGAGGTTTCTTTGTCTCCCCTTGCTCAAATGTTAGGCCCAACTGTACAAAATTTTTTAAGTGCTGCCAGCGGAATTGCAGTGATGGCCGCACTTGTTCGTGGGCTTAGGAATCGGGAAACGCCCCTGCTGGGAAATTTTTGGAGGGATATTACTCGCTCCATAATCTATATTTTGCTTCCGCTTTCGCTGCTCTTATCAGTGGTGTTGATTGCTAGTGGAGTGGTGCAAACGTTAAAAGATCACACTGTAGTGGAAACGCTTGAAGCAAAAACGGCAAGCGTGCTTCCGCTAGGACCTGTTGCCTCTCAAGTGGCAATCAAGCAGCTTGGAACCAATGGCGGCGGCTTCTTTGGAGTCAATAGTGCTCATCCTTATGAAAATCCCACCCCCTTTTCTAACTTCTGCCAATCTTTATCGATCTTACTTATTCCTTGCGCACTCATTTTCACTTTTGGATTCATGCTTAAGCGAAGAAAGCAAGCAGTAGTGATTTTTTCTGTCGTCACTTTGTTTTGGTTACTGGGATTAGGGGTTAGTCTTTATGGTGAGCATCAGGTAAACCCTGCACTGGAAAGCCACCATTTTATCGAGGGAAAAGAGATTCGTTTTAGTCGAACAGAGGCCGTCATCTGGGCCACAGCAACCACGGCGGCCTCCAATGGTTCTGTAAATGCCATGCACTCCTCTCTTTCTCCTCTATCAGGGTTGGTAGCGCTCTTCAATATGATGACTGGAGAGATTATTTATGGAGGAGTGGGTTCAGGCATGTATGGTATGATTTTATTTGTTATTCTTACAGTCTTTTTGAGTGGTCTTATGGTTGGCCGTACTCCAGAGTATTTACAAAAAAAGATTGATGCTTTCGATATGAAATGGACGATTATCGCTCTGATTGTGCCCATCTGTACCATTCTCCTCGGTTCGGCAATTTCTATTCATCTTGAAACTGGACTAGCATCACGAAGTAATTTTGGCCCTCATGGGCTAAGCGAAATTCTCTACGCCTGGACTTCGGCCGGAGGAAATAACGGCTCTGCCTTTGCAGGTCTTAATGCCAATACCGCTTTTTACAATATTCTCCTAGGCATTGCTATGCTCTTAGGTCGCTTTGGAGTGATCATTCCTGCACTACTAATCGCAGGCAATTTTTCTCAAAAAAAACTGATGCAAGATTGTCCCAATCAAATGTGTACCGATTCCCTCACCTTTGGATGCATGCTCTTCTCTGTCATTTTGATCGTAGGTGCTTTGACTTTCTTTCCAGCGCTCTTGCTTGGACCAATTGTTGAACATCTTCTTATGATGATGGCAAGATGTTTTTAATTTTAAGAATAGGAGTTTAATTAAGCTTATGAGAAAAATAAATACACACATATGGAATAGAGAGCTAATTTTATCACTTATCCAGATGAGCTTTCTAAAACTTGATCCTAGAACACTGATTTATAACCCTGTTATTTTTGTAACTGCAGCAGGAGCGCTTTTGGCAACACTAGAGACCTTGACTAACTTCTCTTCTTTTAATATTCAAATCTCCCTTTGGCTGTGGTTTACAGTACTCTTTGCCAATTTTTCTGAAGCATTAGTTGAAGGCAAGGGCAAGGCACAAGCGGCCTCTTTAAGAAAGGGAAAAAGCACGCTCAAAGCAAAATTGATTGAACTGCATACTTCCAGTAGAAGAGAGATCCTGGTTGATGCGGAAGAACTGGTGAAAGGGGATCACGTGATTTGTCGTGCAGGCGATACCATTCCGATGGATGGTGATGTGGTTGAAGGGGTAGCAAGCGTTGATGAATCGGCAATCACCGGTGAATCGGCCCCGGTCATTCGTGAAAGTGGCGGGGATCGTTCAGGGGTTACTGGCGGAACAATGGTCAAGAGTGATTGGATCATTATTAAAATCACTAGCAACAGAGGAGAGAGTGTTGTTGATAAAATGATTGCACTAATTGAGGGGGCCAAAAGACAGAAAACGCCCAATGAAATTGCTCTCTCCTTGGTCTTAAATGGTCTTACTGTGGTACTCATCTGTGTGGTAATTAATCTTAAATACTTTGGTAATTACTCCATACAAGAGTCTCAAAAGCTACTCTCTTCATCACTACCACTACCACTATCGCTTTCTCTGCCCGTGCTCGCCTCCCTCCTCGTTTGCCTTATTCCCACCACCATTGGTGGACTACTAAGTGCCATCGGAATTTCGGGAATGAATCGTCTGCTCAAAAGCAATGTTATTGCTAAAAGTGGACGAGCGGTTGAAGCTGCTGGTGATATCTCTGTTTTATTACTCGATAAGACTGGTACAATCACCTATGGCAATCGCCAGGCCTATGAGTTGTTACCGGCCGAAGGGGTCTCGCTTCCAGAGCTGGCCTATGCGGCCCACTTGGCCTCGCTGGCCGATGAAACGCCAGAGGGAAAATCGATTGTTGAACTTTGCTTAGCAATCTCTTGCTCCTATACACTGCCTAAATCTAACCTGCTTCTTTTCGTACCATTTACTGCAGAAACTAGGATGAGCGGTATTGATATTAAAACCGAAAATCTACCCAAGCAGTCGATCCGTAAAGGTGCCTTAGAGGCGATTTTAAAGTATGCGGACAAACATGGGATAGCACAATCGGAAGAGGTGCGAAAGCAAGCGAGAAGGGTTTCTGAGCAAGGAGGAACACCGCTGGTCGTGGTTAACGACCAAAAAACTTTAGGTGTGATTCATCTCAAAGATATCGTCAAAGAGGGGATTAAAGAAAAGTTTGCAGAGTTAAGAAAGATCGGCATCAAGACGATCATGATTACTGGTGATAATCCACTAACTGCAGCTTCGATCGCCAAAGAGGCGGGAGTTGATGATTATATTGCGGAGGCCACACCTGAAGATAAACTGAAAAAGATCAGAGAAGAGCAAAAAAAGGGACATATGGTGGCAATGACTGGCGATGGAACTAACGATGCGCCAGCATTAGCTCAGGCCGATGTGGGCCTTGCCATGAATATGGGAACTCAGGCGGCAAAAGAGGCGGGGAATATGGTCGATTTGGATAGCGACCCTACAAAGCTTATGAATGTTGTAGAGGTTGGAAAACAACTGCTGATGACCAGAGGTGCGTTGACCACTTTTTCATTTGCCAACGATATTGCCAAATACTTTGCCATTCTTCCGGCGATGTTTGCAGCAGTCTACGCCACTTCAAACTCTACGCCGTTTGGCCCTTTAAGCATAATGAATATTATGCAGCTTTCAAGTCCAGAGAGTTCCATTCTTAGTGCTGTGATTTTTAATGCGCTTATTATTGTTGCGCTTACCCCACTTGCTTTAAAAGGGGTGCAATATCAAAACTTGCCGACGGAATTACTACTTAAAAAAAATTTACTTCTCTACGGTGTTGGCGGAGTAGTGGCCCCCTTTGTGGGAATTAAGCTTATCGACTTATTTATTACAACGATTGGACTCATCTAGAAGAATAAAGGATTCACCATGCTAGCTTCTATTAAAACGCTGCTCTTTTTTACTTTGCTCACAGGTGTGTTTTATCCGCTAGTGATGACAGCTTTTGCACAACTCTTCTTTCCCTATAAGGCAAATGGGAGCATTGTCATCAAAGCGGGAAAGGCCATTGGTAGTGAACTTTTGGCCCAACCCTTTACACAAGAGCACTACTTTTGGCCTCGTCCTTCTGCCAGAAACTACTCCCTATTTCCCTCTGGAGCGAGCAACCAAGCACCCACCTCCAAGCTATTACACGCAGAATTACTGAAGCGACAACAACACTCGGATCCAGCAGGAGAAGAGATGTTATTTTCCTCAGCATCGGGACTAGATCCCCATGTATCACCAGTAAGCGCCTCTTTGCAAATTCAGCGTATTGCTAAAGCGAGAAAGTTAACCGATGATCAAATATTAAAACTTCATCATCTGGTTTTTGCATTAACCAAAGAGAAAGAGTTTGCTATTCTTGGGCAACCAAGAGTAAACATTCTTCTGTTGAATTTGGCGCTTGATGAAATGGAAATGGATAAGGAGGGAGCGTTTGGAAGAGGTAAGACCGGATCCTGATAAAATCTTAGCATCAATTAAACGTGCAGAAAAAACAATGTCAGAGGGGCGTTTGAGGATTTTCTTGGGAATGGCCGCAGGAGTTGGAAAAACCTATGCCATGATCTCTTCGGCCCATCAGCGCTTAGCTGAAGGTATCGATGTTATTGTGGGAATAGTAGATACTCATGGGCGCAAAGAGACGGAAGAAAAACTCCAAGGGCTTACTCTTTTGCCTCGAAAGATTGTTGAGCATCGTGGGGTTATGATTGAAGAGTTTGACGTAGAAACTGTTTTGCGAAGGCGTCCTCAGCTCGTGGTGGTCGATGAATTAGCTCATACCAATCCCCTCGGCTCCAGGCATCCCAAGCGCTGGCAAGACGTCTTCGAACTCCTTGAAAATGGTATTGATGTTTATAGCGCTCTTAATATACAGCATATCGAAAGCCGCAAAGATGACGTTGAAGGAATCACAGAAATAACCATTCATGAAACGGTTCCAGACTCAGTCATTGAACGCGCTGACCATATAGAGATTATTGACATTCCTCCTGTTGATCTCTTAAAGCGCTTGAAAGAGGGAAAAGTTTATCTAGGGGATAAGGCGCATATCGCTGCTGAAAATTTTTTTAAAGAGAATAAACTTACGGCACTAAGACAAATCTTATTGCGTTTTTCTGCAGATAAAGTGGATAAGGAGCTTGCTCTCTTAAGTGAGAGCAGTATCAAAAATCGTGTATGGAAAACCCAGGACAAAATATTGCTGGCGCTTGGATACGGAATGCATTCAGAGCATTTAATTAGGTTTACCAAGCAAGTTGCCACCAATCTTCGCTGTCCATGGTTTACTGCCTACATTGATACTGGAAAATCGATATCACCAAAAATTGAGACACGAGTATCTCGTAATTTAGATTTGGCGAGAGAACTTGGAGCAACAGTGCTACTCTCCTCTGAAGTGGATTTGGTTCAAGGAATCGATCGCATCTGCAAAGAGAACAATATCACTCAAATTGTCATTGGTAAGCCGGGATTTCATCCCTTTTTAAATCTTTTAAGAGGAGGTGGTTTTGTAGATAAGCTTAATAAGATGAACAACAATGTCTCTATCCACTTGGTTCGTCACCATCCTCTTCCCTTGCAATCATTCAAAAAATTCAAAAAAATTTCGCTTAACCTAAAATTAAAATATAGCTACTACATTTACTCCTCTCTCTATGTAATGCTCATTGGATTTCTTAGTAAATTTTTGATTCACGATACTGGGCTTCTTCCCTATAGATCAATCGGCCTTATTTTCCTTTTTAGCGTAACTCTCGCAGGCCTATTTTTTCCTGTGGGGCCAACCATTTGGGCCTCTTTTCTCGCTATCCAAATTTGGAATTTTTTCTTCATTCCACCACTGCATACTTTTATCATAGAGTCTCTTGATGATATTACACTTGCACTAATCTTCTTTTTTGTCTCGACCATAACGGGAATACTCACCAGTAGTGTGAAGAAGAATCAGTCCCTTCTAAGACAGCAAGAGGAAAAAAGCCGCTCTCTCTATCGCTTTTCACAAATTATTGTGGAATCGGAAAACAAAGAAGAGTGCATTGATCGCATCACTAGCTCACTTTCCGATTTTTTGAATGCCTACGTAGCGATTACCATTCGAATTGATGTTGGAATCATCGAACACTTTAAAAAAGGTAGTGACTGGGTTTTTAACCGTCCCCAAGCATGGGATGCGGCCCTCTGGGCCTTCGAAAAAGGCAAACCTGCAGGCAAATGGACCGATAACCTTTCTGATGCACCAGCACTGTTTGTCCCTTTAATTGCCAGAAACGATACTGTTGGCATTATGGGCATCCAACTCAATACCGAATCACCACTCATCCTTAGAGATCGGGAAATCCTTCTGACCATTGCTTCTCAACTCGCTTTATATTTGCAGCGAGAACTTTTTCACGAATCCTCTCTAGAAAGTGAAAAACTTAAGCAGTCAGAAAAACTTCATCAAACGCTACTCAATTCTGTCTCTCATGAAATAAAGACACCACTTACAGCAATCACTGGTTTTGTTGATGCCTTAACCAATAATAGGCACGATGCATCTCCTGTAAAACATTTAAATCAAAGCTTAAAGGATGCAGTTGATCGATTACGTAGAGTGGTCGACAACATTCTTGATATTTCCAGAATTGATAGTGGTATGCTCTCCCTTAAAAACGATTGGTTCGATCTTAACGAGCTGATCGACAATGCGATATCTCTCTTCCAAGAGGAACTAAAAACATTTCATATCAGCAAAGAGATCCCAGAAGATTTTCCCCTGGTTTTTATCGATGGACGCTTACTAGAACAGGTATTGCAAAACTTGATTCTAAATTCCATCAAATACTCTTTGCAAGACAAGGCGATTATCTTTAAGCTTATGCCTCCTCACGGTGCCACCTGGACACTCTACTACCAAGACCACGGCCCCGGTGTTGATGAGCAATACCACAAGCAACTCTTTGATAAACTCTTTAGAGTACCCAAGAGTAAACCTGGAGGCACCGGTCTTGGTCTTAGCATTGTAAAAAGTATTATTGAACTCCACCAAGGAAGCATCCATGTTGTCCCCTCCCTTAATGGCAAGGGGCTGGCCTTTATCATCGAACTTCCCTTAAAAACACCTCCGCCCATTCATGAGGAGAATCTATGACAAAAAAATATAAAATTCTCTATATTGATGATGAGGTCACTATTCGCAAACTACTCTTTCACCTCTTCACTGCCAATGGGTATGCTCCTTACGAAGCCGCGAGCGGAGAAGAGGGCCTCAACATGGCGGCTTCACAAACTCCCGACATCATCATCCTCGATTTGGATTTACCAGATATAAAAGGAGATGAAGTTTTAGTGCGCATTCGTGAATGGTCTAAAACTCCAATTATCGTACTTACTGCCAACAAAGAAGATGATGACAAAGTCAAGCTGCTCGATTTAGGCGCTGATGATTATCTCATCAAACCCTTTCATCCTCCCGAACTGCTTGCACGAATTCGGGTGGCCATTCGCCATCTGGAGCGCAACCAAGAGCTGCCTCTGCTCACCTTTGGGGAGTTATCTATCGATCTTGCAGGCCATGAGGTAAAAGTCCGCGGGTTCTCTATAAAATTAACTTCCAAAGAGTTTGAGTTCTTTAAAATTCTCGCATTAAATGCGGGTAGAATTGTAACCCAAACCCAAATATTAAAAACGATTTGGGGACCCAACAATCAAGAAAATTCTCACTACCTTCGCGTTTATGTTGCTCAACTAAGAAAAAAAGTGGAGATGCCTCTTGGAAAAAAAATTATTATCACTGAGGCCGGAATCGGGTATCGTTTGCTATTGTAGCTACCTTTAATATTTCTCCCTGCAGGTATCAATAACTGAAGGTGTGTTGTCTTATACAATAATCACAGTTGGACTAAAGGCCTAGCGGCTTGGATCTCGATTGCGAAATTTTTTAAGAATAAAGAAAGTCAGATAACTTTCCGACAAAAAGAAAAACCAAAATGGAAATTAAAAATGAATTTAAAAGTAAAATTATTCAGAATAAAAAGTCTTTTTTTAAAATTTGTTAAATTTCAAATATTTGTTACAAACAGCACCATTGAATCCCCGTAGACCAAGGTTCTTCTTCGCTTTAGTCCAACTAACATTCAATTCATAGGGCCACAATCAGCTATTGCTGCTAATTCAAGCATTGTGGTGTGGCCTATGAAATGAATGCTAACATTTATTACTTACGACTTATTTGCACCAGCATCATCTCGCTATCGCTTATAAACAATGCCGACAGACAAGAATAGATTTTGTTTATGCTTTTATTTTATGCCTTGAAAATATGCCTAAACAAATCCACTAAATGGAGAATACAGATACCTATCTCCTCAATAATTCATACTTCTTCAGGAAAATATCTTTAGCACATAAGATTTCACGTTAAAATAAATGATTCTTTAAAGGAGTTTTTGATGAATAAAATTCTATTACTTCTGGCATCATTTGTTTTCCTTTTTGAGGCAACGGTCTCGTATGCACTCATTGATGCAGATCTTTTAGAGCAAGCAATCGGTGAGCGTATTTCTCGTGTAGGGGAGTTTAATGAAATTCGCAATAAGTGCATTGAACTTCAGGTTCATTGTTACCTCTTAGGAGGAACTGCAGCGGCCTATGCTCATTATGTGCATCGTGATTTAGAGCAAGAGCTAGAACATAAAAAGTACAATCCCCATCGCTTTGATTATGACTTAAGCTCCATGTTTAATAGCAGTCAGGATTATGATATCGTTATGGACGGAACGCCTGAACAGATCAACACACTTCAAGCTTATCTCGAAAAGAAGTTCCCTTATATGCAAGATAAGCATACCGCCTGGGAAGTGCGGCCACTGCGCGTACAAAATGGAACGAAAGAAGCGCTTCTGGGTGCAAACTATGAAGGAGATACCGACTTTTTAAAGCAGCATACCGATAGCAATTCGCAAGCGATGATTGAAATCACTGACCCTAATGACGGTGAGATGCGGGTACGCGATCTTAAACAGTGGAAGCAATCGTCCGGCACTCGCATGTTTTTAAGTGATGTCGTTAACAATCAAATTAGTTACCTAGAAAGTCCAGCGCACACAACAACTGCTCGCTATAAAGATAAGAGCACCGGCAATCCACAAATATTTTCAGTTATTCGTTATTTAATCAAGGCCTTGCAGTACGGCCTTAAAGTGCCTAAGCAAGGCACTAAAGAATACTTACTTTTGGCCCAGATTATTGCTGATTTTGATCCTGCAAGCATCAAAAATGCCAATCAATACCAAAAAAGTTGGTTGGAATTTAATGGAAAGAAATTGATGGCCAACTCCCTCGATGTAGAGAGGTCTCATGAGTTACTGGGAGGGAGTTTTTGGGGACTACCTGAAGAGGCATCGCTTAGAAGCAAACTCTCCTCTTTGAACATTAATGAAGAGGTAGGGGGGCTTAAATGGTGGATAAACAAAGCACCACTTAAGCGTCTTCATAAATGTGGTGACGTCGAGGGGAGTGTGCGTGCTAAAGATTTAGGAATAAGCAGAATTAATCACGTGGTAAAAGAGATGAGTGCTTTTGAAAATATTTTACGTCCTTATGATGACACGATCAATGCGCTGATCTCGAGAAGTGGTGCTAGTAATGAAAATGCTAAGTATGGAGATGGCCTTTATGTTTCTACTGGAGAGGAAGGTTTTTACAGTTCAGGGATGATGATTGTCATGGAACTTGATGGCAATGCCGTTCAAGGAGTAGATTTTGAGAGGGCAACTGACGATTCTTCAATATTGATAATTAAAAATAAAGATTGTATTCATAGAGTTTTTGAGAAGGAGAAAGGTATTTCTTTGTTTGATTATGCTGATAGAATTTTGACTAATAATCTAGGAAATGACTTTGGATATCTATCGCGAATGGATCGAAAAGCAGAGCTGAAATATTTAACTTTAAGTCAGCAAGAGCAGGCAGTATTCAAAGAGTTTCTCACTAGCAAAATGGCGGGATTGGATAAATTTCCAAAAGTGTGGTTTAGTAAAACGCTGAGTAGCTACTTCCCAGAAGAAGTGGAAACTCTTATAAAAAATGGAAAGGCAGATAGGGAAATGGCCCAATACGTTTTGTCTCAACCACACTGGAAAGATCATCCTGAATGGAGCGAGGCCCTTATAAAAAACGGAAAGTTAGATTGGGAAATCGCCCAATACGTTTTGTCTCAACCACAATGGAAAGACCACTCTGAATGGGTCGAAGTCCTTATAAAAAACGGAAAGGCAGATAGGGCAATCGCCGTATACGTATTAACTAAATCACAATGGAAAGATCACCCTGAATGGGTCGAGGCCCTTATAAAAAACGGAAAGGCAGATGGGGAAATCGCCCAATACGTCTTAACTCAACCACAATGGAAAGATCGCCCTGAATGGGTCGAGGCCCTTATAAAAAACGGAAAGGCAGATTGGCCAATCGCCGAATACGTTTTGACTCAACCACAATGGAAAGATCACCCTGAATGGGTCGAAACTCTTATAAAAAACGGAAAGGCAGATGGGGAAATCGCCCAATACGTCTTAACTCAACCGCAATGGAAAGATTATTTCAAAAAGCTGATCAAAAAAAACAATCCAACAGTACAGGAAATTAGAGATTTTTACACTAAAAATAGCGATAATATTGCAGCAAAAAAAGATCTCCTTTTTAAAAAATTATTTGTAGGAGAAAGCGAGTTAAAACAATTTATTGCTGATAACAAAGATGACCCTACATTTGTTGCCTGTATTCCAGGAGCATTAATGCCGATCTATGACGACTTTTCTGCGGACAATAAACAAATCATCAATAAACTTGCAGAAGGATTACTCAAAACTTTAACGCACTAAAAATCTTATGCAATTTACTCTTATGTAATAATCACCGACATTGCAAAAAAGCCATCTCCACTATTGTAAGTTTAAACTGGATTCCAGTAAAACAGTTTTACAAATCCAGCAAGCAGGTAGCAGGGTAGCTGGTAGCAGTATTTGTTAGCAGTTCCAGTGTGAAGCTAGCGGGGACGGTATACGGTTTCAA
>JADGAN010000030.1 GCA_015231955.1 Oligoflexia bacterium | reverse complement strand
AAATCAAATGTATGCCATGGATCAAAAAATTGCCCGGCAATTCGTTATTTTAGGGGGGTCAAATGCGTGAAATTGAGGGGGTCAAACAAATGAAATTTGGGGGGTCAAACGCGGTGAAATCCGGCATCCACTTTAATAAGGCCTCTATTCATAAGCTACTGCATCTGACCCCTCAGCAGATTTTGTCGTCTGCTCCCTACTTTCAAAAAAAAAATTCTGAAAATCGTGGATCTTGCCAAATCGATCTGCTGATTCACACTACCATGGATCTTTTTTTCTTGTGTGAAATTAAAAGTGGTGAGTTGGATAAAAAGGTAATCGCTCAAATCAAGCAAAAGATGGATCGCTTAAAACTTCCTGCGCGCATGGCGCTTCGTCCAGTCTTAATTCATTTAGCCGACATCCCTCCCTCATTACTGAGTGAGTATCGTCGTTTCTTCCATCTAACAGTCGCGTTTCAGCAGCTTCTCCACTGAGAAAGGTGCAGCAAAAAGGACATTTACCTGTTACCGATTTTGACAATAGAAAACCTTTAGCTAGATCCATTTCACCGCAATTAACATTACTATCGCAATGTCAATTATGCGCGGCTCTCGGCGCTTGCAATATTACGCTTTTTTTAAGGCAAAGCTATTTTTGAGCATTTGGATGTCACTTTTTTTTACTCCCACGTTTAAAAACTCTTTTTCCCATTTGCTGACGGTACCAGATATTTTATCCCAAATCGCTTTGGCCTGATTTTTCGTTAACTCAAACTGCTCACAACAGGAGAAGGCATTGCGAGCAGATGCCTCTTTTCCATATGTGCCCACTTCCATGGCCAAAGCGTAGGTGCTGGTACTGACAACTCCTGGAATCACATCGTAGAGTGGCGATAACTTCCATCGATTATTTTTGACATGAAGAAAAGCAAAATTCCGGGGATGATCATCATTGTTATAAACACAAATATTATAGACCATCCTCGAGAATAGCTCTTTAAGATCTTTTTCAGGATGAAGACAATTTTTTCGAATGGCCTCACAAAGCTTTAAATAACTCCAATGAGGATAGTCGTTTTCGGCCAACCCAGTTAGACCTAATCCCGATAAAAAGGGGATAGGCAATCCTTCTTCATTGCGATCAAAACGTTCAATTAAAAAAATATATCGCCGGCCCACTTTGGTGGTATCGATTGTTGGAACATTAAGGCCACACCTTTTGGCAAGCTTCATCGTTGCATACTCAACGAGAGGTTCGTTTTTGCTATCAAGAGATAAAGAAAATTTTGCAAGGTATGTGCTCTCTTTCCAATCCACAGTTGCTTTAGGCCTGGCCCCTCCCAAACTCGGGCCGTACTCAAGGTACAGACGAAGCCTCTCTGTCTCTTCCCCCTTAAGATCGTCATCAATCGCTCCCACACATTTAGCAAGAGAGATCCTTTTGTTGGCCAATTCTCTAAAACCTTGAGGCGTATATTGTTTCGGCCCATGCTCAGGATCAGGGCCAAAAGCAATGGCGCCAATCCTGTCGGCACCAATGCTGGCCACATACTCAATCTCTGTTAATGGTCGCTTAAATCGCTTATCTAAAAGATAACGCCCCCATTTATCGGGGCCAGCATCACGAATACCATTAAAAAGGGCCACTCCTTCCTCTGTAAAAAAATTTTCATCTGATAGAGGCAGGGCCACAGGATCAATGGAGATAGCATCCTTTCGTTGTAAATATCGGGCACCATAGCGGAATACCGCGCTAGAGAATCTTCCTTGTTCTTTATACTCAAGAAGACCGCAAGGAACCCATCTCCCTTTCAAACAAATATAGACATAAAGATTTTCCATCAAAAATCCACCTTTGATTTGTCGATGCCTTTTCTGATCTGACCCGTTTTTCTTGCTCTAGTAATTTCACTTCTTAGAGAGGCATAGTCCAGTGTCGGATCAAACAAAAGCGCCAACCCACGATCAAACTCCAGGTGGTGGAGATACAGCAAAAACACACCCAAAGAAACACTGGGATTTCCCTTCTCTATTTCCCCAATAGTTCTGCGATCAACACCAATAGCTTTTGCAACTGCAGTAACAGAAATTTTTCTCCTCTTTCTTGCAACCGTAAGTACATCCGCAATCTCCCATAAGAGCTGCTTTACTTTTGGAGTTATTTTCAGAACCCAACTCTTTTTTTTTGATTTCATCTCTTTCCCTTCTCCCAATAAGTACATTAATATGTACTATTATAACATAAAACATACATTTTAATGTATATTTACGTGGGAAAGAGGGAAGCAAGGTGCAGGCAGGGCAACTGCTAAATAGATACCCACCAGCTATAACCAGCAAAAATTCCAATTGCAGAGGAAACATACAGAGGAATATACCCATGATCGGAAGAGATCAGGGGAGAACAAGATTTAATACGGGCCTTCACTCTTTTCCTACAAAGAATTACAAGCACTGACACGAATGAGATCAAACCAAAAACCATCCGTACTACGCCAAAGCTGGAGTTTTTCACGATTATCTGGGCCAAATCCATTAACTCTCAACCAATGATAATTATCTCTCCCTCGAAGTTTATCACACCTATCAGACTCTTCCGCATAATTGGCGGCACCCGCCCGAACGTAATCAAACCAAAAACCATCCGTACTACGCCAAAGCTGGAGTTTTTCACGATTATCTGGGCCTGTTCCATTAACTCTTAACCAATGATAATTATCTCTCCCTCGAAGTTTATCGCTCTTATCCGCCTCATCAGCAAAAGCAGCACGATTAGAGAGATTGGCCTGGGCCACAATAATCGAACCACTCTTCATTCCCTCAATTTGTTCATTCAATCGAGCATTTTCCATTTGCAATGCTGTGATCAGCTTCTCTTTTGCATTAAGATCATTAACGATAATTTGCAGGCAATCTTTCAGACTAACAGCATCGCCACAAGAAGTGGAGCCAAAGGAGTTGTTTAAAATGATGCTATTGACAATTAGAAAAAGCATCAGCAAAAGGAAAGTTCTCGTTGTTTTGAACATTCTAAGGTCTCCTAAAAGATAAAGTATGAAAATTTTGAACACCTTAGCATGATTTGGCCACTTTCCTCCTCTTAAATTTCAATTAAGAGCGGAGCAGGAGCCGAGCAGGTGCCAGCTGACTTTTGGGACTCGACATGTAAACGCATTAAGTCCCAAAAGTCGGCTGGCACTGGCTCTCTCACTCCACATACTTATCTAAACCAGAGGGGACAGGTGCCGGGCGATTCAATATGGACTAATGTTAACGCAAGACATGTCTTGAGGATAGTAATGGCAATATAGCTTTGACATGGCCTCTTTATCTGCAACTTTCAAGAAAATATCATCCATGCACATTACTGTTGTTGAGCTGTCGTAACCCTCAAAACAACCTAATGATGGTTTTTCAACGTAGTAATGATCATCAAATCCGAACAGGTGTCCAAATTCGTGGATATAAATTGAAAGTGCCTCTTTTGGTTTAATTTGGAGCATTCGCTGTGAAGGATAGGCACATCCGGCCGCTGTGGTTCCGCACCCGATATTATTAACGATATCAATACTTATAAAGTTCCTATTGTAATTTTCACAATAGGGACTTCCTTTAAATACTTCAATATCACTGATAAAAACTTGAGACAAATTTTTCAAAGGCTCTATCCACAATTTAACTGCTTTTTTTATAGCATCGATTATTCTTAATTCTTCTTTTTCATCATTGTCATTGCTAGGCCCTATATATAAACAAATTGCAGCTCGCTCACTTTCTTCTGTAATTGTGTTGAAAGATGGAAGGATAGAATATGCAATGGAATTGCACATTAATTGCTTGCCCTTTATACACTCCCTTTTATTAAGTTTATTCAAGTAAGAATTTCCTTTGCAATCAGCAATGCAATTTTTTTCTTGTTTGTCATACTTAAAACCAGGGGTACATCTTTTTATACAATCACCGACCTTGATGTCATAATAAAATCCATCGTTCCCGTTTGGGCATTTTTTTATACAGCCGCCAGCTTCATCGCTATAGAAAAATCCTTTTGAGGAATCGCAAATGGGAATACATTGTTTTAATTCTTCATTAAAAATTTTATCATAAGCACATTTACAGTCTGCAAGTTCTGGATCAAAGATTCCTCCTATTTCTTCACATGAACAATTATGCTCTCCTGCTTTTTTGGATTTTCCCGGACAAATACAGCTTTTGCTATCTTTTTCGTAAACTAAGTCCCCTTGGCAGGAAACGCACTCCTTGAAAATAGGATTATAAACTTTGCCTTCTTCGCAATTTTTTATACAAGATTTCGAATCTTCATCCCAAACAAACTTTGGGGGGCAATTTATAGGCTGATCTTTTTGAATTATTGGAGTTGGAGATTGCTCGCTATTTTTATTGCCACTACATCCAGTTAAAAAAAACAAGAATGATATCACTATAATAATTTTGGTCATATATCCTCAATATGCGCAAAGATAAAACGAACAATCTCTGTTCTTCGTTTTTATTCCGCGTACCTCAAGCAACGTTCATTACCAAAAACCTCACTTCTGCAAGTATTGAATTCAAGAACTCCGAAAGAAGGATGTGCACACTCGACATACTTGTCTACTCCAAAAGATGGATGAGAGCAAATTTTGTATTGTTCAACACCAAACCTTTGATCTCTACATTTTGCGCCATTGTAACAAAATATAGCTTGAGCACGTTCAACAGGATTGCCAATGAGAGCATCCTTACATTCTCCACCTGCGTAACCAACTTCTTTGCATAATCGCATTGATTCTTTTTCAGCTCTTACACCCCCACAAAGAGTGATTGGCTTTTTTATCACCAAATCTGCGCGTCCACAAACGGCCTCATCTTGTTGTTCTTTGTATATTTCAACACCGCATATCTCATCTCTACGAGATTTATAGGATTCAATCCCACAGACAGGGCCTCTGCTTTTGCTATACTCTTTCACACCACAAACGGACGATTGCCCCTCTTTGTAAAGCCACTCTAGGCATTTTTCCCTATGGAGTGCACCTATTTGTTTTACGTCGGGGATTAGAGGGAAAATAAATTCATCACTTTCAGTCGGCAATCTGCACTGATCCAAATTTGAAAAACACTGGTCGGCAAAATTTGTTATTATGACCAAATCTTTTGCGTAAATACTTCTTACTTTGTTTAATTCTTGGATTAACTTTACATCGCTTAGATCATACTGACCTGGATGAGTAAGGATATACTCAATATCTGTAATCTTAGACAATACAGCATATCTGTTGTCGCTTAAATTTTCTATTACTTGCTTTTTGTTAAATGCTCTAGCTGGTGATGCCTCAATTGGATAGTTCTCTAAAATGGAGTATTCTTCTGTGATAGCGAGTACAGGCAATCCGCCATTTTCTTTTATGTTTTGTTCAAAAGTGCTGGCCTGTTTTAAAACTTCATCGATGCTATTTATGGCAATTGGGATAGTTTGCATATATCCACCATCTCGGTAAAGTGTCATTTCAGCAGATCTATTTTGTATTACTTTGTTTATGGCCTGTTGAATATTAGTTGATCCGCTTGCAAAACTTGCTAGTGCTGCTTTTAACTCTAGGGAAATTTTTTTCTGTTCTTCTTCAGATGAGGAAGATATTTTTATAAGAGAATAGAATGCTCCACCTTTTTGAATTGCTACTGTATACTCATCACCACATTTTTTAAAAAACTCTTCAGCTCCTCGTTCATTTTTTAAAAGATTTGCATAGTATGGTCTCAGCATAGTTCCCATCATCTTTTCTACTGGTTCGGTTACAATTACTCTAATTACAAAATAAACAGAACGCGACTCAATTTTTTGTTCTTCAAAATACCCTGCAACTCCCCCAGCAGTAAAATTTCGTGAGCCAATTTTTAAATTTGCAGAGGAGTTAATTGATAGATTTTCAGCAAGTAATTTATAACTATCAATATATTTCATATCGGTTCTCGTAGAGTACCCTGTCCCTTCTTTTTCAGGAGCAATCCTTTCTACGCACAACCCGCGTGTAATTCCTGCAATGCTGTTATACCCGGTACCTAAGTGCAACTGTGATCCAATGTTGGGATCAAGGCGGTTTGATTTTATTTCATTTGAACTTTGCCGAGAAGTCACACTGGCAATAGAGGAATGAATCGCAATGAATAAGGCCAGAAGTAATAAGAAAAATCTACAAGGCATAAAAAAACCTCCGATTAGCTAGTAGCGATTTGTTGTTAGTTGCTTTAGAAATCTTATCCCAATTGATCCTCAAGATAATGGCGTCATATAATTGCTATTAATTTAAGTCAATTATAATTTCTTTATATTTTTCACCATCGGTATAGGTGCTTATTATTACTATCGCAATGTTAATTATGCGCGATCCAAAATGGGAGCAGAGGGAGCAATGAGGTGCCGCCTCTGTCACCCAAGGCATTCTTTTTTACGCCCACGTAAACATCTCTGAGTGACATGCACGACCTTAACTATTCTTTATGGGCTTTTCAGGGAGTTTTTTATGTTCATTGGCCGGCAGGGTGAATTAAAGCTTTTGATGACTTTGCTAGTCTCATCAGCTTAAAATTTAACTCTCGCAAAGAGCACTTTGAGGATTGGTCGGAAGCCTTCTATGCTCTGGCCAAATTAACCAAGCAGCGGGAGTGATTAATCCTTTTGGATGAGATCTCCTGGATGGTTCCAGGCGATTTGCACTTTTCCCTCCCTCATTACTGAGTGAGTATCGTCGTTTCTTCCATCTAACAGTCGCGTTTCAGCAGCTTCTCCACTGAGAAAGGTGCAGTAAAAAGGACATTTACCTGTTGCCGATTTTGACAATAGAAAACCTTTAGCTAGATCCATTTCACCGCAATTACAGAGGAAAATGCATAGTGATCTTCTCAAGCTGTAACTAGCAATTTTTCCAGTTACAGAGGAATATACCCATGATCGGAAGAGATCAGGAAGAACAAGAATCCAATCTTTGATTTCAAACTCTCTTTCACCGACCTTATCCGCTAGGCAGCTCTAGGAAAATTTCACCATTTCAAACTTTTTCCCTCAAGCGCCCTCAAGAAATATCTTGAATAGACGAATAAAGACAGAAATATATTGTGACCACAAAATATTATTTTGATTTGATCGGGTATTATTCTTATGAATAATGATGATTTCAAAAATCAAGTTTTTAATTTTTGCCAGCAAGGAAATTATAAGGGTATTTGCTCGCTAATTCCTCGAATCCTCAGTTTTGATCTCTGTGACGATCAAAGGATTCCACTCCTGCACTATGCAATTAAGCAAAAAAATATTCAACTCACAGAGCTTCTCATTAGCTGTGGATGCAATATCAATGCAGCTGATGGAGGAGGAAGATCCCCTTTAATGATTGCCTCCTCCTTAGGAGCGCTTGACCTCCTAGAATTGCTGCTTTTTCTTGGTAGCGATATTAATGCTAAAGATGACAATGGGTGGAATGCACTCTTCTATGCGATCAAAGCAAAAGAAATTCAAGCTATATCCTTACTGCTATCTTACAAAATTGAACTAAACAGTGTTGATCGCATTGGATGGAATCCTCTTCTCCATGCTATTGAGGGAAATGATTCTCAATTGATTGCTCTGCTCTTGAAATCAAATGTTAATTTGCAATTTGCAAATCTTGAGAAAAAAACTGCACTTCACCTTGCAGTTGCAAAAAAAAATATTCCCGTGATACAAGCACTGATACAAGCAGGTGCTGATCGGAATGCTGTCGATCAAGATAATCACACCCCACTCTTAGATGCAGTTACTCTTCTCGATTTTTCTCCGGTCATAGATCAGTTGTTGACGAAACAAAATATCAATATGGCCGACATCAATGGCAATACTCCCTTAATGATTGCTTCAGCGCTAGGGCAAAACAACACGGTTATTCACTTGATTCAAAATAGTGCCAATGTGAATTTAAAAAACAACGACGACAAAAGTGCTTTAATGCTCAATACAGAGAGGATAGAGACCATCTCCAATCCAAACAGCGCTGTAATACAAACCATCAAGCAAGTCTTGATGACACAAAATATTCCTCCTACTCAAAGGCAACGAAAATTACAACGAAAGGGTGTACTGATCGAGGGCCATAAGATTGGTCAGCAAGTGAAAGATCCTTCACAAAGGGTTCATGGTCTGACTGAATCAAGTAACTCTTCTGCAGCTACTCTAGTTGATGGGCATCAAGTGAACGCGACAGTCAATGACGATGCGGTTAGAGTAGATGGCCACGAAGGACTAGAGGTTAGTGGTGCCACTAGGGTCGATGGACATAAAGTAAACGCAACAGTCAATGACGATGCGGTTAGAGTAGATGGCCACGAAGGACTGGAGGTTAGTGGTGCCACTAGGGTCGATGGGCATAAAGTAAATGCGACAGTCAATGACGACGCTGTTAGAGTAGATGGCCACGAAGGACTGGAGGTTAGTGGTGCCACTAGGGTCGATGGACATAAAGTAAACGCAACAGTTAATGACGATGCGGTTAGAGTAGATGGCCATGGAGGACTGGAGGTTAGTGATACCGTTAGAGTGGATGGCCATGGTAGTGGTGCTGATATAACAGAAGCAACCATCTATAAGTTAGGCAATAATATTCAACAGATTCATCAGACTTTTATTAAGGACTGGGAAGATTTAAATGAGTTAGGCCCTAGACCATCAATGATTTTGAAAGATATTGAGATCGAGTATTTTTCTACCATCACCAATCTCCTAGAACAGACATCTACAGACGACAATAAACCCAAACACTATGATGAGATCTCGTCCTCGCTATTACAAGCAGGTAGCGATCCCGCGGGCATTTCTCTAGAAATATCCTCTTTAGAAGATTTGATCCTTGAAAAGATAGAACAGATTCCAGAAATTGAAGAAAAAAAGGAAGAGAAAAAAGAAGAGAAAAAAGAAAAAAAATCTGCTAAAGCAGAACCACAAGATGCTCCAATAGATCCAGGCATGGACATCGATGCCCTTCGAACAAAACTAGCAACCACCCGGTTTGAGAATGGTCAAACACCACTGATGGTTGCTGCGGCCAAAGGGCAAGTTGAGATCATCAAAAAAATCATTGATCTGGTTGATGTAAATGCTAAAAATTTTTCGGGACAAAGTGCTCTGACTGAAGCTGCGAATGCAGGAAATGAAGAGGTTGTAACACTACTGCTTCAGCATGGAGCACGGATTGAAGAGAAAAATTTTAAAATCCCCACCCCACTAACTTATGCTATTTTAAAGGGACATCGTCATGTTGCCAAACTTTTAATTCAAAAAGGGGCCAGCGTTAACACAAAAATAAAAGGTACTCCTATTGCTTTTGTTCCTATCAGTCAAAAAGATACCGAGTTGTTACTGCTTATGCTTGAACACAATCTGGCCTTAGATAATACCAACAGGAAAGGCGTTACCGTTTTGTCTGCAATAAAGGCGCAAAACATGGATCACATACTTACTGCCATTGCAAAAAAACAAGGGAAGTAAAGAACATGCAACCGCAAATTGAACCAAAGTCATTTAGAATGATTGCTTATAAAAAATATGCTGTTCTTATTTTACTAAACACATCTGCAAACGAAGAAATTCCCGTATTTGAAAAAAAGTTAGCTAGCTTTTTGCAATCTCCTACTCATGTTATTGTCAATTGTCTCTGTATTGACCAGATCAACCCAGAGTGGATGAGAGAACTCAAAACCTTAAAATCATCGTTACTATCTTTAGGAAAAAAAATCATCTTCACTCCTTTGTCCGAGAAAACCAAAGGTATCCTTGAAAAGAGTGACTTTGCCAAAGATATTGCAGCTTCAGAGCGACTTCTCTCTAGTTTAGAGCAAATTGTTTTTGGGTTTGATGATTCAACTTCAGATCGGATTGGACATAAATATATGCGGATTTTTATGCTAGCAACAATCAAGATGATGCTTCTCAAAGGCAAAGTTCTCTCTCATCAACAACCCATATCGATGAGTAAGGGTGGGTACAAGAGCATGCCAGGAGACCTTTTAGGAGTTCTCAAGGTTACAAGTAAGCTTGTCGATTTTACTGTAATCATCGCTCTTCCTAGTGCAATACTTTGCAATCTAACCAAGGGCCTGAGCGCTAGTAATCAAAACAAAGCAATGGCACTGCTTCAGGATATTCTTCAGGAGTCCAACAGTATGCTTACTCCGCATAATGCAACTTTCAAATCGGAGATCGTAAGCACAAGCGCAGAAAATAACCATACTGTAAACAAGCAATACGAAACTTATTATGGAATCGTAGTTCCCTTTATGACTGATTTGGGATCTTTTTCTATTCATTTTTTATTTAAAACTATTGAATCCGCCAATACATTTGGCCAGGCAACTTACCTCAAATATGTTTTCAAATGAGAAACAAAAAATAACAAAGGCAGAGTACTCACATGAGCAAAGTCAATTTTTTAACCTATCTAACCAATAAGCAATTAGCGAGTTTCACCTCCTATTTCATTGAAAGTCGCTATAGGTTTTTAGTTAAGATGGAGACTTGCCCCAATGCAGAGGTTGATTTCAAAGCTTTCAATTGGATCTTGACCAATTTAAAAACGCTGCAAGAGTCTCCATCATTATTTAATTTCCTGGCATTGCGACCAAAGGTAAACACACTCATCTCCTATTATAATTGTGATCCTAAAAGCATCAAGCTTCCTTTTGATGTTGTGGCCACAATTAATGAGAGCAATATTTGTCAAGTCTTGGATGAAAAACTGGGACACTATTTTCAACCGGATGTATCTCTTGGAGCCCAGGAGTTCACCGCAATTTCCATTCCTATTTTAAAACATATCACTCAATTGAATGAAGATCTTTACCTTAAATTAATCTCAGATAGATATCTTCAGTTATATCACCATAAAGATATAGTTATCGCTACTGATTATGAAAAGTACCAAAAGAAAGGGGTACTTTTTTTTTATATTAGAAGAAATAGTTTTGTTTGGATTGAAAAACATCAGCAAAATTATACTTTAGAAATTAGTGCTGTCCCTGAAGCTACGTTAGCAATTAACCCTCCTATAGAAACCATTCCCGATATTCAAGCCGCAATCATCTCTGCCTCCAACACTCCCGTGGAAGAACGATTCAAAAACACTAAAGATTATAATCTTAACGGTCCTCTTAAACTTGAGGCGGCCTTTATCCAGACCATTCATGAAAATCTAGAAAAAGCAATGACCACCATAAAAAACAATAAAAGTCTTGCTAGTTTTATTAAATCGATTGATCTCACCAATAAAGATTATATCGCTTTGAAAATTGAATATATGTGTAGTATTACTTGTGCGCTTGCCAAAGCATTGGAATGGGGAAATGATGCCACCTATGAAAAACTTATTTATTGCTCCCATGTGCATGATATGAAGCTCTTTCCTCACCCTGAAATTCTACGCGTGCAAACTCTGGCAGAACTAGAAAAGGTTCAAGAAATCACACCTACATTAATGAAAATCTACCAAACACATCCAGAGGATATTGCTAGAGTAATACGAGAAGATGATTTAGCACCTCAAGATGCTGCAATGATCGTATTACAACATCATGAACTACCAGGAGACAGTGGCTTTCCTCAGCGTTTTCAAGTCAACAGAATTCTGCCTTTTGCGGCCATCTTAAATATCTCTTCTGATTTAACCGACGATATGATTCGTTTTGGTAAACGCTGGAATGTAAATAACTACATCCTCACGCGCTCAGAACGCTATAGTGAAGGCATTTTTGCAAAGGTTTTAAAAGAGGTCGCTAAGCTCTTGGAAGAAACGGCCCAAGAAAGGGTATCACTATAGAAGAGCAGGGGGAGCAGGTGCCAGGTGCTATTATGAATAATGAAAATATCTTAGATACCAGCAGCTATCCCCTATGCCTCCCTTGATATTATATAAAATCTTGTTAAAATAATTTAATGACAAAATTAATATTGTTAATGTTGTTCATTGCATTTTGTTGTTTTTTATCTCCATCGGTTTTTTGCAAAGATCTTAAAGAGGTGGTCATATTTTTTGATCAATCTGGTTCGGTCAATCTCTATGACTCCACACTCGCCTCCAAGTCCTGGCCACTGACTATCTTTAAAAAAGCCACGGCCTCCCATCGGATTATCTTGGCAGGTTTTGATGATAGAATTCACATTTATATTGATCTCATCACAGACAACAGCAACACCACTCAGTCTGTTGAAAATACCCTTTCAAAAAAAAAGGCCAAAGGATACACCACTGACTTAGAAAGACCCTTTAAATATCTTACCGAAAAAAAAAATCTTGAGACGATCCATTTTGTATTGCTGATTACCGATGGTATACCCGATGTGTTTGATAAAAAACTGAATTTTTTAAGCTGGAGAATAAGGGAAGATCGTCGTTATCAAGATCTCTTGGATCAATATTTTTCCCTGAAAGCATCAGGAGAATCACCTGGTAAAATTTACGACAAAGTTGGATCTCTGTTTTTCAAGAGAAATATCGCTTTTATTGAGGCAAGACTACCCAAGCTCAAAAGTATTTTAGGCCCTAAACTAATCATCTGGGACATCTCTGGCAATTCCGATTACTTAAAACGTTGGTCTCTCTTGGCCGGAGCACAATACCTGCCCCTTAAAATCAACGAAAACAACTCTCCTATACAGCAACTCCTACAGGCGGTGCAATCTCTTGGGCCTCAACAAAACAGCGGCCACAGCGACTATGAACAACTGCTAACCGATGTTGTCTCCGCTATGGCCTCCAAAACAAAGGATCGACAAGAGACACCTAAAATTGTACCGCCTTCGCCCTCCACCCTAGTAAAGAAAAGTAATCATTGGCCTATTGGAACATTAGTGACTTTCATGCTTCTTGCCCTAACAATGATTGCTTACCAGCGTAGTCACCCTACTAAAAACATTAATATTCAAGAAAAAATTTCTTCAAAGTTAATCGATCGGATAAAATCTATTTTGTCTCTTTTATTAAGAAAGAGAGTTCGTGGCATTTTACAAAAAGCTTTGATTTTGAAAAACAGGCTTTTAAACACAACCACTCAACTTTCTAGTGATAAAAAAATTGAATTAATAATCAATGTTCCGAAGGGTGTCTTGGAGGTTTATTGGGTCGACGAGAATGGTCATGAAAATAAAGCAGATGCTTTGGATATTTCCATGCATGGAATTCGTTTTCAAAATATAAATTTTAACGCCAATTCAATCACAAAAATCAAATGCCCAAAGCAACAATTACTATTAAAGGTCACCCATTCTATCATTATTAAAAAAAATGCAACAGAGATTGTAGTACTCTTGGAAAAATTTGAAAACAATGCCAGCGATTGGATGAGATGGGTAGAACTTCTTACGCGAGTCAACAACATTTAAACAATCAAAACAAGGAGTGTATACATAGTGGGAACCATTCTGCGATTACTTGGCCGCTTGCTCGGTTTTATTAACTTTATGCTGAAAAAAATATTTTCAAAAAAATCCAGCATTCCAAAATCTCAATTCAAAAAAAATTTAAATCTTCATTCTGGGGCCAATCACTTTCCGACAGTTCCAGATAGAAAAGAAGATAGTTTTATTTTTGAGATAAAAAATCTTAAAACAGAGTTGTCAAAATTACGCCAAGAAAAAGAACGATTGTACTCAGAAAATAAGCTTTTGAAATTTTCACAAGAAAAAAAACATGAACAAGAGAGTATCGACACTATAAAAACAAAACATGAAAAAGATCTAGCGCAAACCAAGAACTTCTTGATTTATGAAAAACAAAAAAACGAGATTCTTGAAAATAATTATAAAAAGCAAAAACTTGAATGGGAGGAAGAACTTTGCCGATATAAAAACAGCTCGTCCTCAATCGCAGAGCAAAAGACGCTTGCCAGTAAAGAAATAGAAAGCATAATCAAGAAACTAGAAGAAGAGAAAAAAAGCGCAATGAAAGAACTAGATACTATAAAAGCACAACATGAAAAAGACTTAGAGGAGATAAGAATCTATCTACTTTCAGAAAAGCAAAAAAACGAAACCATCAAGAACGACTACAAAAAACAAAAAATCGAACTAGAAGAAGAACTTTCACAACACAAAAGCGCATTAAAAATAGATAAAAACAAAACAGATCAAGAGTTAACATTTTACAAAGAACAAAAAAAAGCTACGATCGATGCTGAATTAACAATAGAAAAAGAAACAAAAATAAAATTTCTCAATGAATGGCTTGAACTACAAAAGATCAACGCTTTAGAAAAAATGAACATTGAGCACCTCGACACTTCTGAAATAGACAAAAAAATCAGGCATATTGCAGAAAGCAAGTTATTTGTCTTAGAGGAAAACCTTGAACATGAAAGACAAGTGGCGCTCTCAAAGATCTTCGAATGGACAGAGACAGAAAAAAAGAGACTACAAGATTATCTCGAGAAGGAATATGTAAGCAAGCTAAAAGCTTCACAAAAAGACATTGAAAACAAAGTTCAAGAAGAGTTTCAACACATTCAAAAATATTTTCATGATTTTGAAAAAGAAAATGAATCATTGGTTGAAGCAGATATAAAAAATTTTCTAGACAAAAAACTTGCAACAATTCTTAGCTCTTTAAAAAACAAGGATTAGTTTTAATAAAAATTCACCTGAGATGCAATTTAACGTTGCACTCTTTTATTGGAGGAAATGATGAACGACAAGAAGTATACGCTAATGTTAGTCGATGATGAAGACATTATACTAAGCGCCTTGTGTGGGGCCTTCGAAGATGATTATCACATCATTACTGCCGTTTCCGGTGAAGAAGCACTTTCCAAAATAGTCAAAGAACACTTTGACATCATCATCTGCGACATGAGGATGCCGGGGATTCAAGGCTATGATGTTTTAAAAGCAGTCGTTGAAAAAGATGAATCAATACGTAGAATTCTGCTCACCGGATTTTCTGATGAAAAAGCTGCTCAAGCAGCAATCGAGGTAGGGAAAATTCATCAATATAAATCAAAGCCAATCAACATTATTGAACTTGGCAATCTACTCAAAGAAGAGTTAAAGCAATATGAATTAAATAAAAAACTCTCCTAGAAAAATAAAAAAGTTACAACTTCTGCTTCTAATCAACTTTTGGTAAAAAAATTTCAAAAGTTGTCCCCTCCCCAATGACAGTGCTCACGACAATCTTGCCAGAGTGTTGTTTGATGATTTCATAAGCAAGATTCATACCTAGACCAGTACCTTTACCAACGCCTTTGGTTGTAAAAAATGGATCATAAATTTTTTCCATAACCTCCTTGGGCATGCCCCCTGCATTATCACAGTAAACAATCTTGATTTGATTTTCATCAGATTTGATCTCTATGATAATTTTTTTCTCCCTATGATCGGTAATATTTTCAAAGGCATCTTTGGAATTTGCAATAAGATTTTGAAAGACACTTTCTAATTGCACCAAATCCCCTTTACACTTTAGCATGGGTATATTTTCAGAAAAGTTCACAGTGACATGAATACAATCCTGACGTAATTGCGGTGCAAACAACTTAATCGCTTCTGTAACCGGAGTAGTAATCTCAATGATTTTGAAATCAAGTTCATCCGACTTTCTTGAGAAAACTTTAAGATGCTGTATCACTTTACTCATCCTCTCTGTGCATTGAACAATTTGCTCCGCATAGAGTGCCGTCTTTTCACCTAAAGGTTTTCTCTGAATGTTTTGCGCCAAGGCCATAATGGCAAAAAGAGGATTGTTGAGTTCGTGAGCAATCCCAGCACTCATTTTTCCCAGCGACGCCAATTTCCCACTTTGCATTAGCTGCATTTGAATCACTTGCCTCTCTTTAATGGCCTTCAAATGTGATACAAATTGCCCTAAATGTGGGGTTAAGACATTTAGGAGCATATCGAGTCCATTGGAAATATGATGAAGGTTTTTCGAAACTTCATAGGGAAGATAAAAAATGAGAATACCTAAAGTTGTATCTTGCTCTAAATAAGTTGCAATGGCACTAACAGAATTGCTTTGCTCGAAAAATTCATTTTTGTCAAATCGTGGATCGTTGTCCATGTTTTTCACAGTCATAAAAGATTTAAGATTGTAAACACAACCAGCCAATGAAGATTCTGAATTTTTGGACACTTTGAATTTTATTTTTTCATCAAAGCCAGAACTGGCCAAAACTTTAAATTCATTCTTTTCACATGCAATAAATAAACTCTGAGTAAAACGAAAATGGATATTTAAGATTGAGAGCACACGACAAAACATACTCTCAATGTTTTCAGTGGTAGACATTGCTAATAAAATTTCAGTCAGAGTCTCAAACGATTTAACTGTTTCACGTAGTTCAAACTCTAAAACCTCAATTTTTTCTAATAATTTTTCACGCTCTTCCATGTGAAAGACTTTCCAGTAAAACTCTTAACATTTTTTGGTCAAAAATTTCTTTGGGCCCTTGTTCTCTCATTATCTTTAAAATAATATACCTTAAACTGATTTCACCTGTCCCAATACTTAACATTTCCAAAGCCACTTTGTCTGCGATCGAAATAATTTTGGGAAGATAGGAAAGTTCATCGAAAGCTAGACCTTGTGGGTATCCATGGCCACTAACGTTTTCATGATGTTCTAGTACGATTTTTAAAACATTATCAGTTATGTTTCTTGATTTAATAATTTTTTGCAAGACATTCACCCCTTTACGAGGGTGTTCCTTTAAAAGAGCAATCTCCACCACACTCATTTCTTCTCTGTTTAAATACTTTTCCGCTATCTTAGCAGGAAGACTTCCAAGTCCAATGTCATGAACTAGCCCGCCATAAGCAATTTCCGTCAATGTCCTCGGAGCACTATTGCCGAGAGACATCGCAACAATAACTCCGAGCGAACTCACAATGAGAGAGTGATTCGCAAGAGTAGGCGTTGCGGAAAGGTAATCTGAAATTTTGTCGTAAGCGACACTAATATCGTCTGTTTGCACGATATCATCAATCACTGTTTTAGTTAGCTCAATACAATTATTATTCCATTCAATGATATTACCATCACTGCTTAACATCTCCACTGAGTTAATGATTAATTCCGCGGCCGATTTGACCGCCTGTTTTTTTAGCTTTCCATCCTCAGTGCTTAAAAGCGAACGAATATTTGAACTGACATAGTCATTATATTTTTCCAAATCAGATTTCAAAATAAATAATTCTTTGATCTTATTAAATTTCAATCTCTGCAATTGGTCATTAGTTAAAACATCGTGTGCCCGAATGTAATGCACGTATTTATCATTTGCGGGCAAATAGAGATAGATATCAAAGGCCAAGATTTGGTTGGGTAAAATATCCAGCAGCTGGATTTGCTTATATTTGCTATCAAAACTATTCACTTCCTGCCTATACCCTTCAAAAATCACCCCTACCGCTTAATCGTAACTTTATTAATGATAATATCTTCCTCTGGTCTATCGTACATCCCCATTGCAACCTCGGCCATGCTGAGAACCACATCCAATCCTTTATAAACTTGACCAAAGACCGTATGACGACCATCAAGATGTTTGAGCGGAACCATGGTGATAAAAAATTGAGATCCATTGGTGTTTGGCCCTGCATTGGCCATAGAGACTATCCCAGGTTTATCGTGTCGAAGTTCCGTACAAAACTCATTATCAAAATAATACCCCGGAGTTCCCGTGCCGGTACCATCAGGACATCCACCTTGCACCATGAAATTTTTAATAACTCGATGAAATTTCAACCCATCATAATATCTTCCCTTCCTAACACTTTTTTGCCTACCCTCAGCAAGATTAATAAAATTCCAAACAGTTTTAGGACACTCTTTTGCAAACAACTCAACCTCAAATTCACCTAGAGTTGTATCAAATTGAGCAATAAGGCGATCTAGCTGCTCTTTATAATCAATCATTTCAAAAATATTAAGCATATCTATTTTCCCCCTCAAGAATAAAATAAAACGACAGTACATATCATGCGTTATGCGGCTTTTCTCAGAGAAACCTTTTGCTCAAGAGGCCCTTCCATGGTTTGTGGTCTTGCAATTCTATGACCCATGGACAGTAACCACTTTCTTCTACTAAGAATTTTACTGACAACATTATTTTCAGAATAAGTGCTATAAAGGATGCTAATAAAGGAAGTGACCATTTTTTTACAGATCATCCATTTACTGACTTCTTCGCCATCTTTCGTGAGGTAGTTCCTAGCACTAATCGTTAGTTCATTAAGTTCTCTTGTTAGTGACGCCAATTCGTTTTTAATCATCATCCTCTTATTCACTAAATTATCTATGCGTAATCTATTATAATCCATGAAATCATCGGTTGTTGCATTGATTTTAAGTTTTTCTAACTTCTGCTCAATTTCACTGTCCAATTTTTTTATTTTTTTCACCCGATATGCCTTCTTGAAATAATAGTAAAATGATGGTTTATCTGCTTCACAAGACAAAAATTCTACTCGTTCAAGCAGCCTATTCAAGATTTCGTTCTGTCGTGATTGAACCCGTCTGTCGATTTCTTCAAAAGAAAAATCTGTTTGCATCAATATCTCTTTTAAGCATGGAAAAGTAAGCTCAAGATATCGATTCAAATAATACTCTTTATTCTTTACTATTATTTCTATGGCCTTAGCACGTTCATTATAATTATTAGTTGCATGAGCATGAAGTGGGCGAAAATCACTCTTTAAATAATTCAAAACATTGGTGCTAATCTTTTTATCCAGAGTATCCATTACCATTGGATTGGCCTCTTCTAATAATTGATAAAAAGCATCAACAAGAAAGATGCTTTTTCCGGGGATGAGTCGATTATGAATTTGTGCGACATCATCATCATACAAAAATAGGTAACACTGTTTTAGAAATTTTTCCTCCCAATCATTGATTTCATCTTCCTTTGCTGAAAGCATCTCTAATTCTCTTCGTCCACGATATGCCAATGAAGGACTCATGAAAATCACGTCTGCTAGATCGATTAATACCGACATAACTAAAATAAATAACATCACCAATTGTGCCCACATTAGACCATATTTACTGTTAAGCAGAGTAATTAATTCATCAAACGATAAATATCGAACCTCAGGAAGTCCCTTAGTTAATGCCAAAACTTCAGAAACATTCATCGAGGGCAAAACCAAGGAAATTTTGTAATTTCTTGCACGAGCATTACCTGCGCGATCTATCCGAGTTAAGACTTGAATATGTTGATTGATCAAAAATTGCAGCTGAGAAACAGTTTCATCGTATTGTTGAGCAGTTAAGACAAAGCTCTTGGCCATCTCTTTTACTAAACGATTTAAATCATAGTACTCAACAAAGGAGATACTTACAAATCGCGGAAGATAACGATTGCTACCCTTAACGAGATTATCTAATTCAAGCAGATGGCCTTCAACCTGTCTTTTTTGGAAAACCACTGAAGCTTCATAATTACTAATCAAACGTTTAATTTTTGTTTCCAATGAAATGGAAAAATCAATTCCACTTGTCTGAATAATATCGTCTACTTCTCTGGCCAAATCTTGATTTGTAAAATTGCGAACAGCTACAACCAACGACTTATCTTTATCATACCCACCATCAACAACAAAACTTTTTCCTCGATAGCGCGCTCCTTGTCCAGAAAAACCGCTGGAGGCAACTCCATCATCTTCCTCTGATGGAAATTTTTTGAATTTAATTACAGTATCTTCGGAAAATTGTTTTAACGAATCTATCGATTGCTGGAAAGAGGTGATCGAAGTGCTCTGCCCAGAAGTGCTTTCCGCATAGGCCACTGTCGCTTGATGAGTAATCAGACGATACTGCTCATTGATATATTCTGCCTTAGAAATTAAAGCGACACCTCCATCATAGTTGGTCTTCAAAGAAAGAGATAGCACCAGGGTCGCAAAGACTATTTTCCACGGATGCTTTAGATAAACTTGCTTAATTCCCTCAAATATTTTACCTGCAGATAAAATTCCCCTAAACAAATTACTTTTGAGATGAAAAATAATTAAGGATAGCAAACACCCACCAACGAGTGAGAGAATAACTCTGGGAATCTCCCCCTCATTTCCGTTAAAGGAAGATAAGATCGCTAGATCATTTTTTTGCAAGAGGTGATTGACTCCGTAAGCGGTAGTATAGGAAGAGACCAAAAAGGTCAAAACATTTAGTATTTTCAAGACCATGTACTCACTATGTTCTATTTTTTTAGGCGAGTATCCACATAGCTGTTTCATGGAGGCAACAAAATAGTTTCGAGAAGCGTGATGTAGGCAGATAAAGAGTTCTTGGGCGAAATAATAAAAGGGGTTTCTCTTCAATAACTGCTCACTATTCTTAAGACTAGTTAAATGAGTAAGTTCCCATAAATCTTTAGATGTATGCCCAGAAGGATTGCGAACAATCTCATCTTTGAGCGATTCTCCTTTGACAACAAGTTGCTCGGATTTTTTTTCCTTGTCGTAGGCCAATAGATTACTCTCGTTATTGTCGCCGCTTAAAATAGAAGCAATATTTATTTTATTTTTTTTAAATATCTTATCTACAAAGTAGATATAGTTATTGATCAGATGCTCTCGAGCATTTTCTTTGCGCAAACCATCGCTATGACTTTTTTTGTCATCTTGCATACTTATTATCCCTTCTCTTCCTTTAATATTACTACTCTCTAATTATACCATCGATGTTGCGGGTTGCAACAACTGGACTTTAGTGAGAAAATAGTATCTTAAGCAACAAAAACAATTTTCTCTAGCAATGTTGACAATGCCAAAAGGATAATAAGCAATGAACGATGGAACCAAGTTACTTTGTTTTCTCGCGCGCATCGCAGGCATGATCCCTGGATTCATAGAAAAATTTGTCTATTCTACTGTCGATAAATTATCTCTTTTATTCTACAGTGATCCCCAAAAAGAAGTTGTAACAGAAGAAGCTCTATCAGAAGAACCTATTGCTTCTGCATCCACCCCAGAAAAAGATGCAGAAGAATTAGTCGGGAGCACATTGAACTCAGTGCCAGAAGAGTATCAAGATTTTTGCAATCAGGTATTACCCCCAAAAAGAATGAATCCAGAAAGGCCGTAATCTCGTGTTTATGTGAGCGTAAGCCAGTCGGAGACGCCGTTTAAGAGAACGAGGATTTTTACCACATGAATAATTGGAATGTTGATGGAGAGAGCGGGATCAATCTTCTCGGAGGAGAGTACATTAAAACTCTCAGGGCAGAGACGAATTTTAAATCGCTCCTCTAAAGCATCGCTTAAATAAAAATAGTCGTGGCGTTTTTTGCCTGAACTTTTAGGAAGCGTAATTTTAAACTCTCCTTCTGGTGTCCAGTAGTATCCAACATAGGCATCCTCTTCACTTCTAAAATGGCACAAAGAGGAGTGATAAAAAGAGGTGTTATGTTTTGCAAACTCCTTAATATCCTCGTAGGCTTTTTGTGTTAAATATATTTTAGGTTTATCCAGATAAGGACGCCCACTGGAGGGACAAAAGGTGGCGCAGTTTCCACACTCATTACAAAACTCCCCAATATTGGCCACTTGATAAGCTTGCTCAAAGATAAGCGATCGCTGCTCACCAACCTCTACAGCACCATCTTTGATAACAAGGTCTCGAAGTGAATAGGCGCAAGGAATTTTTTGTCCTTTGGTAATTTGATAACTGATATTGGCGCGATTAGGACAAACCGTAACACACACTTCGCACAGTTCATCACAATACAAGCAGCGTAAAGCTTCACTCTTGGCGGCCTTTTCACTCATGGTTTTGATAACCACATCAAATCCCTTCCTCTTGGAGAGAGGAATTTTGGGGATGGGTGCTGGGAACAGCTTCTTTGCTCGCCTTTCACGAATTTTTTCCAAAGAGAGATTCTTTTCCAAAACTCCATGAGTATTCACCTCGGCCTTGCCTCGTGATCCCGCCGTGGAAAAAGGCCAAGAGCACCCTTCTCGATGTGCAATCTCCCTGGAGGCCCTCTGCCCATCTGCAATTGCCTTGATGATAGAGGCAGGGCCTCTACTAAAATCGCCGCCTGCAAACACATTTTTTAAATTGGTTTCACCAGTGAGTGCGCCAACTTTCATCGCGCCACTACGCTCGGTTTGCATGTCACTAGGCCAAAAGGGTAAAACCGCCTCTTGTCCAGTGGCATTGATGATAGCATTCACTGCAATCACAAATTCAGATCCCTCTATCGCTTTGGGGATCGCTCGCCCACTCTTATCCTTCTCTCCACTAAGCGCCATGCGCACGCACTTAAGCCCGCTGACTCTTCCACTCTTACTATTGATCACCACCTCTACAGGAGAGACAAGTTCCATGATGTCGATCTTTTCCTCTTCTAATTCTAAAATCTCCTCTTTGTTGGCCGGCATTTCACTCTTTGTTCTACGGTAAAGCAGAGTAACTTTCCCACCACTCTTCGGTAGCAAGCGCTTGGCAGAGCGAACAGCATCGATGGCGGAGTTACCACCACCAATCACCACAATTTTAGCAGGCAATTTTTTCAGTCGTCCCCACTTCAACTCCTCTAAAAAGTTTAAGAATTCCAACACCTCTCCACTGGCAATGCCTTCACTCTCACCAGGAATATTTAGCTTTCTTCCTCGAGGCGCACCCACAGCGAGATAGACATAGTCGTATTTGGCCCTTAGCTCCTCAAACTGCTTCTCATTTTCAATCGCGGTGTTCTCCTTGATCGTCACACCCATGGCCAAAATACGATCAATATCGTGAGTGACACGCTCTTTGATGGTTCTAAAAGGTGGAAGAGCGTGAGTTAGCATTCCTCCTACCGCACTCTTCTTTTCTAAGACCTCTACACTAAATCCCAAGTAAGCAAGGTAGTAAGCAGCACTAAGCCCACTCGGTCCCGCACCCACGACACACACACGTTTGTTCACCCGTTTTTTCACAGGGGATGCAGATGCGATCTTCTTTTCCGTACTCGCAAGGAAGCGCTTAATCTCACGAATCTGCAGTGGTTCATCGTAATTGAGGCGCGTACACTTGTTTTCACAAATATGATCGCACGCCATCCCCGTCGAATTGGGAAAAGGGTTGCTCTCACGAATCATCGTTAGCGCCCGCTTATAATCGCCCTTGGCGGTAAGATACATGTACTCTGGAACTGGCTGGTGAGCGGGACACTGATGAGAACAAGGTGCTACAATACAATCAAAGTCGGAAAGCTCACGCTCCAGTTTAATATTATTTCCAATATAATAATCTTTTTGCAATCGTTTCTCTTTTAAAAGCTGATCGCGATAACTTTGCAAATTTGTCACAACCGAAGTGGTTTTTTTAAAAGAGAGTTTGCGTGTCCCTGTTAGCTGCTCACAATATTGTAACAAGCGACCATAACCACCTGGCTTTAATAACTCGGTACAAACAGTAATCGGACGCAAATTACACGCCAACACATCACTCACATTAAAAGCATCCACTCCTGCAGAAAAGGAGACATCAAGCTCTCCCTTAAACTCTTTTTGTAGCTTATGAGCAAGATTAATAGAGAGAGCATGCAGTGCACGCCCTGACATATACATCATTTCATTTTTGGGATCAAAAACATTTTTATTATTCACAACCTCTAGAGTGTTAGTAAGCTTAATTCCAAAATCTAACTTTAACTCTTGCGCCCGCTTCTTAAGCCGCCTTAACATCTTCACTCCATCTGCATACTTAAGATCGTGTTCAAAGGCGATATCTGGAATGGTTATATTTTCAAAACCGAGCTTTTGTAAGATCCCTCGAGCATCCTTTTCCCCATTCAAGGTCGGATTGAGCTTAATCGTCGTATGCAAACCTTGCTCCTCTAAGAGGTACATGGCAATCTTTTCTATCTCATCAGGAGGACATCCATGCATGGTGGATAAGGTGATGTTGTCCGTGAGTTTTGCAGGGATGCGAATCTTTTTAATCTCTGGGCACACTTCACTTAAGGATTGAATTGCCTCAGCTAGATCACTTTCGCAACTCCTCATCTTCTTCAAGAAAGTCTGCACATTCTCCTTCAAAATCCCCTCAAGATTGTAGCCAACACTCATATTAAAAATGGTGCCAACGCCAACGCCAAGATTAGCGCCGCTCCCCTTAGTCTTGCTTTTGAATTTCAAACGCTCTTGCAACCAATGGATGAGAATCCATGCTTTAAGATACTCTTGAAACGATTGTTGAAGCTTTAACTCTTGCGACCACTCACAATTAAAGCCTTCATCCTCGGCATCAATACAAGGTTTGGAAACTTCCAACTCATCCAAGGTCTGGACCGTTTTCAATTCAATATAGCGAGCACCCACCAACCATGCTGCAATAATGTTTTGAGCAAGTTGCGTATGTGGGCCTGCTGCCACTCCCAGTGGAGTCTCCAGCAACTGGCCATAACGTTTCATGGCCAGTTTAGGAAATTTTTTGGGTGAAAAGAAAAGCGCTTTTGATATCCCGAAAATCGATCCATGAATTTCCAACTCACGGTTGATCAATTGATAAAGCGCTTGAATCGAAAGAGGATACATTCTGTCTCCACTCATAACGGACATACATCTTCCTTAGTTAAAAATTAAAATTTAAAAATTAAATTCAATTACTGTTTTTTCTAAAATTTCAAAGATCTCTTTAATATGCTCATCCTTGATGGTTACTGGAAGCAAAAAGCGCATCCGTGCAGGATCTTGTCCTGCGGTAAAACCAATCACTCCGTTGTCATAGAGCTTCTTTGAAAATTCGTTAGTCACTTTTTTACTACTATCACCTACTTCAAAAGAGATCATCGATCCAATAGCACCATAATATCCAATTTTACCTCGGCCACTTCCCTCAGCAATATTTTTTAATCCCTCTAAAAATTTCCGCTCTAAGGAAGCAATAATCCCATTATTGCCATAGAAATTTCCTTTGGTCAGATACTCTATGCTCTTTTGGCCCATGCGAATCGCTGCAATCGATCCATTGAAGGTTCCAGCAATCAGTCCTGCACGTGGGTTTAACTCAGGAGTAAAGAGCGCTCCACACATGTGGCAGGCCTTTGCCATCGTGACAATATCCACATACTCATCAAGCTCAAACGCCTGAAATGCAAACAACTGCTTGGTGCGTGCAAAGGTTTGCACCTCATCCACCCAAACATAGATACCACGTGCCTTGGCCCACTTGAAAATCTCCACATAAAATTCACGGGGCCCAAAAACAAAGCCCGCTTCTCCTTGAACAATCTCAATCATCATTGCACAAAAAGAGTCAGGAGCTTGCTTCCAGATCTCATCTAGGGCGGCAATGGTTTTTTGAATCGAATCTTTAGGATTGGCCGCTCGTTGATCAAAGTGAGGGGCATAGTGCACATTTAAAAGCGAAGGCATACCCTCTCTAAAATCGGGTTTATCGGTGATATCTTGTGTGGCCACAGTTCTTCCCGCAAAAGCACGCTTAAACGCAATCAAGTTATATTTAGGTGCCTGCTTTTGCCACACTAATTTCAGAGCAAGATCATTGGAGCAGCCACCTGACTGTGCAAACCAAAAGTGGCGTAAGCGCGACTTATCTTTTACCGTATTCAATAAAGTGATAGCACCCTCGTTGGCATCGGGGTAGGTTTGCAAGTTTCCACACATCACCGTATCCACCAGCGCGGCCTCTAAATTTGCCTGAATCATCAGCGGGTGAGCGTGCCCTAAAACATTGGTACCAATTCCATTGATCAAATCGTACTTCACAGAACCATCAATCAACTCGGTAAAGGGGCCATATCCACGTCCTGAAGAGATGTAGCGAAAGAAAAATTCGCGCCCCCGCATGTTTGTATACTCTTCGAGCTTCTTTGGCAGCAAATCGGCCTTATCAGCATCGGGGCCTTTTACTCGACAAATCTTTTTTTGTTCCGACTCAATGGCCGCAGATAATTGATTTATTTGCTCTTGAATTTTGACTGACGATACACCTGAGTTAAATTTTTCAGAAGAGGTCATAGTTCTACTCCATCCTTTATTTTCTTTAGAGTTAAAAGTCTCAAAATTATGATATATTTTAAGAGGTCAAAAAAAAAATTAAATAGTAAAAATTCATGATCATGACAACGATTGAAAATGTAAATAGCATAGGCACCATCAAAAGCATAGCAGCAGATGTGCAGAAATTGCTCTACACGACTCACTATGACCCTGCACAGGCGGGCCACCACCTACGATTGGGCAACGCTTACTACCAACAAAAGGCCTACTCTTTAAGTCGGTTTCACTACGAGAAGGCGCTAACACTTGGAGAGCAACAAAATCTGGAGTTAAAGCAAAAGCTCATCGCCACGAAAGAAATTCTCGGGGTCACGATCAACCAAGAAATGAGATCGACGAAGGATCAACTGCTCGACCATCTCAAATCACTTTCAGCTGACACTTTTACATCCAGCTCTCTGCTCATCCTCAATTTTCTTTTAATGATGGCCATTCTCACTCGAAAAAAATACCTCGCTTATCCACTCTTTCATAAAAAGCCGCATCACTTTTACGGCGCACTCGCCATGCTGCTTGTGATCTCCTTTTCGCCGTTGTTCTTTCACCGTTTTTATCTTAAAAACACCTTGAGAGCAATCACACTTGATGCAACGATAGTATATGAGGGGCCCTCCAAAATTTTTTCAGAAAAGCAAACAATTGATCCTGGTTATAAAATTATTGTGAGGCCTTCACTCTACCGTTGGGCGCAAATTGTGGCGCCAGCATCTCAAGGGGCACAAAATGGTTGGGTACAACTAGACACCTTAGGAATCTTTTAATTTCATTTCAGCAGGGAGTATACAAGATGGATTTTCGACCAAAGAATAAAAACGAAGAGAATGAGCAGATGATGGGATCGAATAACAACACCACTAGCGATGGCGGCAGTGATGATAGCTTTGAAAGTATGATTCAAAGAAAGATCGATACGAAAGACTCCATGCCTGCAAAATTAAACATCTCTGTTTTGAAATTTTATTGGCAATCGGGACTCTTTGCCAGCACCAATTCCAACAACATTCCCGTTTTTCTACGTCATATTGAGATTTTTAAAAATTTCCGCCTGCATGAACTAAAAAAACTCTCCGAGTACCTCCATCATCGCACCTTTGAACCTGGAGAGGTGATTTTTCGCCAAGGCGATCGTGGCACTGGCCTTTACTTGGTTTTAAGTGGAGAGGTTAACGTCTCCCATGTGCAAGAAAGTACCAATAGGCAAAGTCGTGTCGTGCTCTTAAAAAAGTATGACCACTTTGGCGAACTTGCTCTCCTCCAAAGTAAAAATGTTCGCACCGCCACTGCGGTGGCCGAAGCACCTTGCCGCCTACTGGGGATTTTTATTCCTGACCTGGAAGAGATGCTCGAAAATGATCCCACTATTGGCGCCAAACTGCTACAATCCCTCTCCTGTGTTTTAGTGAACAAACTCTCTGCTGCCACTGAAGAACTACGTGTCCTTGGAAGAAAATTAATCGGATTACAACACAATGTTGAAAAAGAGCGAGAGCGAGAACACGCGCGAGAACGAGAACGAGAACACACACAAGATTAAGAAAGGAAATAACATGCAAAAATCACAACAATCGCATCCGCAACCTCCTCAGCATCACAAATATACTCCGCCACTGACGAAGAAAAGAGTTTTTTCTCCTCTTCGCCGCTTTAATGATCGTCGATCGCGTATGATCTTCTTCGTTGCTCTCTCCGCATGCTTCCTAGCACTACTAATCGCACTTCCACGTATCAGCATCCCGCTAGCAATTGCTTACGTTGTAGCGCTGATCATCGAGCAAATCTCTCCTCTCCTTACTAAAATTGGGATTCCAAAACCAATTGCCATCACCATTATCGTCACCGTCGCCTTCCTCGTCTGCAGTTATCCTGTCATTCGCGCCATTCCCATCCTCTCCTCTGAAATTGAGCGTATTCAAACCTATATTCCTAAAATCGACAACACCATCCGCACTTACTACGAGACAATAAAAGATGAAGTACTGGCGCGAACCGGAGTGGATTTAGGGGATAAAAATCTTTCCACCAACATTGCAAGTGTAGTGGCCAATGAGAGTAAAAATATTTTACTCAAGCTTCCAAACTACCTTGCCTACTTTCTAGAGTGGTCACTACTTACCCCCTTCTTTCTTTTCTTTATTCTTCGTGATGGGAGAAATGCCAAGTTCACCTTTTTAAAATTGGTGCCTAATATGATTTTTGAGCGTAGCTACTACTTGTGGTCCCAATTCAACAAGCAACTAGGAGAGTACATTTTTGCCAAATTTATTGAGGCCTTTATCATTGGTGCGATCACCACCGCCGGTTTGCTGATCTTCGATGTCCCCTTTGCAATCCTTTTGGGAATAGCGGCCGCAATCACTAACATCATCCCCTACATTGGACCTTTTCTTGGTGTTATTCCTGCTATTATCGTCTGTACTATTGAGTATGGATTATTTAGCTCCGCAACCGGAGCGGTCATGCTCCTTTATATCATTGCCAACGTCATTGATATGTCCATTGTCTTTCCTATTTTAGTTTCCAAGATAGTGAACATTCACCCCATTGTTGTGATTCTAAGCGTCATATTGGGCTCTCAATACATGGGCATTGTCGGCATGGTGATCTCCATTCCTGTCGCCGCGATTGCCAAATTAATTTTTGCAGAGATTTACAAAGAGCTTTATCCAGTTAGCTCTCGACAAAATGAGTAGAGTTTGCTTAGACAATATTTAGCTTAACTTTTAATTTTTTTTTAAAAAGACGATCAACATGAAAAACTATTGTCAGAGCAAATCCTTCCTCCTCTCTCTTTCCCTTTCTCTTTTCTTACTGCTACTCACACTCACATTCACCGGAGGCTGCTCCTCTTCTGCTCCGAAGGGAAAAACCGATGCAGAGGTGCTCTATCAAGAAGCAGTAAAAAATATGCAAAAAGAGCGTTACCTCTTGGCCACAGAGAAACTCAATACCCTTAAGTCACAACACCCCTACAGTTACTATGCAACTCACGCAGAACTGCTCTTGGCCGACATTCTCTTCTTGCAAGAAAATTATATTGAATCAGCAGCAGCATACCTCTCTTTCAAAGACCTTCATCCCAAACACGAAAAGATCGCATACGTGATTTGGAAAACTGCAGAATCCTATTACAAACAACTTCCATCAACGTACGACCGCGATCTCTCCCCTGCAAAAGAGGCACTGAAATACTATAATGATATCCTTGTACGCTTTCCTAACTCTCCATACGACAAAGAGACACGAGAGCGCATTCAGTCCATCGAAGAGATGTTAAAACAGCAAGAGATTTACATCGCTGATTTCTACTTTAAAACCGATATTTTTGATTCAGCTCGCTTTAGATACATAGACATTATCTCAAAATATAACGACCAGAAAGTTCAAGACCATGCTATGCTAAGAATAGTGAAGAGTTCTCTAAATCTGAAGGAATACTCAGATTGTGGAAAGTATGCTGACGACTATATGGAAAAGGTCTCCTCTGCATACAAGAGTGAAATCGTAAGTCTTAAAGAGCAATGCTCGCAAAAGGAGCAAAAGACAAAACAATGAATCACCATAACTCAACCGGAAATCAATTTAAGCAAGGCCCAAAAGAGTTGCAATTAATGGCCGAAGGTGAGAGTTACTATAAGAAGGGAAATCATACTAAAGACAAAAAAGAGAAGTTACACTATTATCAAAAAGCCGAAACTGTTTTTAAAGAGGTTCTTGAAATCAATCCTCAAAACAGCGAAGCGGCCTTCCTATTAGGAAATATCTATTACAACCTCTGCCAAGTCGATAAAGGCATCACATATTTTCGTAAAGTCCTAGAAATCGATTCAGAACACACCGAGGCCGCTATTTGCCTCTCTGTTCTTTACAACGACATTGGCCTCTACCAAGAGGCCAAAACACTTTTTAACGAGGTTAATAAAAAGGTCAAACACCATGGGCGCGAAAGTTCCTACTGGAACATCGATCGTGAAGCAGGAAACTTAGGAATCGACACCTACTCCGGAAGTATTGGCATCTCAGAGGCGGGATCCGAAACCCAAGAGCTAGCTCCCATGCAATCGACATCCCTCCCCTTGCCAGCAGAGGATCCAAATGCCTCCCCACTGATGAACGATCCTTATATCAACAAAAAATTTGCCTTTAAACACTATGAGCTGGGTGATCTCTACTTTACCTATGATCGTTATGATGAGGCGCTCTTTGAATACAATAAATCGATCCGCCTCGACTCCAGTAACCTTGATGCCAGAATTCAAGTGGCCAAAGTTTACGCCAAAAAAGGCTATATTGCTAAATCCACCGAAGAGTTAAAACGCCTCAAAAACGAGTTCCCTAATTTCTTACCTGCACGAACCGCCCTAGGAATTCTTTATTACGGAAATGGCCAAGTGGTAGAGGCACAATCGGAATGGCAAAAAGTGCTTTCAAAAGATCCGGGAAACAAAGAGGCGGCGATGTACCTGCACCTCTCCTCAAATGCTACAGAGACAAAAATTGATCATTGATTAAGTGTTGGACGTGGAGCTGAAGGTAACTCATGCTCATGCTCACGTTCATGTTCATGCAGCAATTCGCTTGCTTGAGAATCACCTCTAAAGGAGGATCCTTTAGAGTCGTCGTACTGATAATTAAGAATTCTCTTCTTTAATTCCTTATAAACCTCTAAGCGCAAAGGCAGTTTGTTATCTTGCAAAACAACTTGTCGTGACAAGTTGCTTTTGCTGTTGATGATAACTGGAGCTTTAAGGTTTGCTGACATCTTGGTGACGTCACTAGGAATAGTGAGAATACAGTAAACCTTGGCATTTTTTATATCGTCCAATTGCAAACTTGACATCTCTACGGGAAGCAAACGCACTGAATAACTGGCATCAAATAGAATCGGCTCAATAATTGGGAACGCAATGTTCTCATCGGTTACAGATTGTAACCAAAGAATTAAAGTATTGTCTCCGGGATCTACAACGAAAAATTTCTTTAGATGCTCAAAGCCCAGGATTCCTTCTGGGAAATTGAGCACATCTCGCTGCTCCACATGCAACTCACCGAACCTCGTAGTTTGAATTTTCACCTCATTCCTCCTAAAGGACTGTACAAACAAACCTAACAGACAGATGAATACTTCACCTCTGATTGATCTTAACGGCCAATTGGGTGGATGGGCAAGACAGAAATTAATTGCTATCTTACCATTCCTATAATTGACCTTAGTAGCAGAGCTTGCAGGCCATAAACTTTACTTTTTATGTAGCTCTTTAGTAAGATTTTGTATATCTCCTAAGCCGGCCTGCGATGCCAATTGATTTTGTTCTTGAATGGCCTGATAGACCTCTTCTCTATGGATTTTGGTCTCTTTAGGCGCTTTAATCCCTAATCTGACCTGCTTCCCTTTGATTTGAACTACTACTATTTTGATATGATCGTCTATTGCAATACTTTCACCAAGCTTCCGTGTCAAAACTAACATAGTTCATCCTTAACTAAGATGTAATTTCTTCTTAATCCCTCTTAACTACCAACCAACGCACATACATGCGCAATCTTACTGTGAGAGCTAATACAAAAGCAGAGCTGTAACATCAACTTTTTATATTATTTAATCCTACATAATTCAAGAAAAAAGTTGCCATTAACTCTCTCCTCTTGACCCAAATCAGTAGTCGGAATAGCAATAAAAAAACTTAAATAAAAATTTTATGAAAAAAAAGAGAGGCAATTCTTATCGCAAAAAATCGAGCAGATTTTGATTTAAAGATTTAGCACCTGTACGATAAACTGCTTTTAAGATGTAATCTTGCTTTGTCATATCGGTAAAGAGCTCTGCAACATCTGCATCTTCAATCGAACTTTTTCTTGATGCAATTGATACATTATTGCTATCCAAAGTATCCATCGTGCTTCTAATAGTTGAAACATTCGAACCAATCTTTGTTCTTAGGGTAATAATACGATCAGTAGTTCGATCTAAGCGCTCTAGGATATCCTGAATCGTCTTATTATCATCGGTACGAAGAGCAGTGCCGAGTAGCCTTATCAAACCAAAAATGTTTTCATGATCTCGCGTAGGTTGCTCTGCGCGTATCTCCACCTCGCCATCTCCACTCATTTTATTCTGAGGAGCTTGAGCTTGCTGACCTCCGGGCACCTCTTTTTTCACTTCGCTACTCTCTAATGGATCGTATTCCGTATCCGTAAGCACCTCATTTTGAAAAAAGACCTCATTTCCAGGAATATTAATTGGAACATAAAAGTCTTTAACCACCTCTAAGAAGATTGTTCCGTCATCACCATGGTATGTTCCATCCTTGGTAAAGGGCCGCACCTCATTTTTATAGCCTGCAAAAAGATAGCGATTGCCTACGTGCCGATTAGCAATACCCCAAATCTGCTTTCCAAGCTGCTCCACCTCCTCCGCAACACTTCTCCTCACTTCGGAGTTATAAAGGCTCGAGGCCTGAGCAACTGCAATCTCCTTGGCCTTCATCAAAACCTCAGAGAGCTCACTTAATGACTCCTCTGTTAGCTCAGTAAAAATCAGTGCCATGTTGGCATTCTTCATAAACTGACCGTTATTAGTTCCTTGAGATCGCAACTTCATCAGCTCAATGTTTCCTGGAGGATCATCTGATGGCCGTATGATTTTTTTTATTCCCGCACCCTTAAGCTGCAAATCCTCCATACGACCCTTGGCCCGATTAAGAGCAAAATCAATGGCGGCATTGGTACTAGTATCGGCAACTCTACTCATAAGCTATCCTTACTACGCTACTATACTCCTCCTCAACCACTAACGAGAAGGCATAATTCCTAAAACGGCCTTAAACATATCATCGGCAACCCTCATCACTCGTGCTGAAGCATCAAAAGCGTGTTGATACTTCACTAAGTTTGCCGTCTCTTCATCAATGGAAACTCCTGAAATAGTCTCTTTGAAAAATTTTGTTTGTGCCAACAACCCTTCTGACTGTTCTGAACTAACTTTGACTCTTGCAGCGTTCATCGCTAACATAGAAACACTTTGCAAATAATCTTCTTCAGCAGTACGGCGTCCATCACTTGAGAGCGCTTGGTTTTGTAACTTTGCAATCGCCAGTGCAATACGGTTATCTGCAGGTGAGTTGGGCGCCATTGCTGTTGCAATATTCGCCAAATCCGCCTTAATCTCTGGGGCCAAATCGAGTAACTCTGCTGCTTGAAATTGAGTTTTTGGTAAGTGAAAAAATTGAAGCCCTGTGGACTCAGCAACATCCACTGCAGAAAAATTTCCTTTCTCATCCACAGCAATAGGCTTATTGGCAAAACCTCGCTGGTGAACTTCATTTACGGCCGTGGCCAAATTCCATGCAATCTCGTCAACTCTTTCTTGCAACATTTGAATTTCATTCTCGCGAGTTGCATAGTAGGCCCCGATTTTTCCTTGAATAAAGGACTGACTGACCTTTTTATTATTAAGATAGATCTCCTTTGCACCTGCAAAATAGTCATTCGTGGTCTCTTCTCTTGGCGGCGAATACGCTCGTAACTCTTGAGCAATCCCTCCAACGACTAAAGTGCCTAATCCTCGAGCAGACACAACATAGCGTCCGGCATCGTCAAGATACGACTCAGCAGTAAAAAAATGCGACAATTTATTAATGTTGAGATCGCGCTCATCTCTTAAGTCGCCTGACTCCCCATTGGAAGACTCCATTTCACGAATTTTTACATTCAAGTTAGCAATATTTGCTAAGATGGAGTTGATGTCCATGACACTCTCATCAATCTTATTGTTAATATGAACAAGGGATTGTGCCATCGACTCTTTGATCTTATGAAAATTATTCACCAACAACCTTGCATTTTCTCTGGTAAAAGATCTTGCGGTTTCACTTCCTGGGTTATTGGATAACTCTCTGAAGGAGTTAAAAAAATTGCTTATACTTGTAGTCATTCCCTCGGAATTAATCTCATTAAAAATAACTTCCAAGTTAGATAGCTGCGCTTGCCTCTCCAGGTTAAAGTGATGTTCTGAAAGCATACTATTGATTCTTCTTTCTAAAAATTTATCATGGACACGCTCAATCGTACGCACATTGGTTCCCGTTCCAATCAGATAATTCCCCTCTCCCAGCGGATCTCTTGCCGTCTGAATTACTCTTTGCCGAGAGTAATTCTCTGAATTGACATTGGCAATATTATGCCCTGTTGTATGTAGCGATTTCTTTGCGGCCGACATCCCACTATGACCAATTGATAATAGATCTCCACTCACATTTTATCTCTCCATCTAAGGTGCTGCTTCTTCCACTCTATCCTCGCCTTATCTTTTATTAGTTGCAGCACTAGTCATTCCATTTGCATTGTAAATTTTGCACTCTTTCTTTCCCATAATGCCTTCACGAATTTCCCTAATTGAAATCAGCGATTTATTGAGATACATCTGGGTCTTTTTGTTTTGTGTTCGGATTTTATCTATCACATCAAGAAGAAGAGCATTGTAGCGAAAAAGATGACGCTCTTGCATCTTTTCTTCATACTTTTGCAACTGTAACAGGAGTTCACCTGCGCTAGATATTTTGGTCTCAAATAATTTAGAGTTATTAATAAATTCTATAATGTCTCTGCGTCGCAATTCCAGTATTTTAATCTCATTAATAATTTCATCTTTTCTCTTTAATAAAACTTCTAAATCATCAATGTCATTGGAGAGAAGTAATGCATACTCATCACAAGTTATCGAAAAAAGATCCATGTGTTTTTCACAAAAACCTTTCCATAACTCTGACAATTCACCATACACTTCCCTTATCAACGCTATTGCTCCATCCATGGAAAAGCTCTCCCGTCCTGCATCCTACATTCTGATTTTTTCAATCCTAAAAAAAATCAAACTACATCAATTCTTGCTCTAAAATTTTATCAGCAACATCATCGACATTTACTTTATATGTTCCATCGGCAACTTGTTTTTTTAGTTGTTCTACTTTTTTTCTATTATCAATTTCTGGAGCTGCATCCGCGGCCTTTTTAATTCTAGAAAAATCTTTTATCTTATTTGAAATATCCACTCTTGCATCATTCTCTGTGCCCTCTTTTAGCTCTACTTGCCGCTTCTTGCTATTTCTTGGTTTTAGTGCCGAATCGGAACGTTCCGTCTTTTCTGGTTTAATTGTCACACGTCGATCTTTAGGAAAATAGGTGCTAGGATTTTCTGTTCTAATGTCGTTCATGATTCACTCCCTGACCCTATCATTCGCGTAAAAACTCCTCTAAGGTCATTTGTCATTTACCCATTGTTTATTTTTTATCTTACTCTCTATCTCTGGTCCCCTTGTATATTTCTATTGCTCGGTTTTTATCCACAATATTATTTTTTGGTGCAAATTCTCTAGGTGCTATTTGCTTTAAAATTGTATCTTGCAAACCGATTCCGTGCTCTTTTGCGGTTATCGCTTTTGCATATTCATTATCAAGAAGCGATTGATAAAACTCTACTTCAGAACTATCCGCTTCCTCTTTTATTACGCTTTTTCTCATCTCATTTAAAACGTAGTTCAAATACTCCGCTTCCATTCCTTGGGCCATCTCTTTATAGGGATTTGCCGGAGGAGTATTTTGTAGCTGTCTTGGCAAAGATTCTATTTTCATAAATAAATAACCTTTCTTTAATAAACATTTCCTATTATATACAAAAGCTCAGAAATATATATAGGAGGAAGATATTCGCCTCTAAATAAAATCTATATCACCGATTATTGAACCATTTTGTTTCAGTGCTTGAAAAATAGCAATAAGATCTTCTGGCGTTGTCCCTAATGCATTTAGGCCCTTAACCAAGTCGTTAAGAGTTGCTCCTTGATCTATATAAAAAAAGGACTCTTTTACTCCTTTTCCAGCACCCTTAGCACCACCACCACCACCACCACCTCCTCCTCCAGCACCACCAGTACCTGCACTTTTTCCAACTTCAATCATCAAATCACCGTGAGCGATGGCCACCTCTTTTAATACCACTTCTCCACCGGCAACAATGGTGCCCGTGCGTTCATTGATCACAATCTTTGCCTTATTATCTACATTAACTTTTAAATTTTCCACCAGCGCCACTAGCTCTACAATTTTTCGCTGATAGTGTGCAGGTACCATGAGATCAATAGTGGTTGCATCTTTAGAAATGGCAAATTTTCCACCTAGATTATTATTAATAATCTTTTCCACTCTGTACGACATGGTAAAATCAGGGTTATTCAAAGAGAGCCTCAGCGCATTTTTTTGATCAAAATTAAACTCAATCTCCTTTTCCACAACAGCACCACTAGTAATTCTTCCAGAGGTGGCAAACTTTGCACCTTGTTTAAGTCCACCAATAGAGACCGCACCACTGGAAACTGCATAGATCTCCCCATCACCACCTTTCAATGGTGTTACTAATAATGTCCCTCCGGCCAGTGAACTTGCATCGCCAATGGAAGAGACAGTAACATCAATTTTTTGTCCCATCCTTGCAAAGGCCGGTAATTTCGCAGTAACCACCACCGTAGCAACATTTTTTGTAGAGATCTCCTTCTGAGTATTAAGGCCAAATTTTTGTAACATCCTTTTCATCGAAGCATTGGTCATCTCGGATCCACCATCGCCAGTACCATTAAGCCCAATAACCATGCCGTAACCAATTAAAAAATTATCGCGAACGCCCTTGATCGTAACTAAATCTTTGAGTCGCACCTCTGCCAGCAAGCACTCAGCAGCAATTAAACAATAAATGGCGCAAACTAACCCTATTCCTAGATGTAAACGCATAAACTTCACCCCCTATCACTACACTACACTACACTACACTACACTACCGCAAGACTGCGACTGTTGATTCCAACAGCTTACTTGATAAAACCACATCATCATCACTCACATCTTTTCTGGCAACGATCATCTTAACTTGTAAAATTCGCTTCCTATTTTGATGTAAGATCTCCTTCCGACCTTCAATCATTAAATGTTCTTTATTGATCTCATCCACCACTACCGCAGAAATTTGATCATAAATTTTTTCATCTGCAGGGGCCCCATATTTTTTACTCTCATCATCTCCTGTGCGCATTGCTCCTGCCCCGGCAGCATCTGCAGCCCCCCCTAGAGCAGTGTTGGCAGCAGCGAGCTTATTTTTATCTTTTAACTTATCACCACGCTTATATGGTGTTGGAAAAGTTCTTTGCAACTCTAAACTTATCTCCTGCTTTAACTTTCCTTGCACCTCAATGGTAACAATATCCCCCATCTTTTTCCGATTATTAGGAGAGAATAAGTAGTTGTCTTGTCCTCTAAAAGACCACAAACTACCTTCATTACTCTGATCAACTAGATCATTTACCGAATATCTATTGCGATTTTGAGAATAATTCCTTTTAACAGGTGGCCGCAAAGTGTGCACCTCTCGATTAGAAACATTATCCAAGCTTTCCACACCTCCTCGCTTTTTCTTGCCAGCATTGGTTAAAAAATCAAATTTATTATAATTATTGTTATTATTATTTCCTAGGCCATCATCAATTTGCTTATAGAGCCTATTCATGTAAGATGAGCACGAAGTCGTCTGTACAAATGTGGCCAATAAAAAAATCATTAAAACTATTTTTTTCATACCCCTTATATCCACCTCTCTCTACTTAAGGTTCCAGAGTAACACTATCGTAATCTGTCACCTTGGCGATAAACATCTTTTTGCTCTTTGGATTCATGACCTCTACCATCTCTCCTACTCTCCCACTTTTCCTACAAATAGCAGTAGTGGTAAGCTTCACACGAGCATCCGCAAAAATCACCTTCACCACCTGTCCTATCTTCACCTGCATTTCGGCGCTAACGTCTATGTTTTTCAAAACATGCCCTTGAGGCACATTTTTATTTAGCTTGAAATATTTCAGCAAACTCTTATCTTGAAAAAAATGTTCTGGATTTTCCGTATATAGATAATCCACCTCTACCAATTCACTTAAATTCTCTGTGGAAAATCGACTAATACTTCTCTTGGTTTTTAAAATATAAATTTTCTTTGCTATCCGTGCATTTAAAAGAACAGTTTTCTGCTTTTGCTTTTGTTTATTAGAAACATATAGTTTAAAATTTTTTTCTCCCAATTTCATTTCATCACAAAGAGTGCCATCTCTATCCACCACGACATCCTCCTCCTCACTTAAAAGCAGATACTGTCTTGGTAACAGCAATTTCACATCAGTAATGGCAACATTAGAGGAACAATCCCACTCATTCCGTAGCAACTCTTCAATCTTCGTCCAAGCAGGCGTTACCCCTGCTTGGCGCTTCAAGACTACTTGAGTTTGTAAAACCTCACTAAGATAATCTTCACGAAGCGGTCCTTGCACATTTTTTAATATTACAAAAATTTCCTTTAAAATCCCCTTGGGGCATGCATCCTCACTGCTGACACTGACAATTTCATTAAAATCTTTTTCTGAAAGATTAGTAGGAACATAAATACGTCCAGGGAAGGTGATCTCACACCTCTCTTCGGCCCGGCCCCCACTCCCTGATAGCGAATATACCAAAAGCACCATGGCCAATACGAATTTAAGAAGACCCACACTTTTTTTCATCAACGCCTATCAATTGCCACTAACGAATATTATTAACCGTCTGTAACATGTTATCCGCAATTCCCAGAACCTTGGCATTCATCTCATACGCCCTTTGCGCCTTGATCAAATCGGTCATCTCATTCATCACACTAACATTGGATGCCTCCAGTGCCCCTTGCTGAATTGCTCCCACGTTCTCTTGTCCCCCCATTCCTTGAACAGCTTCCCCACTGGAGGCGGTTTGAGAATAGAGGTTACCTCCCTCAGAACGAAGTCCGGCCGGATTCATAAAGTTAAACACGGGTATAGTCCCAACATTTTGTGGCCCAATCTGTCCCTTGACATAGATATCGACTTTCCCATCCTCGGTCACATTGACACTTGAGGTGTTGGGAGGCACGGTAATTCCTGGAAAAAGTTTGTACCCTTTGCGAGTTACCACTGATCCCACACTATCGACACTAAAACTGCCATCACGTGTATACTTCACTTCATTATTAGGAAGAACCACACCAAAAAATCCCTCTCCATTAATCATCAAATCAAAAGGATTATTGCTCTGAATGCTACTCCCTTGAGTATGAATCTGTCTGGTCGCAGACACCTTTGAACCCGATCCTAATTGTATCCCAACATTGTAATTGGTATTGGCACTGGAACGCGCACCCGCCTCTTGCACTGTTTGATAAAGTAAATCCTCAAACTCCGTACGCCCTTTCTTAAATCCATTGGTATTCACGTTGGCAATGTTGTTGGCAATAGTCGTAACGTTTGATTCTTGTGCAGACATCCCAGTAGCAGCAGTGTTTAGTGCTCTTAGCATTCGCTTATGGCCCCTTCCTATAGGTAATTAAAATTTTGCAATATCATTCACCCCACGATTTGCAATATTGTCGTAAGTCTTCAAGGCCCTTTGCATACTTTCAAACTGTCTATTGGCCTTGATCAAATTTGACATCTCTAAGATAGCATCAACATTTGACCCTTCTACAAACCCTTGGTGTATTTGTGACTTTACTTCACTCTTAAAAATATTTTTTTCATCGCTATTGATAAACAGAGAATCTCCCTCTTTCTTTAAGGCATGGATATCTGAAAATTCTACTAGTGAAAGCTCTCCTAGCGCATTGCCATTGACCAAAATCTCTCCCTGTTGACTTACACTAATTTTTCCGCGCACCCCTCCTAAATTGATCGCACGCACGGCCGCCGTCTGAGCTGCGCCGGTCTCCTCGCTTCCTTCACCACTCACCGCTGCATCACTTTTTGCGCCCTCTTCCCCTGCTGTAATTATCGCTGCTCCCGATGCCTGCGCAACCAACTCCTCTCCCGCCCCCTGCCTTTTGGCCAGCACTTTAAAACCTTGATCTGTCACCAAATCTCCATCCTTAGAGATAGTGAAAGTCCCTCTTCGAGTAAAACGAATGCCATTGGGAGTAAGCACTTCAAAAAATCCCTCTCCAAAAATGCCCAGATCCAGCGGATTTCCGGTTGGAACTAACTGTCCCTGCTTAAAAATGGTGTAGGCCCCATCAGATTTTACAAACCCAAACTCTGCTCCATCCGAATGATAAAAATCACCCGGCTTCCACTCCTTATTTGGAAGTTGCACCTGATCTTGGGCCTTGGCAAAAATTGTCAAATACTCCTTAAAGGCCATTTGATCTTTTTTAAATCCCGGGGTATTGATGTTGGCAACATTATTAGCAATCATATCGATTTGGTTTTGCTGTGCCACTGCACCCGAAAGCGGTATCCAAATATCCTTCAATTTTACTCTCTCTTTGCTTAAAGATTAGGTATGACATTTCCTTTGCAAAACTATATAAACTCTACTAGCAATTAATATCACTGTACCAAGATTACTAGGCAATTTTCTACTCTGGGCAAAAATCTCCAGAGCAGACAAACACTCAAGGGAAATTTATGCCTGCTGCCCCCCCTAAAAAGAGAGACAAAAAAGTTGAAGAATCAAACCCTGAAACCCAAAACGGTGCTATACTGGACTTTGAAACTTCTTTAGGTGAGTTAGAAAAAATCGTCAAAGAGTTTGAGAGCGAAAAGATCTCTCTACAAGAAGGGCTAGAAAAATTTGAACGAGGAGTACATCTTTATAAACAATGTAAAAGTGCACTCAGTGAAGCAGAAAAAAAAGTAAAGATATTAACCGATAGTTTAAAAGAAGAAGATTACACTTCTCCTGACCAACACGAACAAGAGTAAAATTGTGAGCGAAACAATCTATAAATTTCTTATTGCAATCATTTGCTTTATTATCTTTGGCATTCTTTGTGTTAGTGCTCTGACTCTCTACATCTCCTTCGACCTTCCTGATGTCAAAAAATTGGCGCTCTACACCCCGGCCGTCCATTCACAAATACTCTCCCGTGATGGCAAACCCCTCCTCACCATTGGAAAAGAAAAACGGGAAATGGCCGGACTCAAGGAAATCCCCCAAAAAATTATTGACGCATTCTTGGCCGCTGAAGATTCTAACTTTTATGAGCATCACGGAGTAGATTACTTTGGCATTCTTCGCGCCCTCTGGGCAGATATTCGCGCGGGAAAATTGGTTCAAGGTGGTAGTACTATCACTCAGCAGGTAGCAAAATCACTGCTACTCTCCAATCAAAAAATATTCTCTAGAAAACTAAAAGATATTTTGCTGGCACAAAAAATCGAGCAAGTCTTTACCAAAGAAGAGATCTTAAACCTCTACCTCAATCACGTCTACTTTGGTGCTGGTTATTATGGAATTAAAGCGGCGGTGAAGGGACACTTTGATAAAGAGCTAAAAGAGGTCACGCTTGCAGAAGTATCACTGCTGGCCGGACTGCTGGTGGCCCCTGGACGCTACTCTCCTTACATCAGCACCGCTCATGCAAAATCGAGACAAAAATATGTTTTAGGTCGCCTGCTGGAAACAGGAAAGATCACGAACGCAGAGTTTGAAAAGGCCTCACAAGAAGAGGTTCGCTTACGTTTACAAAAATCGGATGAGTCTGTCTCTGCTGGATACTTTACCGAATGGATTCGTCAACGAGTAGTCGAGCAGGTAGGAGAAGAAGAGCTGCTGACCAACGGAATTCGCGTAGTCACCACTCTCGACTGGGACTTGCAACAAGCTGCCGAAAAAGCAGTGAAAAATGGTGTAAGTGCGCTTGATAAACGCCAAGGATTTAATGGCCCGATCAAATCCTTAAGTTCCGAGGAGGAGATACAGAGCTTCACCTTAGAATCGCGAAAAAATTTTTTCGCGAAAAATTCTAAGTATTTTAAAATCACCACTAGTGGTGAAAAAAAACTTGAGATGGATTTTAACGATGAGGAGTATTTGCAAGCGGCCAAAGAGGAGCGGCTTGCACGCAACAACCACAATACAAAATTTTTCTGGCCCGGTATGGATAGCAACCGCGGGGATAGTGAACACAACCGCATCTTACGCTACTTAAAAACTGGAGAATCTTATGAGGCCATTGTTGAGCATGTGATCGATCAACAAAAGATGATCTATGTCTCCATCGCTGGTGCCAAAGGGTTGATCGCTCAACAAAAATTTCAATGGGCACGTAAACGAAAAATCAGTGAGTTTAGCGCTAATGCCGGCAACATTGTTAACTACCCTTCAGAGATTGTAAAACCTGGAGATGTGATCAAAGTTAAAATATTAGATACTCCTAAATCACCTTACGATTTCTTCGATGAAAAATACAAAAAAATCCTTAAAGCAGAAAAGAGCGATAAAAAAGGTGGAAACATAATTGATGAGATTAAAAAGCAGCTCTTCTTTCCTTGCGAGCTCGATCAAGATCCCAAAGTTGAAGGGGCCCTGCTTGCCATTCAAGCACAAACTGGAGAGATCTTGGCCATGGTTGGTGGAATTGACTTTGATAAGAGCAAATTCAATCGCGTGATTCAAGCAGCACGCCAACCCGGCTCGGCCTACAAACCCATCATCTACGCTTCGGCGCTTGAAAATGGCTACACCCCTGCAACCATCATTATTGATTCTCCTGAAGCGCTGGCCGGTGCCGATGATGCATCGGTATGGAAACCTAAAAATTATGATGGCGAATTTGAGGGCGCTATCACCTTCAGGCGTTCCCTTGAACGCAGCCGTAACGTTCCTACGATCAAGATGGCCCTTGATGTGGGTATCAAAAAAATCATCGACTTCTCTTCACGCATTGGAATGGATGTCTCTAAAATAGATAGAGACTTAAGCCTCTCTCTTGGTTCCTTTGGAGTTAGCCTCTTAAACTTAGTCACTACCTATACTATTTTTCCCAATCAAGGACGCTTGGTAACTCCGAACTCTATCGTCTCTATCATTGATCGCAATGGAAAAAATTATCACCTAAGCGATGAGAACAACTCCCAAAAAAATGCACAAGTTTATGATCCTCGCCTGGCCTACATTATGAGTAACCTCCTTCGAGGTGTTATCCAAAGTGGAACAGCAACAGCAGCACGAGAGTTAGGCCCTTATGTTGCTGGCAAAACTGGAACCACCAACGACTACGTTGATGCTTGGTTTGTAGGATTTTCTGCCAATGTCGTAACCGGTGTGTGGACTGGTTTTGATAATAACGAAACGCTTGGATATGGCGAGACTGGTGCAAAGGCCGCCCTCCCAATCTGGCAAGAGTTTATGAAAAAGGCGCTCTATAAGTATGGGGAAAATGAGTTCAAGGCCCCACCTGGAATCATTCATGTGGCCATTGATAAAGACACTGGAAAACCCGCGGGAGAAAATAATCCGAACACCTTTATGGAGGCCTTTGTCCAAGGCACAGAACCAGGACGCAGCACCTTCTCCTCCACTCCACAATTTGTTGGTGACAGCAACGCTGCCTCCTCCTCTGCTTCTGATCCACAAAAAACAACAGAGGGTGGTGATGGCAGTGGTGCTAAAGACGGCAAAGGTGAAATTCTTGACGATGATTACTACAGCAACCACTAAGGGCCTGTTAAACAATAAATTTTCTTTTTAAAATAGTTCGTTTTTATCCTCTAATGCTTTCTCGAAAATTACCGACTAGTTCACTACGAAACTAACACACTTAGGAAACAATACCTAAGTCTAGTCTCTGGTGACGCTTATGAATAATACAAGAAAAATAAAGTTAAAGACCCTTCCCAAAGCATTGCTCTTTTCGTTTCTCTTTCACCTCCTCTTACTGCTACTGATCTCCTCTTTTTATAAAGATATCATGACTCTTATCTCTTCAAAGGGGACACTCTTTGCAGTCAATAATGTTCCCAAAGAAAAAAAATACATCAAGTTATCCTTTGCCGATAAAGATTATAAAAAAACACCCAAAACTCCTCTGCTAGAACGCATTCAAGAAAACAAAGTAAGACAACAAATCGTTAATAATGAAAACACTGGGGCCAACACTCCACCTATCAATAGCAGATTTCTTGGCGAAAAAAATCAATCCTTCGAAAAACAAACCACCGCTCATGACATTGGCATCTTTAAAAAGGCCGGCATTGGCGAACAAGTTGGCCGCTACGATCAAAAGATAAAACAAGTCGAAGAGAAGAAAGTGGCCACTGCTAAAAATCAACCCAAGGCCCAAAACAAATTACTCCCACTAAAAACACCCACAGACCTCTCGCTCTCTGATTTAAGCGTTGCTAAAAACAAAGAGTATTTAAACGAAATAAAAAACCAACTCTTCCACAAAAAAACTCCAAAAGATGATACGCTTACTGCCAAAAACGATACCCCTCCTGAAGAGGCCACCAAAAATATTGAAGATGAAGATTTAAAAGCACTTGGTATCCGCAAGGGAGATGCCCTTGCACAAGGCCTTTCTCGCAATAACGATTTTCTTGAGGATGTTCCACTTGGTGATGTCACAAACCTCAATACCAAAGAATTTAAATTTTACGGTTTTTATGCTCGTATTCGCGAACGCTTAGAACAGTATTGGGGGTACACCTTAAAACAAAAGGTGGATCAAATTTACAGGGCCGGAAGCAAGCTCGCTCCAGGCAAAAATTATATCACCTCGTTAAAAATTATTATCGATGCCAAAGGGAATATCGTACAAATTGCCATCATTGGCCCCAGTGGCCTTAAAAATCTTGATGATGCTGCCATTGAATCTTTTTACAAAGCAGGTCCCTTTCCCAATCCTCCCAAAGAGATGGTTCAGCAAGGTCCTGTTACTTTAGAGTGGGGTTTTGTCGTTAAGAGCTAATATTAATAAAGCTTAATTTTCATAATAATCTTTTTTAGGACGACCACCACACTGCTGCGATTGCGCTTGCGCTTGCTGATGGTGAGAACAGGGGCCTTGGCCTTGGTCACAACCCCTCTTGCTAACCATGCCTTTAATCCTATCAATCCCCTCCATCACCACATAATCAGACCAAAGTGAATCCAGTTCCAAAATGGTCTCAATAATCTGCATTGCTGATTGATCACGCGAAATCTGCTGTAGCTCAGAAAGATAGTTAACCGATATATTGATGGCCTCAATCACCGGTGAACGACAAATACTCTTCAAGCGCTCCTCATAAGCCGCGTTGGTCTTTCTCTCTCTACTTTTGATGATCGCAGTGTTTAAGAGTTGCAAGGACTCAATGTTATCCCGTTCTTTATCTCTCATAAACGACTACTAAATGATCTAACTCTAATTGTCTTCTTAGTTTAATCTTAATTGCAGCACTGAGCGTAACTTCCAGCATCCATCAGCTCTGCAATTTCACCCTTATTAGCTATTCTTACTTTTATAAACCAAGCAGAGTATGCATCGGAGTTGCACATCTCAGGGTGCGCGCTGACTTCGCTGTTGACCTCGACCACCTCACCGCTAATAGGTGCATAGACATCGCTCACCGATTTAATGGACTCTACCACGCCCAAGGCCTTACCTTTCGTAAGTTTAGTTCCAATAGCAGGCAGCTCTACGAAAACGATATCGCCTAATTGCCCTTGAGCATAGTCCGATATCCCCATTGTATAGCAGTCACCATCAAGGGAGACCCATTCATGATCTTTAGTATACTTTAAATTCTCTGGAATTTTTACGCTCATTTATGTCCTCCGATGATAAAGGCCTTCTCTTGAAGCTTGGCCTCATAACGTTTACCTCTTATAATAATCCAAAATTTTTTGTTCTTATCAATTGTCGCTACTTTGCCTTTGCAAATATGCGCTAGCGCAACCCCTTTACCAATGGTTGGCGACATTGTCCCTGAAGTAATTACGCCCACCTCTTGGTTCGTCTCATCCTCAACCACATAACCTTGACGAGGAACACCCTCTGGAAGCAATAACTTTATAAAGTGATACTTGGCCTTGTAGTGATCAAGAGCGGCCTTACCAATAAAACCACTGGCCTTGGCCTTGACCGTCCACTTAAGACCACTATCGAGCGGGGTCACTTCATCGCTAAGCTCATGCCCATAGAGTGGAAAGCACACCTCTAAACGAAGGACATCACGAGCAGCAAGCCCGCATGGAGCTGCACCCATCTCTAAAAATTTTTTCCAAAGTTTTCTAGCACTCTCATGATCGCAGAAGAGCTCAAAACCATCTTCACCTGTATAACCGGTTCTTGCGACAATAATATTTTTCTGCTGGTACGTTGCTTCCATCACACCATAATAAGCAAAACCACTCTCCTCGCCCACACTTAAAATTCCAGCATCAATCGCCATCCTTGCTGCCTTAGGCCCTTGAATCGCAATCAACGAATAATCATCAGTGTGATTTGTAAGCGTACACTTAAAGTGAGTCGTGCCCTTAATACGATTAATATGCTCCCAGTCCTTTTGCATATTGGAAGCATTCACGCATAAAAGGATCTTATTCATGGAAATCTTGTACACGATCATATCGTCTACGACCGTTCCATCTTCCCTACAAAGAGGAGTATAAATAGCACGACCAGCAGCGGCCCCCTTGATATCGTTGGTCACCAAGTAATCAACAAAATGGGAAGCCTCTTCCCCCTCAATAAAAAATTCACCCATGTGACTTACATCAAATATCCCCACATGGTTTCTTACACTAAACACCTCATCCTTGACCGAAGTGTACTGAATGGGCATTTCAAAGCCAGCAAAAGGAGCAAGCTTTGCCTTTAACTCCTGATGAGAGTCAAAGAGTTTGGTTCTTTGTAAATCCATACGAAGGCCCTTTTTAATCTTCAACAAAAAATTTCATTTGAATCATTTGAAAAAGATATAATATAAAATAAATGCTCTTATTACATACCTTTATACTGAATCGATCTCATTTTTCCAAATACTAAAAAATGGGAATCCTCAATTTTGAATGGCAAGTAACATCAAACTCATGGAGTATCGCAGATAGTTGCCCAACGCTTCGACAAGTCATCCAGTTGTAATTCGGGGGATAATTGCAAACTCTCTACAAACTCAGCAATTTTATCTTTAGAAAATGTTCCGAGTGCTTTATCCTTTAGCATTACCTCTTTAATGCACATACTCTCTTTTAATTGCCGCACCTTTTCGCTCTCACCCCTACCACCACCACCACCAGCAATAACACCATTTGCCCCTTCCCAACACTCAATAAGGCACTTATTAAGTATCAAAAAAGAGTCTTGATGAACAATATGTTGAACCTTCTGCTGCAAATCCAGTGTTTCAACAATCTTATCGTGATCAACGGCCGTCACTAAAAACCAGTTAGACATCTTCTGATCTTGTAACAACCCCTGCATCTTCAGTGATGACATAAAAGGATCTTTTAAATAGTAGATCAGCTCTAGCGTCTCAATAAACTCCCGAAGAAAACCACGCCCCGTAATTTTCTCAATATACTCAAATAACTTCTTTATGCTTCCAGAGAGCAATTTATTCACCACTTGCAAAGGGTTCAAACCGCTCACACTCTTTTTTCCAACTGCCAAAATACGCTCCTTCACCACCCTCACCGCCGCAATAAATTTGTGATCAAAAAAAAGATTCAAGCGCTGGCAACTATGAAGAAAATCAAGAAAATGTTTTCCCGGTGGGGTATCCAATATAATGGTATCGTATTCTGCAGTTTGATAAAAATAGAACATCTCCATCGGCCCTAACACCTCTGTCATTCCCCCATAAGGACCAGTTAAGAGTTTTACAATGCGATTAGAAATAATGGAGGAATCCGATTTAGATTTGGCCACAATGCGCTTAAGCGTAAAAAAAGGTGACAATAAAACAGCATCTAAATGAATCTCTCCTTTCTTATAAGGAAAAACCTTCCCATCACTCTCTGGATCATTTAGTCCCAAAAGATCTTTAAGTCGCTTTGAAGGATCAATCGTAATCAAAAGTACTTTTTTTCCACATCCTGCAAGATACAAGGCCCTGGCCACCGCTAAGGTGGTTTTACCAACACCTCCGGTGCCACAAAAAATTTCAAATTGCTTTGGAAAAATCTTCAACGATCTTCCCTCCTTTTGTACTATTTAAATTTCGAGGAGAATTCACTAAGGGTTTGCACCAATTGTATATAATCTTGATGAATCACATAGGGACAAATGCCCTTGGCCATTGCCCTCTTCTCCTCTAACAACTGCGCTTCCTGCTGCATTTTTTTCGAGATGATTCCTGGGAGTAACTCTCCATCATCAAACCACTCTTTCAAAGAGAGAAAAGAGTTGTTAATAATCACATTCAAGGATTTCTCCGTCCACCCCATTCGTAAAATCTCATCTCGAGTCTCCTCGCACTCACTAAAAGATAATATAGAAGGAATGGTTATAATGTTAATTTTGCACTTTTCAACATCTCTCAAAAAATTCTGTGTTCGCTCAATGTCTTCAAACACCACACCAGTCCCTAGAATAGATAAGAAATTCTTCAATGATTCTAACATCACTAGCATATGCCCAGATGAAGGAGCATCAAAGATCAGCACTTCACCTTTAGGATCACTAAAATTTTCAATCAAATAAATAAGATGCTCTAAACAAAGAACGTATCGTGCGGATGGAACCAGATTGATTAATGCAGGAAAAAAAGCGGTAGAACACACCCATCCTCCAACCATCGGCCCTAATTTACGGTGAAGATGCTCTTCAACAACTTTAAACTCATCAATAGCACGGTAACTCTCTAGCCCCAAAAGTTTAGCACTCCTCTCAATAAAAGCGCTATCCTCCCAGGCCACAAAATGGACTTTATGCTTTTGCGTTTGCAGGTGGGCCGCAAAGGCCAAGGCCAGGGTGGTTTTGCCAACACCTCCCTTGCCAGTGAATAGGTATAAAGGTAGCACTCTCTTATCTTCTGTAGACAATTTTGTCATCCCTTAGAACCAAAATGCATAAGAAGCTGTTAACATCAGTTTAAAGTAGGCACCAGAGACTTTAGGCCCTACGTCTTGCTTTACATCAAAAGGATCGTGATAGAGTGCAAGCATTCCTACTGTAACACTCTTATTCAAACGCAGGTCAAGCCCTCCCCCCAACATAAAACCAAAAGAGGTTTTGGCCTCTGACTCCACATAGTTTCCTAAAACAGTGCGGGTCACTCGAGGCCGATAAAAACCTAAACCTCCAACAACGAAAGGAGAGAAGGCATCAAAGTGGTACATTTTTCCTTTAATGCCTGCAGCAGCTCCTTGCAGGATCACTTTCTCTTGTGCTTTTTTATGCTTTGATCGATGGAAGTCTGCAAACAAATCAAAAGAGTGGCTTGCACTATAGGTGTATAAAAGATCAGCAGTGATGGCGTCATCCCCATGCTTATCAAAATTTCCCATGAGAAAAGTTTCACCAAGTCCTAGCCCAAAGGTGTGAACATTTACCCCGGCCTCTTTCATTTTCTCATCTTTAGATCTCTTTCCACCACTCTCTGTGTCGCCGTCAGAAGAGTCACTTTTTCCCGCTCCTAGCACGGGTCTTTTTCCCTCATCCTCGGCCAAGAGCATGCTACTCATACTCACGCTTACAATTAAGGCACAAATAAAAAGGCCCTTTGAAAGAGTGTGCTTTACAAAGGGCCTTCTTATTAAATTCAAAATAGAGTCACAATTTTTTTTATTGAGTCTTATCCTCATGATGAACCAACTTCCCGTAAACAAACTAGATGCGCCCCTCACTATTGAAGGGTTATCATCTACTCTTTAGTTTAATTGAGAGTGGTTGAGGTTTCAATCATTGTGCTGGTAGCATTTGCATTAATTTCTGAAGTTTGCATATAAGGAGCATAACCTTCAGAAGCGGCAGGAACCTCTTGACCTAATTGAACAAGTAATTTGTTTCTTTCTGCTTCAATTTTTCTAATGTAACCGGTGAGTGTTCCTTCTTCAGCACGAATAACTCTTTTTAGTAACTCGGTGTCACCGCCAAGCTTAACGGCTTTTCTCTCTTGATCAAAGAGCAACTGGATTTGTGTCATGTAGGTGATGTCATTCTTTGATTTGTTGTCAATGACTTGAATCTCATTGCCCTCTCTAATGATTTGTGAAATCTCTTCGAGAGTGACGTAGCAGCTTTGAAATGTGTCATAAAGCTTGCGATTCTGATACCTCTTGATAATTCTAACTTCTTTGCTCATCCAAATTCCCCTATTTTACCTCGGTCACACCAAGCATGCCGAGCACGTTTAAAGGTTACTAATACTGATCTTGATCCCATTTCATTAACGAAACACATCACAGAGTAGTAACGCCAATATATATAATATGATCAATCTTAACTCAAGCTATTATTTTGCCCATCGACTTAAAAAACTGCAGCAAAAATTGCCATTAAATACACTAGGAAAACTTGAATAGCAGAAGTTCTCTTCCAATGTCAACTCATTTAGTCAATTTTTTTCACATAACCCATTCAATGCAGAATTTTCCAACATTGATATTCCATTAAGAGATCCAAGTAAAGGCTAATCTTTTTCAAAATAACTCCGAAGTAACCATCACCGAATCCTACCGGCACTAAGGCCGAACTTTGGAATGCCAATATTATGAAGAAATCATTAGATTTACTCTCCTCCCTTCTTGGACTTATCCTCTTCATTACGGCCCTCGCTCCCCAGGTTGCAACTGCAGAGAACTCTTTTTCTCCGCGCCTCAAGCTTTCGGAGGGGGCCACCCCTGACACCAGCAGCGGCCCTGAAACCGCCACTCTACTGGGAGCAACTAATCCACAAGAAGAGGCCAGCAATAATGCGAAGATTGATCTCTTTTCACAGCAGCTGCAAAAGTTAGTAAGCACCTTGCTGGAAAAGAAGGATGAGCGCCTCATTCGATTTTGGGCCTCCGATCTTTTTCTTAAGGCCAGCAGTGCGGGATTCGAAGGAGACTCCCTGGTGGCCGGAGTGATCTACCAAGAGTTGTCACGCCTTTATCCCAAGGATCTCTTCTTAAAAAAGAAATTGGTGATTGAACTTATAAAGCAAGGAAAAGTTAAACCTGCGCTGGCAATTCTCGAAGGTTTTATTCTCAAAAAGGAGAGTTCTAAAGATTTAAAAGGAAATCTTCTGCTAGCAGGCGCTTACGTCTCTATTGCCCAATACGCTAAGGCGCAAGAAGTGTATAAAAAAATTTTGGTAAACTACCCTTCCAATCAAGATGCCTGCCTCTTCCTTGCAAAATCTTACTTTGAAAATAAAAAAGGCATCGCATCTCCACAAAACTATAGCAAGGCCGATCAAGTATTGCGCGAATGTGGCCAAAAATCTCTTGATGCTAATAACAAAAGTATCTTCCTCTATTATCGAGGGAAGTTGGCCCTAGAACAGAAAAATATCACTCTTGCAGAAAAATTATTTAAGCTTTCACTAAAAGAAAATCCTGAATACTACCTCTCTGTTTTAGGATTAGGTGGCATTTATGAAATCAAATCTAATTGGAATCAGGCCATTACCATCTATCAAAATTACCTCTCTCGCTTCTCGGCCCAAGAAGTGATCACCAACAAGTTGGTGCAGTTACTTTTTAATCAAGGACGCTTTAAAGAGATTATTCCTCACCTTATTACTTTGTCACGTATCGACCCAGATGACTTAAACACAAAAATCAAACTTGGCATTCTCTATACCGATGTTGGTCAATATGAAGCGGCCAAAGATATCTTCTTCTCACTGCTGGAAGTGGTGCCCGATTCCGATAAACTCTTTTTCTACCTAGGAACTATCTACGCCGAAACCAGTGAACAGGATAAGGCCATTGAGTGGTTTGCAAAAATTTCTCCTGAAAGTTCTCTCTATCCAGAAGGGCAAATACAGATTGCACGTCTAATGCTTGCAGCAATTATCAAAGATAACTATCGCGATGAAAGTAAGTCTCAGGCATTCCTAACATTCATCGATAAAAAAATTGAAAACAAAATTGAAAGCAATAATAGTGAACGGAGCATTGCTTCGATCGAAAGTAAAACAGGCAAAGAAAGCAACCACCATGAGACTTCTGATCTTACAATGGTCATGATCAAATCGGGCTTTTTAGAAAACAAAGGTGATTTACCCTCTGCCATAGCACTTATGAAATCGGCACGCTCAATACCCACTTTTGGTATTGAACACGAATACTACTTGGCCGCACTCTTAGAAAAAAACAAAGAGTATGAGGAGTCTTATGCGATTATTCACGGGATCTTGAAAAAAGATTTCAAGAATGCACATGCATGGAATTTTCTGGGTTACTCGCTTATTGAACGCAATATCGATTTAGATAAAGCGTTCTCTCATATAAGCAAGGCGGTTGCTTTAAGTCCTAAAGATGGGTACATTAGAGACTCACTAGGTTGGTACTTTTTTAAAAAGGGAGATTTAAAGCGCGCCCAAAAAGAAGTTGAGTATGCATATCGCCTATTGGAAAAAGATTGGGCCATCTGCAAACACCTGGCCATCATCTATCATAAGCAAGGAAAAGTTAACGCTGCAAAAAAATTGTATCAGGAGGCGCTCGAACGAGTTGAAGATAGCAATGAAAAACAATTTATTGAAATTCAGATCAAAGAGTTGGATGCACTCTCCATTCCTAAAAGGCCTTAATGCAACACTCACGTTGTTGTTGCTCATGCTGCTGATTCAAAGCTGTTCACTCTCACCTTCTCATTCACCTAATCAAATCACTCCTCACGACTTGCTAAAACGTATCTGCCTCTCTTCCTCTGGAAAAGGACAGATCTCTTTTTTTGAAGAAGGCACAGGCCACAAAAAGAGTCATCGCTTGAATTTTTTGTCATTATTAAATTTGCAAAAATCGCAATGGTCCATAGAAATTTCTTATCCCTTTGCAGTTCGTGATGACGTGACTATCTCCTGGAGTAAAAATAGTGTTACCGCAAGAGGAACTCTCTTTGAGCGAATGAGTGGCATTACTCCTGCACAGCAGGCCATCATCCCTAAGCTCATAAAGCATATTGGTGTCTTTCTTGCTTACTACTCTAGCAGCAATCACCCTCTCTCTTTTGATAGCGAAAACTACAGTGTTGAGTGGAAATTCGCTGACAGTAACAATCAAGGTCCTTCTCTGCGAATTTTCAATCAAAAAAAATCCAACTACACTTTGCTCATAGAACCCAAGCGATACTCCTTCGAACTAGGAGCGTATGAAAAACTCTCCTTCACCTTTTATCTCCAAGAAAAACCACTTTTTGAGTTAACCGAAATTATTAATGAGTGCGATAAAAAAAACTTATGGCCAGCTAACTAAACCTTTATTGTCAATTTTTTTAACTTAAATTTCACTTGAAAAAAGCATGATAAAAACACATCTTCATGATACAACAAAAGAGACAATCAATTGAATGCGCTGCTGGCATTCAATCTGTTTTAGTCATAACTAACAAATTGGACTGAAAACATTTCATTGCACGCCTGTTAATTACAGCATAAAGTGTTCGAAGTGGATGATCAGGATTAATGCTGATTAAGAAATTATCAGGTTAATCTCGGGGGAAACAGAAACGATGAACTTGTTTTTTACAAGAGAAGAGTGTTGTGATTTAGAAAGATCGCTGGAACGTGAGTGGCTCGATGTTAATGGAAATGGAGGCCATGCCTCTACAACCATAGCAGGAATTAATACGAGAAAGTATCACGGGCTTTTAAATGTTCCCATTCCAGAGCTTGGTGGTAAATTTGTACTTCTCTCTAAGCTTGACCTCTCCATCAATTCAGACAAGGGCAACTTCCCTCTACACTCTTGCAAATACCCAGGCACCGTTCATCCCGATGGCCACCGACGAATAGAATCGTTTGCTCACGATCTCTATCCTACAACCACATTCCACATTGATGAACTAAAACTAAAAATTCAACAATCATACCTTTTGGTGGCAAATGAAAACACGCTCTTAATTCAATTTAAAATCTCCAAAACTACTGCTCCCGTATCTTTACGCTTTGAACCACTCCTGGCCTATAGAAACATTCATCACCTCACTAAATCCAATTACGATTTAAATGTAAGATCCTATGGAGAAAATCCAGACCACTTCCAAAAATATGATTTGCGAACGCTGATTAAGTTTCTACCTTATGCTCACATGCCCTCTCTTTATATTGGGGTAAACAGTGTTAGCGAATTTTATCCCGCCCCTTTGTGGTTTTATAATGTCGAGTATCCTTTAGAACAAAGTCGCGGATTTGATTACCATGAAGATATTTACTCTCCTGGAATGTTTGAACGAAATCTAGATCCCTTACAAGAGGATAGCTTTATCGTCTATGTCTCTACCGAATTTCCGAAAGAGAGTGTTCTTCAAATGTGGAATAATGAGGTCGAGCGCAGGCAACAGCAAAGAAAAACACTTGCTAAAAATCAAGCGGCAAAAACTCCTAAAATCCGTGAATCCCTCAACACCCTGAAAGAGAGCGGCCAGGCATTCATCATTCACCATCCGCTACGAATATCACAAGCACTAGGCCCAAGCATTATTGCTGGCTATCCTTGGTTTGGCGAATGGGGAAGAGATACCATGATCTCTGTGCCCGGGTTAACTTTTTATAGTGGAAAGGCCACGCTTGGCCACGATCTCCTCACAACCTTTGCTAGCTACGCAAACACAGGACTGCTGCCGAACTACCTTCCAGAAAGAAAAGGTGACACTCCTGCATATAACTCCGTTGATGCCTCCTTGTGGTTTTTTTGGGCGCTTCAAGAATCCATTCGTATTAATGGTGACCAAGAGACTATCAAGCAAAAATTTTCCAAAATCATGAAACAAATTTTGGAAAACTATCTCCAAGACCAAGTGCCGTGTGCTCACCTTCATCCTAATGGCTTACTTTGGGCCGGAGATCAACATACGCAACTCACATGGATGGATGCAGTGGCCTTTGGACATCCAGTAACCCCACGCCATGGGTATGCAGTGGAGATCAATGCCCTCTGGTACAATGCTCTCAATTTTTACATGCAACTCTTTTCACAAGAGGAGAGTAGCTTTTGTAATGAGCTTACTAAGGTAAAGAAAAATTTCTTAGACAATTTCTATACGAAATTTTGGAACGCTGATGTTGGACACTTAGCAGACTCCATCAATGAAAATCATGCTGACTTTTCTCTAAGGCCAAATCAACTTTTTGCAATCTCCCTCCCCTTCTCTCCACTTAAAGATTTACAAAAAAGCAGTGCCATTGAAAGCATTTTCAAAAAAATAGAGGAGAATTTGCTAACACCTTATGGTCTTCGCACCTTATCTCCTCAAGATGAAAAATACCGCGGCCACTACCATGGAAATTCCGATGAGCGTGATAGCAGTTATCACCAAGGCACCATTTGGCCTTGGTTACTCGGACACTTTATCGATGCTGAATTATACTTGGCCAAAGATAAGGGAAAGTGTGCAGAAAAGCGCATTCAATACTTGGCCCCACTACTGATCGACCACCTTGACCAGCGAGGAATAAAATTTATTTCTGAAATCTTCGAAGGCAACTCTCCTCATCGAGCTGATGGCTGCATCGCCCAAGCATGGAGTGTAGCGGAAGTCATTCGTGGAGTCAGTATTCTGCTTAGTTTTGCCGATTCCAAGAGTGAGATAACGAAAAGAGTAGTCAAAATTCCTTCTAAGACAACAACAACAACAACGGCCGCAGCAACACTAAAGTCGACCAAGGCCGGTAAAACCACAAAATTGGTAAAACCAAAGGTAGCAACAAAATCGAATACAAAGACAAACGCAAAAAATACCAATAAATTAAATAAGGCAGGAAGGAGCAAATAAAATGAGAGTTTTAATGTTTGGTTGGGAATTTCCTCCATTCATTAGTGGAGGCCTAGGAACCGCATGCTTTGGATTGACCAAGCAACTGGCCAAACGCAATGTTAAAATCTTATTTGTGCTCCCTAAAATCAAGGGAGCATCGCAAGTGGAGGCGGCCGGTGATATTACTATCATTGGAGGTCAAAACTACTTAAGTAACGAAATTGAAGAGGTCAAAAAAAAGATCTCCTTCTTTGAAAAAGAGTTTACCGTCAACTCCCCTTTGCGTCCTTATATTAGCTATGAAAGCTATAAGGATTACTTAGAAAAGATTAAAGAGTTTGAAAAAGAGAGCAATGGTCTTCACTCAAGCAAGGGCAATTTTTCTATCGACTTCTCTGGTGACTATGGACAAGATCTCTTAAGTGAAGTTGCTCGCTTTGCACTTGTTGGTCGCTATCTAGCGCAACGAGAGAGTTTTGATATTATCCATGCCCACGATTGGATGACGTTTCTCGCCGCCATTGAAGCAAAAAAAATTAGTGGCAAGCCACTGGTTATTCATGTTCATGCGACAGAGATCGATCGCTGCGGTGAAAACTGCAACTCCGAGGTCTTTAATTTAGAAAAACATGGCATGGAAAATGCCGATCGAATCATAGCTGTTAGCCATCGTACGAAAGAGATCATTATTCAATATTACCAGATCGATCCCAACAAGATCAGCGTTGTTCATAATGGAGTTGATCTTGATGAAATTTATCAATACGACAAGACCACCCGGCCCTTCAAGAATGAGAAGATGGTTCTCTATCTTGGGCGCATCACCATGCAAAAGGGCCCTGACTATTTTCTTGAAGCCGCTCACTTGGTGGTAAAGAGGGTGCAAAACGTTCGCTTTGTGATGGCCGGCTCTGGCGACATGACCAGAAGATTAATTGAAAGGATGGCCGCACTTCGCATTGCTGATCGCTTTCACTTCACCGGTTTTTTAGGCAAAACTGACCGCGAACGCCTTTTTGCCATGAGCGATCTCTACGTCATGCCTTCAGTCTCTGAACCCTTCGGCATCACTCCGCTTGAGGCCATGAGATATAACATCCCCGTTATCATCTCCAAGCAATCGGGGGTTGCAGAACTCTTAAGTAACGTGATTAAAGTTGATTTTTGGGATGTGAACAAATTAGCCTCAGCGATCATCAATGTGCTGGAGCGCCCACAAATTGCTTCCAGTTTAAGTGAACACAACAATGAAATTTTACAAAAGATGAATTGGGGAGTCGCCGCAGACAAGGTGATTGACGTCTATAATAGTTATCGATAATAGTTATCGGCGAACTTTTCGGGGGATATATGAGCGTATCAGTCTGTTTTTATTTTCAAGTGCACCAGCCCTTTCGGCTGAGAAAAGATTATAACTTTTTTTCCATTGGGCCTGACCACAGCTATGAAGATGTTAATAGCAATCGCTCAATTCTCTTGAAAATTGCCAATAAGTGCTATCTTCCAACGAACAATCTCATGCTTAAACTTATTAACCGCCACAAAGGCGCTTTCAAAATCAGTTATAGTATTAGTGGGGTTATTTTAGAGCAATTCGAACTCTACGCCCCTCATGTTTTGGATTCCTTCAAAGCACTTGTTGATACCGGTTGCGTAGAACTTATCAATGAAACTTATTACCACTCCTTAAGCTTCCTGAAATCCAAAGATGAATTCAGAGAGCAAGTGACTGCTCATAAAAATAAAATCCGTGAACTCTTTGGTTACAACTGTACTACGTTTAGAAATACAGAGCTTATCTACAACAACGAACTTGCGGCAGAAGTGGAAAAGATGGGGTATAAAACCATCTTAGCAGAGGGGATCGAGCGTATTTTAGGATGGCGAAGTCCAAACTTTGTTTACTACCCAGCATCCGCACCAAAGTTAAAGCTGTTACTCAAGAACTACCGATTATCTGATGATATTGCTTTTAGATTTTCCAATCGTGGCTGGCACGACTTTCCTTTGACCGCAGAAAAGTACGCCTCTTGGGTACACTCCATTGCTGGTAATGGGGAGGTGATTGGCCTCTTCATGGACTATGAAACTTTTGGTGAACACCAGTGGGAGGATACCGGGATCTTTAATTTCATGGAAGCATTGCCAGAAAAAATCTTTGCTCACCCCGATTATCGTTTTCAAACACCTTCGGAAGTGGCACAGACCTATCCCCCTGTAGGCCCTATCGATTCTGTACACTATGTCTCATGGGCCGATATTGATCGCGACCTCTCTGCATGGCTGGGAAATCCCATGCAAGATTCAGCACTAGAATTTGCTTACTCTCTTGAAAGCGCCGTAAAAAAAACTCAAGACCCCGCGCTCATCCATACGTGGAGAAAACTGCTTACTTCTGATCACTACTACTACGTTTGCACCAAGTGGTTTAATGATGGGGATGTTCATAAATATTTTAACCCTTATGAAAATCCTTACGATGCCTATATGGTGTACATTAACGTCCTTAACGATTTAAAATTGACCTTAAAACAACGAGGCGTTCTGCCTTAGAGCTTCTAAAAAAAACTGCTGTAAGGTCACCCCAAAGTATTGTAAGATTGTAAAGGCAGTCTCGACTAGATACAAGAGGAGATCCTTATGAAAATTCGTTCATTCACCGTTCTTCCGACAACTCCCGCAAAACTAAAACCGTTGCTTGGTCTCGCCAATAATCTTTGGTTCTCTTGGAACTGGGATGCTCGCCAGCTTTTTGCCAAGCTTGATGTCAATGCCTGGAAAAAAACGGGAAAAAATCCTCTGCGCACCCTTTGCGACGTCTCTCAAAAAAAATTGGAAGAGGCCTCACAAAATCGCCAATATGTCGCAGAACTAGAGGCAGTTTATACCTCTTTTAAAAAATATCTTTCTAGTAAAACTTGGTTTGAAGATCAACATGGCAAGAGAGAGAAGGAGAGGCCGCTAGTTGCCTACTTTTCTGCTGAGTATGGCATGCACGAATCGCTTCCAATCTACTCGGGAGGCCTTGGCGTGCTTTCGGGAGATCACTTAAAATCAGCAAGCGATCTTGGCATCCCTTTAGTGGCCATTGGTCTTTTATATCGGCAAGGCTATTTTCGCCAAGGACTTGATGCCAATGGCATTCAACAAGAGATGTACCCAGAAAATGATTGGTTTAGCATTCCCGCAGTTCAAGTAAAAGATGAGAAAGGCCACTCTATTATCGTCTCTATCGATCTTGCCGGAGAAGAAGTTTTCTTTCAAGTGTGGCAAGTTGATGTGGGTAGGTTGCACCTCTATCTCTTGGACACCAACCTCCCAATTAACTCCCCCTCTAATCGTGACATTACCAAACGCCTTTACGATTCCGATCGTGACATGCGTATTCGCCAAGAGATTCTTTTGGGTATCGGAGGCATTCGTGCACTAAAAGCGTTAAAGATTGAACCTTCAGTTTTTCATATCAATGAAGGCCACTCTGCCTTTTTAGTGCTTGAGCGCTTAGTGCATCTCATGCATGAACAAGCGTTAAAATATGATGAGGCCAAGGAGATTGTGTGGTCAACCAATGTCTTTACTACCCATACTCCAGTACCAGAGGGAAATGAGCGCTTTAATCCCGATTTAGTAAAAAAATATTTACACTCCTATGCCGCCACTTTAAAGATGACTTGGAACGAGTTTCTTGCTCTTGGAAGAGAGTTTCCCGAAAATGAAGATGAAGAGTTTTGCATGACCATCTTAGGTCTTAACTTTTCCAGTATGTCCAATGGTGTCTCCAAACTCCATGGAAAGATCTCTCGTCAAATGTGGCAAAAACTTTACCCACAAATTCCACCAAGTGAAATCCCTATTGGCCATGTTACGAATGGAGTACATACTCTTACTTGGATTAGCAAATGGTTGGAAGGCCTTTTCATTCGTTATATGCAGACCTCTTATAATCGAGAGACTGCTGATTTTAGTTTTTGGAAAACGGTCTCTGAAATTCCCGCATCAGAATTGTGGCACACCCATTTAGAACGTAAAAAAGGGTTAATCAAGTTTGTACGCGAACAAATCGCTATTCAACGTCAAAAGCGTGGTGCCAGTCTCAGCGAGATCAATAAGGCAGAGGAAATCCTTGATCCCTACGCACTCACCATTGGTTTTGCGCGAAGGTTTGCTCCGTATAAACGAGGTGATCTTATCTTCCGTGATGTCGAACGCCTGATTAATATCGTTACTAGCGCTGATCGCCCAGTACAACTCATCATTGCCGGCAAAGCACATCCTGCAGATACGCTAGGCAAATCGATTATTAAAAAAATTTTCGATACCTGCAATCGCCCCGATCTTTACCGTAGGATTGTCTTTATTGAAGATTACGATTTAAATGTAGCGCGATTTTTAGTTCAAGGGGTCGACGTCTGGCTCAATACTCCCAGAAGACCGATGGAAGCTTCAGGCACCTCCGGTATGAAGGCGGCGATGAATGGTGTATTAAATCTCTCCATCCTCGATGGCTGGTGGGACGAGGCCTTTGATGGAACTAACGGCTGGGCCATCGGCCATGGTGAGTCCTATCAAAACCACCAATACCAAGATGAAGTTGAGGCAAATCTCCTCTACCGCATTATCGAAAACGAGGTGGTTCCTCTCTATTACGATCGAGATGAACAAAATATTCCCCTTAAATGGATGGAAATGGTTAAACGTTCAATACAGTCGTGTGGTGAAGAGTTTAATGCCCACAACATGCTGATGAAGTATCTACAACAATACTATTTAAGAGGTGAACAGCTCTATCACATCCTCACTCAAAACAAATACTCTGAAGCAAAGCACCTGTCCAAGTGGAGAAAAGAGCTGCATGCAAATTGGGAGCATATCAAAATCATTGATGTAGGTATTAAATCTAAAGAGGTGGTTTACTCTGGTGAAGAGGTGGAGATATCCGCGCAAATAAAACTGGGTGTGGTCGCTCCCGATGACGTCATTGTTGAAGTTTACTACGGTCTTCTCTCAGGTGAAAAAGAGATTGAGAATCCTCAACGGATCAGAATGTACATGGAGTATTCTGAGGCCGATTTCACTGTCTTTACTGCAAAAATTATTTGTAACTATGGAGGGCGCTATGGTCACGTTGTCCGTATCCTTCCAGGACATCCACACTTAGCAGTGGAATTTATTCCTGAACTAATTAAATGGGAAGAGTAACCAGCATAGAAAACCAGAGGTATGATTGTGCCAACATCAACTTTGCCACTAAGAAGAAAAGAGATCCCTGAAATCAAATTAAAAAAAATTCGCAAGGGTCCACGTTGCATCAAAGATCGCTCCTTTCCTGTAGGTAATCAAGCATTCTTTCGCGTCTTTAAAGGTGATGTGCTAACACTTAAACTCACTGCAGAGGATATGATCAATGATCTCCAGGTGCTTTTGCATACAGATGTTAACGGCACTTGGGAAGATCTTGCGTTTAGTGAATCTAGCAAAGGTGAATTTTACATCGAAGTTCCTCTGAAAAACTGTGGTCTCTTTCGCTTCAAAGTCAAGTACTCTTTCAACTTTGGAAACTCCTGGTATTGGGACAATGTCCCTTACACCTCTTTCTTTGTTGATCCTGCATCGATAAAAGAGATCCGCATGTACACACTCATTCCCACCATCTCCGGCCACATTGGTAATTGGATTGAAATGTTACCACATATTAAATCGATGGGGTTTAATGCCATTCACTTACTGCCAGTGACGGAACTCGATTTTTCAGAAAGTCCCTACTCCTCCAAAGATCTTTTTTCCATCGATTACTCCTATGCGATTCCAGGTGATGGCCGCGAACTCCTCGAACAATTTGAACACTTCGTGGTCGAAGCAAAAAACCACGGCATTAAACTTTGTATTGATCTAGTGTTAAATCATGTGGGGGTCACTAGCAAAATTGCCCAACAATGCTCTGATTGGATCGCTACCGACAGTAACGAAAAAGATACTTTAAAGCGCGCTGGCTGCTGGGATAATTTAAAATGGGTGAAGTGGGAAGATCTTGCGCTTATCAAATACGATCACGCTGTCGATAAAGTTCGCCATGAAATTTGGTTTTACATGAAAAAGTATGCTGTCTTTTGGGCCAACTACGCCAACTACACCGACGGCATGATCCGCCTCGATAATCTTCATAGCACCAACAAACATTTTTTTAATTACCTCATGAACTCACTTCGAAGTGAATACCCCGATATCGCAGTCTTTGCCGAGCTTTTTAGCGATCCTGTGACCACGGAAAAGATGGTCTTTGAAGATGGACTCAACATCCTTTTGGCCACACCCTGGTTTCATGGTTACGCCAAACAGATGCGAGAGTTCATTAACTATATCCATCGCACCTACTCTCGCATTCGCTATTTTTTCCCTCTCAATTCTCACGATAGCGGATCCCCTACGCAAGAGTATGGCAGTGTTGCCGCCACCATCCCTCGCTATGTCGTAAGTGCGCTCATGGGGACTGGCCACACCGGCTTTACTCAAGGAGTAGAGTATGGAGTCCCCAAAAAAATAAAGTTCATCGGTCGCCAAAAACAACTGATGCTGAATGAGAAAATTTGGGGCATCGATTTTCGTCCAACCATCACTGCTATTCACCACACGATGGAAGAGCACCCTGCACTCTTTGCAACAGGTGGAAATTTGCTCTTTATCGATGATGACCACGACGCCATCATGGCAGCTTATCGCCACGATCAAAACAATCCTAAATATGGACACATCATCCTCGCCAATCTCGACGCCACTAATAAACATAAAATCTCCATCAATCTCAAAAAACATCTCCCTTTTCTGATTGGACACACCATCAAAGAAAAAATCTCCCAGATCACCACCCATCTCAGTGAAGAACTTTTCGTATTAGAAATCGAATCCTGCGGATTTCGCATCTTTGAAACACTAAACGCCTGTTAAGTAATAACGCAACTACTCACTCCCTTCAACCATCAACTTTCATCCAGATGCTATCAGCTGAATAGCTGTCAGCTATTCCACTTCAGCTTCTTCGAAAAAAATTGATTTAGGCCTTGAAATTTAACTGGGCCTCTTGATTAAA
>JADGAN010000002.1 GCA_015231955.1 Oligoflexia bacterium | reverse complement strand
TGGAAATAAAACAGGCACACGATACGATTGGATAAAAGCAATACTTGAGCGCAGGGGACACAACAAGGCGTGTGTGGCATTGGCAAACAAGAATGCAAGAATCATATGGGCACTATTAAATAAGGGTTGTGAGTATAAAGCAGCTTAGAAGTATAAATCATGAGGTGGATTATGTACGTTCGAAAGACCGTTGCTCACGGCCCGAAGATAGTTTTGCTATACGCTCAAAAAATAGTAGCGGGCCTCTTCCCTTCGGGGAGGACAATGCTTTTAGGAAAATATTGTTGAACGATTAACGACTAACCAGATAAATGCGAGGGCAAGAAGCAATTTGATGGCAAAAAAGATAAAATCATCTCCTTCAAAACCTGGAACGTAACTAGACACATAGATGTCGACGAGCTGATTAGGAGAAGGGGTGCGAATTCCATCAGGGCCACAGGGAACTGAATCCCAATAAAGATAGGCCGGATATATGGCAGCGATTATTTTTATTTTGCTATTAAATTAGAATTTTTTCTTGCATTTACGGCGAGTCCATATAAGTTACAAAATTTCTATAAACTAAGAATAGGTTTTTCATATTAACCTTGAGGTGCAGGGAAGCAGAAAAGAGAGTTGGCTTTTTATGTGCTCTTTCTTTTCATGAACGCTAATACAATAAATAATCATGAATTCCTCTTTTTGCGATTGATTTTAAATTATTTATCGCTTAAAGGGGAATGTGGTAGGACGTGCAGGACACGCAGGATATGCAGGACATGGGTGCCATTCACTTTTGGAACACAACTCTCGCTGTTCCAAATATCAAAAGTTCGACCAGCATCGATTTACCTAGTGAGAAGAAGTGAGGAGAAATGAAGGGAGTGCGATTAGGTATAGCTGCAGACCATGGTGGCTTTGAGTTGAAAGCGCTGCTGATTACGGCCCTCAAAGATTCAGGCCACGATGTGGAGGACTATGGTGCATATGAGTTGGTTGCAGAGGATGACTATCCAGATTTTATCGTGCCTCTTGCGAGAGCGGTGGCCAGGAGTGAGATTACTCGGGGGTTGGCCATCTGTGGAAGCGGAGTAGGCGCTTCAATTGTTGCTAACAAAATATCTGGCGTGCGAGCGGCGCTGATCACCGATCCCTTCTCCGCTCATCAGGGAGTAGAGGACGACGATATGAATATTATGTGTTTGGGTGGACTCATCACCGGACATGCTCTTGCTTGGGATTTGGTTCAGACATTTCTTCATGCTCGTTTCAAAGAGGCCGAACGATTTAAGCGCCGTCTAGCAAAAGTGGCGTCGCTAGAAAAATAGTGAAAGGTGATAAAAAAAGGGAGGTATTGAAAAGTGAGCACAATACAAAAACTTATGAGCACTGCGAAGGCAATGATCGCAGAGAGTAAAGGCCTTTTGGCAATGGATGAGAGTACTCCCACTTGCAACAAGCGATTTGAAAAATTGGGGATTCCTCAAACGGAGGAAGCACGTCGCTCTTATCGGGAGATAATTTTAACTACTCATGGGCTAAATGAGTCGATCAGCGGAGTAATTCTCACGGATGAGACCATTCGTCAGTCGAAGAGAGATGGTACTTCTTTTCTTAAAATCATAGCTGATGCTGGAATCATTCCAGGTATCAAAGTTGATGCAGGTGCAAAAGAGTTGGCCGCTCATCCTGGTGAAAAATTAACTGAAGGCCTGGATGGATTACGGGAACGCCTGCAAGAATACTCGCAAATGGGTGCCCGCTTTGCTAAGTGGCGCGCGGTGATTGCCATTGGTAAAGGCATTCCTAGCAGGGGGTGTATCGATGCCAATGCGTGTTTGTTAGCACTTTACTCTTCATTATGCCAGGAAGCCGGACTGGTTCCTATCGTTGAACCGGAAGTGCTTATGGATGGTGACCATTCGATGGATAAGTGCCTAGAGGTAACAGAGGAAGTTTTACAAACAGTTTTTAATCAGCTTTATGTACAGAAGGTAAAACTAGAGGGGATCATCCTCAAACCAAACATGATTCTCCCGGGATTGGCCTGCACTAAGCAAGCAGCGATAAATGAGGTGGCAGATGCTACAGTAGAGTGTCTCTTGCGAGTAGTTCCAGCGGCAGTTCCTGGGATTGCTTTCTTATCTGGTGGCCAATCCAGCGAACTCGCTTCGGCCCACTTGAATGCCATGAATACTCGATTTAAGTCACGCTTGCCTTGGGGATTGGCGTTTTCGTTTGCACGCGCTATTCAGCAACCGGCCTTAGAGATTTGGAAAGGCAAGGAGGTTAATCTATTGTCAGCACAACGAGCTCTCTATCATTGGGCCAAATGCAATCGGAATGCGCGCCTTGGCGACTTAGCATAAATATTTTTGAATATTAAAGTATAGATCAATTTTTAATTAGGGGTATTTATGAGGAATAAAATTTTTTGCACGCTTTTTTTACTTATTGCTTTTCAGAGTACGTGGGCGCAAACGCAAACAATGATGGGGATTATTGATTCGGGAGTTGATGTCACCAATAAAATGTTGGCCCCGCATGTGCGTGTAGATGCTCCCGGTTGGAATTTTATAGACGGCAATGATCAATTGTTTGATTACGCTTCTTTAAAACGCTTTAATGAGAACCACTATACCTTTATCAATCTGGGAGCAGAGGTTCAAGGAGGAAAGACCCTGACGGAAGCAGAGATGGCCTGGATAAAAGAGAAGAGATCATCGGAACAATTTATGAAAGAGGTGGAGGAGTTGGCAACGATGATTCACGGTACGCATGTGGCCGGTATTGCCATTGGAAAGATATCCGCCAATACTATAATGGCGTTAAAGGTCGTTCCGACAAAGGTATCCATCAACAAAGATATCCCCACGCCCAGTAACATAAATTCAAATTTTCTTTACGTTTGGTTGACCAAGCTGGCCTTGAAGCTCGCCGTTTATGCTAACTCTAAAAATGAGCAAGCGTTTATAAGATATATCCATAATCAAAAAATTACCGTTGCCAATGCCTCTTTTGGGATAGGTTATCAAAATGCACAGGAGGTTATTAAAACAATTTTCAAGAAGGCCTTTAGGCGTAATCCATCAGAGAGGGAGTTAACCACTTGTACCGACTATCTACTAGATAAGGTTCTTAAAGCGCAGAAAAAAACTTATGGAAAATCTACCGACACGCTATTTATCTTTGCTGCGGGAAACGACGGCAGTAACAACGATTTGCTTCCCGCCGCTCCTGCTAATCTAGGCCTAGAGAACACCCTTTCTGTTGCCGCTACTTTTGGCAGAAGTTCACTCGCAAAATTTTCCAATTATGGAAAGCTTGTGGATGTGGGCGCTCCAGGTGTGAACATCCCTTCGACAGGGCCTGGTGATCGCACAGTTAGAATGAGTGGTACGAGTATGGCCGCTCCCTATGTCAGTGGGGTGGCCGGAGAAACCTTGGCGATGAATCCCTCCTTAACTGCAAGACAATTGAAAAGCATCATTTTAAAGACTGTCGATGTAAAAGATTTTCTTAAAGATAAAGTTGCAAGCAGCGGTATTGTTAACAGGGCCAGGGCGGTTTTTGCGGCCAAGCTCTCCAATGATTTGCCTCTAGAAGATGCTATTATTCGCGCCAATCAAGAGATTGCCGACGAAAGTATAGACAAAGATAAGGCCTTATTGAAAAGCAAGTATCCAATGTTCGAGTACGTTGTTCCTCTCCAAAGTATGTTTCAATACTAAGTTCCCTGTGTTCCCTTTAGCGGAAGTGTAAAGCTGAAGATACTTCCTTTACCAAGCTCTGAAGTCACCCAAATTTGTCCTTGATGCGCCTCAACTATCCATTTAGAGATGAATAATCCGAGCCCAAGCCCTGAACGATCATTCATTTTTACCTGGGAAAATTTCTCAAAAATTTGGGTCTTTTTCTCATCCGGAATTCCAGGCCCGTTGTCGATGACTGAGATTTCCACGTAATTATTAGTTTTCCGAGCCGATAGTGTAATGGTGCTTCCGTCAGGTGAGAACTTCAGCGCATTTCCAATGAGGTTGGATAGCACCTGAATAATTTTATCGTGATCTACCTCTGCAAATACCGAATCAGGGCATTTATTAATAGTCATTAAAAAGGATCTACTTAAAATGACAGGTGCAAACAAATTTACACACTCTTTCAAGAGATCACCAATGTTGTTCATCTCAGTCTTTAAAAAGAACTTGTCTCTTGCTATTCGTTCTACATCAAGAAGATCATTGATCATTCTATCCATGTTTGCAGTGTTTAGCTCAATTACTTTTAGTAATTCGAAAAGAGTCGTTACATCTACAGTTCTATTGGAAAGCTCCATTTGCATTAAATTGACACCTAAGAAAATGGAAGAGAGCGGATTTTTTAAGTCGTGACTTAAGACTGCAATAAAATGTTCTCTTGTCGTGAGTTCTGACTTGGTTAAATCATGGAACTCTTTTTCGCTCGATAACAATGATAAAGTTGTTTCTTGCGCAAAATCTACGAGAGACCGCTCATCCAGAAGATTTTTGTCTGTTTTAATGCGTTGTTTGTCAAAAATGGCCGTGGCCATCAAGCGCATCTGAAAACGTTCTTTCTTATGTATTCGATCTTCTTCTTGTCTCTCAAGCTCTCGAGCGCTGTCAGATTGCTGACGTTCATAAATCAAATCCTTATTGCTTGTTTCTGACTGCCGACCTTCTCTCGAAATGTCAACTTTTTTGCGGCCACTCTCAATCGCTTCATCACCAACAACGCGAGACAAAGTAGTCTTCATCTCTGTTTCGCTCTCGATGGCATCGCTTGCTTTGTTAATGATTTCGTCGGTCTTTTCTCGTTCATCTTTAAGACTTTCATCAGTTTTAATGCGCGAGTCTCCAAGGTTTTTGTTTTCGTTATCTATCATAAATAAAAACTCCTTCTCATCGGCCGTAAGTATTGTCATTATGATATTTGTGGTCAGCGTTTTGATTCGCGAGAAATTCTTCGTAACTGATTTCAGTCCGTCTCCGCTAGCTAAATAGAAATTTTCTCACAAGAGCTCTTCTCCAAAAGCACTAAATAACTCTGTTGCAGTTTTATGGAGATTGCTGTTAATAATTGTTGCAACTAAATTAACTCCAAATCCACTGGCCGTAAAATGGCCGTTGTAGGTAACCAGGGAATAGATAAATTTTCCATTTTGATCATGCTGCTCTTCAATAGTCCAAACAACTGTGGAGTGGCTAAAAAATGGTTTATAGGGTAGATTGAGTTCTTTTTGTAACGCCTTGGCAGTCGTTGTATCAGGCTTAACAGAGGTAACCGTAATTTTGCCTGAGGATGCCTCTTTTGTGATAGTAACATAGTCAAAGTAGTAATAGTTACGGATGTCATTAATATTAATCCATGTGTAATAATGGTGATCATCGATCACCTTCACCACTTTTATTTCATCGATCCCAGAAAGATGGTATTTGTGTTGAGAACCTTGACCAAAATTTTGATAATCCGTCATAATAGACAGCAGTGCGTCCTTAGTCACATTGAACTTGCCTGTTTTTGTAATTGAAAAGTCTCTTGCGTATGCACTATTCAGAGTAAGCATGGAAACTAATACTAAAAAAAGCACAGAAGTCATCGTGATTGTCTTCAAATTTTTCATAATATTTCTCCAGTTAAAGTTGGACTTTTATTAAGCACCATCTATCCCTATGTAATAATTTTCAAAAGTAAAGTGAATTATGTTGTTTCTGTTCCAGAAAAACAAAAAAGATTACCAAGATGTACTTAAGGAAAAAAGCAGCAGTCGTGATAAAAAGAATTGGAACTGTTGGCAGTATCATTAACAAATACCCATCATTCCTGCCTTGCTGAGCGTGAAAAAAAAGTGAAAAAAAGTGTGTATTTTTAGCGGCACCTGTTCTCTCTCAATAAATTGTATTTACAAGACCCTATCCCATCAAAAATATAAGCTTCTTCAAAAAAGTAAAAAACATTTTTCACCAAAGATAAGTGTAGCGATATCATGATTAATCGTCGCAAATAATAATCGCATACAAAAGGAACTTAACCGTTATGAAGATAAAGCTAAAGATAAAGCTAACGATTGATAACATATTTTCTGCTTTTCCCCTACGAGCTTTTCTCGTAGTCGTCGTTATCCATACTTTGAGTATGTTGATTACTTTTGCTTCTGATGAAGATAAGATAAGCAACGCTTGTCTTATTCTAGAGCAAGGTGAAATCACGGAGAACATTCTTCCCTCGTGTGCAGGAGTAGGAGCAATAGAGGAAGATCGCTTGGTAGGCCTCTCTAGCTTCTTCGGAAAAATGGCATTGAGACAATTTCTTCCTCTTGGCCTAGAAATTCTCGCAGCAAAACAATTAGGAAAACTTGCGATTGCACACAACCTTTCCATGAACAAAGTTACTCCTCGATTTGTTGAGGGAATCGGCCATCTCTTTGCCTCCATCCCTGCTGTTTTCAATGAGGCAAGCTTCAACTCGGCCAAGCACTACGCCCTTCGCGCGGGCCTTTCGTGGAAGCATGCTCAGCAATTGAGTGATCTGCTTGCTGGTTGCATGGCCGCTCCGCTGGGCGAAGAGGTTTTCTTTCGATATCTTTTGCAAGAGATGTTGCTAAAACGAGTTCCTATTGCGATCCTGGCCAGCACCTTTCCTCAATTTGCGTCCTGGTTAAACTCCCCCGTGGCCCAAATGTTACGAGTGGTTTTTACGGCAGCAGCATTCTCCATGGCACACTACCCAGAATCCCATACTTCACAGCAGGGTGGAGGCCTGCCGCAATTTACAGTAGGCTTGGCCTTTGGAGCGCAAATGGAGATGCATGGCGATCTTCAAGAGGTCATTTTAAACCATGCACTCCATAACCTAAGCTTTGCTCTCTTAGGAGCTTCTTTTAACCATTGATCACTTCCTCTTTATTATTATATTTTTGTAACTGCTCACCCCCTTCAGCCTTCTGCCCTCTACCAGATGCTGACAACTGCCTAACTGACAACATCTGGCCGAGAGGAGAAGGTAGAGGGGTGTGAGCAGTTACATATTTTTTTAATATCACTGGCACTATCTACAATACAATATTGATACTATTTTGTCAGACATACCAAACCATTTGTTATACATGACTAACTTTTTTGTTATACATACCGAACTTTTTATTTACATGTTTTATATTGTTAAATACTATCGTCTTATAGATAAAAATATTTTGATAGTAATGCACACGTATTACCCTTGAAGGAGGTAAAGATAGTGAAGTATACCCTTTTTTCTATTGTGAAATTTTCTAAAGATAGGCGATTATTCTTCAATCGAGCAATTGCTCTAACAATTGGTGTAGTGCTGCTGTTGCTTGAATCAGGATGTTTTTTGGTTCGTCCACTAGAATCACTTCCCATCATTGGACTAGATAGTAATGGGCAAGTAAAAAAATATAATCTTGGAGGAAATTTTCGTACTCATCGCTACGGTAAACTCTTAAATGATATTAAAAATCAATCTATTTTACGACTCGAATCGATCAAGAGCGCTTCGCCATCTCCTTGGCATATCTCTCAGGTGTCAGTGGGTCTTGGTCTTGGGGCCGCACTAGATCTAAAGGTTGTAGGGGTAGAACTCGAAAGCTTGATAGAACTTAGAATTATAAAAGGAGAATAAATAAAATGAATGCAAGGAAATTAATAAAGATCAAGATTCTTTCTACTTTTCTTACCATCTTAATTCTCGTAGCGGCCATCCCTTTGCTCGAGGCCTTTGCTGAAGAGCAAAGTTTCAATGTTCCCGATGGTTGGTTGACTAGCGCAGAGAAAGAGTACGCACTTTTACAAAGTAGTAGCTATAAAACTTTTGGTGGCAATGGCCTTAATGAGAGTGAAAGTGCCTATGATGAGAAGAGTGACCCTAATCTTCAAAAATTGAAAAAGGGTGTTCATACTATGATGAACTCCACCTATAACGCTTTGGATGAGATAAAACCTAAGCGCAATCAGCAGTGGCATGTGGGAAGTATTGCTGCCAAGCTGGGTGTGGATGTTGGTGGATCATTAGGGCTTTTGGGATTAAATGGGGCCTCGACTGCTGAGTTGGTTTGGACAAGAAAAGAGAGATCAAAGAGTGCAGGGGAGTTGCCTCAGTCCATCAAGGAAACGGGTGTGCACAATATTTTGGTTACAAAGAGTATGAGTGAAGAAGATCTTCGTAAGGAGATTGCCCCGATTGTTGCTCTATCTATGAATAATGGAAAAGTAAAAAACAGGTTTCGGCTCGAAAAAAATCTTTTGGCCAAGGCCAAAGAGTTTCACACGCTGATATCATCAGTTGGTGCTAATCCAGCGAATACCCAGTGGAGATTTTATCAATTTCAATTGGAAGTGAATGTAGATGCTTCTGGTGCTGTTCTTCCTGCATTGTCAGTAGGGGCAGCGATGAAATTTTGTTTTCAGTGGATTAAGATTAAAGAGAGTGATGCCAATAAGGAGGAGGTAACCAAAACGCTATCTTCATCGCCATCGCCTCTTCAGCTGTTTGTAGAAAACATGGCAACAGATTTAAGTTCCTATGAGCAAATGGATGTTCAAGATACGCAATACGATCTCGACTTTATTAAAATTGGAATTGGTATTGGTGTCGATGGAGAGATCTTTCTGGCAAAGATTCATGCGGATGTGGTGGGTTTCCTTTTCTTTAAAAGAGTATCTTCTGGGGTCTCTGGAGCGTCCATGAAAAATTTAATAACCCAAGGAGGCCATTACCTGCTTAAGGATGACGATAGCAAGGCCAATATCAATTTGGCCAGCGCTTTGAATGTCCCCTTTGAAAAATTTCCAGAGATGAAGAGTAACAGTGCTAACATCAATAATCGGAGTGGAGTTCTCTATAAAGTGAGTCGAGCTGCGATTCGAAAAGGATTTAAGCGAGCATCGCGAATTGCAAGATTTTTTGTTCGTGCTACCTCATGGGCGAAATCTAGCAATTGGGAATTAAGTGAGATTGGAGTGGAATTTGAGCTGGTTCTTTCGGGAGGTATCGGACTAGTAACGTTACAGAAAAATTCGGTGATAGAACTTTATTTTGTCAAGAGAGGAGCGTAAGGGATGAAAAAAATAATTTTGCTAATCGGAATTTTAATGACAACAAATCTCTCTGAACTTTTTGCGCTTGAGAGGTATTCGATCAATAAAGGGCCGAAAATCATTGCAGATCAGTTGGAAAGGGAGGTGAACTTCATCAATGATACTTTAATGAGTGTGCCTGCTGTGGAAGACGCAGCGGCAACTATAGTTGCAGGGCAAATGTATTTTAACCATTTTGAAATTAGAGTAGAACCTTATGTAGAGTTTGGGGTTAGTGGGTTTGCCTCCCTCAAGGTTTTTCCTATTTTGGAGATCCAGGTAGATCGTGATCCTCCTTCCGGATATCAAGAGTTATAGTATATAGAATGGGGCATGACAGGTAATGCTGTAGCTGCAAATTTTTATCTAAGATCTATTGAAGATAGTTTTACATGTATTTCGAAAACTGGTACGAATAAATCCCAAATGGAGAAAAAAATACAAAGGGATTCGATATCGTGAATTTCATAGATCAGATAGAAAATTTCAGACCTCAAAATGAACAGCAACAAAAAGAAAAAAAAGTAATTTTAAGTTATATCCAACAGTTTGCTCATAATATTTTATTAAGAGATAATGAGTTTGCTCATATGACAAGCTCTGGCTTTATAATGAACAAGAGATTAGATAAGATCCTGATGATTCATCATAATATCTACAATACTTGGGCCTGGACCGGCGGGCATGCTGATGGAGATAGTGACTTTTTATCGATTGCTTTGAGAGAGGCCCAGGAAGAAACTGGTGTTAAAAACATCTATCCGCTGTTTAATGATATTGCCTCTCTTGATATACTCCCTGTCTGGGGCCATTTTAAAGGAGCAGAGTATATTTGTACCCATCTACATTTAAATTCCTCGTACATTTTAATCGCTAGTGAAGATGAAAAACTTGAGGTAAATGAGAAAGAGACTACAGGAGTTCGTTGGATTTCCGCTATGGAGATGGATCAATTCTCAAATGAACCTAAAATGGTAGTAATTTATCAGCGATTAATCCAAAGAGCACTTTTTTTTACTGGAGATTAATAGTTCCCTCTATTTGAGTGGCCGCAGAAATCGCTGTCGTTCCATCACTAGATTTGTTCACTGTAGAGTTAACCCGCAGCTCGTTGGTTCCGCAGTGAATTTCACCATCTAGAACGTGATAGCAATTATAGTCTCTCAAAAAATAGGGTGATTTATTGATCTGTTGTAGCTTCTTTTTGATAAAGCTACGGAAAGGGGAATAAATGGGGTCTGGTACAAGAAGATGATCCCCAAGGACGCTCATATTGACACTATTAGGAAGTTCTGCAAGGCAATTGGTTGGGGTAGGGCCTTCTACAAGAGTGTTTTCAGTCCTTCTGCAATTAAAGAGTACTGGCAGTGAGATGGTCTTGATCTTTTTGCATTCAGGATTAAACTGTTTGATTTTTTTCTTCAAGAGACCCACATTTTTGTTAATGATATTATCAATGATAATTTGATTTTGTATGATAACCTGATAAGACTCCTTCTTAGAAAAAAAATGGTCGTTAGGAGACACTATTGGAGATTTGTTTTTTAGCAACTCTATCGTTTCTTGGTAATACATTTTAACGAATAGCCGGAGGCTTTCGATATTGAGAAATGCTGGCCGACTATGATAAGAGTCGGGAATGCTTTGAAAAATATCTGTATTTGCTGCGGCCAGGATCCTAATGGCCAGTTTAGGAGACGCTTTGATGATGGCCATACCACAAGGATCATTTGGGATAGAGACCACGCTTATTTGTTCATCAACATGGCCAACATCTAGCCAATCATTATTAAAAAGAATCATGCGGTCGCGATAGCCTTTACTCTGAAAGAAATCTTGCATTTCTTGAGAAAGGTTGCTTCCTGTGTAGAGAATGTCATTCGGAGTAACCTCTATATTCCCTCCATAATCACCGGCTTCACTCTCCTTAGCAGAGTGAATGGGCTTAACTGCAACAGTGTCGGTCCAGATTGTAGTTAGTTGTAGAGGAAGTTCCTTTGTCCCTCTGCCTCTGTTGGTATCGATAATCAATCTTTTCACTTGTTTTGTTCCTTTAAAGGTCATGGAGGCAATTTTACAAACATCGCGTACCCATTGATCCTCATTGCAAGAGAGTTGATGTGAAGCAGGGCAAATATAAGGATTTTGCGAAAGATTTAAACGTGCAAGACTTTCCTCTGTTGCATTGATAATCCGAAGTGAGATTTTGGTATAATTGCCTGCCCCTTTTAAGGCCTCTTTCTTGTTAATAGTCTCGATCACTTTCGCTAGTCGCTGGATGAATTTACCGTTATTACTTGTGTGAGTAACAAGTAACTCTTGTGGAGTATGGTGGTTCCCTAAAAGGGTGATACTTTCTATTTCACTTTCTGAAAGATATTCTCCAGGTTGTGCGCAAACGAGAGTAGCATTGACCAGTGTTATAACGAAAAAAAGTAGTGCGTACATAGAAGTACCTTTTGAGAGTTAGAGAGTTTTCTGTCTTAAGGTCTAGGCAAGTGATAGCTATAGAGTTCTAGCGGCCTCTCTGCTTTTGCAAATACCTCATTCATATTTTGCACATGCCCTGCCTGATCATCCACATAAAAGATACATTTAAATTTTTTCTCCATTCCCTTAATGATCAAAAAATTCTGTAGCACGACCCCTTTGGCCTGTGCCGAAGCAAGAATAATTCCTTCAGAGTGAAGAATAAGATTCATTAACGAAGAGGCATTTTGCAAATCTATATCGAAATCATCGTCCCAATTATTGGGAAAGATTTCTGTTGAGGAAAAGAAAGGATGCTTTTCAATACCTACTTGTCGTAGATTATTGAGAGTAAAGCGGTGATAACGAAAGAGTTCCTCTTCAATCTTTTCTTGCAGATCCGCTAGATCATTTTCAAGCTTTTTGCGAATGAGTTCATCCGACAACGAGTTCCATTCTTCTATATTCTTTTTTTGACAACTGATCTGATGATCGAGCTGAGCAATGTTGGCCATCTGTTGCTCCAAGACCACATACCTCGCCGTCAATGCTAGCGTAGGAATGCCCCTTGCTTGTAGCGCTTGAATTACTTGATTGCTCTGACGAATACCTTGGGCCTGGCCGTATTCATCCACCACCAAAACAGTCTCATCAATATCATAAACAAAAAGTGTTTTATTGGGCGTACACTCTCCTCTCTCTAGCTTAGAGAAAATCTCATCGCGTACCTGAATTAGGGCATCTGCTGAGTTCTCCTCGCTGATCTCACGCGTATGGACCGCACTGAAGCATTGTAGCGGAAATAAAAAGATTACCATCAGGGTCTGAAGATTTTGCACAAACGCCATAGATGCTCCTTTGATGATAGCTTTTCCATCATGAATGGACTGAACTTCTAGTAATTATTCTAAGATGAAAAACAGGAGGTTCTTAAAAATATTTTTCCTCAAAGGTAAATTCAAGGGGTTATTTCTATTAATATTTTTTATTTTCCCAAAGAAGTGCCTGTTTTTTGAGTGTGCCAGCCGACTTTTGGGACTCGATGCAAGTATTATGTTGAGTCCCAAAAGTCGGCTGGCATTTTTTTTGAGTTGCTAAACGTTAGTATTCTATTAGAATTAGCATATGAATAAATTTTTTTGTTTCCATGTGCTTCTTTTTCTTCTTCTTGCTTGCATCTGTTGTGTATTGGTAAATGCCTTTGCTGTGATTGATGAGTTGATCTCACCAGTGACGACAGAAGCACGCTACCCTTTTTGGATAGGGTCAGCATTAACTACCGCCATTGTGGCCTTTGATGATCAAACAAAAGATCCCGCACAACAAGAAACAGTTGAACACAAACCTCTTGGAAAATATTCAAAATATGGTGATCTCATGGGCCAGCTCATCCCTAATGCTGCCTATCTCTTATGGGAAGGAGGACGAGGTTTATTTACCTCAGATCAAAATGCTTTAACCAATGCTTCTCTTATGTTCTCTGCAACTGCTTATTCTGGTATGATTGCAAATATACTGAAAGTGACCGTTAGAGAAAGGCGTCCTAGTGGTGATTCTCGTCAATCCTTCCCTTCTGGGCATACAACAGTGGCCTTTGCCTTTGCTTCGGTAGTGGGAATGAGAAATAGTATTTTTCTGGCCATACCAGCTTATCTTATTGCTGCAGTTGTTGGTTATAGTCGAATGAATGATAATCGCCATTGGCTACACGATGTTGTGGCCGGAGCTACACTTGGTCTAAGTTATGGCGTGGGGATCTGCTCTTTGGAATCTGGTGGAGGTAGATATTCGATGCTGCTGCCTACTTATCTTGAGAACAAAGGGCCGATGCTTACTTATATAATAAAGTTCTGAAGCGTCTTGCATTGTTCACATTTTTATAAAAGTGTGCTGGCCCTACAATCCCAAATCAATCTGCTCGCTATTGATTGATTTCTTGGGAGGGATAGAGTTCTGGAAAGAGTTCACGCTCTATACCTTCAACGAGAATATGAATAACTTTAATGTGTAGCTCTTGAATGCGTTCTGTACGTAAGGAGTCGATGAGGATGGGAATATCGCAAAGTGCTTTTAATTTTCCGCCACCCTTCCCGAGAAGTGCAACCACCTCCATGCCTTTTTCTTTGGCCATGGTTGCGGCCTGGAGTACATTGGGAGAATTGCCACTTGTGGAGATGGCCAGCAGAACATCGCCACTTCTTCCCATGCCTTCAACAAAGCGAGAGAAAATTTGATCATGCCCAAAATCATTGGCCGTACAGGAGAGGTAGCCAGCATCACTAATGGCCATAGCACTTAAGGGACGGCGGTTTTTGATATAGCGAGCGCTTAGCTCTTCGGCGAAATGCATGGAGTCGCACATGGAGCCACCATTACCGCAGCTTAAGATTTTACCACCCTTCTTGAGGCAAGTGCTCATGACCTGAATGGCAGAGGCAATGTGCGCCAGATTGATTTCGTCCTGGGCAAATTTAGAGGCCAGAAGGGATGCATCTTCCAAAACATCGACGATAAAATCAGGAATGGCGATAGTAGCTAGACTATCTGTTCTCTTTTCTTGTTCACGCATAGATGCCAACTTTTGTTATTGTTATTATGCTAACTCTTGTAATGTTTTTACAATTTCACCTTTGCCTTGATTTCCTACCAAGGTTTTTTTGATTTGACCATTTTTGAAGAAGATAAGGGTAGGAATACCACGGATACCATACTTGGTGGCAAGTTCAGGACTTTGGTCAACATTGACTTTAACAATATTGACAGTGGCGCCCATCTCCTTGGAGATCTCTTCTAAAATTGGGGCAATTGCACGACAAGGTCCACACCATTCGGCCCAAAAATCAACGAGAACGGGGTTACTGGACTTTAAAACCACGCTATCAAATGAGGCGTTATCAACTTGCTGCAGACCGGACATATTAAAACTCCTAGGAAAAAGAAATAAAGAAATTAAGCTTGAATAAAACATTAACTTATTTAGAATAGAATAGGGAAGATGGAGATCAAATATTTTTGTATTTGGCGCGATGGTACAATTTTTATTTGGTTTCTTCTTGTGCGAATTGTGCGAATTGTTCGAATTGTGCGAACTTTACGAATTTTATGAATTTGAGATTTTCAGTTTTCGTCCAGTGATCTTTTAGGCAAGATAGAGGAATATGGACAGGAAATACCTTTTAAAATCACCAATAAGAATTGCACGCCTGTCGCGCATGATTGCCAAATTTTTGGATCTATTGATCGTAGCGATTTTGTGCACAATAATATATCCCCTTGGGGTCTTCTTGGGCATTGCTTATCTGTGTATCTCCGATTCCATGCAGGGAGGACAGTCTATCGGTAAGCGATTTATTGGCCTTGCTGTGATTGGTTTAAGTGATGGCCGTCCTTGTACCTTTAAGCAGTCGTGCATGCGTAACCTTCCGCTCCTGATCCCGTTATCAATGATGATTGTTCCCTTGTGGGGATGGTTCTTAGCGGTAATGTTGGGTCTGCCTCTCATTAGTTTAGAACTTTACCTGCTTTTTATGCTGGATTCGGGACACCGTCTTGGTGATGTTATGGCCGATACCACGGTGATTGCTAATGATCCTCATCGGACTCATGCTCAAAAACGTCGAGACAGTTGGTTTGAGTCGGAGAATTTCTTATCTCTTTAGAGAAGGCAGTATACGAGTAGTCATCTTTTGTGAGTTTACATACTAAATAGAGAAGGAGAAGGAGGAGGGAAGAGGATGAAGTTTAGCATCGTCTTAGCATTGGCCATAATTGTTTCTTTATCGATGTTGATGGTTTGCTTAAAACCATCGCTGGCCATGGAAGATCGAAGAAGTATCACCATTACGGCCACTCGTAGTGAGTCCTATCTGATGGATGTCCCCTCTTCTGTAGAAGTGTTTGATTCTAAGAAAATCGCTAGTGAGATCATGGCCAAAACTACGCCCGATATTCTCAAAAACACTCCAGGAGTGATGATTCAAAAAACTGCTTACGGACAAGGCTCTCCTTACATTAGAGGTTTTACAGGGTATCAAACACTCTTTCTGATTGATGGGATCAAATTAAACAATTCAGTCTTCCGTTCTGGCCCCAACCAATACTGGAGTAGTGTAGACTCCTATGCGATCGATCGCTTGGAAATCGTTAAAGGTGCCGGGTCTGTTTTGTATGGGAGCGATGCCATTGGTGGTACCGTTAATGCTTTAATGAAGGGGCCGACTACTGCTCGCGGGAATGGTCAGGCGCTGGCCAGACATGAAAGTGCCGACAACGCCAAGATTGCAAGAACAGAGTTTGCTTACACAGGGCCTAGCTTTGGGGTATTTTTGGGTGGATCTGCAAAAGATTTAAATGACTTAAGGGCCGGGGAAGGAACAGGTAGGCAGCCTAAGAGTGGTCACAATGAATGGGATATTGATGCAAAAACAGAGTACGCTATCGCAAACAACCACACTCTCATTGCTGCCTTTCAAAATACCCAGCAAAACAGTGTTGATCGAACTCATAAGACTACGGCGGCAAAAAGTTGGCAGGGAACGATCATAGGGACAGACAAAGAGTACTCTACCGATCAATTAAGGCGATTGGCCTATCTTCAATATCAGAAAAAAAGCAGTGATGACCATGCCATTAAATTAAGTTTGTCTTACCATACACAAAAAGAGGATCAGTTTCGCGTCACCAATAGCAGTGCCCAAGAGATACAGTCAACCCATGTGCACACACTAGGTGCTTTTTCTCAGTTTGATTACAAGATGAACCTTGGAAAAATAGTTTACGGGTTGGAATATTATCGAGACTCCGTCAACACTTCGAAGAATAATTACAGTGCTAATGGAACGTTTATCTCCTCTGCTATTCAAGGGCCGGTGGCCAACAACTCTCACTACTATTCCGCGGCCACTTACTTACAAGCGGAAGCTACCTTTGCACAAAAAATCATAATCATCCCTGGCCTTCGTTACAACTATAACAAAGTGAACGCAGGTACCTATGAAGACACCCTTACTGGAAGGGCCAGCTCTTTTAAAAAGAGTTACAATGCTGTCGTAGCGAGTACAAAAGGAGTTTATAAATTGGGGAATGATGATAACTACAGTTTGTTTGCTTCTGTGGCCCAAGGGTTTCGTGCTCCCAATCTTTCTGATCTTACTCGCTTTGATGAAGCTAGAAGTGGCGAGATTGAAATTCCTTCTACTGATCTGAAAGCAGAAAAGTATCTTTGTTATGAGACGGGACTCAAAACAAATTTTGAAAAATTTTCCAGTGAGCTTTCCGCTTATTATACACAAATCGATGGAATGATCATTCGTACGCCCAATGGAGTGACTAGCAGTAACAATAAATACCAAGTCACCAAAAAGAATTCAGGGGATGGGTATATTTATGGGTTTGAGGCCGGATTTCATTATGAGTTTATTCCCTCATGGTCGCTATCGAGCTCTTACACTTGGCTACAAGGGCGGATTGATGCCTATCCGACATCGGCGTCACAGAAGAGTCGTGAGCCGATAACAAGAATGATGCCACCAACTGGTTATGCCGAAATTAAATGGACCCATCCGGAGCATGTTTACTGGGTGGCCCTCTCCTCCCATTTTGCTTCCAAACAGAGTAAACTCTCTTCTGCAGACAAACTCGACACCCAACGTATTCCACCTGGAGGCAGCAAAGGGTATGTGTTAGTCAATCTTCGCAGCGGTCTTACCATCTGGAGGCAGTTGCGTGGGAGTATTGCCCTCGAAAATATTTTTAATAAAAACTATCGCGTTCATGGATCGGGGATCAATGGGCCTGGGTTCAATTTGATCACAGGGATTGATTGGTTCTTTTAGTAGCGATTGAATAAATGAAGGCGTGATTAATGGTGAGATATTTATTGTCCTTGTTTCTCTCCATCCTCTTCCATATAGGAATCTTATTTCTAGTGTTAACGCTATTTCCTTTGGAAAAAGTTCAAGTCTCAAAGCAAGCGATACCTATTGCTGTGATTGAAGTTAGGGTCTTGAAGCGATCACTAGCAACCAGCAGCTTGCCACTTCCCCAAAGGCCAGCTTCTTTGGAGAAGAAAAGAGGCAAACAGCTTGCCTCTGAAAGGCAGACACTAACTCCTGCGCCGGAAGCAATCTCTCCTGTGCTTCCGGCACCTCCTGCTCCCCCTGCTTCCTTGCGCTCTGATGAAGTGGAAGCACGATTCAGCGAATACATTGCTACCGTTGGAAAAAAAATTAAAAAAAAATTTACCCTATTGTTACCAAGAGAGTTTAATCAAGACCTGGTGTGTGTTGTTGTGCTGAAATTAAATCAAGATGGCTCAGTTAAGAACTCTGCTATTTTGCAATCTTCAGGTAAAGAAGAGTATGACCAATTGGTTCTTCGTGCGATCGAAAATTCTGCTCCTTTTGCGGAAGTTCCAGAAGAGTGCATCCCAGAGATTAGCGAACGCGGACTGGAAGTTAATTTTAAATTACGCTAAGAGCATGGGCGATCACTGCAGTAGGCGCACCATGTGTCAAAAAGGAAGCTGGCACTTTTGAAAAAAAAAGACTATCTCTATTAATTCAAGAGTTCTCACACGATCCTATTAATAAGGCCTGACATTTTATGAGTATATTGAAGAAGAAATTGGTGCTTATCGATTTAAGTAGTTTTATCTTTCGCGCTTTTTATGCAATTCCCACACTCAATGCTCCCGATGGAGCTCCAGTGAATGCTGTCTATGGCGTTTTAAGTATGCTGCTAAAACTCTTTGCTAGTGAGACCCCTACCCATGTCTTAGTTGCAAGGGACAGTGCCTCGGGATCGAGCTACCGAAAAGCACGTTACCCAGAGTATAAGAGTAATCGCAGTGCTCCTCCAGAAAACTTACGGCCGCAATTTGCAACGATTGCAACGCTTTTACAGAAGATGGGACTACCCATGTGTCAGATTGAGGGGGAGGAAGCCGATGATATTATTGCTTCAGCAGTGACTAAGTGGAGATCAGAGGTTGATGAGGTCTATATTGTGAGTGGAGATAAAGATCTTTTTCAATTGATCGATGAAAAAGTGTTTGTGCTCGATAGTAAACTTGAAAAGTTGTTTAAGTCAGAGGCCGTGGTTGAGAAATTTGGAGTGCTGCCTAAACAGATGGCCGATTACTTGGCGATTGTTGGTGATAGCAGTGACAATGTTCCAGGTGTTGCCGGCATTGGCGCCAAAGGGGCGGCCACTCTTATCCAAGAGTTTTCATCGCTGGCCGGCGCTTTAGAGAATATTGACAAGATTAAAAATAAAAAAGCGCAAACAGCATTGGTCGCTAACAAAGAGTCAGCACTATTATCGCTTGAGCTTGTACGTATGAAAGAGGATTTAGATCTGGGTTATGGTATTGGCGATATTCGCTATAGCTTTTTTCCAAATGAGGAGTTCTTTGCACTGATTGAGGGCCTGGGATTTAAAACGTTTATTAAAAAATTACGTGATCAATTCTCTGTTCAAAAACAGGTACAAGCAGTAGTAGAGGTAGCTTGTGAAGTAAAAAAGATTCATAAGATAGTTACTACAGAGGCGGAGCTTCTAAGCTTCCTTGAGCAGTTACGATCGGAGGAAAAAGTTGCAGTCTGTTCCTCTCTTACAGAGGAAGATGTAGCGAATGTCGCGGTTACAACTAAAAGTGGAGAGGTCTCTACATTCTCCTCTCCAGCACTTGCGAGGACTTTTTTTGAAGAGCTATGGGCCCAAGAAAAATTGGAGATCATCACTATCGATGCCAAGCGAGAGCTTGCTTTCCTTAAGAGAAGAGGGGCGAAGATTGCCGCCCACTACTTTGATATTGGAGTGGCCCACTACCTTTGTGATGTTGCAAATAAACATACGTTAGAGTTTGTTGCTGCAAGTTATCTGCAAAAGGAGCTGCCTGTCGATGCTGGGTTGGAAGTGCGCGTGAGTGTACTTTGGGCGTTATATGAAATTTTTAGAGAAAAGTTACAGGAGTTAAAGCTAGAGAAAATTTTTTATGAGGTGGATAATCCACTGCTTGAGGTTTTGGCAGAGATGGAGAATACAGGGATTGCGCTTGATTGTGACTGTTTAAAGCAGTTGCAGTTGGAGTTTTCCAGGGAACTTTTGCAGATTGAAGCGCGGATTATTGAGATTACGGGCGAGGAGATCAATTTAAAATCGCCCAAGCAAGTGGGTGTGTTGCTCTTTGAAAAGATGGGCCTTCCTGTGATTCGCAAAACGAAAACCATGTACTCCACCGACTCCGACGTTTTAGAGCAGCTGGCGCAGATGGGTTTTAATGACGAGGTTCCGGCCTCGATCCTTCGTCACCGTGAGCTAGATAAGCTCGTTTCCACCTATGTAAAGGTGTTACCGGAACTTATTAATCCAAAGACGAATAGACTACACACCTCCTTTAACTCCACGGTAACAGCAACTGGGCGCCTCTCCTCCGACAACCCCAATTTGCAAAATATTCCTATTCGAGGCAGTGATGGTAAGCGCATTCGCCAGGCCTTTGTGGCATCGAAGGGACACCTCTTGCTTTCCGCCGATTATTCACAAATCGAGCTGCGCTTGCTGGCGCACTTTGCAGAAGATGATTTGATGATTGCTGCCTTTATGAAGGGGCGAGATATTCATGCAGAGACTGCTGCTGAAGTTCTTGGAATGGAGATTGAGAGTGTGCGTGATAAGGATCGGAGCTTGGCCAAGGCGGTAAACTTTGGGCTCATGTATGGGCAATCCTCTTTTGGACTTTCACAACTTTTAAAGATTCCGCAGTGGGAGGCCAAACGCTATATCACCAAATATTTTGAACGATTTCAAAAAGTTAAGATCTATATTGATGCACTCAAAGAGCTTTGCGCGAAAAAAGGTTACGCGGAGACGATGTTTGGACGGAAGCGTTTCTTGCCCGATATCCATTCGCAAAATCGTACGGTACGCAGTTTTGCAGAGCGGATGGCGATTAATACTCCTATTCAAGGAAGTGCTGCCGACATTATCAAGCTTGCGATGATCAATATTGAGCGTGAGCTCTTTGCACGGAAGCTCCCTGCAAAACTGCTTTTACAGGTTCACGATGAGTTGATCTTTGAGGTTCCCTTGGGCACGCTTGATGAGCTTTGCGAACTGGTGACTTGCAAGATGGAGGGAGTGGTTTCTCTTCGCGTTCCTTTGAAAGTGAGTGTTGGAAGTGGTGTAGATTGGCTTGCACTCGAGGCGTAAGGAAATGGTAAGTGCCAAGAAATTGATTGACTTCTTCCGCTTTTTGTTGTCCCTTGGGAGAAATTTTGAAAAATTTTTGGGGACGCACTTGACACTACTTGAGGCGAAACTACCTTAGAGATGTGCCAAACAGCTAGTTTATAAAATTTTTTTTATTTTTAGATATAAGTTTATCTGTTGTTTTATTTTTTTTATTTCATTTCATAGGAGGCATCGTATGCTTGTTAGACCGTTACAAGATAGAGTTTTAGTGAAAAGAGTTGAAGCGGAAACAAAAACCAAAGGTGGAATTATCATTCCTGATAGCACCAAAGAAAAACCCAGTGAAGGTGAAGTGGTTGCAGTAGGGTCTGGGCATCGTAGTAGCGATGGTAGTATTCGTGCATTAGACGTAAAAAAAGGCGATCGTATTCTTTTTAGCAAGTATGCTGGCACTGAAATTAAAATTGAAGGTACCGATTATTTGATTATGAGAGAAGATGATATCTTAGGCGTGATCGATAATTGCAGATAATAAGAAATTTTGAATCTTAAGTTTTCGTTTAAATTTTAATTTTTAATCAGGGGTATATTTTATGGCCGCAAAAGATCTAAAGTACAATGAAGTTGCACGTGCATCGATTTTAAATGGAGTGAACAAACTCGCCGATGCAGTTAAAGTTACACTTGGACCAAAAGGACGTAACGTTGTTATTCAAAAATCCTTCGGTTCTCCTCAAATCACCAAAGATGGTGTTACCGTTGCAAAAGAGATCGAGTTAGAAGACAACTTTGAGAATATGGGCGCACAGATGGTAAAAGAGGTGGCCCAAAAAACCAATGACGATGCTGGTGACGGTACAACAACAGCAACAGTGCTTACACAAGCAATCTACCGCGAAGGTATCAAATTTGTGACTGCTGGGCACAACCCAATGGACATTAAGCGCGGTATTGATAAGGCAGTTGATAAAATCGTTGCTGAATTGCAAAGAGTAAAAAAAGATATCAAAACTGAAGCAGAAATTGCACAAGTTGCAACCATATCTTCCAATAACGATCAAGAGATTGGTAAGATCATCGCAGAGGCGATGAGTAAAGTTGGTAAAGAAGGTGTGATCACCGTAGAAGAATCAAAAACAGGTCTTACTTCACTTGATGTTGTTGAGGGAATGCAATTTGATCGTGGTTACGTTTCTCCATACTTTGTAACCGACCATGAGAAGATGGTTGCAAATTATGAAAATCCATTTATTCTTATTACCGATAAAAAACTTTCAAGCATGAAAGAGCTGCTTCCTATTCTTGAGAAAGTTGTTCAAACTGGCAGACCTTTGATGATGATTTCAGAAGACATTGATGGAGAGGCATTAACAACACTTGTTGTGAATAAACTTCGTGGCACATTGAATGTTGTTGGCGTAAAAGCTCCTGGCTTTGGTGATAGAAGAAAAGAGATGTTAAGAGATATCGCAGTTCTTACCGGTGGTGTTGTTGTTTCTGAAGAAATCGGTAGAAATCTTGAAAGCCTTGAGGTTACCGATCTTGGTAGCTGTAAGCGCGTAACGATCGACAAAGAAAATACTACAATCGTTGATGGCGCTGGTTCTAAAAAAGATGTAAACGCAAGAGTAAGTGTCATTCGCGCACAAATCGAAGAGACTACTTCTGATTATGATCGTGAAAAACTCCAAGAGCGTCTTGCAAAATTAGTTGGCGGTGTTGCTGTTATCAGTGTTGGCGCTCCAACTGAAACTGAAATGAAAGAGAAAAAAGATCGCGTAGAAGATGCACTCAACGCTACTCGCGCTGCTGTTGAAGAGGGTGTTGTTGTTGGTGGCGGTAGCGCTCTTGTTTTCGCTTCTAAAGTTCTTGACGGTTTTAAAGGTGATAATGAGCAACAAGAGTTTGGTGTTAAGATCGTTCGTCGCGCTTGCGAAGAGCCTCTACGTCAAATTTCAGGCAATGCTGGTCTTGAAGGCTCTGTTGTTGTTAACTCTGTAAAAGAGGCAAACAAACCAAGCTATGGTTACAATGCTCTTATCAATAAATTTGAAGACCTCGTACAAGCTGGTATCGTAGATCCAACAAAAGTTGTTCGTAGTGCTCTTCAAAATGCAGCTTCTATTGCAGGCATGATGTTAACAACCGAAGCACTCGTTGGCGATGCTCCAAGAAAGAAGGACGATATGCCAAGTATGCCAGGCGGCCATGGCGGCATGGGTGGAATGGGAATGGGAATGTAATCGATTAGTTTTCATTCGAATTCTGAATAAGCTTAGTAAATTAAAAGTAAAAGAGAAGGTCCAAGTTAATGCAAAAAAACTTGGGCCTTTTTTTATTTACAGGCCTTTAGTCTTGAAAGATCTCTTTTTTTAATTTTTTACAACGATCAATAATTGCCTCTAAAGGAAGCGCCTTGCTCTCTTTTTGAAATTCAAAACATTTTTGGTCGCAGACATCGCTAGCGTCATCCATTGAACGCTCATCAGAGATGAGCAGCTGTGCTCCTAAACACTCCCCATATAAAAAATCCTCTTCTGGCAAAGTACTGTCATCCTCCATGACATTGGCCGGAAGTCGTTCTTGATAACTTTTAGCGATCTTTTTACAGACGGAAAGTTTATTCCCGAGTTTATTGCATTTATTGATACACCTTTCGAGGAGTTCGCTTTCGTCGGCGCTAACATTGGTATTTTCTGTGACCACAATTTTTTGTTCTGTTTGCAGGCAATCTTTAAAATCAAAGCCACTGGCAATCGCAAGGCCTAGAAGCAGCATAAGCGATAAGAGGGAAATGCCAATGCTGAGAACGATAGTCTTTTTTTTAGGAGTAAGAGTATCAAAATTTATTTTCATTCGTTACACCTTGAAAAATGAAAGTGGAGTACAGGTCTTGGTTATAAACATGTCGTCAGCTTTTGAAAAATGTTGAGTGAATTTGTCTTTGAATATGCAGAAGTGGTGTGATTTTCAATAACTAAGTAGACATTGGCTTCTAGCTACGAGTTATAATTAAAGGAGAAGTCAATAATTTTTCTTTAGGACTACGATAGTTATGGGAAAGAGATCTCTATTATTGGTATTAGCTTATCTTGTGTTGGTTTTATTATTATCCGCTTGTTTACAAAGACCTCCTTCACTACGAACAGTTATTACCATTGAAGGAACTCCGAGCATCGCAATTGAGACACCGACACCAATGGCCACCCCCGATAGCGATTTGGCATATTGGCAAAACTCTTCCAAGGTAGGAGCAGCGCTCTCCATCGATTACGATATGACTAGCATCGCTTACATAAGAGGGAAAGATGTTGATAAGTTTTTAAATTTCAACAATAACTTTCAGAAAATTTTTTGTACCACAATCGTGATGGTCACTGGCGCTGGAGAAAAACAGTTGCGTGCACGAGCAGTACCACTACAAATACCCATCATTGGCGGTGGACTGCAAGAGCGGTTATTCCGAGTCGATTTTGGCGATAAAGAGAATAATAAAAACGTTTGTGGGGGTACCCTTGGAGAGGTTTCCGATTCATCGGGTGCAGTGGTATTTTTGCCTGCAGATGTGTGTCCAGGGTGTACGCAAGATGTGCGCTCCGGAGGTAATGGGGTGAGAATCTACTATGCAGAGGGAAAAACGGAGGTAGGGAGTTCGGAGCTATCGCTCTCAATCCTCTCCTTGCAGATTAATATCATATCTAGGTCAACCGATGGAATAGGAGCGTGTGATGAGGCCGGATGTCTTGCTAAGGGGTATGATTGTTGCTTGGTCGGGCAATGTGTAAAGGATGGGATGATGAGAGCAAATGCAATTATACATCCCGATTATGCACAAGCAAAGGCGGAGGTTGATCAAAATCCCATTAACTACAGCAAGTGGCCGGAAGTGTATTATGTTTGTCCTGGTAAGGCATTGCCCACGCCTATGCCGACAACAATAGAGGATCCAGTCGCCAAGGCCAAAGTACGAGTGGAGTATCTCAAGGAGATGTTTTATTGTGATGAATTTGCAAGGGCCGATCCACCTGTCTATAAGTATTGCCAATCGTATTTTAATGATGACTCTTTTCAAGAGGTGAAAAATCGGATTTGGAGGCTTTGTGAGTGTGCTACTGTGGGCACGCCAGCGCCAGCAGATCCTTCGCGTACCTGCCCGACCTATGGGCTGGTGTTGTATGATAGTGCAGGAAAAGCGCTAGAGGGAACTCCAGAGGCCAAACACCTCTTTGGAAAAGATTTAACCATTAATAATAGCAAAATGAGTGACAATGAGATTTTCATTCGTGGCCCTAGTATTAATAATTTTCTAAAGCAAAATGATAATCTTAATAAAAAGTATTGTTTGGTTTTAAATTTTGATACCGCTACCATTGGGGTTAGTAAAAGGCAGCTGCGAGTGACCGCCAATCCTATTGCACAAATACACTTTCTAAGCAAAGAGATAGAGCGGATGCTTAAGATTAATTTTCTGGATTACCAGCATAGTAGACTTAATTGTTATGGGAGTGCTTATAATATTGATGCTACACCTATTAGTTCTAGTGACGATATTGCTTTTAGCAGTGAAAACATTTGTAGTGGCAATTGCAACTCTATTTTGTCGGCACTTTATACAGTATCTGCTAGTAGTGGTATTGCTGAGGCCACCAAAGTAACTGATCCCTCTGTCTCTGTTTTAAAACTACTGCTTGATGGCAGCTCCAATCCTACACTCAGCAATGCACTTGGTGGCTACTATTGGTTTTTAAAACAGGAGGACACTGTTGCCGACGTTCGCTGCCAAGCGGAGCCAGATCCTAATCCCACTCCTTTTCAAATATTACAACTGCGGGTGAACACACGTAGTGCCCCTCATCGCTTTTTTAAAGCAGTTGATGGAACAAGCGTTGATGATATTAAAATCTTTTATGGGACACCTGAGATGAGCAATGGGACGCCACTTGCTTTATCAGAAGGGACACCATTTTATTACAATGATGAGTTCCATAAGGTCGCCGCTCAAAATGTAAATAATAATTTCAATGCTGTCATTGGGCAAATGAAGGTGGATCTTACACGGGCGCTGCCCGCTAAAATGGTGGCGGTAGAGGTGGGCCGTGTTTACATCATCAGCACTATTTCTGGGAACTACACTCCTTGCCCCATGTGTACGCGTGATAAGTGGTTTAACGCTTTTAGCGCTTTTCCTTCCTCTCAGATGGGTGTTGGGGTCGTGGCACAAGGGCATACCACTTCAAGAGATACTGGAGAGGACAACCTCTCTTATGGTAACTATGAGGATACAAGCTGGGGACGCCTTTGTTGGATTCCTCCAACCATGATTCCCTTTACTCATAAACAAGCAAACGATATCCAGACACAGAGAGGGACAAGGTTAGCAGCACAGGCGGCCCTCTATGCCAATGGTTATCAGCACGATTGGTTTGGCTTTAATCAAGGGGCGCTGATCGGATCTTTTAATGGAGTGAATTGGTTTGCCATAGGGAATAATCGTAGAGTAAAGGCCACTTCCAGAAAGCTATTTTTGGCGATGAATGCCCCTTTTGCTGATCTTGCAAATGCAGGCGAACTGCAGGTGCAAATTATTGCAGATGATGGAGCAATCAGTACTGCTGCTAGCTTTGATTACAACTTTGATATCACCAACGCAGATAACCCCAACCAAAATCAAGCAGGATCGTGCCAGCAGTATTACAAATGTGAAACCGATACTGATTGTATTAGTAAATTAGGTTGGGAATACATGTGTGCTAAGGTGAGTTCACTTAAAACTTTGTGGCCCGATTTTGATCGCGATGGCAAAGAGATTACTGGAGATGGCAAGGCCCTCTCGGGTGGGTATTATAAAACAGTAGTCTTTGATCCTGATCGCAGTATACCTACCTCATGGAAGAATCAAAAAAGGTGCAGCTATCGAGGGATGGGGGCCGCTTGCGCTGTCGACTATAGTAAAATTGCCGATCTTAATTTACGTAAACTTTTTGCCTGTGCTCCCAACTTTTACTGTGCCTCTGTTAGCAATAGTAATTTTAGCGATAGTATGAATCGTGAAGCAGATAATGTCTTGGGGATTGTCTTTGGTCAAGGGGCCAACATTTTGGGAAGAGCAAGTAAATATGTAGCAGGAACTGGAAGTCTTACCACCTTTAATAGCAATTTTATTGCAAATGCAGAAATTCAAAATGAGAATTTTGTTTCCACCAGTTTGGGACAAATGGGATTTTGTCGTCCAGGAAAAAGTTTAACGATGTCTGGAGTGTTGGCCGATCCCGTAAAGAATCACCAAGCTCGTGATAGTTACAGTAGGTCCGATTATATTTCGCAAATAGGTTCTTGTGCCTCAAATATTTATACGCAAACTCTTTTAGGGTTAAAGCGAGTGCATAGTTGTCCCGTCTTAAATGATAATAGCGACGATAAAGATAATTTTGGAAACTATTACTATACCTATATGGCAACGCCGGCCTATGGTACGCCTGAGGCAAAAAAAGCAATTGCACAAAACGCTTGTGGAGCAGAATCGTTGTATACTGGTAATAAGAATGTCTTTGCTGCAATTGAGGGTGAACCACTGAGTTCAATTTTTTATCTTGACCGCGAAGGAGGTATGCTTGCTAAAGATGCATGCTTTCGCCGAGCGGGCTCGCTTTGCCATAGCGACCTTGATTGTTCTCCTAATCGACTGCATGCTGAGGAATCTCGCCTCTATGATCGCAACTATTTTGGAGATACCCTGGCAGAAAAACAGTATTGGGAAGAGTATTTGATTTGTGGGCAACCCCATTTAAAAGTGTGGAAGAGTGATCAAGACCCGGAGAGTGTAAAACTTTATAATAGCTTTTCTTTCAAGGAGAATCGCTGTTGTCGTGCTTCTGGTGAAACCATCACCATGTATACTAAGGGATTTTTTGATCCAGAGGCAGGTGTAACAGAGCGTGCTCTCAATAGTAAGCTGCAGACAGAACCCACCGCCTTTGCCGTAGTGAATCCCATCGGCATTGGCCGCTATTCTCGCTATACTATCATGGAAAATTTAACCATAGTTGATCTCATTGCTGGAAGTCCCGACATTTATCCTACACAAACGTACACGGGAATTACCCCTGCGCCAGCTTCCCCTATGATTATCTTTACACCTGCGGAAGTGGTGGCCGGGGTTCCTGGCAGTGTGATGCCTAAACCCTATCAGTGGAAGAGCATCAATGATACTGGAGGGAAAACTTGCTGCAGTGGTTGGGTGCGTGCCTTTGCAGATGAAAGTCATGAATGGAACAATTATCACACACGTTTAAAACTTAATCCTCAAAACTTTCAATGTATCAACTACCGCAATCCCATTATGGATAGTGATTATAAATCGGATCGTATTAGTGATTCAGTTTGGAACCAAGAGCGGAGTCTTTATTGTCGCGATCGCATGAATTATGGATGCATCCATTATATGCAAGGAAAAAAAGGAGATATTGATGCTGATCGGGTGGGACTTGGACAAAGTAGTGGAAAGATCTTTTTCCCGATGGCGATAGAAACGGAGTGGACAGAACAGTGGTCGAAGCGAACAAGAGATGCAGGATTTTTATATGTGCACTCAGATAAGCGTAAAGGGTATCTGCACGATATGGCCCCCTACGCTCCCGTGGGCGTGGATGGTGGACGTTTGACGGCGATGATTGCTTCTGGGGCATTATCGGAATCGATGGTCAGGTGTTTGTCGGTGGATGGAGGGGCGAGTAATGCTCCTCGTGCAGTGATGTCTTCTGTTTGTACAGTGATGGTCGTACAAATTCCAAGTTATATGAATGGAGGTGTAAATATCGATAGTGTGTGGCTTAGTCGTAGAAGTAGCGACGGTAAAAAATATGAAGGTTTCAATGAAGATGGTGAGACGCTCCCACAACCCATGCTGATTAATCCTTTTCCGGCGGGTAAACAGTGTAATATGAATGGAGCTGTTCCCGAGCTATTTATTGGAGGAACTACTTATCCTGATTGTCTACTAGACAATAGTTGCACAGGCGATGATGTCTCTGGTTGGTGCTACGATAAGCAAGCAAATGGCGATGCTTTCCTCTATATTCGTAGGCATTACTGTCATGCGATTGTTGATAATGCGACAGAGTTTGATGCTGGATTTGATAAGCGAAATACCCGTTGTGCTAGCAGTTGGTGGAATAAAGAGGCATTGGCAGATTATACCGCACTTGCTGGTATCATTATCAAATTTAGGCCACAAGGTCTTGCAGGCCACGACTATGGAACACTTGCTGGAGGAGTAAATCCTCAACCGATCATCCCCGGAAGTGACTCTTACTATTTGGAAAAGCTTTCCAGGCTTGAGCTTTTGGGAATTCCACAAATCTATTACGAACCCATCTACTGCTCTTACGATAAGCAAAAGTTAATGCCGGGAATTTTTAAGGACACTCTTGAAAGCAGCAGTGACTTCGAAGGGAAGGCGTTCTCTGCAACGAGAAATCATGGAACTTTATCAACGGATGATGTGACCAACCCCAATCGCAAAATTGTCTTTAAAGATATGATTGGAAGTCAACATGACGATGTTTTTTCTCCCCATACCTTCTTTTGCTGTCAGCGCACGAATAGCATTGTTGATGATTATCGAAAATGTTGCAGTGGATTTGCAGTGGCGATCCCCGGCAGTGAAAGTAGTCGGCGGTTGCAATGTAAACTACCTCGCAATACGGACCTAAATCTTTATTTCAATCGCTTTGTTTCAGGGGAGGCCTCCTATTCCGAACTGGATAAAGGTCTACGTCTTGAAGATCGTGATTTTGATCCCTATACAGGGTACCCTATTACCGCAAATGTAAAAGTATGGAATAAATTAGTGGCCCTGGGAGAGGCCTATTGTTCAGATCAAAAAGTAGTTACAGGAGCGGCCTTTGGAAATTTTGGACCAAGGCCTGCAACCATGGAGTTTCCTGACAATTCACAACTTACAAGGCGCATCCCTTATGGAATTCTCTATCGAACCACAGGGACAGACTTAGAAGGGCCTGGAGATGTAGAGCAGGTGGCCACTCCCTTGGCCGGAAGTAGCAGCACTGAAGGTAATCGTGGGGTTAATCGCTTCTTGATGCAAGGCCGCCGTTGGAATAATCACCTTTACTGCGGAAGTAATTAATTGTGGGTATCCACAATTAATTGTGGGTACCCATAGTTAACTTATGAACAGCCAGTAGTTGCTCCACAAGTTTCACATTTGAGGCAAGGGCCGTTGCGAACCATGGTGAGGGAGTTACATTCAGGACAAGCATCACCTTCGTAACCACGAATTTTGGCCATCTGTCGTTTCTTTTGCATTGACATCATTGCTGCATCGGCCTCTTTGGTATAGGGAGTATAGGCATGGAGTGGAAGCTGTTGCAGTTGTTCGCTTGCTTCTTCTGGAACAGCGGCCTCCATGACGTTGATCAAAGGGGTATCCTCATCGATGTTTTCGCCGGAGACAGAACTAGAGTGCAGCTCCGAGGGAGAAACGTGAACGAGGTCGTAGCGGCCTAAGTAGCGACAAGCAAGATCACGAAAGATGTAATCGATCACCGAGGTTGCCATCTTGATGTTGTCGTGGCCAATCACGATGCCGTTGGGCTCAAATTTAGTAAAGACAAAAGCATCGACAAACTCTTCAAGCGGAACACCATACTGAAGGCCGAGGGAGATCGCAATCGAGAAGCAGTTCATGAGAGAGCGGAAAGCAGCGCCCTCTTTATGCATATCGAGGAAAATTTCCCCAAGGCCACCATCCTCATAGTCACCAGTGCGTAGATAAATTTTATGGCCACCAACAACCGCTTTTTGAGTATAACCTTGACGGCGATTGGGGAGCGTTTTGCGCTTAGAGATCTCTTTGTAGATGATCTTCTCCACAATCTTTTGGCTTACGGCCTTTATTTTATCGGTCGTAGGTATGCTGTTGTCTAATAGATCAGTGCTGCTCTCTAGGCCAAAACTAAACTCTTCAAGACCTTTAGAGTTTAGAGGTTGGGAGAGTTTTGAGCCATCACGGTAAATGGCGTTTGCCTTCGTCATCAGTTTCCAAGAGAGATAATAAGCTTCAGCAATATCACTAACCGAGCAGGTGCTAGGCATATTAATGGTTTTAGAGATCGCTCCTGAGATGTAAGGCTGAACTTGCGCCATCATGCGAATGTGTGCTTCAGGAGAGATATAGCGAGTACCATACCTACCACACTTGCTGGCACAATCAAAAATTGCCAGGTGCTCACTTTTTAAGTGAGGTGCTTTTTCTATCGTCATTGTTCCGCAAACGTAGTCGTTTAACATTTGGATTTGTTCGCTTAAAAATCCAATCTCAGCAAGTACGTTTAAGCTTGGATTAGCAATCTTTTCGTCAGTAAGCTTGAGATTGTTTTTAAGAAAATGATCCCCAATAATAAAGCGCGAGAAGATGAAGGAGATATCAAAAGCAGTCGCAAGATTTTTTTCGATCTCGGCAATTTTGTCATCGGTAAAACCTTTACTCTTTAGGGTTTCAATGGTGATGCCTGAACGATTGTTATCACCAGCAATGGTGGCGTATCCCAAAGCATAGTTGCTGATATCTTTAATTTGCTCGGGGGTATAACCAAGGCGTTTTAGCGCTTTCGGAACGGATTGGTTGATGATTTTAAAGTAGCCACCACCAGATAATTTTTTAAATTTTACGAGGGCAAAATCGGGTTCAATGCCAGTGGTATCGCAATCCATAACGAGACCGATTGTACCAGTTGGCGCAATCACGGTTACTTGAGCATTTCGATAACCATATTTTTCACCGAAGGTGAGGGCCTCATCCCAGCTCTTCTTGGCAGCAGTGACCAGGTCATCATGAAAACAGTGCTTGGGGTTTAAAGGAACTGGAAAGATACTTAAGTGCTCGTAGTTTTCACGCTCACCGTGTGCGGCCATGCGGTGGTTACGGATCACTCGCAGCATGTGTTGCTTGTTTGCCTCATAGCGCTCGAAAGCACCAAGCTCTTTAGCAAGTAATGCGGAAGTTTTATACGCGGTTCCCCCCATGATGGCCGTGATTGCAGCAGCAGTATTGCGCCCATCCTCTGAATCGTAGGGAATTCCCATAATCATAAGCAGTGCGCCCATATTAGCGTGGCCAAGACCGAGAGTGCGATAGAGGAAGGAGCGGAGGGCGATCTCTTCCGAAGGAAATTGTGCCATTAATACTGAAATCTCCAGTACGATGGTCCAAAGTTCACAAGCGTGAATAAATTTTTCAATATCAAAAATACCCTTCTCGTCGTTCCAAAATTTAAGCACATTGAGGGAGGCCAAATTGCAAGCAGTATCGTCAAGAAACATGTATTCGGAGCAAGGGTTAGAGGCGTGAATCGCTCCATCTTCAGGACAGGTGTGCCACTCATTAATGGTAGTATCGAACTGTACACCGGGATCTGCACACTGCCAGGCGGCTTCATTGATTTTTTTCCATAACATTTTCGCACGAATGGTTTTGGCAACTTTACCATTGATGCGATTTTTTAACTCCCACTCGCCATCCTCTGCCAAAATACGAAAGAACTTATTGGGGATACGAACAGAGTTGTTGGAGTTTTGTCCAGAGACAGTGGCGTAAGCTTCTGAGTTAAAATCGGTATCGTACTCTTCGACCTCGAGGTCTTCGATGGTGTGGCCTTGTTTGGCAAATTCGATGGTACGGAAAATATAGTTTAGAGGCACCTCATCTCTTTTGGCCTCTATGATCGCAAGTTTTAAATTTTTATTTTTAAGCGGAGAAAAGCGATCGCTTTCACTAAGCGTGCCAATGGCACGCTCCATTGTTCTCCAAATATTAAAGAGGTGTTTTTTGCAGATACGTGATCCTGTGGCCAGTGCTGCCACTTTACGCTCTTCTCTTGATTTCCATTCGATGAAGTCGATAATGTCAGGATGATCAAGATCGAGGCAAACCATCTTGGCCGCTCTTCGGGTGGTTCCTCCCGATTTAATGGCACCGGCGGCACGATCCCCAATTTTCAAAAAGGACATAAGACCAGAGGAGATACCACCACCTGAGAGCGGTTCACCTGAACCTCTAATACTGGAAAAATTTGTTCCTGTTCCCGAGCCATACTTAAAGAGGCGTGCCTCGCGACACCAAAGATCCATAATCCCTTGCTCATTCACAAGGTCATCTTTAACCGATTGAATAAAGCAAGCGTGTGGTTGTGGCCTCTCATAAGCGGATGAGGATTTTGTAAGCTCTTTTGTCTGGGGATCAATATAGGAGTGGCCTTGTGCTGGTCCTTGAATTCCATAAGCATAATGGAGACCGGTATTAAACCATTGAGGCGAATTCGGTGCTGCATATTGATTGGCCAGCATGAACATAAGTTCATCGGAAAATGCTTCTGCATCTTCTGCTGAATCGAAGTAGGAATACTTCTCTCCCCAATGGCGCCAGCAACCAGCAAGGCGCTTAAAGACCATTCGGGCGTCGTTTTCGCCAGCAATGGTGGTATTCCCCTTTTCATCAGCAATAGGGACGCCAGAGCGTCTCATATATTTTTGGGCCAGAATATCAGTTGCAACTTGTGACCATTGTTCTGGTACAGTAACTTCTGTCAGTGACTTAGAGGAACCATCGATGTTCTTAATATCACTTGTTCGCTTAACAAATTTAATGCCAGTAAACGGGGACTTGCCTTTCGAGGTAAACTTTCTTTCGATTTTCATGACAACACAACTCGCTTTGTTTTATTCGCTGAGAAATTTTTGATGGAAATATGGACATGTTTTAAGACAAATTAAAGCAAAAAATTTTTTCGTCAATACGAGAAACACCATAGATTGAGAATAAAAATAATAAAAATAGGAGAATGAAGTGATTTGGTTTCATATTGAGGAGGATCAGCGAAACTTTTATTATGGGTGCGTGAATTAGATGCTACATGTATACTAACGGTGTAGATCGATTATCAAATATTTAGAGCGTTTTATGAAAATAGTTATTTTTTTTCTTGCTTTATCATTTATCGCTATTCTCGATGCTGAGTGTGTTAGTGCAAGCAAAGGACAATATGCTGAGGCCGATTTTGATTTTCACCCTATTGCCGGGTGTCCCGAGAATTCTCTTTGCACGAAAGCGATGGGAGAGAAGCGAATAGCATGGAATAAACTAATCGATACTCATAATAATTTTCATGATTTGGAAAAATATCGTAGAGAGCATGGGATTTTAGTTGAGGTATGGACAACACTTGAAAATCCCGTGGAAGTAGAAGGAAAACCGCTGGTAGCGATTGCTACCTGGGAATCACCATGTGCATTTCATCGAGGAAAAACATCAAGGAAAATTTATACGGCAGAAACGTTTATAAGTAGTAAAAATAAAATACCTGAAGAGCTACGCAAAGAAATTTTTTTCCGTCCCTTTTTGTTGGCACCAATTTCGGAGAAGGATGCAAGCGTAAAAATCAAAATGTTTCATGCTCCTCTTGATGGAAGCCTTCTCATACTTAGTGGAGGTAAGCTTAAGTTTTTAAGAGAGACTAACGGGATTTACTACTTGCTAGTCATAGATGATAAAGAATCATGGGAAATCGTTGCAAACGATGAAAAGCAGTCACCTAGAGAGGAGGTAGAGTGCTATCCTTGGATAGTGAAAGTGTTTGAAGAAAAATTAAATGCCAATAAAATTTATGAAAAAGCTATTTGTTATAAAATCACCGATATCAAAACTAAAAGTGTTTACTTGCTGTTGACAGTGGCTTCTTGTAGAAGTTAATACCCAACAATTTTTTTTCAGTATTAAGTAATATTTTTTTTTCCCGATAATGTTGATGGGCCTAGAGGACTATTCCTTTGTAGGGGAGATTAAAAATGAGAACATTATCGACTTTGTTTTTAGCGTTACTACTATACTCTTGCTCTAGCTATCAACCGCCAGAATCGATGGACGCAAGAATGGCCAGGACCAATGCCGTGGAGACAGCGAAAGCAGTAGTTCCCGACATTCCCATTGGAAATATCGGTGGTAGTGGACGATCACCAGCATCTGCTGGAGATTTTGCGAAAACGACAGATGAACAAAAGAAAAAACGCAGTAACCTTTTCAGAGAATATTCTAGCAAAAAGTTGTACTTCTTGACCTTGGTTGATCAATATGAACAATTCCGAGTGTATGTTGAGGGGCTTCGAAGTTCCCAGACGCCAATTGTGGACTTTTGTCCGCAATTTCATACAGTGTATTTGCAATATTATGCCATGTATGATTCGCAGCGAGTGGCAGTGCTCCGTAAAGATAAGGATCGTAAAATTGCCTCTATGACAGAACCGATTTTGGCGAGTTATCCCTTAAATGATAATTTAGGAAGAGGAGACTCTGGCCATCTCTTTCCAGAGCTATTTTTACCACTTTCTGAGGAGTCGGCCCATCCCAATGTGATGGAGTTTATGAAGAACTTTCATCAAGGAGGAGACGATAAGAAGCTTGCAATTTTTATGGAGGCCTTTAGAATGCATCTTGCAAGAGTTAAGAAGGAGATCTCTGAGATGTGTGAATATGGGAGTGGACAAAATTATTACGTTTTTGAGAATCTAATGACCTATGTTAAAAACAACCAAGGGTTCCGCAACTCCAAGGAAGCGATGGTTGCATTGCTGAAGACAACAATTTTGAGCAATCACGCGATCCTTGCTGCGATGGATGCAGAGTTTTTAGAGAAACAGCAGAACCATAAGCTGCTTTTGTCCATTAACTCCACTCCACTTCGCCATGAATTAAGGCAAGAGGTGTTTGATCGCCTCGATGCACAGTGGGCCCTCGCCTATTTTTCCGAACTAAAGAGAATAAGAGGGCTTGCCAGTTCCTCCGCAAAATAATAAAACCATCAAAGTTGTTATTTAAATAATGCAAAGATGAAAAGAAAAACTTGGGCAAATCCTGGAATATTTGTTATAGGTATCGCCCAGAATGGTTAATTATTTTGATTATGGAGTCGTTGATATGGCCAAAGTACTAATGGGTAGAGCTAGATTTAAGATCCAAAGACGCCTAGGTCTTGAATTACCAGGTTTAGGTAAAGCAGGGGCGCTAGAGAGAAGACCTTATCCACCAGGGCAGCATGGGATGAAGAGAAAGAAACTCTCAGACTATAGTGTGCGTCTTAATGAAAAACAGAAAGTTATTTTTCATTACGGATTGAGAGAGGCCCAGCTTAGGAATTATGTGCGTCGGGCCAAGAAATGTCGTTCGAGAACATGGGTTGAGGTTTTGGTGATGAACCTCGAGAGTAGAATCGACAATGTGGTTTTCAGATTAAATTTTTCACCAAGTATTGCCGCTGCAAGACAAATGGTTCTACATGGGCATATCCTTGTGAATGGCAAAAAAGTGACCCACCCTGCAGTGCCAATCAAAACTGGAGATAAAATCTCCCTGACAACTACAGGCTATCAAACTGAAAATTATAAGCACTCCAAGGAAAAACCAAGAATGGTTACTCCAGCTTTCCTTCTAAAGGATGCCGAGAGTGGAAATGAGTTTGGCCGTATGGTCTCATCACCAGATCCTAAAGATATCCCATTCGCTTTTGATGGCCAGTTGCTCACCGAGTTTTACTGGAAAGTCTAATCCTTAAAAACTCTAAATCGGGCACCTTTCAATTAGAATAAATACCTCTTTCCCTAACTTAATCGGGAGAAAGAAAGTATCGAATAACGTTTTTTTATTAGCTTCTAAAGGTTCATCACCAATAAATGAGCCATTAGAACTACCTAAATCTGTGAGATAGATCTCTTGCCCCTCAACCTCAATTGCCAGGTGGACTCTGCTAATACTCTCTGTGATAATGCGAATATCAGCATGAGAACCTCTACCAATAACGTTCTTTTTTTTGTCGAGATAAGCTTGTTTTTGTTTGACTCCATTCACACTAATTTCGAGTCGAAGCCTCATACCCCCTCCTGTGCTACTTTTTTTAAGTAGCAGGACATAATTTTATGCTAGAATTAATAACAAGTCGTGGCAAGAGAGAAAAGAGTGATCAACTTCTGTTGTCCGGCAATGGTAAGTCAAGAAGGAGATAAGCAGGGGGAAAGGGTATGGCAGGTATCAACGAAGATTTGGGTATGGCCGACGATGGCGGTATATCAAGAACGCAAAGTGAGGTGATAAACTCGGGAGTTGCTGGAGGTGCGTCGAATGCACAAAAGAAGGGGAGTGCCAAAGAGGAGAGTAATGATGATGATGATGAGACGAGTGACCTGATGTTTGTTGGAGATGTACCACTTAAATTGACTGCAGAGTTAGGACGACTGGAGCTAAAGATTCGAAACTTGCTTTCACTAAACAAAGGAACAGTGTTAGAGTTGGAGAAGCTTGCAGGTGAGCCTCTGGAAATTTTTGTCAATGGCCGTTTGGTGTGCAAAGGTGAGGTAGTCGTAAGTGGTGAAAAGTATGGTGTGCGCATGACAGATATTATCGATCCAACCGATGCACTTGAGGCGGCTCCTCATCCGAAAAAAAGTTAGCGAAAAAAAGTTAGAAGCAGGCCTCCAAAGCAAGAGTAGACAATTTCATTTGGAAAAAAAATGAACAGCGAGCTATTATTGGAAATTGCCAAGCAGTTACCAGTTACTCCTGGCTGCTACCTCTTTTGGGGTGAGCATGACAATGTTCTTTATGTGGGGAAGGCAAAGTCTTTAAGGGATCGCGTCTCCTCTTATTTTCGTTTGATCGATAAGCTCTCTATTAAGACACAAGCTCTTGTAAAGCACATTGAGCGAATCACTTTTATGGATGTCGATAGTGAGCATAGCGCTCTTATCTTGGAAAATAATCTTATAAAAGAGCACAACCCTAAATATAATATCCGCCTTCGTGACGATAAGACCTACCCTTATATGGAGATTAATCTTAGTGAAGAGTACCCTCGGATCATGGTGGTTCGGCGGCCTAAATTTTCGGAAGGAAAACGCTATATTTTTGGGCCTTATGTTAGTGGAACAGATGTAAGGAGCGTTGCGCGTGCTTTAAATAAATCACTGCGCTTGCGAGGCTGTTCCCTTCAGGAATTCCATCGTAGAAAGCACGCTTGTATCCTATATGAGATGAAACAGTGTTTGGCACCTTGTGAACAAAAATTAGAAGAGGGTGAGTATGCACAGAGGATCCAGTATGCAATCGATTTTTTAGGAGGAATAGGACGTAAACGAGAGAGTGCACTTGCTTTTTTAAAAAGAGAAATGAGAGAGGCAGCAGAGCGAGAGGATTTTGAATTTGCAGCAAGCTTACGTGATAATATTAAACTCTTAAACCATTGGCGAAAATATTATGGGCCTAACCAAATCAGGACAGAAGTAGAGCAACTGCTGGTATCTTCCGGTGGAATGGAAGGCAAGAGTGTGGATATCGTCTCTTATGCTATCCATGAGATTGCAGTGGATATTGTGGTGTATGAGATTCGAAAAAATTTGTGGATGGGGCATAAGCACTTTTTCTTTGCGCGCAAGGAGTGTGAGGGAGATTTACAAGAGGAGATTAGTCGCTTGCTCTCTCAATATTATGATACCAAGAGTGAAGAGAGGGTGGTTATCTCAGAGTTGCTGCCATTGGCAGATCAATCGATGGTGCAAATACAGCGGGCCTCTTTGTTATTAAAAATTGCCAACCGCGAGACGCAAAAAATTCAAGAGGAGCGAATCAAGCGACTAAGCGACTTTGCACAGGGATTATTAAGTTTACAGCGGATTCTTAATCTTCAAAAGGTACCAGAGCGAATAGAGTGCTACGATATAGCGATTTGGCAGGGGAAATCTCCAACTGCATCTCAGGTGGTATTTATTCATGGTACTCCTGCAAAGGAGCTTTACCGCTATTTTCATCTTAAGGAGAGGCCAGAGGGGAATAACGATTTTTTAATGCTAGAAGAGGTTCTTACTCGTCGGCTTCACAATATAAAATCGTGTGGAGAGCATCCTGATTTGATTGTAGTGGATGGTGGCCGTGGACAACTGAGTGTGATGAGGAGAGTGGTTCTACGTCTAAAGCTAGCGATTCCAGTCACTGCTATTGCTAAGGCCAAGAGCAAGGCCAAGTATGATGCACTTTATGTTCCTGATCGAAAAAATCCCTACTCGCTTGCTAAAGATAGAAGCTTGAGTGTATTGCTTGCAAGTATGCGCGATGAGGCCCATCGCTTTTCACGGCAACTTCATCACAAAAGTGAGGAGCGTCGGCAATTTCACTCTCTCTTTGATGGTATCAGTGGCATTGGTGCCCGTACCAAGGAGAAAATTTTACGCCAATTTCGAGGAGAGTATCGAGATTTGCAAAAATATAGTGCAGAGGAACTCGCCAAGGAGTGGGAGATTACTCTTGCCGCTGCTACTCAAATCCTGGAAAGGGTTGCCTCTACTCTTCTCTAATTGAGAATGTGAATGACTTTCCGTATAACGTGCCCACACTCTACACAACGAGCGATCTCTTGGATAATAAGGTTTTTGTAGTCGGGAAGATGGCCGAATACGAGTTTGGCACCACAGGAAATGCAATGATCTATTTTTTTTTGAACCTCTTCTTTATCACCAATATACTCTTCGTAGCATTCAAATTTATATTCGGCATCCATTGATAAAACCCTCAAATAGTAAAAGACCAGCGTCCTTGGTAAACTGGTCGGCGAGGAGCGAAAATTCTTTAATAGAATGATGTGCCTTCTATGGATTTTTTTGGTATATGCTTTGCTGGCCGGTCGTTGATTTGTATTAGGGATTTGTATTGCGGATTTGCATTGCGTCCAAAGAAAAAGTGAAAATAGTGGAAATGAGGAAGAGATATGGAGAAAAATAAAATTTATTGGCAAGATTTAAGTTTGCTAGCGCCGTCTCATGATAGTGCTAAAATGAAAAATTTTAAGCTAGCAGAGCAAAGTTTTGTGGTGGATCTCTTTTCTCAAGGGCAGTGGTTCTTTCAAGTGCCAGCAATGAATAAGGCGCTTTATGATCTTGGGTGTAACCTTGTTCAAGATGGAGCGTGGAAAGATAAAAAGGCGGAAGGGGAGCTTGTGGTAACGGAGGGGATAGAGTGCAAGCAAGAAAAAGAGCAAGAAAAGGAGCAGGGGAGGATTGTAGATGAAGATTTGCAACAAGAGTGGGTGCGCTATCTTTCCGAGGTAAAACATTGCAAACTCTGTCCGCGCTCAATCTTTTATCGAGGCCATAGTCCACAGAGCGATAGTGAGGAGAACGAGGGTGTTGCACTAATGCGAAGAGTGCTTGCTTATGATAAAGGGAGTGTGCGGGAGAATACTCAAGTGCTTTTTGTATGCGACTATCCTGAAGAGGGAGTGGATAAGAGTGCGCCTCTAGGAGAAAAGGGCATTCTTTTACATAAAATTGCTAAGGCAATGGGGCTTTCTGAGAACGATTATAAATTCTCTTTTTTGCTCAAATGCCGACCAGTAGATGAGATGGATGGAGATCGAGTTGGTAGAATGATAACAGAGTGTTTGAAAAATTTTCATCGTGAGATTTGCTTAATTCGACCTAAGGTGATCGTGTCATTTGGCGCGCTAACCATGACGGCAATTTTAGAAACACAAGAGAAAATATCAACTATTCATGGGCATCTTTTTAAAAAAAGATTCTCTTTTGGGGAGAAGGGGAGATTTTGTCATGAGTGCATGATGGTTCCTCTTTTTAATTTAGACTATATTCAAATCAATCCTCGTATGAAAAAGATGGTTTGGGATGATTTGCAAAAAGTTATCTCCTATATAAGGGCCTGTTAAATAAGAACTTGATTCTTTCAATCCCTATAAATTCTGCTATCCCTTAATTATTTCACCTATTGATATTTACTTAAACTATAATTTTTTTATGAAGAGTTTTGTTTTTACCTTAATAATAGTGTGGCCGCTGTTATTTCCAAAAAATTTGATGGGGTTTCCAGAAGATAAACTAGAATTAGCAGCAGATCCAACCATTGATCTTTTAGTTGGAAATAATTTGAAAGAGATCTTGATTTCAGGCGTGGATTTGCAACGAGAGATCTTTGCTAATACTGGAATTAGCAATGTCATAAAGAATGGCAATGAAAAAAAAAATAATAGAGAAATTCGTTTTCGCTGTAATTATAATTATAAACAGAGAGAAAAGTTGCTTACTCAGGTATTGGCAAAGGTTACTTCACCTACAGGAGTTTTAAATTTTTCTAAGGAAAAATATAAAGGAGATTTCCTTATTCTTGGGCCAAATAAGCAAGGCCATTGCGATTTGGTTAATCAAGTATCGCTGGAAAAGTATGTGAGTGTGGTTTTGCCTAAAGAAATGAATGCGAGGTGGCCGATTGAAGCGCTTAAGGCCCAGGCCGTGGCGGGCAGAAGTTATGCGCTTTATTTGATGCTAGCTAGAAGAGGATTATTAAAGCAAGGAAAGAGTGTTTTATTTGATTTAGAAAACTCGGAGAAACACCAAGTAAGTGGGACACTCTTTGATGAAACTGCCAAGACATCCCTCTCCGCAAAATCTACTGCGGGAGAGGTGTTGGTCGCAGAGGATGGGCAAAAAATGCAGCAGATTTTTTTCCATGCACGCTGTGGGGGTAAAACCAGTTTACCTGAAGATGTGTGGGGGAATCGAGTGCCAGGATATCAAAGTGTTTTATGTCCTGCTTGTTACAACTCAGAGAATATTGATTGGTCGGTTATTATTTCTAGAGAGGAAATTTGGGCGTTTATAAGAGATAATCACAAAAAATGGAAAAAAGGTGGAGAGACACTATCTCAACGGATGAAGTTATCGCTTTATCCTTCAGAAATAGATGCAAATGATGTTGGGTTTGTTTTACAAGATAAGAAAACGTTTGCCACAGAGATCGTCTATTTTAAGAAGGCCGCATTCCGACGATATTTTGGCAGAGAAAAGATTGTCTCCAATCGCTTTGTAGTAAAAGCACAAGATGGACTTTCGAGCTTTAAGTTGGAAGGAAAAGGGAACGGCCACGGGGTAGGGATGTGCCAAATGGGTGCTTTAGAGTTGGCAAAGCGCGGTTGGGATTATGTGAAGATACTGCAATACTATTTTCCTCAATATAAAATAGCTAAAAATTATGGAGGCATGACTTTATAGATGAGAGGCCACGATAAGAGTATAAATAGGGTGATCATCAACGTATTCGGGATTTTTTTTGTGCTATTTACTGGAGTCAACTGTTGTAGTGCCGCGGTCATTTTGGTTGATCCAGGACATGGAGGAGAAGATATTGGTGCGAAGGGAGTTCAATATATTCGCGATATTGGCCCGGAGGGAATTACTGTAAAAAATTTAGTGTATGAAAAGGATTTGGCACTATCTTTTGCGAAGAAGATCTATGAAAAATTACGCAAACACAATCATACAGTGTATCTTACTAGAGATGTGGATAAAACAGTATCACTAGAGGAGCGTGCACAGTTGGCAGAGAAAATGAATGCCGATGTGTATATCTCTGTTCATATGAACTCTGATACCAAAAGCAGTTCACATGGAATTGAGACCTACTACTTAGATAACCACAACGACTTGGCGGTGAAAAAAGTAGAAAAGGTAGAAAATCAAAAGATCAGCAATCGTGAAGATTTTATTATTAATAAAATCTTGATCGATCTGACCATTCAACGAACGGTGGTGCAATCGAAACAACTTGCGCATGCTATTCATTCGCAAGTAAAAGATGAACTTGCAGAAAAGTATCAATTAAATGATCGCAAGGTGCGGCCGGGACTTCTTTATGTCTTGGCGCTATCAAAACGTCCTGCTGTTTTATTGGAAGTAGGATTTATGTCTAATGAAAGAGAAATGGGACTTTTAAATAGCGAGCTATTTCAAGAAGATTATGCACAGGCAGTGGAGAGTGCAGTTAATGCCTATCTAACTTCTATGAAAAAGAACTGAGGGTATTCTGTATTTTGTAGTCTTTTGCTATTGGCAGGCGCCTGCTGGGATGTAAGCAAAAATTTGAGGGAAAGGTTGTACGGCCGGATAGGATTGATAAGCTCCAGCTGTAATATAAAACTTCCCTTGGGCGTCTCCAATAATACAGTTGCTATTGTTACGAAGGGTGATGTTGGTGAAGGGACGAATCTCTAATGGTCTTTCTGCCATGATAAGTGGTGGGTTTAAGCAAAGGGAGATGGTAATCGTTCTTGCAACTACTTTATCGAGGACAGCGATATCTTTAACGATCAAGAGGTCATTGATGCTTGGGAGAATACCTGCAAACACTTTAGAAATTTTTCCATTGCTTACCATCGCGTAGGGGCCTGTGATGAAAGGATTTTGATAAGGGATGGTATACTCTGGGACATAATTGCCATAGACGGTATTGGGGTTGCTTGGAATGGTAGAAGGATTTTCTATATAAAAATCTTTCTCGAGGCGAGGTGAGTTGTTGCTACAAGGGTATTTCATCTTGAGGTTGCTGATCATGTCTAGCATCTGCTGGTTGTTTAAGTTATCAACATTTGAGGTGCCTGGGGCCGGCACGATGGGAACCGTGCCGGTTCCTGTCCCGGGATTGACAGGGGTAATAGCAACTGGGTTGCTAGGAGAGACAGGCTCACCAGTTGGGGACGTGATTACATTGTTTTTTTTATTACTGCATGAGATTTCAAAAAACATTACAGTGGAGAGAAATACAAACAATATAAATTTTATTTTCATTATACAATACTCCCGTCGCTAGTAGTCCCGTCATTCACCTTTCTTAACGCTTAACGGATTTTTTTTCCTAGAAGTTTAGAAAAAAGAGGCTAGCAGCTTTAGGGGATTTGGTTTAGATTTGGGGGTATGAGTGAAATTACAGTTGTATATCCAACGAGTGCGAATCCTCCGACATGGGGGCACGCTGACATTATGTATCGGGCCGCTGTTAAATTCGATAAAATTTATTGGGTGGCCGCCTGTAACCCGCACAAGGTTTTAGATTTTAGTGTGGAGCAGAGGCTGCGGATGATGCAGGCCTATGTTGATTACTATCAGTTAAAGAATGTAATCGTAGACTCCTATTCCGGGACTATTGTTCGTTATGCGCTTGATAAGAATGCTAGCTTTCTCTTGAGGGGACTTCGGAACACCAGTGATTTTCAGGCCGAGTTGGAGCTTGCCAGTGGTAACCGAGGAATCAGTAAGGATATCGAGACAATTTGTTTTTTTGCTAAGCCACACTTTGCTACCATTAGCTCAAGGCTTATTCGAGAGCTTGCTCGCCTAGGGGAGAAGATCGATCAGTATGTGCTGCCCACACTTACTAGCGAGATACGAACGACTTTAAATAAGGAGACTAAGGGTTCTTCTTCGTGAAAGAGTGAAGTTTTTTGATCTCTGAAGGCCAGGCCGTTTCATCGGGCGTCTCTAAGATGAGTGGAAGATTATTAAAACGTGCATCATTCATAATGACTTTAAAAGGTGCTAGGTCAATTGTACCAACGCCAAGACTATGGTGGCGATCAACTCTTGAGGCAAAGGTGGATTTTGCGTCGTTTAGGTGCATTCCCTTGAGGTATTGAAAGGAGACAATAGATTGAAACTCCTCAAAGGTTTTGAGAGTATCTTCCTCTGTTGTTAATTTGTATCCTGCGGCATGCATGTGACAAGTATCGAGGCAGACACCAACTCTTTTTTTATCGTTCACTTGTGAAATAATTTCTGCAAGATCTTCAAAGCGATGGCCCACCCAAGATCCTTGTCCTGCCGTGTTTTCCAAAACGATGATGACGATTTTAGATTTTTCATGAACCCAATTGATGGATTCTGCTATGCGTGACATGCACTTTGATGGGGAGATTTTTTTTAAGTGCGTTCCTGGATGAATATTCAGCAGGGGAGTACCCAATTGCTCACAGCGCTTGGCTTCGTTAAGAAACGCTAGTCGAGATTTTTCCAATCCTTCCTCTTCAGGATGCCCAAGGTTAATAAGGTAACTACTGTGGGGCAGGATGTGTTCAGGAAGAAAATGGTATTTTTTGCAGTTTTCTTTAAATGCACTAATGTTTTCTTCCGTATAATCTTTAGAGTTCCATTGGCGCTGGTTTTTTAGAAAAAGCGCAAAAGCGGTTGCTCCGATCGCGTGTGCATTGAGTGGAGCGTGTTCAACTCCTCCAGTGATACTAACATGTGCTCCAATAAATTTTTTCATTATAATTAGTCCCTCTACGTTTTTTAGCTTTTTAATCTATGCCAGAGAAAAATTTTTCATCATCATCGCTTTTTCGATAAGAGTGAGCAAGCGTTTATTCAAGCATAACGCCAGGTGATTAGAGAGAAATTCGCTAATAATTACAATTGTTCTAGTGCTAGTTTTTGGTTAGAAAAAAAGTTTGACTCCTTCTTTCGGCAAAAGTTAGGATATAATCTCTGGGGGAAAAATATTACATTGGGTTAAGGGAATGGAAGAAGTAAAAAAGATCTCAAAACTTGTCTTGGAGTTAAAGGCGCTGCTTGAAGATTACCTCAAGCAGCACACCTCAATGACTCTTCATGGGCTAAGCAAAAAGTGTGGAGTTTCATTCTCTACACTTCGTCGGATTTTGAATCTTGAGACTAAGGAAGATCCTGTTTCTCTGACTGTATTAGGGATTGTTAGCACAGTGAAGAAGGAGAGCAATATCAGTCAATTGATGACGCTCTTTTCTCAGGAGAGTGAAGTTTTTACTTCGCTCTCAAGGGCCTATGCTTTCGCTAACAAGTGTTCTAACTACAAACCAGAGTTAGCAGAAGTTTTAGTTGATAGAGAATTCTACGTTATCTACAAACTTGCTGCCAATGCTTCTGGTACGACTCGTAAACATGTTAGGGAACTTTTAGGGAACCCTGCTGAAACAAAAGTTGATGATTTACTGCGAAGAGAACTTATCTATGAGGATCAGGGAAAGTTACACGCTTTTCAGAAGAATTTTTCTTTGACTGCCGCGGTAGGAATTGCTCAAGTTCCAGAGATGCTACGTTTTTCGGGAACAGGTAGTTGTTTTGTTGACAAAAGCATTTTCAGAAGTGTATCTGAGTCTATTACTAAAGAAGTTTATGATGAAATTTGGCAAATACAGTGTGAAGCTAATAGGAAAATAGTAAGCCTGATTAATCGTAAAGAGAGCATTGGTGAGGTGCCCTTCTTTTTTGTATGTGCATTAGACACTATGGAGGCCCCAAGGAAGAGACCTGATAGTGAGGAGCAAGAGTAGTAATAGAGGAGATTGTTAAATTATGAAAAGAGTTTTGTTGGCAGTTACATTGGTCCTCCTTTCCATATCCATGTTTCTCGATGTTAGCGTTGCTTCCGATAGAAAGGCGCGGGATGGGGATGATACCGGGTGGCAATTTGCGCGCATGGTGTCCAGGATTTTAGATGAGTATGTTCCATGGAATGTTGAGAAGTCTAAAATTATCTATTTTAACCGAGGCTGCGTCTATTCTGGTTATGTAGACTTTAGGCGTATAGGAATTATCGTCTTGTACGATGGCGTTGTTTATACTCAAGATGTGGCCGACTATGTCTATTACGATCAGGAGGGCAACTATATCGGTAGAAACTCCTACTATAGAAATCTTGACTATATTATTACAAGTAATGGCCAAATCATTGAGAGAAGCGAAATTGCGGCCGTAGTATACTATTAAGATAGTGTATCTACCTCCATATCTTCCAACATGACACACTCTTTCTGAAAATTACATTTCGACCCATTTGCAGCAAATTAAAAAATGATTCATAATCAGAGATGATTCACCTATTATTTATCAGCAGAGGGGAAAAATTGTATGTCTTTAGAAGAGCAAAAATCAAACTCCGACTCTAGTCCCAGTAATAAGCTTCTGGCATTTTTGAAGAGAAAAAAGCGCCCGATTATAGTGACAGTTGTGGGGGTATTGCTACTGTTTATAGTGGTCTGGCCTATTGTCACAGGAAAAATAATCGAAAGAAGATTTGCCTCTGTAATAGAGAAGCTGCAGCAGTCGTTAGAGGAAAATGCAGTGGTTGAGTCGAAATTTAAGTATGGATTACTATCAAGTGAAGCCAATGTGGAGATCAAGCTTAAAAAGAGTGATGTGACAACACTACCATCGATTATTTTAAATACTAAAACTTCCAATTGGTCTTTGAGTGCAAAGAGTGTGATAAGTTTTGATCGTGAGTTTACGTTGCAATATTTTGGAGAGGTGGAGAAGTCTCCTGAAATTAAGATAAAAAGTTGTTTTGGCCTTTTAGGAACGATTTATAACGATTTTGAAGCAGATCCATTGCTCTTTAAGAGTGTCTCTAAAGAGAACGGGAGCACAAATCTTGCTGATCTTAATGGTCTTAAGGGAAAAATTCACTTTAACAAAAATTTTGGTCTCAATCATTTAAAACTTGAATTGCAACAGGCGATTATCTCTAGAAAAACTTCTGCCGCGGTAGCAGTGGCGGCGATAGTTGCAGCTCCAACAGAGGATAAAATAAATAAAGTAGAAGGTGATAGTAATAATAGCAGTGAGAAAGATAAAGATATCAAGGCAGAAGGTAAGGAAAGTGTGGTGATTGCCGATGCCAAGACGGGGATTACACCTGGCCAGCAGGTTGGAGTGGTGAGTGCAAAAGATGAAAGTGCAGTGGAAATTAAGGATGTGACTTATAAGCTCATGGGATTTAGCTTGCTAGCGAAGATCAAAGGGAAGGAGAAGACTTTTGATGGGGAGCTACTCATGAGCATGGAGAAGTACATTGGTACCGATGGCAGAGAGTGGGGCCCTGGAACAATAGAGCTTGCTTCAAAGAATGTGGCCAGTGAACTCTTGGAAGAGTTTAGAAAGATGTTGGGAGATATGAAGTCGTATGATGGGAATCAAGACGGAGGAGAGGATTTTAAGGTCAAAATGCTTGGTCGCTCAATGATTATTTTACCCGCGCTTGTGAAACACTCGCCTACTATTGAAATAAAAACACTTTCGCTTAAAACGGACAAAGGAGAGGTGTTGGCCAATGGGAAATTCAGTATTGCAGAATCGACAGGTGGATTTCTTGCATTTCTATCGAATATGAATCTGCTTTTGGACTTCCAAGGGCCGGAGGCGCTGATGTTAGATGTATTTGAGAGATACTATGCTTTAAGCAAGCAACTTAAAAATGGTAGTAAAATGAGTAATTCTGATGAACAGGAGAGTTTTCTCCAAGAGGCACAAGGGTTGCTCGAAACATCATATAAGGACAAGTACCTAATTAAGAAGGATAGTAGTGTTAGCTTTAAATTTGAGTATAAAGATAGTAGTATGAAACTCAATGGAGAACCTTTCTACTTTCCTGGAAAAAAATAAGAAATCAAAAGTAGTCACAAAATCTCTTGAAAATATCCTTAAATGCAAATATAAAAATACATTCCAAATTGACCCGATTTCTTTTTTAAGGAGCTTCTTCGATGGCAAATTACGAGTTTGAATCCAAGCGTAGTGAAAATTCTGATACTAGTAAAATTAAGCTTTCAGGATTTAATAATCTTACAAAAATTTTAAGCTTTAACCTTTACGATTTTTGTCTCACCATTGGAGAGGAACAGCGGCAAGAGTATGTGAACTACATTCACGAGAGATACAATGCCGATCGTTTGACAAAGATTTCAGAAGAGATTTGCAAAATCATTGAAGCGAATGTTCTGGGCGTTTCAAAGCAAGATTACGATCCTTCTGGAGCTTCCTCCCTTCTGCTTATGAGTGATATTAAGGGGGGAGGATCGCAGGTTTCTATGCACCTTGATAAATCCCATATCACTACTCACACCTATCCCGATACTGCTGATAAGCTTGGAGTGTGTAGCTTTCGCGTGGATATCGATATTGCAACTTGCGGGGAAATATTGCCCTTAAATGCAATAAATCACCTCTTTAAGGCCTTTGAATGTGATGTCGTGGTGATGGATTATGTGGTTCGAGGTTACACTCGCTTGGCAAATGGGCAGAAGATCTATAATGATCATGCTGTACACTCCATTAAAGATTTTATCGATCCTAAGATTCTTGCCGACTATAAAATTTGTGCTGACATCAATCTTCCTAATGATAATATCTGGCAAACGAAGCTTCTTATCCGTGATGATTTTGGAGCAGAAAGGTATCTTCTCGATCCAAAAGATAAGGATCGCCCCGAGGTTGCTGAGAGGATGGGGCACCTTTATAAAGAGATGAAAGAGATTTTTCACTTAGTCGATTAAGAGCTATTTTTTCAAATAAGTGTATTCATGCAGGCATTTTTCATAGAAGTCGGTAAGGCGAACGCCTTCGCGTGGCTTGATTCGTTTGCGTTGGATTTGTTTATCAATGGTCTTTTTTACATTGCTTGCAAGCGCCACTGGTGTGTATTGCATAATGGATAACACATCTTTGGCGGTGTGGCCGCGGATCACCTCTTCAATATAAAAATCGGTAGGATCTTCATCATCAGCGTAGATGTGCACTTCGTTTAATGTTCCAAAAAGATTATGATTATCCCCCATGATATCTTGGTAGGCCCCGGTGAGGAAGAGTCCAAGGTAGTAAGGTGTAGCTTCTTCAAGTTCATGCAGGAGGATGGTCTTTTTAAATTTATTGAGGCCAATAAATTTATCGATCTTACCGTCGGAGTCGCAAGTGATATCGGCAAGGGTTGCTTGAATGGTTGGTTTGGAGTTAAGGCGCTGAATCGGTACCACAGGGAGCAGTTGACCAATGGCCCAGGTGTCAAGCGCTGATTGGAACACAGAGAAGTTGCAAAGGTATTTATAAGCAAGCTTCTCTTCTAGATTTAGAAGCAGCTCTTGAGAGGAGTTTCCCGCTTTAGCAAGTTCAAAAATTTTGTTCAGTGTTTTCCAATAAAGGATCTCAATCTTTGCGCGATCAGAGAGGGAGATAATGCCAAGTTTAAAGGCAGAGATCATCTCCTCTTTCTTTTGAAGGGCATCGTTATAGGTCTCTTGAATATTGCCGGCCTTAAGCTCTTCGTGAATTTCTCGCATATCGTGAACAAGGATGTGCTCCCCTGGAGATTTTAACAGGAGGGAGGTATCATTGTGGGACCAGGGTGTGATTTGACCAAACACATTGGTGATCACACAGGAGTGAGGAGCAGCAATGGCACGGCCTGTTTCCGAAACGATGTGAGGGTGATCGACATCTTCAAGGTCGCATACTTGTTTTAGAATATAGACGACATCTTCAACATACTCTTTAATATTGTAGTTACGAGAGGAGTCGCAAAGAGAGAGTGATCCATCGTAGTCGACTCCTAGCCCTCCTCCAATGTCAAAGTACTCAATTGGCAGGCCAATCTTTCTAAGCTTGGCATAGATGCGGGAGCCTTCGGTAATGGCATCTTTAATGACACGAATATCGGTGACTTGGCTTCCAAGGTGAAAGTGCAAAAGTTTTAAGGAGGAGGTGAGATTATTTTTCTCTAGAAATTTTGCCACTTGAAGAATTTCAGGAATGGTAAGTCCAAATTTGGCGTGTTCGCCACTAGAACCACACCATTTGCCTGCTCCCTCTGTTGAGAGTTTAGTTCGAATGCCGATCATTGGCTCAATATCCATCTCTTTCGAGAGGCGAACAAGCTCTTCAAGTTCAGTGAACTGCTCGATAACTACGATGACATTTTTTCCCATAGTTCTGCCGAGTAGGGCCAGCTTCATGAAATCTTCATCTTTATAACCATTGATGATGAGCAATGCCTGCTGGCTTAAGTTGAAGGCAAGAGCGCCAACCAGTTCTGATTTCGAACCCACTTCGAGACCAAGGTGGTGCGGAGTTCCTGCATCCAAAATCTCCTCAACCACTTCGCGCATTTGGTTGACTTTGATGGGAAAGACACCGAAATAGCGGCCACCAAAGCGCGCCTCTTCGATAATCTGTGAAAACTTTTTATTAATATTGATGACCTGTGAGCGTAGAATATCATGAAAGCGAATAACCACCGGAAATTGAATTCCTTGGTTCTCTATCTCTTCGATTACATCCGAAATGTCGATACATGGGCCGGAAGAGCTTTTGTTGGTAAGTAGGCAGAGGTGCCCTTTTTTGTTGATTGTAAAGTAACCATCACCCCAGCGAGAGATGTTGTAGACTTTATCGGCCTCAGAGATAGACCAATTCATTTCGATGCCTCCTTCCCTTCTCTTCGATATAATCACGAATTTTCTTGGGAGAAATAAAAAAGTTGAGATTGCTAGCTTTGTATGAACAAAGGCCTTTTATTAAATAAAAGGGTGATTGTAAAGTGAAAATGGTAACAGCACAATCTAAATTTTGCATTAGCTCTCTTGGTCTTGTTTCAAAATGCGAAAGATTCTTGTTTGCTCGCTAATGTTCAGCGGAGCAATGGTCTCGGCATTTTTCTTCTTAATGCCTTTTTCTTTGATGATTTGATCGAGCAGTCGAATGCGAGAGATAAGAAATTTGCTTACTAAGGTCATCCACGGTGGCATCAGCTTGTTTGCCTCAGCAAAGGGAATTCGCACCAGCGACGACTCCTCTACTGCAATAACGTTGGCGCTTCTAGGATTTTTATCAAAGAAAGAGAGCTCACCCAGAAATTCCCCGGGGCCTAAGTAGGCCAATGGGATAATTTCTGTTCGCTTATTGACAAAGATAAGGATCTTTCCAGATTGGATGAGGTAGAGATAGGAGTCTTTGGCCCCTTCACGGAAGAGGATTTGATCTTTTTTGAGTATGATCGTAGATTGAGTATCTGTCATTTTTTGTTCCTTCATGCACTCATTTGCTATCGCTAGCGATATAGGCACAGCACAGTTATAGCGTCAGCTCTTTTTTTAGTTGTTCTGTCAGTCTTTTCACTGCTTTTTGGTAGTAAATATTTTGTGGAAAAATCTCATCTAAGAAAAGGGTATTTTGCCCCAGTTCATTATTGACGATGGAGTGGAAATCTAAAAGGAAGAGATTATATTTTTGTGCATGTTTTTTAATAATGGAGTTATGGACAGAGGTAGCACGCCAAGTTCCACATTCGAGGGCAGAGGATTGTTCATAGTAGGATACAGATTCTGTTAAAGCGCCAAGGTGTCGCAGTGTTTGCCCCATCATAAAAGCACTAAGAGCGTTTCCAGGCATGACTTCGAGTAATTTTTCAAGCTCGGAAAAGGCCTGCTTATAATCTCCTGATTGCATCAGCCCAAAAATGCGGTTCTGCTCATCCATGATACTATTGGATGTGGAAAACTCACAAATTTTTTTAGGAATAACTTCGAAATTTATTGGAGTAGTCATTAGAATGAGTTGAGAATGCTTGGCAATGGCCAACTGAATGAGTTCTTCGAGCTCTAATTCGTAAAGTTTGTACCCAATTTCTAAAGCTTGCATTGCTTCTTTAGTGGTGTAATCGCTCTTATCTTCACTGGGCAGGGCCTTCATCTTCACTCGGTCGATAAGAGTATAGAGAAATTTTGAAATCTTGGGAAAAATATGCAGAAGAGTTTGGATGCGATGATCTTGGTAGAGATCGATATTCTTTAAGATGGTTTCACTATCTTTGGAGAAAAATTTTTTTTCAAAAAGTTCTTCACTGGCCCCATGATAAACAATGACGGGGGGCAATTTTTTTAGCTGTTTTAACAGATGAAGAGAGCGGTGAAGTCCTTGATGATTATCGGCCGCTATCACGATTTTGACGGTATCTTGAGTATTGATGGAAAGGGTGCTTGCTATGCTCTCTTTATAATTTTCCAAGGCCTTGCCCATGCGATCCCCAATGATTAGGACGTGTGCTGTTGAGATTTCATCCAGATTTAAAATGGTGGGAACAGTGGCATTTTTATCATTGGTCACATTCATTTGGTGAGTATTTATCTCTGGAAAATAGTAAGGATAAGGGATGATGGAGGTAGGGGCAATATAGTAAATGAAGGACGCATAAGCTACGGCGGCAATCAAGAAGAGGAGGAGGAGGAGAAAGAGGGGATGGATTAAAATCTTCTTGATAAGAAACTCCTTTTTCTTTTTTGCAGTCCTTGCTATATAAGCGTACAGCTAAATTATAAAAAATTTTTTCCATAAGTGACAGAAATGCAAAAAATACCAGAATTGGTTCTTCCCGCAGGAAATTTTGAAAAGATGAAACTGGCCTTACTTTATGGGGCCTCTGCCGTCTATCTTGGCGGTGAAAATTTTGGACTGAGAACTCGTGCTAGCAACTTTTCCCTTGCAGAGATAGAATTTGCAGTTCATTTAGCAAAAGAGAAAGCGGCCAAAGTTTATGTGGTAATCAACGCTTTTTTGCACGATCAAGAGTTACAACAGTTGCCTGATTTTATCAGGAAATTACAGGAGATTGCGGTTTCTGCCGTAGTCGTATCCGATGTTGGGGTGCTTGCGGCGATTCGAACGCACGCCCCAAAACTTCCGATCCACCTTTCCACGCAGGCCTCTTGTTTGAATGTGATGGCCGCTAAATTTTGGAAAGAGCTGGGTGTTAAAAGAGTGGTACTGGGAAGGGAGGTTTCCATCTCTAGCGCTGCTAAAATCAAGCAAGAGCTAGATCTAGAAGTGGAGTTATTTGCTCATGGATCGATGTGTGTCTCCTACTCTGGACATTGTGTGGTTTCCAATTTTACTGCTAATCGAGACAGCAATCGGGGGGGGTGTGCCCATAGTTGTCGTTTTGAGTATGCAGAACAGGCGTTTTTGTTAAGTTCAGACGATATTTGTGGGATTGAATGTATTCCTCGCTTTTGTGAGCAAGCTATCGATGCCCTTAAGATAGAGGGTAGAATGAAAAATCACCTCTATGTAGGAACTGTGGCCAAAGCTTACCGGGAGGCGCTTAGTGCTTGGGAGCGTGGTGACTTTGCGCAAAGATTGCCCGCGCTTAAAGAGGAGTTAAAAAAGATCCCTCATCGACGCTATAGCAGTGGCCTTTTATTACGAGAAGAGGAGTGGGATGAGCGCTTTTACCCCAGGGCCAGAACTGGAACTGAGAGTAAGGATGAGGATCATTACAAGATTGCTGGGTTGGTGCTCGAAGTAGTGCAAGGGGAATTTTTGCTAATAGAAGTGCGCAATGCTTTTGTAAGCGGGCAGGAGCTTTCGCTTATTCCCTTTGAGGGGCCAGAGTTCACGCTTGCGACTAAAAATATTTTCTCTTTAAATGATGAGCGGATAGAAAAAACTAGGCCTAATACGCTTGTAAAGTTAGCTTATTGCGAAGGAGTAGAACGCATGAACCTCATCAGGATGCAAGTATGATGAAAAAAGTTTTATTGCATGGTTTGTTTCAAATAGCGGATGATCACTCCGAGGTGATTTTAGAACACGTTTGCCTTTCACGATTGGGAATGATGTCTTCTAAGGAGATGATTAGCGCGATTCATGAATGTAAGCGCAAAGGAGTAAGGGCATTTTTGGCAGTCGATTGCCTGCTGATAGATGAAAAATGGGATGAAATTTGCAAAGCACTCGATGAATTGGAGCTGGTTATTGGCCATGTGGCCGCCATTCGGGTTTTGGATATTGGTGTCCTGCAGTTGATCCGTGAACGATTTCCAAAGAAAAAAATTCACCTATTGCTTGAGCACGGTCCTTTGAATTTTGAAGGGCTGATTTTTTGGAAGCAACATTTAGGAGATTGTTTAGAGCGTTTAGTCTTATCTACGCAAATAACGAAAGAGCAACTAGAGAAGTATGTCAGTGACCCGAGAATGCGAGATTTGCAATTGGAGATTTTAGTTTTTGGCCCTTTGATGATGTCGTACACTAGTCGTTCCTTATTAGGATTAGCGGGCGGAGATGAGCAAATAGTGGAGATTAAAAGTTTAGAAAGTTTTGATTTGGAAATAAGTGTCATTCAAAATCGCCATGGAAGCTTTATTTTTCATAAGCGGCCACTTTCCATCGAACACCTCTTGCCCGATTTGCTGAAAGAAAAATTGTATTTACGATATGATTATCGACTATTTTATAAAGACAAGATGAACTTCACCGAGGGGTTGTTCATGGAAAATAGCACAGGAAAGATTTTTGATAAGTTAAAAAATAATTTGCTTCGGACTGGAAATGGGGAAAACTATCTGGGCGAAGTGGTTCAGGTAGAGAAGGGGTGTTACATTGCCGTTTTACTGAAGAGTTTTGTGTTTAAATTAAGCGTGGGAGATGAGATTGAATATGCACTTCCAACTGGAGAGCGCATTAGCACCAAGGTGAATGAGATTCGCAATTCGCGCGCTCACCCTGTCACAGACGCTTCCTATCAAGACTTGGTGCTTTTGAAATACCATTCTAAAATTACGGCCCGTTCGATCGTTTACAAGCTTTAAGAGTAATTATATCATCGGCCTTCATTAACAAATGAAAAGGAGAGCGCTGGCATGTCTGAGAAAAATTTAGCTTCACTAAATGATTTGGCGTCGATGGCGAAGCGAAGAGGTTTTTTATTTCAAAGTTCTGAAATTTATGGGGGACTCGGAGGATGTTGGGATTATGGTCCGCTAGGTATAGAACTTAAAAATAACGTAAAAGAACGTTGGTGGAAGTCGATGACTTATAGGAGTGATATTGAAGGTATCGATGCTTCAATTTTGATGAATGCGACAGTATGGGAGGCTTCCGGGCACGTCGAAAACTTTTTTGATCCGATGGTGGACTGTAAAAAATGTAAGTCTCGCTTTCGTGCAGATAAAGTCGATCTTACTGCCGCTTGTCCTGTGTGTGGAACAAAGGGTGAGTTTACGGAGGCGAGAAACTTTAATCTTATGTTTAAAACACAAGTGGGAGCGGTTGAAGATAGCTCTGCAGTTGTTTATTTACGTCCTGAAACTGCTCAAGGGATTTTTGTAAACTTTTTGAATGTGCAGGGGACTATGCGGCAAAAACTGCCTTTTGGAATTGCTCAAATCGGAAAGGCCTTTAGGAATGAGATCACTCCGGGCAATTTTATTTTTCGCTTGAGAGAGTTTGAGCAGATGGAGATGCAATATTTTGTTGCGCCAGGAACTCAGCTTACGCACTTCGAGGCGTGGAAAGAGCTGCGAATGAAGTGGCATTTAGAGAATGGCATACGAAAAGAGAAACTTCGCTATTTGGTGCACGAGAAGTTAGCACACTATGCTGATCATGCGGTGGATATTGAGTACGAATTCCCAGGAGGCTGGGAGGAGATGGAGGGGATCCACTCGCGTACCGATTTTGATCTACGACGGCATCAAGAGTATTCGAAAAAGAACTTGCAGTACGTTGATCAAAGTGATGGCAATAAAAAGTTTATTCCCTATGTGGTGGAGACTTCGGCAGGGTGTGATCGCAGCGTGCTTGCGGTGATGTGTGATGCTTATCGAGTGGAGTTTCCTGGTGATCCTCTGCAAGAGCGCGTGGTGATGCGCTTTCATAAGAAGATTGCGCCGATTAAGATGGCGGTATTGCCTCTGATGAAAAAGCCAGAGCTTGAGGCCGTGGCCGATAAGATCTATCAAGAGATTCAGAAGAGCGTAAAATCTGAGTATGATACTTCAGGTTCGATTGGCAAGCGTTATAGGAGACAAGATGAGATTGGTACTCCTTATTGTGCGACTATTGATTACGACTCACTCACCGATCACAAAATTACCATCCGCGACCGCGATAGTATGAAACAAGAGCGAGTAGCGATTGATCAAATTGATAATTTTTTAAAAGACAATCTGTAATAAAAAAAGTACAACTTCGATCGAAAACTATCAAAAACTCTGTTAAAATAATAGAGATAGGAATTTTCATTCCAAATATTTTTCTTTTCCGTTTTATTTCCAATCGGAGGTTTTTTTACGATGAAAAAGTGGGTTTATGTTTTTAATGTCCAAAATCGGACAGATGGTAACCGAGATCAAAAAAATCTTTTAGGCGGCAAAGGCGCTAACTTGGCAGAGATGGCCGCACTAGGACTGCCAGTCCCTTGTGGGATAACAATTTCAACAGAAGCTTGTCTTGACTTTTATAAGCAAGGAAGACAAATCTCTCCTGAGATTCGTGAGCAGGTTTTAACGGAGCTTCGTAATATTGAAACACATCTAGGTAAAAAATTTGGGGATGACAAGAATCCGCTCCTCTTCTCTGTTCGTTCCGGCGCACGCGTTTCTATGCCTGGTATGATGGATACAGTGTTGAACCTAGGGATGAACGATAAGACTGTTGAAGCGGTTGCAAGACAAACCAATAATGAGCGTTTTGCATGGGACTCTTATCGCCGTTTCATTCAAATGTTTTCAAACGTTGTGCTTGAACTCAATATGGAGCTATTAGAGCATGAGTTAGAGTCGATGAAAAAGAGCAAAGGCACCCATAACGATACCGATCTTACAGCAGAGGATCTAAAAAAATTGGTATCTATTTACAAGAAAATTGTAGAAAAAGAAAAAGGCCATGCTTTCCCACAAGATCCACATGAGCAGTTGTGGCACTCCATTGGTGCTGTTTTCAATTCTTGGAATAATGATCGCGCTCTTACTTATAGAAACCTTTATGGCTATTCCCACGATTGGGGAACAGCTGTAAACGTGCAATCAATGGTTTTTGGTAACATGGGTGAAGATTGTGCTACCGGTGTTTGCTTTACAAGAAACCCATCCAATGGTGAGAAAGCTCTTTATGGTGAGTATCTTGTCAATGCACAAGGTGAAGATGTGGTGGCCGGTATTCGTACTCCAGGTCCAATCGATGATAATAACCGTAACGATACCAACCGTGATCAAAAAAGTTTAAAAGATATCATGCCTAAAGCTTATGCTGAATTGATTGCAATTTGTGATAAGCTTGAGCATCACTATAAAGATATGCAAGATATCGAGTTTACGATTGAGAAAAATAAACTTTATATGCTTCAATGTCGTAACGGCAAGAGAACTGCTTTTGCTGCTTTAAAGATTGCAGTAGATTTAGTAAATGAAAAATTACTAACCACCAATGAAGCTGTAATGCGCGTGAAACCAGAAGATCTAAACCAACTGCTTCACCCACGTCTTGATCCGAAAGCAAAGAGAGTTGTACTTGGTAAAGGTCTTCCTGCCTCTCCAGGTGCGGCCGTAGGACGAATCTGTTTAACTCCTGACAAGGCCCTTGAAACCAAAGCAAACAAAGAGAAGGCCCTTCTTGTAAGAATTGAGACCAGCCCTGAAGATTTAGCAGGAATGGTTGCTGCAGAAGGTATTCTTACCGCTCGTGGTGGTATGACCTCTCATGCGGCCGTTGTTGCTCGTGGTATGGGTAAACCTTGTGTTGCCGGTTGTAGTGCTCTTAGTGTTGATTATAAAGGAAAGACCGCAACGATTGGAAACAAAACCTATAAAGAAGGTGATTTTTTGAGTTTGGATGGTGCTACAGGCGAAATTATGGAAGGAAAAATTCCAACCATTGAGGCCGGCATCACCGATGATTTTGCAAAATTTATGAAGTGGGCCGATGAAACACGTAAGCTTCGAATTCGTACCAATGCTGATACCCCACACGATGCTGAAGTTGCAGTAAACTTTGGTGCCGAGGGTATTGGTCTTTGCCGTACAGAACATATGTTCTTTGCTGCTGACAGAATTTTAGCAGTTCGTGAAATGATTTTTGCAGACAATACTGCTGATCGTGAGAAGGCCCTAGATAAGCTGCTTCCATTCCAAAGAGATGACTTTGCTGGAATCTTTAGAGCGATGAAGGGACGACCAGTAAACATTCGTCTGCTTGATCCACCTCTTCATGAGTTCCTACCTCATGAGGAACACGATAAGCAAGAGCTTTCAAAATCACTAAAGATCTCTATGCAAGAGGTAGAAAAGCGTAATCAAGCACTCTTCGAGTTTAACCCTATGTTAGGACATCGTGGTTGCCGCTTGGCGATTACTTATCCTGAAATTTATAAAATGCAAGCGCGCGCGATCATTGAAGCTGCTTTGCTCGTGACCAAAGAGGGTGGTGAAGTTCATCCAGAGATCATGATTCCACTCGTACTTGGCAAGAAAGAATTGGAAATGCTACGAAAAGATGTTGAAGATGTGGCCGCTGCTGTCTTTAAAGAGAAAGGGAAGAGCATTCCTTATAAAGTGGGAACTATGATTGAGATCCCACGTGCTGCAATCACTTCTCCTGAAATTGCACCGATTGCAGACTTCTTCTCTTTTGGAACCAATGACCTTACTCAAACTACGATGGGAATTTCAAGAGATGACTCTGGAAAATTCCTTCCAGTTTATGTTGAGAAAGGGATTTGGGAGTGCGATCCATTCGTCAGCATCGATGAGAGTGGTGTTGGTTTCTTGATGAAACACACTGTAACCGAAGGCAAGAAAGCAAACAGCAAAATTCACATCGGAATTTGCGGTGAGCATGGTGGCGATCCTAAATCGATTAACTTCTGCCACACAATTGGACTCGATTATGTAAGTTGTTCTCCTTTTAGAGTACCAATCGCAAGACTTGCTGCTGCTCAGGCCGCACTTGCTGACAAGGATAAGAAGTAATAGAATTACTAAGAGACTTCATCAGTAACTTAATGAGGGGTCAACACTTCGATACAATGAGTGTCGGCGTGATTGACTTCTCCTTAAGTGCTTTTAAGAGTTTTGAGTACATCCATAAAAGAGGTCTCATCGAAGCCAACGGTGAGGAGATTTTCTTCGATCTGGCAAGTATCACTAAACCATTAACCAATGGTCTTATCTTTTTAAAATATCCTGAAATTTTTAAAGAGCACCCAAAGCTTAAGTTATTGCTAAATCACTGTGGTGGTCTTCCTGCGGGGGGACGCTTAAATAAGGGGAGTTGGCGCGAGGATTTATTTTCTTATAATGTACAGTTGGCACACGACTTATACTCTGACTATTCTGCACTTCGATTGATGTTAGAGGTGGAGCGTATCCTTGGAAAATCGTATAGGGAGCTGTGTAGCGATTTATTGCAACTGGAGCGCAACGGTCTGGTGTTTTGGAAAGAGCTCCCTTTACATGTAAAGTGTGCAGCGACAGGTGAGCGTGCGGGAAAAGAGATTTGTGGTGTCGTCAATGATGACAATGCCTTTGTTCTTGGGGAGTTCTGCTCTCATGCCGGGTTGTTTGCAACGTGTAGTTCACTCTGTAAGGTATTGCTTTGGTTACACGAGCAATATCATCTGTTTTCCGTTTTAGAGCAAGAGAGGTTAAGCAGTGGCCGCTTTGTTGCCGGGTGGGATCGGGTGCAAGATCCCAAGAGCAGCTTGGCCGGCGTTGGCGCTACGGTAAAGACCTTTGGGCATCTTGGTTTTACTGGAACTAGTTGCTGGTTTGATTTAGAAAAGCGTTTTGGTTTTGTTCTTCTAACCAATGCCACCAAGAGATTTTGCCATGACCGTAGTGGATTAAATCAAATTCGTCGGGAAATTGGGCGCTACTTGTGGGAGCAAGGAGAAAAGATATTGTGATATACTTTCTTTATCTTTTGACTGCCAGTTAATATAATAAAAAAGCTATATTTTTCTTAAACTAGCTGGAAGTTGGGAGTGAAGATGGGCCGGGGTGCGCTAGCATTTGATGACTTGGTTAATTTGTTTTCATCGAGTTCAAAAAGTTCACAAAGCAAAAGAGTATTTTTTTATCGTATCTGTGGTACTGGCATGGGCAGTGCCGCTACTCTATTAAAAGAGCAAGGATTTTGTGTTGAGGGAGGAGATATAGAGTACTATCCCCCGGTAAGTTATTACTTAAAGGAGTCGGGGATCAAGTGCTTTGCTCTTAGTGAAGTGAAAGATGAGTATTTGGCCACCTTCGATTTAATTATTGTTGGCAATGTGGTGGCCAGAAATAGCGAGCATGCCAAGCGGATTGAGAATTTGGGAGTGCCTTACACCTCCTTTCCTGCTGCTTTAGGGGCCTTAGTGCTCAAAGACCAAAATGTGGTGGGAATTGCAGGGACGCATGGGAAGACAACAACCACCTATTTTATGGTACAGGTGTTTGAAAAGCTGGGGATGCGACCTGGTTATTTGATTGGAGGAGTGATTCCAGATAGGAATTCTGCAGAGCTTGGAGATGGGAGCTACTTTTTTATAGAGTCGGATGAGTATGATAGTGGTTATTTTCATAAACAGTCGAAATTTCATTTTTACTGCATCGATCATTTAGTTTTGACTTCACTTGAGTTTGACCATGCTGATATCTTTTCAAGTGTGGAAGCTATTGAAAAAGAGTTTATAAGGTTAATGCCTACCATTCCAGAGACGATCATTGCTTCTTCTGAGTATAGCTCAATAAAGAAAGTCATGGGATTTGCGCGAGAAGACGTTAATAAGATTTATTATGGAGAGCGATACCCCAAAATAGTTAGCTCCGGTCCTTCCGGCACAAAGTTTTGTGTGCGTTTGGGAGATCAAGAGCAGGAATTTGCAACAAATATTGTGGGACCGCAAAACATTCTTAATTTGACCTCGGTTATTTTGTTTGCATACTCTCAAGGATATACATCAGAGCAGATTGCTAGTGCGCTTTTAGATCTAAGGATGGTGAAACGTAGGCAAGAGATTCGAGGGTATTATCATAATAAATTGGTTATAGATGATTTCGCCCATCATCCAACTGCTGTAGAGCTTACTATCGAAAATATTAAGATTAGCTATCCCCTCTGTAAGCTGGTTGTGGTATTTGCGCCTATGTCTGCAACTGCGAGAAGTTCATTGTTTGAGAATGAGTTTGCACAATCTCTGCTAAAGGCGGATGCGGCGATCTTGGTGGTTCCCAATAAAGCAAGTACAGTGCAAAACACTCAAAGTATCGATTGTAAAAAAATTGCAACTTTTATCGAGCAAAAAGGCATTCATAGCTTACAAGCACACTCCTTACAGGAGTTACGTGAAAATATTGATAGCATGGTGGCCAAATTTACAAGAGAAGAGACAGTTTTTTTGATTCTTAGTAATGGAAATATCCTTGGACTTTGGGAGTCGGATTTTGTCAATGAACTTAAAAAACAAAAAAGTGAGACGTAGTAATATCCTATCAATGCTAGCTTTGTCATTCTTAGTGATTTTGGCATGTGCTAATATCTTGGCAGCAGATCGCCCTAAGCAATTGGATATGCCTGCAGATATGACAATGGGGAGATCGCTAGTAGGTAGTGATAATGCCTTGATTGATTGGGAACCTCCTTTAGAAAAAAGGATTGAGGAGTATTTGAGTGTTCATGCAGAGTTTATTAAGGAGGTGTGTCACCCTAAAGATGTCAGCAGATATCGCGGCCTCTATCGGGGTTATTTTGGAGAGGCAGTTCGCATCCCTTTGCTGAATGAAAAAAAGGGAGAGATTGATTATGAGGCGGTGGAGAGTAGTCTTCCTGAGTTTTCAAAAAAGCATCGGTGGATTTTGCAAGAGATTGCTAAGTTAAAGAAAAATAGCAAGTACGATATAAGCGGTAATATAAAAAGTATTCAAGCTCTACTTGAGGAGTTGCTATCCTATAAATATCAGTTGAATAACTTTAAAGACGATAACGATAATGATAAAAAAATAAAAACAGAGACGGAAAAGCAATCTAAGAAAAAATTACAAGAGTTATTTACCCTTTATAAGGAGATGGTTGATAAAATTTCATTTATGCAAAATTACGTTTTTCCAGTGGACTATTTAGCACTTAGGAAAAATTATGATAACTACAACAACAAAAGAGATATTGAGTCTATCAAGAAAAGGAATAGGATTTTTCTTCAAAGAAAATTACTAGAAGATGGTGCCCTAGCGGTAAAAGGAAACAGTTCTGACCGTTATATTAGGGCGCTCTTAAGCACTTTATATTTAAGACTTGAAAATCATCAGGGGAGTGTTTTAGAGGAAGATGTTCGCTATGACCTAAGCTCCCTTTTAAAAGTACTGCCTGCATTTGTTAGTAACAACAGGTTAGTGGTCATTAGCGAATCATCAAAAAAGAAAAAAAAGAGAAAGAAAAGACAAATAAGGGGGAGGACTCTTCTTGCCCGCATGGAGGATTGGAAAAACAAAAACTTGCATTCATGGGCATTTGCTTACCGGCTTGTAAAGAGCAGTCAGAAGAGTAGACAGAGTATCGATCTGCCTAAAGAGGTCACACGAGATCCTTTGTTTAAAATGAGTGAACAGGCCTTTGCAAACCTGGTAAAGGTTATTGCTATAAAAAGGCATACTTTGCGCGACTTAAACTTTGTTAAACAAAGGGAAGTGTATCGTTTTTGGTCAAAACAACCAGAACTAATTCAGGCGCTTTTTACATTAGAAACTATTTTATTTAATGAAGTGGGTGGTATGGATAATCGGAGCGGCTGTGAACGCAAAGATATTGTCCAGTTGGTAATTAATCGATATCACGTTCCTTTTTATACCTCCATAGCCCCCGAAGATCCTTTTTTCAACTATCTAGCAGGAGGGGAAAATGGAAATAAAGAGGAAAAAATTGAGCAAAGCCGTTGGCTAAACCTCTTGTTCAAAGATGGAGAGTTTTCATTTACCTATTTTTTCATTCCACTATCAGAGAGAATCTACTGTCCACTTACAACTAAGTATGCAAAAACTCTACGTCGGGGAAATCTAGAAATTGCCTTAAGCATGCTAAAGAACCCCCGTTACGATTTCAAGGCACTTCGTTTTTTCTCCCGGCATGCTATGCTGGGAAGAATTGATATGTCCTCTATCTGGGCAGATTATGCTCCTATTGAACTTCGGGCGGGTCCTATGGTTGAGGAGCATGCAAGCGATATTTATTGGCAGGCACTGCTAGATCAAGATTATGACTACTTGGATTCCTTTAGTGGAAGTGATGGAAAAATTTATCATACACTAGAACTGGCAACAGGAAAAAATGGGAAACGAAGCACTCTGCTTTTCGATGGAAACCTAGAAGCGAGCAAGGAGAAAGAGAAAGCAGGGAATTCGAGAGAAAAAGGGGACTTTTTCTATTTTAGAAATAACCAACATTTTAAGTATTTTTGTCCTAAAAACTGAACTTGGCCAGTCTGCCCAAATTTAAGGATTGAATAATCTTTTTTGCCATAGTATAAGAATTTTACATTTTAATAAATAACTGGTGGGAATAACTTTTTACTCATTACCTTATTGAGGAGATGGAAAATGGCAAGGAATTATATTTTTACTTCTGAATCGGTTACTGAAGGGCACCCAGATAAAATGGCGGATCAGATTAGTGATGCTGTTTTAGATGCAATGTTGGCCCAAGATCCTCGCTCACGTGTGGCCTGTGAGACGATGCTGACTACTGGCCTAGTGATCTTGTCAGGGGAGATCACATCCTCTGCAATCGTTGATTTTCAAGATGTCGTTCGTAAAAAAGTAAATGAAATTGGTTATGATCATTCGGCCAAGGGCTTTGATGGACATACTTGCGGTGTGATGGTAGCGGTTCATAAACAATCACCAGATATTTCTATTGGGGTTACTGAGGGAGAAGGTCTTTTTAAAGATCAAGGAGCTGGTGACCAGGGTCTGATGTTTGGCTATGCTACAGATGAGACTGAAAACTTCATGCCTTTGACAATCGATTTATCCCATAAACTAGCGCTTAAACTCTCTCAAGTCAGAAAGAGTGGTGTACTTCCACTACTTCGTCCTGATGGTAAAACGCAAGTTTCCGTTGAATATGAAGGGGACAGAATTAAAAGATTAGAGGCGATTGTGGTCTCTAGCCAGCATGCGGAAGAGATGAGCTTGAAAGATGTGCAAGAAGGGATTATGGAAGAGGTAATTCGAAAAACTATTCCTACTCATTATATTGACGCTAAAACCAAAATCTTTATCAATCCCACAGGTCGTTTTGTAACTGGTGGCCCAATGGGTGACACTGGGGTGACTGGAAGAAAGATCATTGTTGATACGTACGGCGGACACGGTGGACATGGTGGTGGAGCTTTTTCAGGCAAGGATCCTTCCAAAGTTGACCGATCTGCTGCTTATGCTGCTAGGCAAGTGGCAAAGCATGTTGTAGCAGCAAAGCTTGCTAGAAGAGCAATGGTACAAGTTGCTTATGCCATTGGGGTTGCAGAGCCTGTTTCTTTGAATATAGAGACCTTTGGTTCTGAAAGCGTTCCAGTTGAGCAGATTATCGCAGCTGTAAATAAGACCTTTGATATGCGTCCTAAGGCGATTATTCAAAGATTAAACCTGCTAAGACCTATTTATGCTCAAACAGCAGCTTATGGTCACTTTGGAAGAAATCCTGATAACTCCTTTAGCTGGGAAGAGCTAACCTATTTAGACCAACTCCGCTCACAATTCTAGTCCACTCTTTTTCTTCGTTATTTCTATCTTGCACCTAATCTAAATTCAGCGATAATTAAACTGTGTGGTATACATTTCATGATTATATGTGTTTTCTTGTTCGCTATACTCCCTTTTGGGCGGTTCCGATTGCATTTATTGCTGCTGAATTTGGTTTTAAATACTATTTAAAAAGACGTAGAAGCATGTACATCTCTTTCTTTACGTTGACTTTTTTTTGCCTATTAATGCTTTGTTATTATTATATTGCTGGTGGACCGGAGAGGTCAGTAGCGCTTCTCAATAGCATCTTATAAAGGTGGTTGTAGTTCGTGGAAGATTTTCGCTTTTTACATGAAGTATTCGATGCAGATGAAGTTATTCAGAATATTTCTGAAAAGGGGGATTTTGATTATTTTGATCAAGGGCATTTTCCGCATGCTAGTAAGGGATGTAAAACTACTGAGTTAAGTTTTATTAATAGTAATATTCCTGATAATAAAAAAATATTAGCGAGTGCACATGATACGTGGGAATTTTCAATTAAGCTCCCATTGAATGTGCTCGATATTAAAGAATTATTAAATACCATAGAATCTGCACTCATTTTTTCTGCGCTTAAAGCAACAGATGGGAATAAAAACCAAGCTGCTCGAATGTTAAAGCTTAATCGCACTACCCTCATTGAAAAATTGCGAAGGAATGAAACCATTCCGGGACATGACTTACAAAAACTTACATCGTCAAAAAAATGACCGGTTAAAAGTTGCCTACAGTAAAATTTTCCTGTTTTTGAGAGAAAAGGCCGTTAAAATTATATTTATAGCAGTTCGAATCAGGAAGAAGAGATTTGCTATCGAAAGAGCGTATAGGAAAAATTGTTGTATAGGAAATTTTTTCTATACAAATAAAAGAAACAGGAAGTTTCTGCCTAATGAAATTAAGATTAATCTTCTATGCTTTCGTCCTTTTATGCATCAACTTGTGTTTATACACAAGTGTCGTTGCTGAAGAGCTTGTGTTATTCGAATCATTCAAGACTCATTCAAGATTAATTTTTGATGTTTCTAGAGGACAAATCGTCGTGAATAAAAAAGCACAAGATGTTTATCTGGAAACATTGGATAAGCAACTTTTTGATGATTTGAAAAATTACTTTGAAATATTTAAAATTGCAGAGAAAATTAAGAGTGGAAAAACGGTAACAAAGATAAGTTATACCAGTGATGATTATCCAGAAAAGCCTGCAAGAATTGTCTTGGGATTAGCCAATACTGAGATTGACATTTTTTCATTCTATAAAGAATCAGAAAGAAAATTTATTGTTGATTTTTGGGAAAAGCGAAAGGACGAGAGTAGCAAGAATCACAGAAATGAATTAGCTAGGAAAACAGAAGTAGAAGTAATAAGAACGGTTGCCAGTGTAGATTTAAAAAAAGAAAAAATAAAAGAAGTAAAAGAAGTAAAAGAAGTAAAAGAAGGCGGTGGAGAGAAGAAAGAACTACTAGTTGAAAAAGAGATGTTAAGAGAAAACACTGAGGTATCTTCTCTTGAGGAAAATGGGGAATATAGAGATTTTCGCTATGGGGCCGCATTGATTTGGGATTATCGAGCAATCATCCCTGAAATAAAAGAAGAAATTAATTTAGAAAGCAAGACTCCAGAGGTTTACTATCCTGTTAAAAAATTTGATGTTGATAAAGGAGAAAAAGAGACTCATTTACAGTTAAATGTGAATTTATTTCATCAAAAAAAATGGGGATTGATGAATAAATCAATAGAACTCTATCAAAAAAAATATGGGAAAGATGTTTATAGCGATTTTAATCGTTATATGCAAGCGACAGCGCTCTTGAAAAGCAGTTTGGAAAAACGTGATTTAGGTCCTCAGAGGATGGCAATAGCTATTTATTCCGATTTAGTTGAAAGAACTCAAGATCATGATTTAAAAAATGGATTGTTGCAATATTTAATCTATATGATGCTCAAGCAAAATGATTATATTCGTTCTCTTAATTATGCAAAAAAATTATTTGTGGAAGCTAAAAGCAATTTTGAAGATGAACTCGAGGAGTTTGCGTCAAGAGTGATTATTCATTCTTTATCGAAATTAGGACAAATCGAAAAGGTTAAAGAGTTTGCAGCAGATAAATCAATAAAAGTTTTGCTTAATACACAATTGTTGAGTGCTTATGAAATTTATACTCACCTGTTTATGGATAAACCTAAAGAAGCAGTAGAGGTATTTGAAAAAAATAGAGCTAATTTTAATCGTCCTATTTTAGATTCGGTTTTGTTTAATATTGGAGAAGCCTATTTTAGATTAGGGCATTATAGAAAATCCCAAGAAATTTTTGCACAGCTAGTGAAAGAGTATTCTCATAAAACATTTGCTGCTTATGCACGAATGAGAATTGCATTGATGGCAGATTTATTGGGTGATCCTCCTGAAAAATTAATGAACGAGTACAAACAAGTGATTGATCTGGCGGTAGATGCAAAAATAAAGTATGAGGCCAAGATACGCTACGTAGGAGTACGGCTTGCCCGAAAAATTAATATCACTAATGAAGATCGTGATTATTATGCGTTTCTAGAAAGAGGAATCGATGAGGATAAAGTTTTTGATCCTCCAATGAGAAAGTTACTTTGGTTAGTAAGATTGCGTACTTTTATTAATGAGAAAAATTATGAAGATGCTTTGACTTATATTCATTCATTGCCATTAATAGCAATGAATCCTTTAGAAAAGAGGATGTTTGAAGGTGATGGGGCCGAAATTGTACATGGTATAATGAAAAAGAATTTTGATAATGGTGAATATGGAGAGGTCATCCGTTATTGGGAAAAATATTATGAAATGTTTTTTAATAAAGTGGTATTAAGTTATAATGTTGGCATTATTGTTGGTCATGCTTATATTAAAATGGGATTAGAGCAGGGTCTTGAGCGAATGATTGTAGAGTTAAAAAAGAATAGCGAAAGGCCAAAACGTAGTTATCCTCTTTGGATTAACGCGAGCGAGAGTAATATTAAAGAGATAATCGAAGAGATTGATGCGATAAAATTAATTGAAACCAATAAATGGGAAAGCCTCTATAGTAACAATACAAAAAAATTATTAGATAATCCAGGACAGCTTAAATTGCATTTTTATCAAGGAATGGCCGCATATAAGTTGTCAAAACATGAAGAGGCAATTCGACATTTCGAAGAGTACTTACTGAAGAGCGATGCGCAGAATGGATTAACTAGACAGGAGATGATTAATTTTTTTGGAATGTACACCGAGGCAATTTATAAAAATGGCGATAATGATAAATTTATTAAATCGTCTAGTGCGATTTTAAGCGATCTTGGGCCTAAAGTTGCGGCCGTTAGAGAAAATAAAAACAATAAGAGTGATGATTTAGGTAGAATTTATGAGCGAATATTGTATTTGAGCATTGAGGCGTTATACGCAGATGGCAATAATAAAAATTTAGAAGAAATTATTAATAGAGCTTCTATCCTTAATAAATATTACGCAAAATCGCAGTATAAAGGACGCGTTGATTATGTAGTTGCATTAGTAAAAATAAAAAAACAAGAACAAAAAGAGGGAGTTGAAATTTTAGAACGACTAATCAAGGATGATAATGTTCCTAAGTATATACAGGAGCTTGCAAAGAGTGAACTTAGTACACTCAAGTTGATGCAACAAAAATTGTAAAATAATTGAACCATCGTAAAGTAAGACAGGAGGTCTAAAAGTATGGTGAGAGAAGAGTTGTTTGGAAGAGATAGTAGAATTCAAAAAGCGATTGCTTTTGCCAGAGAGTTTGCAGATCAAAACATGCCCCTCCTTCTTATGGGTGAAAATGGTGTTGGCAAGGAATCACTAGGGATTTATATTCACCAATTATCAAAAAGGAAAAGCTATCAGTATTTAACTGTAGATTGTGCTAATGATGAAAAAAGTGTTGAAGATGAAATCTTAGGACATCGAGATGAAGAAACTAGTCGTTATAATAAAGGCATAATTGAAAGGGCCAATAAGGGTACTATTTTATTAAAAAACATTGATGGCTTAAGTGATGATTTTCAAAAAAAGATTTATAAAATTTTCCACGAATTAAATGATTACGATATCGATGTTAGAATTATTGCTACTACAACGAAAAATCTATCAAAATTAGTTGGTGCTGGTAGATTTTCTCGTGCTTTATATTTATTGGTTTCTGGGCATCAAATTTTTATTCCACCATTAAGAGAAAGAAAAGAAGATATTAAATTATTAGCACAATATTTTCTAGAGAACTACGCAAGAGAATTATTAATAGAGGCGCCTTATTTCACTAGTGAAGCTTATGAGAAATTAATGAATTTTTATTGGACATACAATGTTTTGGAATTAAAAGCAGTTGTTTCCAATTCAATTAAGAATATGCACGATGGAATGATTGGGGCCGAAGATCTTACGATAGGAGAAAAGAAAAATATCACAATCAACGGAGAAGAAGAGGATGGAATTAAGCTAATGTCACTAAAAGAAGCAGAAAAATTGTTAATTAAAAAAGCATTGATTCACACTAGTGAAAACAGAACACAGGCCGCAAAAATTTTAGGTGTATCCATTAGAACTCTTCGTAATAAGATTAACGAGTATAGGAATGATGGAACCAACTATTTTGTTAATTTGAGGTGATATCATGGAAGTAACTTCTGATAAGGCGCTAAAAGCTTTGGCCACTTCACTGAATTTTCGACAGATGCGACAAGATGTTATCTCCTCCAATATTGCCAATAGTGAAACTCCTGGATACAAAGCAAAGCGAGTTGATTTTGAAGATGCATTAAAAAAAGCTCTAGAGATCGATAGTGCTGAATCTTTAAAAACGGAAAGTTCTCTTCACTATAATGTTGGCGAAGGCGGTATGAATGAACTGCAACCGGAGATTTATGAAGATCCCAATGGTGTGGTTAGTGAAGATGGCAATAGCGTGGATAGAGATGCCGAGATGGCAGAGATGGCAGAAAATAAAATTCTTTATGATGCCTCAGTTCAGTTACTAAATAAGAAATTAGGCATGCTTAAATATGCGATCACCTCTGATCGCTAAGGAAAGGGTTTATGGATTTTCTTACTAGTCTTAGAGTGAGTGCTTCCGGTCTTTCCGCCAATAGAAAAAGATTGGCGGCGATTTCTTCTAATATAGCCAATGCACAGACTACTAGAACGGCAGAGGGTGGCCCTTACCGAAAAAAAGAGGTGGTGTTTGGTTCAGAGCCTGCAAGGCAAAGTTTTTCAGAGATTTTAGATGGGCAAATGGAGGAGGATGTGCAAGAGGTTCATGCTACAGAAGTGATCTCTAGTAACAAACCGCCAATACTTAAGTATGAACCGGGACACCCTGATGCCAATGAAGATGGTTATGTTGCTTATCCTGACATTAATATGATGGAGGAGATGGCGAATATGGTTGCCGCTTCAAGAAGTTATGAGGCGAATATTACTGCACTAAATACGTCAAAAAGCATGGCAAATAAAGCATTGGAAATTGGAAGATAAAATTTAGAGAAAGGGGAATAAGCAATGATTAAGACAGTAGGTGAGGGACTTGGAATATTAAATAACTATAATGCTAAAAATTGGGTTTCAGAGACAGGAGAGGGAGGACACGCAGGTAAAGGAGTTTCACTAGCAGCAAGTGAGGGAAAAGGTGTTAGTGGAATGACTGATACCGGTAATTTGCTCAACATTTACGGAGAAAGAGCAGACAACACTACTTTAGATATGGATATTAAGTCCCCTAAAACAACCTTTGGACGAATGCTAGCAGAATCGTTATCAAGGGTAAATGAATTACAACAAGATGCCAATGTTGCGATTGAAAAATTAGCAGTAGGAGAAAGTGAAAATCTTCATGAAACAATGCTGATTGTTGAGCAAGCAGAGATTGCATTTAAAATGATGAATCAAATTAGACAAAAAGTGTTGGATGCTTACAAAGAGGTCATGAGAATGCAAATTTAATTTGCCATAGCTCAGGTAGAATAGGGCCTTAAGATGGGGTTTAATCAGGGGGCAACTTGGAAGATTTTTTTCAGAAAGCGATAAACCAATTTAAAAATTTTTTCTTTGACCTGCCATTACCACGTCAGTTGGGAATGATTGCACTCTTTGGATTGTTAACTTTGGGTGTGGTAATGACACTCATTTGGGCCAGTAAAACAAGATATAAAACTTTATTTTCTGAGATGAACAAGGAAGATGCCACGGTAGTAGCAAGAATGCTTGCTGAAAAAAATATTCCCTATCTTATGACGGAGGATGGAAAAAGCATAAGCGTTCCAGAAGATCAGGTGGAAGTTTGGCGTTTAGAACTTGCCAAGCAAGGAGTGAATTTTAGTGGGAAGGTGGGATACGAAATTTTTGATAACCAAGCATTTGGCACAACGAGTTATGTGCAAAAAATCAATAAGCAGCGGGCCTTAGAAGGTGAGCTAATGAAGACCATTAACTTTATTAGTGGGGTTAAGAGGGCAAGGGTTCACTTGTCTCTACCGGAGAATAGTCCTTTTGTTTCTGAAAAAAAACCTCCCACCGCTTCAGTTGTGCTGGAGTTAGATAATGGTGTAACACTAACGCCAGAAGAGATCAGAGGCATAGCTTCTCTTGTGAGCGCTTCCATTGATGGCATGAGACCTCAAAATGTGGTGATTGTTGATTCGAGAGGAAAAAAATTGTCAGACAATATTGGCGATCAAATGACGGCGGATACCGCCAATCGTTTGGTTTTGGAGGCACGACTAGCACGGGAGTATGAAGAGCAGATTGAGGAGATTTTATCAAAAGTTGTAGGTATAGGGAAAGTGACGGCCAAAGTTTCCGTTAAAATGGATTTTACAGAGATTGCTTCTACAGAAACAACCTATGACAATGAAAATGCAGCGGTAGTATCAGAGGTTAGTAATTCACAAAAATTGGTCGGCTCTAGACCGTCACCTCAAGGAATTCCAGGGGCCAGAAGTAATTTGCCCGGCGAGGCCCCACAGCCGGGGATAGCTGAAACTAAAAATGATGTAGATAAAAAAATTGTCACCAAAAATTTTAATGTTCCAGTTAAGGTGACTAATCAAAAGAAACCGACCGCTACTGTTAAAGCGGTCACTGCTTCAGTGGTTGTGGATGGAAAACAAATTCCTGTTGTAGGAGCTGATGGAAAACCTGTTATGACTAAAGAGGGGGTTATTGAGAGGAAGTATGCGGCCTGGTCTGAACAGGAACTTTCTAATTTTTCAGAGATTGTCAGTAATGCGATTGGCATTGATTCTAAACGTGGTGATAAATTGATTGTAAGAAATATGGAGTTTGTTAAAGAAGATTTGACCGAGGCAGAAGAGATTATTAAACGCAAAGAGAACAGAGAGATTATTAAAAATCTCTTTAAATACTTGGCAGCGGGATTGGTGTTAACTTTGTTCTTCTTGATTGTGGTTCGACCATTTATCTTGTGGGTAACTGAAAATACCGTTGAATCAGTAGAAGATTTTTTACCGCGTACGATTGAGGAGTTGGAGAAGATTCAGTCGGATCAGAAGCTTCCAGGGCTAGAGGATGCGTTGCCGCAAATCGAGGAGAAAATTAACCCTGAGAAGATCGAAGGCAATATGCTGAAAGAGAAGATTATTTCTTTGGTCGAGGAGAACCCATCGAAAGCGGCACAGATTGTTCATAATTTGATTCACTTGTCAGATCAAGAAAAACAAATTGCATAAGTGCATATGTGCATATGTGCACTTATGCATATGATGAATAAGGCAGTTGAGAGTTAGGGAAAGAATTGTAAAAGGAGATTTGTAGTGGCCGATCAAAAAACCTTAGATCCCGATGTAGAGTATCAGTTATTAGCAGGACAAGATAAAGCTGCAATTCTTTTAAGCTCTTTAGGCCTTAATACCACTCAGTTGATTTTTCAACACTTAAAAGATAACGATGTTAAGCGCATGATTAATGCCATGACAACGATTAAGAGTGCACCGATTGGAATGGTGAAACGGGTATTATCTGAATTTTATTCGGCATTAAATGAAGATGTTAATTTACTGTTTTCTGAAAATAAAGGGAGAAATTTTATTTTAGACACCCTTGGAGAAGATCGTGCCAAGCAATTATTGGGACAAATTGTTGATGTTGGTGGCACCAATACTCTGGAGTCATTAGAATTAGTGGATACTAGAATGTTATCTAACTTTTTGGTCAATGAACATCCACAGACTATTGCTTTAATCCTTGCTCATCTTACAACAGAGAGAAAAGTGGATGTACTAAGAAGGTTGCCGGAAGGATTGCAAGCAGAGATTGTCTTGAGAGTTGCTAATTTAGATTTCGTATCTCCGGAACTTATTTCTCAGTTAGATGATGTATTGAAAACAGAACTCTCTACTCTAGGAACTATTGATACTTATCAATTAGGTGGTGTGGAGCCTATCGCAGACATGTTGAACTTGATGGATAAGAATAGTGAAAAGAGTATTATGGCCAGAGTGGAAGAGAAGGATCCTGAGCTTGCTGAAGAGATTAGAAAATTGATGTTTGTTTTTGAAGACTTAGTCTTTGTTGATGACAAAGGTATACAAAATCTCATGAAAGAGGTTGATACTAAGCAGTTGGTACTTGCTATGAAGACAGCACCTGAAGAAGTTAAGTTTAAACTACTTAAAAATATGTCTCAGCGTGCAGCTCAGATTTTGAAAGAGGATATCGATGCCCTAGGGCCAACAAGACTTTCGGATGTAGAAAAGGCCCAGAGTGATATTGTTCAAAAGTGTAAAGAGCTAGAAAGTCAGGGCAAGGCGATCATTCTGCGCGGAGGAGACTCTGATGATAAATTAGTATAAGGGAGTGATTATGATTTTAAAATCAAAAGATGTACCTCAAACGAAACGTGTCAAAACATTTAGCGGTGGGAAGTATTTTGATGTCAAAGTTGACGAGTATGTTTTTAACGATTTTAAAGTTAAAAAAAATGCAAATGAAAATATAATCAAAGATGGTGTTGTCAGTGAATTTATTTTTTCTGATTTTGAAAAAAAAATTGATAAAAAAGAGATCTTAAAAAATGAATCTATTCGCACAGAGCGCCATTTGGCATTGGATAATGGTTTTAATATATCACCCATCGTTCAACGCTATCGTGGAATGAAAAATCAAGAAATTGAGGAGGATAAGGAACGGTTTGAAAACGAGGTGAATAATCGGCTAGAGATGATTAAAGCGCAATGGATGCAGATGGGGTACAATGATGGAAAAAAAGCAGCTTCGGAAGAGGTCTATTTCGAAAATGCAAGAAACATTGAAATGAAACTTACTGATTTAGAAATAATGGTAAGAGAAGTTGTACGCACTAAGCAAGAGATTATTAAAACACAAAGAAATCAGATTTATCAATTTTTGAAAACTTTTGTGAAATGGGTAATTATACGGGAGTTGAAAAACGATGGAGAGTATTTACAGCGTTTATTGGAAAAATTGATATCAGATTTGGATTCTCGTGAAAATTTGGTGATTAAAGTTCAAAGATCTAAAATTGATACCATGCCAGATGTCTTGGCATCGATCCAGAAAAAATTTAGTGAGATCAAGAATGTGCGGGTAATGATCGATGATGACATTGATACTGAAGGTTTAAAAGTTGAAGCAAGCCATGCCATCATTGATGGTAGTTTACAAGTACAATTTGAGGCCATCGATAAAATCTTTGATGGGATTGAGATTGAATAAACTATGAATCTAGCATTAGATAACTATTTAAAAAGCAGCATCAAGCAACACGAAGAACTTGATTATAATAAATTTATTAATTTTAGGCCACTGGTACAGTTAGTGGAGAGAAGTTCTCCTTATCAAAGAATTGGCAAGGTCTTTGCTAGCAGGGGAGGGGTGATTGAAGTAACACTACCGCGAGCAATTATTGGTAGTAGTGTGGAATTTATTACCAGTAGTGGAGAACGATGCTTAGGAGAGGTAATTGGATTAAAAAACGATAGGTGTATCGTTATGCCTTATGTGGAAATTCCTGGGATTAACTCAGAGACGCTTGTGTGTCTTCGGGATATGCTATCGACAATTAAAGTTTCCTCGGGAATGTTAGGAAGAGTTCTTGATTATCAAGGGAACCCTATCGATGATGGTGGCGCGATTGAAGATATTTTTGAGACGAGATCTATCTTTGGAAAGCAAATAAATCCACTGCAAAGAACTGCTATTCGCATGGCCTTAGATGTTGGTATAAAGTCGATTAATGCTTTTACAACTATAGGTAAAGGGCAGCGTGTTGGTATCATGGCCGGTTCGGGTGTCGGTAAATCTGTTTTGCTGGGGATGATTGCAAGAAACACATCGGCAGATGTGAATGTCATTGCCTTAGTTGGAGAACGCGGTCGTGAGGTTTTGGAATTTATCAATTCTGACCTTGGTCCAGAGGGACTTAAGCGTTCAGTGGTAGTTGTAGCGACATCAGAGATGTCCCCGCTAATTCGTGTAAGGGCCGCCTATACGGCGATGACAATTGCAGAATATTTTAGAGATAAAAAGAATGATGTTTTGATGATGATGGATTCCATTACACGTTTTGCCATGGCCAATCGAGAGATGGCCATTAGTGGAGGAGAACCGCCAGGGCATCGAGGATACTCTCCGAGTGTTTTTGCTAAAATGCCAAAGCTATTAGAAAGAGCAGGAACGAAAGAGGGAGCAGGATCCATTACAGGAATTTTTACTGTTTTAGTTGAAGGCGATGACATGGATGAACCGGTTGCAGATTGTGTTCGTTCTATTGCCGATGGACACATCGTTTTGAGTCGTGAACTAGCGATGAAAAACCATTTTCCTGCAGTAGATGTGCTGGCCTCTATTTCAAGGGTTATGGATAAGGTGACGACGAAGGAGCATAAACTTATTGCCGGACACTTGCGTGATTTAATGGCATCGTACAAGAGTGCAGAAGATCTTATCAATGTTGGTGCTTACGTAAAAGGAACTAATGCAAAAGTTGATAAGGCAATGATAATCTATGAAGAGCTAATGAGTTGCCTACGGCAGGCGATAGAAGAATCTTCGACAATTGAGAGTGTATTGGAACAAATGATTGAAATTGCAAGGGCCGCGGAGCTTGCCACTAGGCCCAAAGAAGAAAAAACTACACGTGAATTTTATGCTGATTTATAATTATGAAAAAATTTAAATTTAGGTTAGATAGTGTATTGAGATTGAGAGAGTTTGAAGAGTATAAAGAGATGATTGAGCTAGGCAAAATAAACCAAGAGATGAAAACAATGAGTGATAAAATTTCCGATATAGATTCTGAGATAAGCCGCGCTTATGAAATACAAGAAAAAGATATGCGACAGGGGTCAATTAGCGCAAGTGATTTGCAAATTTACGGAGAATGGATAGACAATTATCGTGCACTTGTTGATTTTATGAAAAAAGAGCATGAAAAAATTCAAGAGCGATATCAGGAAAAATTAGAAGATGTTGTTAAGAAAAAAAATAAAGTTAAAATGTTGAAAAAACTTAAGGCCAAAGCATTGAATGAGTATAGAAAAGATTATAACTATGATGAAAGTAATCAGATTGAGGATATTGTGAGCATGAATTTCGCTTATGGATATGAATATGAACAAGAAGATGAAAAAGTAAGTGGAATATCTATATGAAATTTTTTTTGATGCTTGTTAGCTGCATATTTTTGTTATTTCCAGCACTATTAAGTACTGCAGAAGATAAAAAAGAGGAAGTGACAGAAGTTTCAAAAACAGAGCATAAAACAAAAGATGATGATAAAAATAGTAAAAAAAATAATGAAGAGGAAGCAGGAAGAGAAGGAACCAGCAAACTGAAAAATAGCAAGGAAGAAGAAAAAAAATGTTATACAGTAACAGAAAAAAAACAAATGATTGAACAGGAAGTAGATCGCAAAATACAAAGGATAAGGCCAAGTGAGATTGCTAAACTAGCAAAAGAGTTATTGCAAAAAGATGAAGAGCTTATAAAAAAAGAGGAGATGCTTAAAGCAAAAGAGGAGCAAGTGTTGGTTGCAGAGCAAGAGCTTTCCAGGAAAATTATAGATTTTGAATCAAAACAAGATAAAGTCATTGGATGCATTGAAAATAATAACAAATCAATAGAAGATAGGGTTAATCATGTCGTAACTGTCATTTCAAATATGAGGCCAGCACAGGCCGCAGATCTCTTATCAGTACAAGACCCAACCATTGCTGTAAAAATACTTGCCATACTTGATCCTATCAAGGCCTCAAAAATATTCAACTTAATGGATAAGGAAATTTCTGCCAGGATTCAAAAACAGTATTTGGATATGAAAAAATGATACTAACGATGCTCTGAGAAATTTTCTTTTGTGCGATCAGATGGGCATCTAGAGTAAATGAATGTTGTTTAATTTGGCAGGAGTAAAAAGTGCAGGGATCAATATCACCCGGCCCAAGCAAAATGGTAGATCCAATGGGCGGATCTAATGCTCGCGCCGGGGGAGTCAGCGTTAGAGTGAAAAATATCCCTACCGCTGGCCAAGTTTTAGGGGCGGGAATGTCCGGACAGGGCCAATTAGTGAACATGGACGGTGGTGGTGACCTTGCATCTGTTTTTGGGCAGTTATTGGAAGGAGAAAAGTTAAAATTAGAAAATCCTGTGATAAATAGAGATGATCTTGAAAAAGCAGAAAACCCACAAATTTCAATATTTCACAAAAAAAATACCAATAATGGTAAAAACAAAATAAAAAATATTGATAAAGATTTTAGAGAGGATATTTTTGGCATTTCTCAACAGATGCAGCTAAATAGTAGCAATCCCATAATTGATAAAGGCACCTTGTTAGTAAAAGCAGAGAAAAAACCTTTTTTTGTGCATGCAATGGATAGCAATATTGGTGCTAAGACCATTGGAAAATTGCCGGTAACCAATAGTAAAGCGACAGATGTTTTGTTGCAAGATGTGTTGAAAAATAAAGGCAAAGGCAATGATAAAGATAAAGATAAAGATAAAGGTGAAGGCAAAGAAGAGATAGATGAAGTAGGGATGCCAGTATTTTCATCAAAGGGGCCTGTGGATAATAATTTTTTTAAGCTGCAACTTCCCAAGTCCACCCATTTAAAATATCAAGCATTGCCAATGGGAGATGCTCCGGTAATGGATTCGCAGTTGTCAGGAATAGATCAAACTATGGGAGACGGAGGGGGATATCAAAAAATCGCCAATAGCAGTGGTGAAGATAATCGATCTATTTTTGTTAAAAAAAATCGCCCTCTTGTGAAAATGAGTGTGGATAGTAAAGTTGTGGAATCAGTAGATGATCCGATGGGCATAATTAAAAGTGGGGAGATAAATTTAAAAGAATTGCTTGCTAATAATGCGAATGGGAGTGCTGCTAAAAAACAGGAATCCTTGAATGCCTTTAATGCGTATAACGGAAAAGATAATCAATCTTTTAATATGAGCAAAGATGTATCGCAATTAAATGCGAATACAAATGCAAACTTGAGTAATCAAGTAAATATGCTAGAAAGTCCAAATACATCCTTGTTACCGACGTTTTCGGTAGAAAATTATAGTGAGAAAAATAGCGAAGATAATCTGAAGCTTCTAAATACAAGTTCGAATACTAAGATGACTCCAGATGTGATGGCCGGCCCAAGAAATGGAACAATTGATAGAGTTAATAACTATATTGTGCAGTTGGCGAGTTCAAATGAAAACAATGTCTCCGTCAATGTTGAAGATAAAGAGCTTGGGTCAATTGAAATCCATTTAGAAAAGATAAAGGGTTCTAGAAATGAAATAGATATTCAAATTAGGCCACAAGAGCGCATAGGAAGTGACTTTTTTGTAAAACATAAAGATGAATTGCTTTTGAAATTAGAAAATTCTGGAGTAAAAGTTAGCGATTTTAAAATTGATCACGCTATGAACTCATTGCAACTATTTTCAGGGGATTTAGGGTCACAGTTCCAACAAAGACATCGCAATGGTAATGAAGAGTTTAAAAATCAGGGATGGATGAACGAAGATTATAAAATGCATTACCAGCAAAAAGATGACGAAGGAGGAAGCAAAGGACAGCAGCAGCAGCAAAATAGAAGAAATTTTAAAGCATATTACCAAGAACTATACAATAGTTAGGATTTGAAAAATGGTAGCACCAACAATTGGAATTCCACAAAATGCAGTAAGTAATGCCGGCTATGGTGGAATTGCCATACATCCTTCTCAAAAAAATAAAATGGATCAAGATGTTATTGATAAGATCAATGGAGTAAAGGCGCAATCTAAAGTTCCTTACCGAAAAAGAGAGAAAGAGATGGGGAAAGATGACTTTTTGCGCTTGCTGACCCATCAGTTGCAAAATCAAGATCCTACAAATCCGTTGGATGATAAGAAATTGACCGCCGACCTCGCACAATTTTCTCAATTAGAGCAGTTAGCAGGGCTTAAAAATATTATGCAGGCACAAAATGGCAATAAAGTTCTTGAGCAAAAATTTTATGCCGCCAATTTACTTGGAAAAAAAGTGACTTCTGCTGGACAAAATATCAACCATGAGGGAGAGGGCAATCCTTCTCCAGTGCGTTTTTCATTACAGGCCCCTGCTGCTTTGGCCATGGTTAGAATTTTTGATTCTAGAGGCAATATGATGGCCGAGCTTGCGCAGGAAAATATGACTTCAGGTTCCCATGAGATGACTTGGAATGGAAAGAACCTCGATTCTTCTTATGCGGAAAAAGGGACTTATAGCTTTCAAGTCTTGGCCTATGATGAGGCCGGGCAAAAAGTTGCAGCAGAGACTATGATTGCAGGAGTGGTTAGTGGAGTGGAATTTGAAGGTGAGAATACTGTCTTGACGGTTAATGGACAAAAATTGGATCTAAGAGATGTAAACAGTTTTGAAAGTAATGAAAAAACAACTTTGAAACCAACTGGTTTTCAAAATGGTTATCCAAACGGATACCAAAATATTATGCGATAAAGCGGAGGCATAGGCATGAGTATCTTAGGGTCGTTTAATGTTGGTATTACTGGTTTAAACTCTATTGGTGGTGGTATGGCAGTGATTGCAGACAATATTGCCAATGCAAGTACAAACGGCTTTAAATCTTCAAGGCCTGAATTTCAAGATGTTCTGGCAAGCTCTCTCAAGGGAATTGATGGTGGAGATCAGATTGGTGCCGGAACAAAACTAGCGCACACAAGGCCCGTTTTTACCCAAGGGAGTTTGGTGCGGACCATGAATGTGACAGACTTGGGGATTAATGGAAATGGATTTTTTTCTGTTGATGCTCCTTTTGGACGTGGTTTCACTCGTGATGGAAGCTTTAACTTTGATAAAGAAGGGGTTTTAGTCACTGGTGATGGTTACCCTGTCCTGGGATTCACTGCTGATGAGAGTGGCAAAGTTACCAGTAGACTAGAGCAAATTAAACTTGGAGGTACTACGATTCCTGCAAAAGGAACCAGCTTAGCACGGGTACAAATGAATCTTGATTCTCGTGCTGATATTCAAAAATTTGAACCCGAGCGGCCGGATAAGACCTCTAACTATAATGCTGGTATGGTGGTGTACGATAATGTTGGCAGTGCACGACTTGTTACGGTGTATTTTAATAAAGTCGAGGAGAATAAGTGGGAATACCATGCCATGGTCAAGAGTTCCGATACGACCAAAGGTGATAAGAGTAAAGAAGAAATTGAAATGGCCAATGGAGTGCTGGAGTTTTCCGATAAAGGCGTGCTCAAAAAAGAGAGTCCGGGAATGAACTCTTTTAATTTCAATAAAGGTGCAGCACCTGATCAAAAGATTGACTTTGATTTTGGTCAGTCTAGCGAAGAGGGTGGCAATGGGCTTGATTGCAGTACTCAGTATGGCTCATCATCATCAGTTGCTCGCCATTCACAAAATGGAGCGAGTGCGGCCACACTAGGAAGCTTATCCTTTAATGACTCTGGAGTTTTAACTGCAGTTTATAACAATGGAGAAGTTCGTGATTTAGCGCAAATTGCGGTTGCAAAATTTGAGAACAATGAAGGACTGTTCAAAGTGGGTAAAAATTTGTATAAAGAGACAAGAAGATCTGGTCAGGGTGCTGTTGGAAAACCTGGGGAGCATGGACGTGGTGATGTGCTTGCAAAATCGCTTGAAGAATCCAACGTAGATATTGCAGCAGAGTTTGTAAACCTGATGAAGTCCCAGCGTAATTTTACCGCTAATACTAGAACCATCACAACTGCAGATCAAATGTTGCAAGAGATTTTAAACATTAAGCGATAATTACCATAATTTGAGATAATATTTTGATCATTTTTAACGATTCACCTTCGCTCTTAACAGCAAAACGCTATGTAGGTTATTTTGAGAAGAATCACAAACTTCCTGAAATAAATTTTCCTAAAAGCGTTTTGCTTACTTTTCAGCCTTATCTGTTTTCATGGATAAAAGATCAGCAGCAAGCAAAGTCCTATCGTATTTTTGGTATGGATCTTTTGATCCTTCCCGCTAGCAATGTAGGTGTTGTTGGTGGTTTTGGCATCGGTGCTCCGGTGACTGCCATAGTGGTAGAGGAGTTGGCGGCCTTAGGGGTGGAAAATTTTATTATCGTTGGCATTGCCGGTTCACTTCAAAAAGCTGTGAGGATCGCTGATGTGGTTTTGTGTGAGCGTGCAATTCGCGATGAAGGAACTTCCTACCATTACTTGCCAGACTCGCCAGGCGAATCTTGTTATGCTAATGCAAATGCCGAGCTTTGTGCAGAAGTGATCCAACGACTAACCAGCGCATCGCTGACTCTCCATCGTGGGGCCGGCTGGACTACTGATGCTCCTTATCGTGAATCTATTGAGAGAGTTCAGCAACTTCAGCAACAAGCGATTTTGACGGTGGATATGGAGGCATCGGCCCTCTTTGCAGTGGCAAATTACCTAGAGCTTCGCTCCACAGCAGTATTTGTTATTAGTGACTCTCTTGCTAATCTTTCATGGTCACCCCATTTTTTTTCGAAAGAAGTTTCAAAAAAACTCCAAGTTGTTTGCAAAAATTTACTGACTTAGGGCCTGTTAAATAATAACTTGAACATTTTGGCATCTGATCTTTAGGGCCATCTTAAGTTGCCATGAGAAATGGCAAGGAGGTAGTTACGGATCACGGTATTACGATAGTATACACAGGCGACGGTAAGGGAAAAACTACAGCGGCCTTAGGGCTTTGTTTTCGTGCTCTCGGATATGGAATGAAGTGTGCAATAGTTCAATTCATTAAGAGCAACACCAGTACCGGAGAATATAAATTTGCAGAGAATACCCCACTAGTAGAGATTCATACAATGGGGGATGGTTTTGTCTATGATCCAAATGACGCTGATGCAAAAGCGGCCGCTGTAGCGGCCTGGAACAAGGCCAAAGCGTTGATCACCGATCCTAAGTATGATGTGATCATCCTTGATGAAATAACTTATGCCTTTAAGCTGAATTTTCTTTCGGTAAATGAACTGATTTCAGTGCTATCTAGGCGACCGGCATCTATGAGTGTGGTCATTACTGGACGTAACTGTCCTCAAGAAATTATGGATGTTGTTGATCTTGTAACGGAAATGAAGATGCAGAAGCACCCTTTTAATGTAGGAAAAAAAGCTGTCAGAGGAATTGATTTTTAATTTTTTTGTGGAGATAGGCGGTGAGAGAGATTTGTTTGAGATGCTTTAGGGCCAGTAAGGTCTGTTTTTGCAAAGAGATTATGCCGTTTGTGACGAATACAGAGATTGTTATTTTGATGCATCCACGGGAAGCGTGGAAAGAGCGAGTAGGAACAGGTAGGCTTGCGCATCTGTGTTTGCAAAATTCGCGAGTGGTGGTGGGAGATGAGTTTCAAAGTAATGAGGTGGTTAATCTGCTTTTGCACAATGAGAGCTATTTGCCGATGTTGCTCTATCCAGGGGAGCACTCCCATAACATCAGTGTCGGCGATTTTGAGGAGGGAGTGAGAGGCAAGCTTTTGCAAAAGAGGCTTTTGATTTTTGTGATTGATGGAACTTGGCCTAATGCCAAGGGGATGATGAAGAGAAGTCCTAATCTGCATCAGATTCCAAGGATTAGTTTTACCCCAGGAGAGGAGCTTTCAAAATTTAAGATTAAACAGCAACCCGCCAAGTATTGCCTGTGCACGATTGAGTCGATTTATCGCTTGCTGGGGGATCTTGAGCGGTGGGGACATGAGAAATTGCAGGGAAGGCATCAGTTACTTGTCGATACGTTAAAAAAGTTAGTCGATTTTCAAATTGCCTGTGCTAAAGATCCTCTTTTAAGTAAATATCGAAGTGGGAAGTATAAAGATCCTGATGCAAGAAACTACAGCAAAAAGTGGGATCGAAGAAAGGTTTATTTTTGATATAGTAGTTAATTAACTTTTAACGTTTATGTTCTGCAATCATCGATATAATTTTTTCCGTACAGCTTTTGCCACATCCAGTGTTGGCCCGAGTTTTTTCGCGTATTTTTTCAAGGGTGTCTGCGCCTTGTTCGATGGCGGCACGGATAGTTTTGTATTTAACGGCCTTGCAGCGGCAGACGGTGCTGATGTCACGAGCGATGGACGCAGTTTTATCTGATGCCATAAAAGGAGATCCTTATTTTTTCTTCTTTTTATTCTAATACAGCATAGCACGGAAGGAAGGAAGTGGGAAAACTTTTGGTTTTCCCACTCAAAAAAAAAAGATAAAGACTAGTTAGGGTTGATAATTGAAGGGCCCACGGGATTAGCGTGAGTTGAAATTGATATAGAAGGAGGAATACAAGCATTAATGGCCTTAACAGTAATTGTTACTCCTTTGTGGAAAGAACTATTAATGCTGGTATTGAAAAAACGTTCATTAATTTTATTAACTTCTTTGGCCTCAGCTGCAAATGATAGTGCAACTATCATTGTGATCGCAAAAAATAACGACCAGAAGTAAACTGTAAACTTAAGAGGCAGTGATCTATTTGTTGAAAATTCCATTGAATCCTCTCCCCGACAGTTGAAGAACATGAAATTTAAAATACAATAAAAAAAAAATATAACAAATCATAAATTTTTATGAAGTTATAAAGGTGATTTATTGTTTGATGATTTTGTTTTTTTTTTGAGTAAAGGACAGAGGTCGTGATGTATAGGAGGGATCTAAGGTTTTTTTAGGAGGGTAAAACCTTAGATCCCGGCAGGAGTTAAATGAAAAAAACAAAAGAACGAAAGAACAACAGCGTTTCGTTTGTGGGAAACGAAACGACTTGTTTTCATTTATCGAGCAGACTTGCAAATTAATCTAATAGATTGTTGAGATGAGACGATTATTCTAAACAATAGACCAAGTGAATGGATCAAGAAAGGCAAAATGTCTCTAGTTTCATGGCATCTATCTTGCTAGCTAGGAATAAGATGGGTATCTTTTGTCACTTGTAAGAAAAGTAATAATCAATAGCAACAATCAAGAGGAGGGATGACAGTGAAGAGATTCTTTTTTGCAATAAGTCTTTTTAGCTTGTCGAGCTTAGTATTTGCAGATCCATTACCGGATGCTGCTTTTATGCCTAATAAGGCGGGGTGGTTTCCATCATTAGCAACTCCTTGTCCGCAAGTTTGTTTTAATCGCCAGGCGACCGCTGAACATGAGGATTATTTTGTTAGTAGTGGTCATACAATCATCAGGAAGAGTTTTGTATGTAAGGTGAAAGCAAGAAATGCACAAGGAGAACTCTATGGAAATAATTTTTATGATAATGCTCTTTTGAAAAAACAGTGCACAGTCGTTGATCATCTTGGAAAAGTCTATAGTGAGCAACAGTTTCTGTGCTTGTGTGTACAAGCTCCAGGCCTTGGCCCAATCAATCCTCCAGAGCCACCTCCAGGGCCACCAATGCTTCGGAATTTTTAAATAGATTTCCCCGCTAGACGTTTTCACATCAAAAATTTCGCGCTATACTCTTAAGTATATTAATACTGTCGGCCATTATTGTTTTTGAATTTTTGAAGAGGAAGATTGAGGTATGTTGGATTTAAAATTTATTCGAGAAAATGTTGAAATGGTCAAAGAGGCCATTTCCATTAAAAATGTGCACTTAAATTTGGATGAATTGCTGCAAGTAGATCGGGAACTTCAGGCAAGCAAACAGAAGATGCAAGATTTGCAAACAGAGAGAAATGCCAATGCAAAAAAAATCCCCTCTGCAAAACCTGAGGATCGGCCAGAGTTAATCTCTAGAGGAAAAGAGATTGCGACGGAGATCGAGAAATTAAAACCACAGCAGACAAAGCTTGAAGAGGAGCTGCAAAAACTCATGTGGATGGTTCCTAATATCCCTTCCGAAAAAGCACCACGCGGACGTGATGAGAGTGACAACGTTGAGGTAAAGCGCTCTGGAACTATTCCATCATTTGATTTTACACCCAAAAATCATATTCAAATTTTAACCGATAATAATTGGGCCGAGTTTGAGCGGATTGCAGAGGTGTCAGGGAGTCGCAGTTACGCTTTAAAAAATGAGATGGTTTTATTGGAACTTGCGATTCATCGTTTGGCCTTGGAGATTTTACTGGCAAAAAATTTCTCTTTGCTTACAGTACCGTCGCTGGTTCGCCAAGAAGCACTCTATGGAACGGGCCATTTTCCGACAGGAAAAGATCAAGTCTATTACTTACAGGAGGATGACCTCTACCTATCAGGAACGGCCGAGGTACAACTCAATAGCTTACACCGAGGAGAAATTTTGGAGGAGTCTAAACTCCCTATGCGCTATGCAGGTTATTCCCCTTGCTTTAGGAGGGAGGCCGGAAGCTACGGTAAGGATGTTAAGGGACTCATTCGTGTTCACCAATTTATGAAGGTGGAGCAATATGTGATTACCAAAAATGATCCAGAAGAGTCGGATCGAATTCACCAAGAACTTTTAGCGACGGCCGAAGAGGTGATGAGGAGTCTAGAGTTGCCTTACCGAGTAGTGGAGTGTTGTACTGGTGATATGGGTGCGGGCAAGGTTAGAATGTTTGATATAGAGGGATGGGTTCCAAGCGAAGGAAAGTATCGAGAGACACATAGTTGTTCTAACTTGCAAGATTGGCAGGCAAGGCGCTCCGATCTTCGCTATCGTAGTAGCACGGGGAAAGTTTTATATTGCCACACCCTTAACAATACAGCGATTGCAACACCAAGGATTTTAGTGCCACTGCTAGAAGTTCATCAGCAAAAGGATGGAAGGATCTATGTGCCTAAAGCGCTTCGAGCTTTTCTTGGAGGGAGAGAGTTTTTAGGAGTTGCTGGAGGAGCTGTTTAGCTCTTCCTCGTTTTCCTCTTCTGCTGCGTTTTCTTCTTCCTCTTTAGTAATTGATCCTGTGTACTCTTCACTATTTGACATCATCTCTATGATATCCTGCTTTTGATCTATAAAGGCGGAGAGTTCGCTTCCGTTTAGTTTACGATCGGCCGGCAGTTTGATGCTGATGGGGTTAATCGATTCGCCATTTTTAATCACCTCATAGTGTAGGTGTGGCCCTGTGGTTACACCGGTAGCACCCACATATCCAATCACCTGCTTTTGTGAAACGCGGCCACCGACACTAAGGCCCGCCTTGAAGCGGGAGAGGTGGGCATAGGCCGTGGAGTAGTCCCCATTGTGACGAATTTTCACAAAGCGTCCATAACCACCATGCCAACCCATAAAGGTGATAACACCGTCGCCGGCGGCCCAAATGGGTGTCCCCCTGGGTGTGCTAAAGTCGATGCCTTTATGAAATTTACTATGGCCAAAGACTGGGTGGAGGCGATTGCCAAACTTCGAGGAGATCCTAGTTGCAAGCGTCGGGGTTTTTAAAAGCGATTTCTTAATTCCCTCTCCTGTTGCTCCAAAATAATCCTCGTTGCCTTTGGCATCTTTAAAGAGATAGTAAGCGGAGTTTTTCTCTTCTAGCTGTAAGGAGAGAAAGAAGATCTTTCCACAATCGACAAGCTCGTTATTCTCATCAAAAAAACCTTCATAGAGGAGTGCAAATTGATCACCACTTTTTAGATCGCGCTGGAAGTCCACCTCAAAGCTATAAAGATCGAGAAAGGTTGCAAACACTTTAGAGGGAACGTTGTTGTCTTTAAAGGTTTGATAGAGAGAATCTTGAATGGCCCCTTCGGCACGAATGAGCCTGCGTACCGTAGGTTTTTGCTTTTTGCTTGCCGTAAAGGTGCCATCGCTTCCTCGCTCCAGTAGGAGAAAATTTTTTGCATCAAGATAGATTTTTATCCCTTTGAACTTTGCAAGCGGAGTGAACTCCGCATCTGGCATAAAGATCATCTCCACTTTTTGTCCAAGTTTTAGGGAGTGCGAACCAATCAATGGCTTGATAACATGAATTGCCCAGTAGGCCTCTTTGATGGAGAGGTAGGCCCTGAGAAAAATATTCAGGAGGGTCTCTCCTTTTTGGATGGAAAAAGATTTGGTAAAGAAGTTTAAACCAAAGGGGTCGTTATTGATGACAAAGGGAGAAATCGCATCTTCCCAACTCCATACATAAGGCGGATTTGGTGCAAAGAGGCTCCACGGATAAGTATCCACAAAGGTAATAACTTTCGTGCTTGCTTGTTGCGAAGCAAGCTTCGAATTGGATTTTATGCTAGCGTAGAGTGGAGAAAGGGAGAGTGTCACCACGGTTATTAGTAAAAAGAGTGCTAAAACGGGGGTAGAAATTATTGTCGACCTTCTGAACATTCGATAATCTCTCCTTAATTGGTGCAAAGGTTACATTTTGATAAATAATTGTTTGTTCGCTTTACCTAAAGTTATTATAGATCAGAATATATAAATCACGATATTAACTTTAATTACTTTATTAAATTTAATGGATAAAGAAACGCCTCGATGCGCCGAGAATTTAAGCAACATGGTACTCGGATAAGATTTTTTTTAGCTCCATGGAATCGGTCATCATCTCTCCTGAAACATCTTTGTTGTTACTAACAATAGAGAGTGAGGAGCTGATTTGTCCAATGCTATCTCGCAGCGAAACAAGCTGGTCTTTGGTCGTGAAGGAGATGGTTTTTACCTGTTTTCCGACATCTTCAATTGCTTGTGAAACAACTTTAAGCGCTTGATATGACTCTTTTGCAAAATTTTTTCCACGTTCAACTGCGAGAAGATTTTCGTTAATGATATCGGAAATTTCTTTAGCGGAATAGAAACTGGTCTCAGCTAATTTTTTTACCTCCTCTGAAACCACAGCAAAACCTTTACCATACTCCCCAGCTCGTGCGGCCTCAATGGCCGCGTTGATGGCCAAAAGATTGGTTTGGTCAGCAATCTCTTTGATGATGCTGATAGTACTAGAGATATTTTGTGAGCTACTCTCAATTTCGTTCATTGCTCCTTGAGTAGCATCGATCTTTGCCATAATATTTTCTGTACCGGAAATTAAGGATAAGATTGCATTACTAAAGAGAGTCATGTTTTCGGACATAGATTGCATTGTATTGTTGATGTGATCAACACTTTGAGCGAAAATGCCTGAGTTGGAAGATACAAATTGAGCACTATTGTTGATGACATTGGTTTTGCTATCAAGAGAGTCAATAATTTTTCTGATCTGAAATAAATTTTTTTGAAATTGTACAAAAAGATCTCTGAGATCATGGGCAACTTCTGCGAATTCTTGGAAGGGCATAGCACTGCTAGGTGGAGAGAAATTTTTGTCATGGAGACCTCTGATCGATTGCTTAAACGATTCGATAGAGGAGAATATTTGCGACTTTAGATTATTAATGGAGGTACTACTAAAAAAAAGCACAAGGAATCCGCTGATCGCTAGGCAAATAATATGAAACATGATGGAAGATCTTTTAATTAAAGGCTTAGAAATTTGTTCCAAATTGTTTGCTAGGGTCTGATCTAGCTTTGTAGAGACGGTTTTAAAATGTGTAGAGATTTGTTGTGAGTAGAGTGCCTCTGCCTCTTTGTAGTGACCTGCTTTTAAGAGAAGCTGAGCTTTATCGAGGTCATCAATGAATTTCATAATTAGTGGTGATGATGATAGTTGATGGGCAAATAGCCCCTGATCCTTAAGTGTAGAAAACTCTTGTTCATGAAGCGGGTACTCGCTAAGCAACTCATGGATGATCTCCTCCTTAGCATTATTGCGAATCAGGCTGAAGAGACTGACATAGAGAGTAGATAAATCATGGATGACATTGTGAATGCGTTGATTAAGGGCATACTCTTTTTTTTGTTGCTCTAGTCCTCCTTGTAAATAAATTAAGTACCCCCAAGAAAATCCGATGATAGCAACCACTAAGATAAGCATGGTGATGGCAAGATAATCAAATTGATTGTTTAATATCTTTGCTTTATGGGAATTGTTGGATGTTGTTAGCGCTTCAGACACGAAAATCTCCTTGTAAGTACATAAGCTAATAAGCTAAGCACAATAAGAAAATTATAAAGGAGAGTGGGGTTAGGAAAAAGCGGGTAGGTTGGACTAGTAGGCCTTAAGTGATCGGCGCACGCTTGTATTCGATTTTTACTTGAGAGCCGTTGGTATAAATGGCACTACCATGCATTTTTATAAAGTAGCCCGATTTAAAAGTTCCTGGGGTGTATTCAGTAAGGTCGGTTGGAGAAAGCACACGAATATTTTTTGAGGGGGAGTAGCCTTCATAGTTCCAGCCATTGCTTGTACTTCTTGGTATATCTTGACCATTGATGGTGATTTTTACGGTATCGGTATTTGGCGCCTCATTGACGACAATATAGTTGTAGTATTCGGCATTTTCTTGGGTGCCGATATAGAGGCATTCGGGATAGGTGACCATACCACTTCCGAGAAGTTCGATAAAGTGTCCTGTGCGTGGTTCACCAGGGGTGGGTTTTATACGTGTATTTTGGTTTTCGCGATACCCGACATATTTAAAGCCATTAGGATCGTTTTCGGTCAATGCCACTCCCGTATTCTTTGTGGCCACAATTTTTTTTGGGTCAAAATTTTTATCTTTGGTATCCACCACTCGCCAGTGATTATAGACGTGCTTGATAAGAATATCTTGAATGGTTTGGTTTGGTCCATCGAAGAGGTGAGTGAAGGCGTTTTGGCAAAGATCGTAGCTGTCTTTGTAAGCATTGCTTTGGGCGTCCTTGGCCTCTGTTGGGAGTTCATCATAAAGCATTCCAGAAATGTCTATATAAACATGTCCTCTGTCCGCGCCCAAGGCATTGCAGTTGTTGCCATAATCTTTACTATCTTTGTGAGCGACGATGGAGATGATACGAAATTGTTCGCTTTCAAGAGAGGCCTTCAATGCCCTTAGAGATGTCATATATCTATTTTTAAGCTCATCACTTTGAGCTTTATGAGAGAGTTCTGGAGAGTCGTTACCGTTGGAGATGAGTATCGTAAGCAGGTATCCGTTCTTGCGGAAAACTCCTTTTGCTGTATTTTCATTACTGATGATATCCAGCACTCTTTGAATGCCCTTCTCTTTTCCCGCTGTGTTTGCAATTGCAGCAAAAGCGTCCATGCGGCCAAGATTATCATTAGGAATCAGTTGTACTTTAGCATCAGTGCCATTTAGAATTGCCGAGGAGACATCTTTGGTATTTTCGAGGATTAAGAAGAGTGGAGGGTTGTTGGAGCTATTTGCCTCATCGATAACTAAAGGTGCAAGTACGATATGGTAATCAAAGCGTGGAGAGATTTGGTTGATAGTGTTTCGTAGGGCATTTTTGGTTTCGGAGTTGATATGGACAGCGCTGCCACTGTTGTCCCAGAGGATGAGGAGATCGACTTGGGGACGAATGAGAGTGTGTTCAGAACAGAGGGTTTCATTGGAGGTTTTGATCTCGGGGACAGAGGTAGAGGTGTTTTGAGTTATTCCGATAACTTCGGTTTTCTTTCCGCAAGCGGAGAAGATTTGCACCATTAAAAATAAAACCACAAAAAAAATCAATTTTGCTTTAAGATTCATAGAGGCCTCTTCATCTCTTGTCTTGTGTCGACCTGTAGTTCGTGCTAATTGCTAAGAGGCTGTTCGTAAGAAAAAGAGCAATGCTTTAATTTATAATTTACAATAACAGTGTGTAGCGATAAGGAAAAGGCCTGGGCAGGATGGAGCAAAAATCAAAATTAGATGTACAGAAATTTTTATCTTCAATATTTCTCTTTGAAAATTTAGGCAGTGAAGATGTGGACTTGATTGTAAAAGGTGTCAAAAGCAAGAAATTGAAACGTAACCAAATTTTATTTAATGAGGGGCAGAAGGCGGATGCCTTTTATATTGTGGTTTATGGAAAACTTGCAGTTACTAAACTATCCAAAAGTGGGGGCGAACGTCCGCTGCACTACCATGGGGATCGTGATGTGATTGCAGAGGCGGCGATCTTTGATAGTGAATTTTATCCTGCAAGTTGTGTGGCCTTAAAAGAGAGTATGGTCTTGCAAGTGCTACGGGAGGAGTTTGTGGGGGTGCTGCTTCGGCGTCCTGAAGTGGCGATTAAAATGTTGGCCGCTTATTCGCGTAGGCTTCGTGGATTTGTAAATATGATTGAGTATCTTACTTTGGATGGAGTGCGGGAGCGGCTCATAAAATATATGGTGAAGAATTGTATCTCAAACGATGAGGGTATTGGAAAAGATCGCAAATGCACCATTCACTTAAAGATGAGTAAAAAAGAGTTAGCGCTGATTTTAGGTACGGTACCAGAGACGCTTTCACGCACACTTCGGCAACTCAATGAGGAGGGTGTCTTAAGAGAGGTTTCTCATGAACAGGACTCGACACTCTTCGAACTTTCGTTCGAGAGTGTCAAGGACCTATTCTGATGGGAGGTAAAATTCATTAGCGTTTAGCGAACGCCACAAATCTCTTGTAAATCTTCTTCAGCACTTTTAATAGGGCGAATATTAAATTTCTCGACTAGCACTTTTGCTACATTGGGTGATAGGAAGGCCGGCAATGTTGGTCCAAGGCGAATATTTTTTACACCAAGGAAGAGCAGTGCTAGCAGCACGGCAACAGCTTTTTGCTCGTACCAGGCAATATCGTACTCAATCGGAAGTTCATTGATATCAGCAAGACCAAAAACCTCTTTTAATTTTAATGCCACTACAGCAAGAGAGTAGGAGTCGTTACATTGACCAGCATCGAGCACTCGAGGAATACCACCAATATCACCAAGGTTTAATTTGTTGTAGCGATATTTTGCACAACCAGCAGTCAAGATGATGGTGTCATTGGTAAGTCCCTTGGCCACATCAGTGAAGTAGTTACGACTATTTTGGCGAGCATCACATCCGGCCATCACCACAAATTTTTTCACCGCCCCACCCTTGATTGCAGCGACCACCTTGTCGGCGAGTGCAAGCACTTGGTTGTGAGCAAAACCACCAATAATCTCGCCCGTTTCAATCTCTTTTGGTGCTGGACAATGTTTGGCCATTTCGATGATCGCAGAGAAATCTTTTTGGCCTTGAGAGTTGCGATTACTGATGTGCTTAATACCGGTATATCCAACAACGCCTGTAGTGAAGATGCGGTCTTTGTAGCTATCTTTGACAGGAACGATACAGTTGGTGGTCATTAAGATGGGACCATTAAAGGAGGCAAACTCCTCGTCTTGTTTCCACCAAGCGTTTCCATAGTTGCCCACAAAGTGGGAATATTTTTTAAATTTAGGATAGTAGTGTGCTGGTAACATTTCACTATGAGTGTAGATATCGATGCCGGCATCTTTACTTTGCTCCAAGAGCTCCTCGAAGTCTTTGAGGTCGTGACCGGAGACCAAGATCCCTGGACGATTTTTTACACCAATATTGACCTTGGTGATCTCTGGATTGCCATAGGTGGTGGTATTTGCTTTATCGAGTAAGGCCATGGTGGTAACTGCGGTCTTCCCAGCTTCCATGACAAGCCCGACAAGTTCATCTGCACTTAAATCTTTTGTAGTGGCGGCCATGCCTTTGATCATGAATTTAAAAATTTCATTGTCGGTATAATTTAAAACCATAGCATGGTGTGTGTATGCTGCAATTCCTTTGATTCCGTAGACGAGCAGCTCGCGTAGGGAACGAATATCAATATTCTCTGTCGTAAGCACACCAACACTTTGTGCTTTGGTGAGAAAGTCATTCTCATTGTCTGCATACCAGCGGAGTGATTCATGGTCGTTGCCAGGAATAGATGGGCCATAATGCTCTTTTAAAAGATTACGGAGTTTAAGTGCAGAACGAATAAGAGAGACAAAACGTGCTTGATCAAAATTGGCATTGGTGATCGTTGCAAAGAGCGCCTCAGTGACAAAGGGGCCAACTTCGGGATGAAGATCGCTACGCTCATTTAGGCCTTTCTCAGCGTAGAGGGAGATACCCCTAACAACGAAGAGAAGCAGGTCTTGAAGATTAGCAACGTTGTCGGTTTTTCCGCACATCCCTTTTTTTGCATTACAAGCTTCGCCTTTCATAGCTTCTTGACATTGATAACAAAACATACTCATTGGATACTCCTTTAAAAAAATAAAAAATAAAATATTATAAAAGTTTAATCGATCTGATTGAGCCACTCTCAATCGCAACAATCTGTTCTTCAATAATGATATCTTTGCGTGGACACAGTTTGCGTGCTTCACTTGCGATCGTAGAGAGACCACCACAGCAAGGAACCTCCATACGTACGATGATCACTTTAGGAATTGTGGGTTCGCTCATGATGCTTGCAAGCTTTTCAACATAGGGTTCGCTTTTATCAAGCTTAGGGCAGGCAACCACTACGCTTCGACCTTTAAGAAAGCGTGAGTGAACATCTGCTGATGCCAGCGGGGCACAAGTGCTCATCACCACTAGCTCGCGATTTTTAAAGAAAGGGGCCGACGGATGCACGAGATGCAGCTGAATGGGCCACTGGTTGAGCTCTGATTGTGCTGGTGCTGCTGCTGAGGCACTTGTATTGGTGGAGGTGCTGGCCCGATTAAACTGCATGGCCCGACTTCCAGGACAGCCGCCACCGCTATGCTGCTTTTGTGCCTCCTCCATGCGGGCAACCGCTTCTGCACCACCAGTTTGCAAGAGGTGTGCTTTTGTTGCTATTTCATCAAAGGGATTCGATTCACGCTCTTCAATTTTTAAGGCACCGGTAGGACAAGCTCCAATACAGTCGCCAAAACCGTCGCAAAAGTCTTCGCGAAGCAGTTTGGCCTTGCCATTGACGATTTGTAGTGCGCCCTCTGAACAGCCCGTAGTACAGTGGCCACAGCCATTGCAGAGATCTTCATCGATAGTAATAATTTTTCTTGTAATCTTTATCATCGTACACGCCCCTTGATTTTTTTTTCGTCCTTAAAAGAACTATACTATAGGATGTGCAGAGAAAGTCTTGACCTAAGTTAACCTTTTGGGCTTTGTTTTAGTTTTGCTCAGTCACTTTAGTATTGGCCGGGATGGAGAAGATGAAGTTTTCTTGGGTCAAGGGAACGTCTCTATGTAAATCGTTTAGAGTAAGCAGAACGTTCTTCTTATCATTATATTTAATGTTAATACTTTTTATTTTAGAAAATTCGCTAGTGGTTGAGTTAGGGGCAAAAGTGATTTCTGCCTCGACAACGCCGATCTCTTTTGCCGATTTTTTGCTAAAGGTGAGTGTGTAGATTGGTGTTTGCTGACTCTCATCCTTTTTTACTGTGTACATGGAGTTATTTTTAAGGCCACTGCGAATGCTATCAAAAAACTTAACCACAAAGAGGCGATTGCTCTTTTGAATGATCACTTCGCCTTTTTCCGCCTCATCAAAGGGTGGGGTATAGTACCAGCTTTGATTGCTATTGGAGATAAAGAGCGATTTTTCAGAGGTGGGTTCTGTTACTTCGAAGCGAATGTGCCCTGGGTAGAGGTAAGCGATTGTACCTTTTCCGCTGCGGGTTTTATTGTTGATGACACTCTTGAAGGTTTGTTCAAAGCCGGCCTCAAAGGTGTTTGGTAAAAAAGGGGAAGCGGTTGATGACGATGGTGATGGCGGAGTGGCCGCACTAGCAAGCGTTTTGATCGCAAAAATCATCAAGAGGACGACTGTAACTAGGATCGGACGATTCGTTACTAAAAACCAAAAATTTTGCTTTATTTTTTTGCCCCAAGAGAGCTTTATAAGGACGTTCATTTTAATATTTCCTAAAAATTTTTTAGATAAAGTATACAGGGTTAAGTTGTTTTATACATTTAGAGAGAGGTGGTTGCAAAGGGTAAAAATAAAATTGATGAGGTCTCTCTATTGAAGGCGAATAGAGACTGCTTTGGAGACGCCGGGCTCTTGCATGGTCACCCCGTAGAGAAGGTCGTTGAGTTCCATGGTTTTTTTATTGTGGGTGATCAAAATAAATTGTGATTCGGAACTCATCTCACGCAGAAGATCATTAAAGCGAACCACGTTGGCATCATCGAGCGGAGCGTCCACCTCATCGAGGAGGCAAAAGGGTGAAGGGCGTACTAGGAAGGTGGAGAAGATAAGCCCGAGGGCGGTCATGGCCTTTTCACCTCCAGAGAGGAGATTAATGTTTTGCATCTTTTTGCCTGGTGGCCATGCAACAATCTCCACCCCGGTTTCACTCTCGTCGAGTGAATTGGTAATGAGTTCGAGAGAGGCGCTGCCCCCACCAAAGAGGATGGGGAAGACCTTTTGAAAGCGCTCATTGATCTCTCCGAAGGCCTCCTTAAATTTAAGTTTTGATTTCTCATCAATGTAGATGATAGCGTTTTGCAAATCGCTTAACGACTTGCTCAGTTCAGTCTCTTGTTCAATTAAGAAGTCGTGGCGCTTTTGTTGGCGATCGCACTCTTCAATCGCAGTCCAGTTGACCTCACCTAGTTCTTGAAATTCGCTTTGTAGTTTACGCTGTTGATCGCGAGCATTGTTGATCTCTTGGTTCCCCTTCTTGATGAAGTGGTAACTCTCTTCGGGAATGGCCTCCAGGGCAAGCGTTTCTGGGTCTTGGCGGTGGAAGGTGGACGAGATGTCAATGAGGGATGAAAAATCTTCGCCTCCCAGTGCCAAAGCATCACCAACTACTTTGCGAAGGTTTACACGATATTTTTCAAAGATGTTGCGGGCCAGCTGTTCCTCTTCGCTACGCATCTGCTCGAGTTGTGCATTAACCAGGAGAGTCTCTTTTTCAAGTTTATTGATTTTGCGCTCGAGCATTTTGATCTTTCGCTCCTCCTCCTCCATCTCATTCATGAAGTTCATAAAGCGATCTTTGACTGCCATCAAGGTGGCCTCTTTGGCACTTAGATCTTTGGCCATCGCGAGGTTTGCCTCTTTGATTTTGTCGATGATCAGGAGGGTGTCAGTAATTTCGCGCTCGTAATCTCTATTGGAGGTTTCATTGCTTTCGAGGCGCATTTTGATCTTAGCAAGTTGTGATTGGATATCTTGCAGCTGCATGCGTAAGCTGGCCCTATGTCCTTCCAAGGATTGCAGGTCGGCACGAAGTGAGAGCAGCTCCTCTTTTTTTGTGTTGTAATCCTCTTCGATGAAGTCGAGCTCCTCACCGCGTTCGCTTAAGCTACTTTCACTCTCATCGATAACTCCCTCAAGATCTTGAAGCTTTTGAGTAGTCTCCTCATCTTGTTCAAGGATAGTGATCTTTTGTTGGGATAGCTCCCCTTTCTTTTTCTTCAAGTATTCAACTTTGTCGATTTCACCCTTTTGAATAGTAGAGTTATTCTCAATTTTCGATTTGCTTAAGGTGAATTTAGTTTTTAACTCGGCAAGTTCGTGCGCCTTACTGGTTCGCAAGGCCTGCTTCTCTTTAATGCTATTTTTGAGGATGCTATTCTCCTCTTGAAGTTTTGGGAGTTCGAGGGAGAGTTGTTGGTAGCGCTCTTCATACTTGGCAATTTGATTGTTTCGAGCAATAACCCCTTGAAGTGCTCCATCCTCTTCTTGAAGAGTGGAGGCACTCTCCCCATGAATGTGGCAAACCATCTTGCCCCAGAGGGTACTTACGATGGTGCGGCCATCGAAGGAGGCGAGGATAATGGTCTCCTTTTCTATTTCCAGAAGTGATTTTACGTTAGCAAGGATCGCGGGAGTCACTTCAGATACCAGATAGCAGCGGTCGAGAAGGGAATTGATAGCATCAAGATCAAGGTTGTTGCTGTTGCCTTCACTATTTTGAAGGGAGACCATCTTACTAAAAGGGTAAATCTCGCTCTCTGGCCCGGAGGAAATTTTATCTGCAAGATTGTGAGGCGATCTTGTTCCTGCGAGCTGCAAGATCTTCATATTAACATCGATGTCGTTAAAATCGAGGGGTGGTGGAGCATCTTGATGTAGAATAAAGAGGTCGAGGAGATTTTCGAGTGCTAGCTGAACGCCTCCCGCATACTTGTCTTCACAGCGAATGAGATTTCCCAGCAAAGAGTAGTTCTCACTGCCACCAAAAATCTGTGCCGCAACTTGATGAAGCTTTTTGGTCTTCTCTTCATTATCACTGTTGGCCAAGGAGAGTTGCTGTAACTCTTTTAAGGATTGTAGTTTGGACTCACTCTGAATATGCTCTTTGGATTTAGCAAGGTAACTCTCTTCCACCTCATCTTGGAGTTCGACTAAGGCGGCGATCTCGTTATCGAGATTACGAACCACCTCTTCAAGTGCTGCTAGCTCTTGGCGTGATTTATCGCTAGAACTTTGGAGATCGGAGGTTTCTTCGTTTCTTTTGGTGATTTGCATCTCGAGTAGCAAGATGGTATCGGTGATCTCGGTGAGTTTAGAGGAGATCTCCTCTAGGCGAGAACTATTTTTCATTTGTAAAAGATCGAGTTCACGCTTCTCACTCTTTTTCGATTCCACTTCACTTTTTAACGATTTAATCTCATCGCTGCGCTCAGAGATTTTATCGTTCAACTCTTCGACCACGTAGGAGAGGTGTTCAACCTCTTTTTCCATCTCTTCGCGCCCTTGTGCGCGCTCATCGAGCTTGGCAAGTTCAGCAGTGAAGATTTTAAATTTTTGCTCACGCTCTTTTTCCTCTTCACGAAGCTCTTGACCTTCACGTGACTTTTCGATCAGCAATTTGGCCTTATCTTCGCGTGATTTATGGAGGTAGTTTAAGCGCTCTTCACTAAGCGCCAACTCCTTTGCGGCCTGATTGTATTCGCGCTGTTGTTCTTCAAGAGCAAGATTGAGTTCGTCTCGCTCAAATTTTCTGGTCTCATTTTTGGTTTCGATAATAGAGCGCTCACCACGCGCCTGCTCTAGTTGTTGATTTTTTTCGTCAATCTCTCCAAAATCTTTGCGGTAGCGCTCGAGCAGTTCATACTCACGATGAGAGGAGATGAGCAGTTCGTTTTTCTTGATCTGCTCTTTTAGGGTGCGTGCTTTGCTCGCCTTTTCCGACTGCTTTTGCAAAACTTGTAGCTGCCTTCCCACCTCTGCTTTTAAGTCATTTAGGCGAGAGAGGTTATTGGTGGTTTGCTCCATCTTTCGGAGCGACTCTTTTTTTCTTAGTTTAAACTTGGTGATTCCCGCCACCTCTTCAATCATCACACGCTTCTCTTGCGGATTGGCCTGAATTAGGCGGTTGATCTCCCCTTGAGCAATGATGGAGTACGATTTTGCACCAACCCCGGTATCGAGAAACACCTCTTGAATATCTTTAAGACGAGCAGGGAGGTTGTTGATTCGATACTCGCTATCGCCGTTGCGATAGAGTTTGCGGGTGAGCTGAATTTCTGCTGGACTACAAACCTTCTCACCAATGTGAATATAGCGATTGGTATCGTTTTCAATGACTAAAGAGACCTCCGCAAAGCTTGCGGGTGGGTGTGCACTCGAGCCGGCAAAAATTACATCCTTCATCGAAGTACCGCGGAGGTGTTTTGCCGATTGCTCACCCATCACCCAAAAGAGTGCGTCTACGATGTTAGATTTTCCGCAACCATTGGGACCAACAATGCCTGTAATCCCCATATCAAAATTGATGGTGGTCTTATCTTTAAAAGATTTAAAGCCATGCACAATGAGCTTCTTCAGTTTCACAACAAACCCTCTCGACGTTGATCGCTATCGATATTTTTGAATTCAAAACATCATAAAACAAGTGAAACACATTTACAAAGGACTATGGGCCAGATATACCCTTTTGCCATGAAGCTAGAAGATGACTTACTCTACCCACACTTACCGCAAGAACTCCAAATTTTTTGGACGAAGTTGGCCTTGTCATACCGTTTTACTCAACAGGAGATGCGCATGCTGATTGAGATGGGGGTTGATCTTACCATGTGGGGTGAAAATCTTTTTGAGGTTTGGGAGGCGATCGATTGCACAAGAGGGAAGAGGGCGATCTTTGACGATTTTTTTAAGCACTGGGACAAGCTTCGCAAGAGCGAAAAAGTGTATGTGGCCTTTAAGGAGATAGTACCAGTACTACCAAGAGCACCAGTTCATTATGAGAAGCTACTTACTGCTTGCGATAGTGGTGAAAAGATCTCAGGCATGTGTCCCGTCTCCTCGACAAAAACGGTGTGTTGTAATTTGCGTACGCTCGACGTGGTTCAAAATTGTGCTTTTGGGTGCAGCTACTGTAGCATTCAAACCTTTTATAGTAGTGGTGAAAAAAAGATTTTAATGGAGACAGAGCTTCGGCGAAAACTTAAGCTGCTGCCATCACTAATGGAGCTGGATCCGCATAAGTTTTATCACTTTGGAACAGGTCAATCCTCCGATGCACTTTTGTGGGGGAATGCAAATGGGCTTCTGGATCTGCTAGCGGAGTTTGCCGAAAAAAATCCTAATGTGCTTTTAGAACTCAAAACAAAATCGGTCAACATCGATGCGCTTCCGCGGCACCTCCCAAAAAATATTTTTTGCAGTTGGACCCTCAATACACCGACAATTGTTCACTTTGAAGAGCATGAGACTCCAGCGTTAGAGGCACGAATAGATGCCGCGCGAAGAGCGGCCAACCGAGGGATTCGTGTTGGTTTTCATTTTCATCCCATCGTTTACTACAAGGGGTGGAGAGAGGAGTATGCGGCGATTGTGACCACTTTGCAAAAGAGGTTTTCTTCAGCGGAAATTGCTTACATCTCCCTAGGGACAGTGACCTTGATTAAATCGGTGATCAAGGAGCTGCGGCTTCGAGGTGCTCGGGACGGGTTTAAGAGTAAGATTTTGCAAATGGAGCTAGTCGAGACAGCAGCGCGAGGGCGACTCTCTTATCCTGAAGAGATGAAAATTGAACTCTTTAAAACAGTATACTCTTATTTTAGTCGTGAATGGAGAGAGCTTATCTATTTTTATCTATGCATGGAGAGTGGGCGCTGCTGGAGTGAGGTTTTTGGAGATAGTATGGCAGTTCCAGTTGCGAATGAGGAGTTTGAAGCGACGATGTGTCGAGCGCTGGCAACTGCTTTGATGTTTAGTTAAGACAAGAATAGGCGGTAAAAAATTTTCCGAAAGATATAGTTGAGCTTGGCCATGAATTTTCCCAGCAGCAGATCTCCTCTTGTGAGGTTTAACTTGATGCGATTTTTTTTTATCTTGTGATCAATAAAATGCATAAATGCCAAATCGTGCCTGGGAATAGAGGAGACGCTGGTGGATTTTGTACTGATCCTAAAGGCGGCCAATGGTTTTTGAATAATGGCGACAGCACTATTGGGGATGGCAAGAATGCGCACCCACATATCCAAATCGACTAGAAAAATATTACTGGGATCAAAGCATCCAATATGGGAAAGAGTTTGTCTTGAAAAGAGCACTGATGCTGGTTCACCGATGGTATTGGTGCCAGCGCGGATCGATTGCTTGATGCCTTGATTGCCACTCATAATCCAAGGTGTGTTGCGAGCAGGGAGGAGTTTTCTTTGCCGTGCTCCTCTTTGCATTAACACTTTACCTTGCTGATTGATGATGTTGCGTAGAGAGGACACCAAAAGGATATTATTTTGATGGCATGAACCAAATAATAACTTTAGCTGCTCTTCGATGCATGTGGGATAAATCAGATCATCTTGAGGCAAAATTTTAATATAATCGCCTTGTGCATATTGAAGAGCGCGATTCCAGTTTCCCACAAGCCCTAGGTTTTGTTGATGGGGATATATTTTAATTTTAGGATGATGGACTTTGTAGCAAGAGAGCTTTTGTAATGTATGATCAGTAGATGCATCATCTGCAATAATGATTTCAATATTAGGGTAACTTTGATTAAGGGCAGATGCGAGGGCTTGCTCAATAAATTGTTCACCATTATAGCTAGGAATACAGATAGAGACAAGAGGTGTAGGCCCATGAGAAGAGATGTTCATGGTGAACTCTTGCGAGGAGCAGAGAGGAAATTTTTAAAAATAAAAGTACAAATGGCAACGATGCGTTTGTAACGATAATTTTTGAATAACAGAAAAGAGAACATACTTAAAGAAAAGGTTGATTTAATCATCGACCTTAAAAGATACTTTCTTTTTAATTTTTGCCTCTCTTCGATAAGGTTGCTGATTTCTGATTTATTAACTTTGTTTATTAAATCACTGCCATTCCAATCGAGAGCGTTGTAATCGAGGGGAGAGATGCTCTCTCCAACCATTTCGTAAAGCTTTGTTCCAGGTAGCGGTATCGCAATTGAAAAGACATAAACGTCTGCCTGGATGGCCTTTGCCAGCTCTTTGGTCGCTTGGAGATCTTTGGCGGTTTCTGTTGGTAGACCGATCATGAAGTTGGCCAAAGAACGAATTTTATATTTTTTTGTCAGTGTAAACGTGTGTTTAACATCACTCACTTTGATTTTCTTGCGAATAATTTGATCAAGAATACGTTGACTGCCCGATTCCACGCCAAAATCAATTTGTACGCATCCCGATTTTTTAAAATATTGGATAAACTCTTCCTTGCGGTCATCAACGCGTGATTGGCATCCCCAGAGGAGATTGTACTTTTTTAGGAGGTCGCTTACAGCAAAGGCGTGCTCACGATTCATGGTGAAAGTATCATCAATAATCCAGACCCCTTCAATCTGGAACTGTTCTTGAAGAAAAGCAAGCTCTTGTTCAATGCTTTGGAGGGGGCGAAAGCGTAGTTTATGGCCAAAAATAGAGGGGCAGCCACAAAAAGTACAGGAAAAGGGGCAGCCTCTGGTGGTAAGGATCATGCCTGTGCGTAAAGGGATCCCTCTGATGGTTTCAATATTGAAATCAAAGTGTTGCTGGGAAATTTTTTTATAGGCCGAAAATTCCAGAAGATTTAACTCCTGTTCACTCATCAAGCTTCTGGGTGGATTGCGAGTAACTACACCATCTCCTCTCCATGCGATACCATCTATTTTATGCCATCGATACTGTTTGCTGTCGATCTCTTGAACAAAGGCGAGAAGTGTCTTTTCTCCTTCGCCAATACAGACAAAATCAAAACCATGATCTAAATAATCACTAGCGCGATAAGTGGGTTGCGGGCCCCCCACAATGGTAAATATTTTTTTTCCTGACTTTTTCGCTGTGATTTTAAGGCAATTATTGATGGCAACTACCTCTGAAAATTCTTTGTGGGTACTAGAGAAGCAAATAATTTGTGGAAGATACTTTTCAAGATACTCTAGTAGTTTGTTTTTCCTTTCGTAAAAAGGAATCTTCTGGGTGGAGATCGCTGAATCAATAATGGTATTATGGTAACCATGTGTCGTCAGATAGTTGGATAAAAAAAGTATTCCACCCGGATACATCTTCTTGTACCAAAGAGAAGGATTTACAATAAAGGCAATGTCCGCATTGGGAAATGTCATGAAGATCACATCTTTTTTGTTAGGTTGAAAATTGTACGGTAATCTTGAGCATGCGATTTTTTTACAATAGAACAGTTGTAATTCTCCATTTCCAGCAATGTAGTAATGTCATTGTTCCCAAAATGCCAATAGACTAAAATCTTGCCACTCTCTCCATTAAAATCCAAATGGTATTCAGGAGGATGCATGAAATATAAAGTGCCATTGATGGTCTTTGCACGCATAGATGTATTGCCATGGTGGAGAGGGATGGTAAAAAGGTGAGAGCCTCTAGGCGCGAGTACTCTATAGATCTCTTTATTGGCCGATTGAATATCCTCAACATGCTCTAAGACATCAGAAGAGATCACTAAATCAAAATAATTATTGCCAAAAGTAAGTGCAGTGACGTCTTCGCAACGGCCACGTTTGGCGTAATGGAGGCCTTTTTGTAGATGAGGAGAGAAAAATGTTCTGATGTAATTAGGATTGTTTTTAAAAAGATGACGCAAAGGAGAGTGTGGATCTAGTTCTAAAATGGTCAGTCGATCAAGGTGATTTTTATATTCGTAGCGAAGGTACTCTGCCATTAGTTCATATCTTAAATTAGCACCACAAAAGAGGCATCTTTGAAACTCACCACTGCTGCCAAGAGAGATGAATAAAGATTTTTTTAGGCAACACTTGCAGATTCTAGGGTGTGATTTTTTTAGATACTTCACATTGGTGGCCACAAAAAATAATTTTCTATAAAGAGTAGGAATCATAAATTTTGTCTCAAATCGGAAATATTATAGAAGGTAGGAGTAATAACAATTTTTTTGGTATTGCTAGGAACGATCATTCCCAAAAGTGCACCATTGATGGGGATTGTAGGCAAGAGATTTTTTTTATTCTCTTGATCATAAATGAAGACCTGCAATGATTTAGAGTAATTGGTAGAGATAATGGTCAGGCAGTCTCCACTATTTTGTTTGAAGTCACTGTCGATAGCAAAGCTGTTGCTTTGCTGTCTAAATTCGGAAAAAGCGGCAGTAGAGCATTGAGAAGGAGGTGTTTTTATCGCGAGTTTTGATTTATAGGGACTTTTTTCTAAATCCTCAGCTAAAATGAATGCCTTTTTATAAATTTGCTTGTTCTTTCCTTTGCTAGCTTTTTTGAGTTGCTGTGCCAGCGTATTCCAATCGGGAGTAATAATTGCTTTATCAACCGCCCAGATATGGGTGGTGTTGTTTTCTTGATAGAGCAGGGTGTGATCTTTTAGGGAGAGCAGATATTTAACATTATAGAGGTATGTTAAAGCATCGTAAGCAGGATCCTCTGGAAAGATTTTGAAGTAGATTTCAGACGGAGGAATCTCCACTCCTCGTAACACAGAAAGGAGTGTTACAAATCGTTTACTAGCAATGAAAGTGCCATTGATGCTGGAGATATTCATTATCGAAGGGGTATTGAAGAGAAAGATCGGGTGTTCAAAGGTTAAAATTGCACGGTTAAAAGGATTTTTTAGTAAAGGCAAATCTGCCTGAATTTTTTCTTGGGTCTTTGCCAGTGAATCAAAGAGTTGAGGAGAGGAGGTGAATTTATAGAGGCGATCTTTAATGGCCATGATATTGCCCATGCCTAAGATAAAGACCAGTGCAATGGGGATGGCACTAGTGCTAATCGCTAAGGGGAGCCGATCAGCAAAAGCAAAAATCTTCCAAGGGAGTAGATTTTTGCCAATAACAACGATGAGTGGTAGTGCCAGAAGCCAAATTAAAATTTCACGTGGGAGCGTGGATGAGAGTATGATAAATAGCGATAGGCTTAATACCCCGGTGGTAATAAATTTAATCCGCTCTGCTTGATAAGTGGCGAGGAGGATGCTGATGGCAACAATCGATTGCATCAAGGCAAAGATCATGAACGATCTTGCAGGCACTCTAAAGAGCGAGAGAAAAGGAAAAGTTTTTATCAAGGGGGTGACAAAAAGATCAAATCTAGAGCTAAAGAGAATGGACATCACCCCGCTTGCTAGAATTCCCCAGGAGATGGTGCGCGTTGGACGATAAAAGATGCCAAGAAGAGAAAAAATGATAATCGGCCCAAGGGGATAATTGGTTTCGTGAAGAAATCCATAGGCCCTCGGACTAGGATAAACATTGTGGCCTAAAAAGAGCGAGGAGATCCAATCATTAGCAGTGGCCGTGGTGTAAGAGTAAATAAAATTTTCAGAAGTTAAGGTGCTAAGGCCTCTCCAGGTTTCATCTGAAAGAATTCTTATAAGGTAGTTAACCCAATAATCTGCCGTAAGTGCTATTGCCAATAGACCGATAAATGTGGCGAAAAGCAGTGATAACACTTTTTTCTTGAAAGAAAAATTGATCCCTAAAAGGAAGGCAAATAAAATGGGCAATCCAAAGACCAGGGTATAGGCAGACATCTGCTGTTGTCCCGAGAGGAATACGATAGAAAAAGAGAAGAGAGTTGTGATCATGAGAGTAATCGTTAGTCGTTTATTACAAAATGCAAGCGCAAGTGCTAAAAACGAGACAAGCATGAGTGAACCCCAAATCAAGTTTTGATGGCCATTGATGCTCCTGACCCCCAAAATGGGGTTAAATGCAAAGAAGAGAGTTACACCAATGAGGAGAAGCACATGACTATAGTTAGTGCTGAAGATGTAATTTTTTGCATGGATGTTGGGGAAGGGTTGCTTGGGCCGTAATAAAAGGTGGAGATCGTAGGCCACTCTTGTTGCTATGTATCCGAAAAATACCTGGGGTAGGAAGATTTGCAGGTTGGTTCCCCATAAAGGATCTAGTCCGAGTTTTATAAAAATTTCATTCATATTACTCATGGGTAAGGCGGAGGCACCACCAAGAATAGAGGGGAGATAAAAGAGACTAAGTAGTGTTCCCCCATGATCTTGCGACATTTTATAGCTTAAATAGACATTGAAAACATCATTGCCTCCTGCGAGAGAATCATACGTCCAGAAATAGACTAAAGGCCAAATCGAAAATACCGAGAGCATGGAGATGAGCAAAAGGAGTAAATCATCCCCTTCAAGTTTGAGATGAGAGCATGAAATTTTTTTCATTTGCTTGTGCCTGTGTCTGTGTATGTGCATGCGCATGCGCATTTTCATAAATAGAGTTGGATCCAGTGGTAGTTTTTCTGACAACATAAACTGGTCTATTTTTGACCTCTTCAAAAACGCGGGATAGATATTCGCCTATAATACCCAAGGAGATTAATTGAATTCCTCCCATAAAAAGAATAGTAACAATGATAGAGGTCCAACCCGAAATGAGTTTGGTGTTGTGATTAAGTTTTTGATAGATACTGTACAAAATGACAACAAAACTTATAAAAGAGATAGAGAGTCCGAGATAAGTAGAGATCTTAAGTGGTGCAACTGAAAATGCAGTAATACCATCACAAGCAAGCCGATACATTTTGGATAGAGAATACTTTGTTTCACCTATTTTTCGTTCTTCTCGATCAAAGTAGACGGAGGTTTGCTTAAAGCCAATCCATGTTATCATGCCACGGATAAAGCGGGTTTTTTCTGGCATGGATTTTAAGGCCTCCAAGACATCTTTAGAGACAAGACGAAATTCACCAGTATCGATTGGAATATTGATACTGGTTAATTTAGATAACAAGCGATAGAAGACGGCAGCAGTCATTTTTTTAAAGAAGCTCTCTTTTATTCTTTTGTTTCTTCTTGCATAGACAACATCATAACCATTAACCCACTGTTCGATCATTTTCAAAATTAATTCTGGAGGATCTTGTAGATCAGCATCCATGAAAACGACAGCATCACCACTAGCATGGTTAATACCTGCGGTAATCGCCGCTTGCTGGCCAAAATTTCTTGAGAGGAAGATGCCTTTTACTCGTGCATCTTTTTTTGCGTGTTCATTAATGATTTTTTCACTTTGATCGCTACTGCCATCATCGATGAAAATTAATTCAAAATCGCAATTATAGGGATTATGGGCAAAGGTAGTCATGATTCGCTGATAGAGGAGCTTAATGTTTTTTTCTTCATTATAGCAAGGAACGATAATAGTGATCTTTGCTGTGTTCTCTGCGTTTATGGAATTTATAAACACTGATTTGCCTCATGTAAGTAGAGTAGGGGGCCACGTATTGTATAGGGAATGATATCCTTAGGAGGATAGAAATAAAAGATTTATTGAAATACTAGAGTTTTTCGATTTTGTAACCGCTTTTATCGTCAACAATTTTGTAACCACATTTTTTGACTTGATCACGAAGTTCATCGGCACGTTTGAAATCTTTTTGCTTTTTTGCGTTTACGCGTTCATTGGCCAATTCTACAACTTCAGGGGGGATATTTTGATTTTCCTGAAGGAGTTTTTGGTAGCTCTCGATCAGTGATAGGCCTGTGAGTTGATCCACTATTTTAGTGGATGCAAGTTTAGTGGGAGCATCGATGTCAGAATTTTTAAAGGTATTCCAGATAAAGGCCATGAGTAGAGGAGTGTTGAGGTCGTTATTGATGATCTCCTTCATCTTGGCCTCTAGTTCGGAAAGTTTTTCCTGGTCACAGATGGTGCTGCTATTGCCGGCCTCGATAGCAATCTCGGAGACAAGTTTAATCAAGTTTTGGCGTCCTTGTTTGGCCCCATCGAGTGCGGGATAGGAGAAGCTGAGCTTACTTCGGTAGTGAGAACCAAGTGCATAGAAGCGGTAATCAAGAGGGTGATACCCTTTGCTTTTAAGCAGGGAGAGAGTTAGAAATTCACCTTTGGATTTAGACATCTTGCCTTCGCCACCATCTTTTTCTTTTTCGATAAGAAATTCTGGGTGAAACCAAAAGTTAACCCAACGTTTTTTAGTTACGGGCTCTACTTGAGCAATTTCGTTGGTGTGATGAACTTTAATATGATCAACACCACCACAGTGAATATCGATCTGCTCTCCTAAATATTTCATGGCCATAGCAGAACACTCGATATGCCATCCAGGAAAACCGCGTCCCCAAGGACTTTCCCATTCCATCAGGCGTTTTTTATCGGCAGGAGAGAATTTCCAGAGGGCAAAGTCGGTAATATTGCGTTTCCCCTCGGCAAGTTGCACGCGTGCACCTGCTTTGAGTTCTTCTAGTGATTGCCCACCTAGTGCACCGTAATCGCTAAATTTTGCGGTATCGTAATAGATGCCATCTGCAATTTGATAGGTAAGTCCCAGTGATTCCAATTTTTGAATGAGCTCAATTTGCTCTTGGATGTGGTCGGTGGCCTTACACCAGATCGTGGGAAGAAGAATGTTAAGATCACCAATATCGCGGATAAAAGCGTCCGTATATTTTTGGGCCATCTCCCAGATATTTAGTCCTTCACGGGAGGCACCGAGTTCCATCTTATCATCACCACTATCCTCATCGGAGACCAGGTGGCCAACATCGGTGATGTTCATGACGTGTTTTATTTTCCACCCATTAAACTCAAGTGTGCGCTTCAGTGTATCTTCGTTGATATAGGTTCTAAGGTTTCCAATGTGAGCATAGTTATAAACGGTAGGGCCACAAGCGTAAATGCGAACGACATTATCAGAGAAGATGGGCGTAAAGGGTTCAATGGTGCGAGAAATGGTGTTAAATAAATGCATGATGAATTATTCTCCTAAAAATTGTTTCGCCATTTTGTTTAACTTATTTGCTTTCCCTTGGCAATTGGCAAACTCTCTTTCCAGAGGGATTTGGTAGCACTGGCCACAGCACGAGCATAACTAAGCAGCACCACTAGTGTTACCAAGGACGCCATGGCAACAGCATTTGCAGTGGAGACAAGAGGATAAATTTTTTCGGATAAACTAATACCGGCGCGAGTGATACTCTTGCCTGCGGTTAGAAACTCTACATCGATGCCGGTATAGGATTGAATGCCTAAGATGAAAAGCAGCAAGATGGTGGCCAAGAGGAGTGAGAGGGCCGTAAGTTCAATGCCTTCGAGCAGAGAGAGCAGATAAATGCGATTTTTACTGATGCCGATAATATTGAGCATTCTCAGTTCATGAGTGCGTTCATGCCAGAGCATAGAGACCGGAGTGAGGATGGTAATAAAAATGGTAATTGCTACCACTACAAGAAAGAAATAGATGATACCCTCGTGAAATTTAATAACTACGGCCATCTCTGGGTTGATTTGATGCCAACTTTTGCGAACAAAGGAGAGATTAAATTGCGCTTGCAGCTCGCTGAGTGCTTGATCAAATTTGGGAATTGCTGTGAGATCGTGATCTTCGATGGCCGCATCGAAGGAGAGAACGATACGATTAAATCCTGTTAGAGGAGGAGTATGGGTGAAAAAAAGTTGTTGGACATAGGGGTAATTGGCATAAACAGTTTTCATTTCAAAAGCAGGGCCATTTAGCTTAAAAATACCTTGGATGGTAAGCAAGGTGGAGGTGAGTTCTCCTACGGAGTTTTGATAGTGGAAAACAAGAGTATCTCCAATAGTAAGTGAATAGTATTTGGCAAGCGATTCACCAATGAGCACACCTTCATCAATAGTACCAAGGTAGTTACCCCCTTGCTCATGCAAGTGCTTTTCGAGGTGGAGATAGCCACTGTGGAGGGGAGGGTCGATGCCAATGATTTCGATAGGCCTGGTTCCGGCGGGTGCGCTGACTTGGCCCTCCAGGAGCATTTCGGGAGAGATGGCGCGCACAAAAGGGAGTGTTGCTAACGCTTTTAGTGCAGATGGATCTAGTGGTGTTATTTTGTCACTCTCCCTAGTTTGATCAAAATCAGGATTAAGCAGCTGGATGTGCCCGATATTGCAATCTCTAACTGCAGAGGCAATCTGTTTATTGATTCCCGCAAAGATAGAGACGATCCAAACTGCAAGTACTACAGCAAGTGCAATAGAGAAGGAGAGAAAGCAGGATCGCAGGGGGTTTCGTAAAATATTTTTTAGTGCAAGTTTGCTTAAGTAAAGAGTGACGTTATAGTTAGGATTATTTGTCATCGTCATAATTTAGTTGCCACTTTTTTTTAACTTTGTTAGCTATACCCATCTTATTTGATAGATTTTAGCTTAAGAGTGCAAGAAGGAAAGAGGTTATGCAGAATAAATTTAGTGATAAGCAAATCACCATTTTTGAATTAATGCTGGTAGCGGTCTTGGCCGTAGGGCTAGGTGTGGCCTTTTGGGGGTGGACTTTTGTCTACGAATTTACCAAACCATTTTTGAAGGCCTTTGGATTGAAGTACATTACCTCAGGTTTTTGGGTGTTATCGGCAATCCTACCGGCAATGATTGTGCGAAAACCGGGGGTGGCCCTCTTCTCCTCGGTGGTCGCTTCTCTTGTTGAGGGGATGATTACCAATTGGGGTTTTATGGCCGGACTTTGGGGGTTGGTACAGGGGATGGGTGCGGAGTTGATTTTTGCGATTTTTCTCTACTCTCGTTGGCAGTGGCCCATTATTTTGCTTGCAAGTGCTATGGGCGCCCTTTGTAGTTATACTTTGGACTATTTTTATTACGGTTACTCTTCACTTAGCATGGAGATCAATTTGTTACAAGTGAGCTCTTTCGTTTTTTCATCCATGGTTTTTGCAGGGATCTTGTCTATAATAATAGCTAGGAAGCTTTTAAAAACAGGATTACTCAGTGGTTTTAAAATAGCAAGATGAATAATACTCTTCTAGAATTTGGTCCTTTAAGCATAACTTATCCAAGCTATACTGGTGGGGAAGAGAGAGTCATTCGCGTTCAAGAGCGCTATGTGGTTAAGCAAAACCAATTGCTGCTCTTATCGGGAGATTCTGGGTGTGGTAAGAGTACACTGCTATCCTTATTCAAAGGAATCATTCCGCACCATTTACATGCCAAGATTGAAGGGGAGTGCCGTTTAAATGGGCACGACTTGATTAGAGAAACTGGTCAAGAGCAAGTGGTGTATGTGTTTCAAAATCCCTATGCGCAACTCGTATGTTCGACAGTGAAGGAGGATTTGGTTTTCACCATGGAGAATTTGCGTTTTGCGAAGAAGGATATTGCAAAAAACATGGTGACCTTTGGCCATTTTTTTGATCTTTTTCCCATCTTAGAGCAAAAGAGTGCAAAACTTTCTGGAGGGGAGTGCCAAAAATTGGTATTAGCAGCTTCACTTGCAGCAAATCCTACACTACTGCTCTTGGATGAACCAACGGCCTTTTTAGATGTGCAGGCAAGAGAGGAATTCTATCGTTATCTATTAAAACTCAAAGGCCATTACACCATTATTTTGGTCGATCATCATAAAGAAGAGGTGCTGCCAATTGTCGATCATGTGATCAACTTTCCTGCAAGAACTGTGGATTGGCACTCTCGAGAGCTGGAGTTTCCTTTTATAAATAGGGGAAGCAATAAAAAAAGTTATGAAATTTCTCTTCAAGAGGTTTCCTTTTCTTATACAAAGAGGGAACCGTGGTTACTGGAGAAATTTTCCATGAGTGCAAAGAGTGGTGAGGTTGTTGCAATCATGGGAAAAAATGGTGTGGGCAAGACAACGCTATTTAAGCTTATTGCCGGAGTGTTGTCGCCACAGAAGGGGGCAATGCAACTCCTTTGTGATGGGAAAAAAGTTTTGCAAAAACGCTGGCACCAGCACCTTACCTACCTGATGCAAAATCCAGAATCGCACTTTATTTTTGATTCGATTGTAGAGGAGTGTGCCTTTAATTCCAAATTTGCTGAGAAGGAGTTGCGACAACTGCTAAGCTTATATTTAGGTGAAGATATTGATGTTCATAAGTCGCCCTTTCTTTTATCGGAAGGAGAGAAACGTAGGCTGACTTTCATTATGGCAATTTTAGAGGGGAAAGATATTCTCCTTTATGATGAGCCAACATTTGGTCAAGATGAGTACAACAAGATCATGATAGGAAAATTTATTCGAGAAATGAAACAGCAAGGAAAATTACAAATCATGATAACTCATGATCAAAAGCTTGCAACTGCGATAGCAGATAAAATTATCAATTTGGAAAAGTGACAAAAATATGGATCCGCATATTCATGCAATCTATCTGCAAAATAAGTTTCACCCCATGGTGATTGTAATGGTCAGTTTAATGGCGATCATCCCCATTATCGTTCAGGGAGGGTTTTTATGGTGGGGGCCCTTTGTTGCCGCAGATTTGTTGCTCTTTTTGTATGCGGGACTTCAAGTTAAAACATTACTAAAGATTGCGCTCTTTGTTTTTTTCTTATCGTTTACAGTTTTATTCTTAAACCTCTTATACCCGGCCCAAGAGCTGCGTAGTGGAGAAACGCTAGAACTGTTCTGGTCATTTACAGTTTATAAGAGCGTATTAGAGGCATCGCTACTCAATTTTTTTAGAATTTTTGTACTCTCCTTAATTTCGGCATCTAGCACGTTAGTGATGAACTTGGATAAGTTAATTCTTTACTATGCAAGTAGTAAGGGGGATGAGGGTAGTAAAGGTAAGGTGAGAGCTACTTTTTTAAAGGGATTTATTGTATACACAAAAAGTATGTTTAAGGGATGGGAGCGCATTAAGAGTTCCTATGTTCTATTAGCAGCACTGAACTCTATTTTTTTGTTACGAGAAGAGAGTGAACGCATCAGCATGGTGATGAAATTTCGAGGAGTCCCCTTTTATCGCAGGCACCTGCTACTTTTTCCGCTCCTGGTGTTTGCCATCAAGCACTCTCAGCGCGCGGCCTTGGCGTTGATTGCAAGAGGCCTTAGTTCTGATAAAGTTTTTTATTTTGACTACTCTTTAAGCGCATACGATCAAAAGCTGCTCCTCTTTTTACAATCTTTTTTTATTCTCTGGAGTGTTCTTGCAATTTTGCTCTCATAATAAGATGATCCTAGAGTGAATCTTAGCATGGGGGAGCAGGTGAGAGGAAGAGATGGTCTCGATGGTTACAGGCGCATAAAAATTATTTGCATCTTAGGCGTGGTTATTGCCTATCTGCCCTTTGTGTTTTTCTACGATAAAGTACTTGCCTACGATTGGGACTACTTTAACGCGCTTGCGCTTTTTATGAGGTCAGCGATTTTAAATTATCACACACTGCCATTACAAGACCCATGGGTGTGTGGGGGAATGGATGTTTTGAGTAACCCTCAAAATTGGATATTCTCACCGTTTCTTTTGCTGACTCTTTTATTTTCTCCCTATTTTGCTAATGCACTCTCTTTGCTGTTGCTCTCTTTCTGCGGTCTATGGGGAGCTTCTAAATTTTTTGAACACTATGGTATTGATAAAAAAATTGCTTGGGCCACAGCGCTGCTTTTTGTCAATAGTGCTTGGATTGGACTGCATTTTGTAGAAGGACATATTGTTTATCGCACTTTTTTGCTTTTTCCTTACCTAATCTATATCTTACTGACGTTAAACCATAAAAAAAATTTTTTAATTTTGTGCTTTCTTTGTGCTTTGATCTTGCTCGATGGAGGCATGTACACGTTTATTTTCTTTGCCTATCTTTCTCTTCTCCTCTTGATTATAGATAAGCGCGTGCGTACAAATCTTCTGGCCTATATGAGGTTTCATCCCTGGGAGTGTGCCGTAGGGATCACTGCTTTTTTCATGTTGTCGGCGATAAAAATCGTGCCGGTATTGCTATCCCAATCACTGGTACAAACAAAAGCAGTTTTAGATTTTTATCCGTTAAACCTAAAACATATTATCTCCATCTTCTTTTCCATGTTTAAAACCAATAATGATTATGTCCCTATTTATGGTTGGCGTTACCATGAATTTGGGTGCTATGTGGGACCGATCATTGTCAGCACCGTAGTCTATGGTTTTTTTAAGTATAAGTATAAAATATTACTGAAAGAGTACTGGAAAGAGATCACACTGCTTTTTTTGTTCTTTATTATCGCTTCTGGTATTGGTGGTGCTTGGAACCCCTGGCACTTGATGCAAAAACTCCCCTTCATCAATAAAGCACATATGCAAAGTCGCTACTTCCTGATCTTTTTTATTTATCTTCTGGTGTTGTTTGCAGTGATCTTGCAAAAGATGGAAGATAAAAAAAGATGGGCCATGGCGATTTTGCTTCTCGTGAATCTAGAGTTTTTAATTTCAAGGTATGTCATCTTGTTTGATGGATTTAACAACGATGCACACAGCGAGCGTTTCGATCGCTTGATCATTAGCAAAAGTGTTACCACCACCCATCACGATATTAATAAACTACAAATCTATTATCTACCAAATCGCGCTTCTAAAGAGTGCTATGATCCGGCCAAACCCAAAACCTCTGTTATTGCCGCAGAAAATTCCACTTATCGAGGAGAGGCCTATGCTTTAAACGCCAAGGGTTCAGTAGAGATTTTGCGTTATACCCCAGGCCACCTGGAGATTAACTATCAATTAGCACAGCTGGATACTCTTATCGTGAACACCAATTTAAATCGTGGCTGGCAGCTTGTAAGTGGGCCCGGTGAGTTACTTCGTAGTGATGAGAGTAACCTACTAAAAATTCGCGTTCACGATTTGCAAGGAAGCTTACATTTAAAATATGTTCCAAAATATTTTACTCTTTTGTTACTACTTTATGGGAGTGGACTATTGCTTTTTATAGGGTTGTTAGTGAGGAGGAAAGAGATTAATGGAAAATAATTTTAATTATAGTGAAATACCCAACGGCCACTACGATGATATCTATCACCATGACCATGGGATGCGCGGATTTTGGCACTGGTCAAAGTTTGAGACAGTAAAGAAAATGGTTATTGATCATCAATTGCATAGTCGAAGAATTTTAGATATTGGCTGTTTTTCGGGGACGTTCTTGGGCACACTATCGGAGCGCGATTTTGCTTATCAGTTAGGTGTCGATATTTTGGAATCACAAATCCACTATGCAAGAAAAAAATATTGCACCAACTTTAGAGAGTTTGCCAAATTCGATCATCTGGACAATATTTGTACCTCTCAAGGAGAAGCACTATTTGATGTGGTCACGGTGATCGAAGTGATTGAACACTTAAGAGCAGAAGAGATCACAGCGCTGCTAAAGAGTATTCATCGGCTCTTGCGGCCAGGTGGTGATCTCATTATCACCACTCCCAACTATTTTAGTCTTTGGCCGCTCTTAGAATATTATCTCAACCGCTTTTCCGATATCTCCTATAAAGAACAGCACATCACCAAATTCACTTACCTCAATTTTGAAAAAAAGCTCTCTACGATTATGCAGGGAGATCTAAAATCCCTTTATGCACTAGAGATGATGACTACCTCTCACCTCATCACCCCTTTCATTGCAAAAATTCATTATCCCCTGGCAAAAAAGCTTGCAACCATCATCAAGGCCAGGCATTGGAAAATCGGGATTGGGCCACTCTTAGTGGTAAAACTCCAAAGAAGATAGATCTTTTTATTGCTTTTTAATGGAGGATTCGTAAATGGTTTCTAGTGGTTTCCAAAAAGAGGATTTAGAGAAGACCCCTTTTTGTTTTAACCAGATGAAGTCGGGATGATCGTTGATAGATTTACCAATCCATCGTCCACCGAGAATATTTCCCTTTGCATCTAATTCCAAAATATACTCATAATCGGTATTGAGAAGATATTTCTTTACACGCTCCGTATTGGCGTAAGGGTGATCACCTCCAATTTCATCCTCGTCGAGATCATCAACCCATTTTAAATTTAAGCGCACGCTAACCTCTTTTGCCGTTCCCCTTGCACGATGCTTATATGTAGGATTGTTGTCTTCGCTTAAGACTTGAAAACTGTAACCGTAAAGGGGTTGGTTCCAAACCTCTTTAGCAGGATCTTTATCAAAGGCCAGTGCTTGTTTACCTCGGCCAAGAAGATTGGTGAGCACCACGTGCATAGTTCCGGGATTGACGTCAAGATAAGCGTCCCAATTGCGGATGTGCTTAGGATCGTCTTTGCAGCGTGCGCCTACCGTGCATGTGTTTTCTTTACAACCTTGTCCTTGAAAATAGTCAAGTAGTGCTTTTACATCAGTAGAATTAAAAGGCACTTGAATACCATCTTTATTGCTAAGAGTGGTACAATCTGGTTCTTGAAAGTGGATAGAAGCTGGCGCCCAACCATGACAAAGCCCAGTCCATTTGTTTTGCTCCGTAGGATGTTGGTGAGTAGCGTATGTTCTTTTGATTTCACTGTTCGTAAGTGGATAATTATAGTTGCAACAGTAGATGTCATATTTTTCTGCCGGAGATAGCTTTTGCAGCTCTTCTGTAGGGAGAGTTTGTAATTTTTTTAAACTGTTCTGCTGTAGTTCTGCTTTGCTAGGAACCACTCCATTTATATTTCCGTATTGATAACGGTTGGCAATTCCCCCTTGATAAGTGGCCCAAAAGCTATCGGCCCATGGGGCGGTAACCTCTGCACTGGGGATGCCATGACTAAAGTTATAATCCAAATCGATTTTATGCTCAGAAAATTTTCCCGCATAGGCCATACGTTCTGGATTATTGATCCTATTCCATGCTTCTGCAAAAGAGAGTGATGAATAGGCCAAAGTTAGTGTAACAGTTAGAAATTTAAAATAACTATAATAATGTAAGCTCATGCAAACGACCTCCACAGTTGTTTTTTTTGAGTGAGTAATGAGTGAAGGTGATTATAAAAGAGAAAATAAAAAAAATTTAATGTTGAAAATAAAAAAAAAGTAAAACCGTTAATTCAAATAGTTACATATTACAGAAGATTTAAATTGTGAAAATGCTATGACAACTACCGTTCTCCGGTGATGTTGGAGGTAGGCACCACTACCCCATGCCAATTTTTTTTTGCCTGCTAATTTGCTAATTTGGTGCCAGCCGATTTATTTTTACTTTTTTGGGGATATTTTTAATAGGATTCGTCCGGATCCCCTTCTACCCATGACGAGCTCAATTTTTCCTGTTGAGGGGTGAGCGAAAATTGGTATTGAATGAATTTAGAGAAGAGGGTTTGGTCTTCGTGAGCGGGAGGGATTTGAAAGAGGGAGGTGACGGCCGCATCGAGTGCAGCACGATCTAAGCGATTATGACCGCTGCTTTTTATGATAGTGGCAGCGTAAGGTGGTGCCGGTTGTTGATTACTCTTGGGATGGAGAACGATCTTGATAAGAACCAGGCCCTCTTCTCCTCTTAGGCGGGAAATTTGCGGATAGGTGGGTGTGGCCCTATGTTCGTTATTGTTGCTACTGTCTGATAGGTGCTCTGTAGTGCTGGTGGTATTTGCAGTAACTGTTTTTTTGGAGGGTGGTGCGGGCAATTTTTTAGTGGAGGTTCTGGTGGTCGTTGCTTGCTTTGGAATATGTTTGATGAGTAATTTGGTGCCAGCCGACTTTTGGGACTTGGTGCAAGTATTGTATTGAGTCCCAAAAGTCGGCTGGCACCTTTGAAGGTAGGAGAGCAAAAAGAGGTGCAAGAGGATGGAGAGCAGGAGCGATTTAAGGGGGTTTACCACAGGTAGCTTCCTAGCAGGGAGATGCTTCTTCCTGCTACTCCATAACCAGCAACCTCCTCATAATTTTTGTCAAAGAGGTTATCGACTTCGGTGTTGAAAGAAAAGTTGTGGTTGTAAGTGTAGCTTGCGCCAAGGGAGCTCAGGGTATAAGCAGCGAGTGTGTTGCCTGTGTCTTTGCGGGAGGAGAGGTATTTAGAGTGGAGATTAGTTGCTAGCTTGTGCTTAGGACGCTCCAGTATCGTGTAGGCGAGTCCGGCCTTGATTTCGTGGTTTGGTCGACGTAGTAGGTTTTCGACCTGAAGGTATGTCCAGGAGAGGTTTAGGGTTAGAGGGTAGAGAGGACGGGTGGAGGTGATGGTTTCGACACCACGAAGGCGTGCTTGATTTTTGTTTAAATATTTATTGGTGGAGTAGTCGTAATCAATAAGATTTTTTAATTGGTTTTGGAAAAAAGTTATCTCTAGATGGTGTTCGCTGTTGTTCCCAAAATCGTGGGTAGCACCGACTTCAAACTCTTGTGATTTTTCAGCTTGTAAAGAGGCGTTGCCGTATTGAGGAGAGTAGAGTTGGTATAGCGTTGGTGCCTTAAAACCAATGGAGTGAGCGACCTTGGTGTAGGTTTGCTTGGCGATGAGATAGCGAGCAGCAAGTTTATAGGTGAGGATGGGATCAAAACTTTTGTAGAGATCAAGGCGTAGGCCGCTATTTAAGTCGAAACGTTTTAGAGTGAGCTTATGCCAAAGGTAAGAGGCAAAGCTTTCAGAGAGGTGTTTTAGGGGGAGTGCTGTTGCTGTTGCTGCTGCTGCTTCTGCTTCTTTGGAGCTGCTTTGTTCGCGCTTTAAATCGATGCCAAGGGTGATCTGTTGAGTTTCTCCTAGGTAAAGTGTCGAAGCGGGTGAGACTTTGATGATAGAGCCGGTAAAGTCGCCGCGATAGGAGGAGGCATCTTTTTCATCGGGGGAGTTGTTGTAAGACCTAGAATTTTTTTGCCCAGAGATGGTTACGGTGGGGGCCATGATCATATCGTCGTTTGTGCCAAAGCTTTCGCTCATGGTGCGGACGCTGACCTTTGCTAGGTATTGATCATCCTTCATGGTGAAGTTGGGATCATCACCTCCGGGGCCGCCATAGCGATCGAGATCGCTTTTGTTACTTGAGAATTTGGCCGAAAAATCACCGATGGTGATGCCATCGGGGTGGTGATAGATCACATTGGTTGCAAGGTTTTTTTGGCGATACCCATCGCGATCGGCGCCAGGATTTTGATCGGCACGTGCAGCAGAAATTCCATCACTCTTTTGAACCTGTCCGCCAAGGTTGTACACGAAGCGCCCTCGGCGCTCACGAAGAGGGCCACGCACGAGACCGCTGCCATTTAAGTTAAGAGCGGCGTTTTGTTGGTTGTAGCTATCACCTCCGCCAGTGAAGGTGAGAGTGTGTCCTTGCTTGTTTTTGATGCCTTTTTTGGGGATGATATTGATGACGCCGCCAATGGCATCAGAACCATAAAGGGTACTTTGGTTGCCCTTAAGCACTTCAATGTGATCAATCTCATGAAAGTTGAGTGTATTGAGGAAGGCCTCTTTTTTGATCGAGCTAGGATCGCCCATCTCTGCGCCATCATAGAGGACGAGGATGTGGCCGTTATCAATCCCGCGAAGAAAATAGGAGGAGATCGTGCTATCATTTCCTGTGCGATTGATATTAAGTGAAGGAATCGACTCTAGTGCACTTAAGATGGAGGTGTTGCCTCTGCTTTGTAAATTTTCTGGGGAAAGGATGGAGTAGTTACTTGCCACATGCTCTTGCTGTTGGGGAATGCGCTCTCCATAGATGATGATCGATTCACTCTCAACAGCGAATAGGTTGTTTGCATGCAAATAGCAAGAGCAATAACAATAACAAAGCAGGACGCAACACAAGCAGCGAGCAAAAACTTTCATCTGATAATATATCCTTTGTATTCTCCAAGGCGGTAATCGGTTAGGGATTCGATAAAATCGGCGGCAGCAAGCCCTAAGTTTTTCCACTCAAATTTTATGGGCAGCGAGAAGATGTCCACCTGGTTTCGGTGGAGAGCGATCCACTCTTTCATAATTTGCGGATGACTCTCAGTAAAGGGGCGAAGCCCCCAGATGCGTTCATATTTAAAGCGGGGATCTTGGGGCAATTGATCCTGGTCGTGATAGAGAATATCCATGGCCTTGATTTTGGAATTCATGATCATCTCTTGCCGGCACCAACCGTAGTGAAAAATGCGTGCGCCTGCAAGGAGGGTAGCGGGAATTTTGCGTCCGTCTTGAAAACGAAAACCTTGCGCATCTAGCCAGCTGATGATGCCTTGATGGTTTCTAATGGTACGAATTTCGCGGCGATAGGTATTGCGGGTGTGTTTTAGCACATCGACATTGCCGTAAAAGTGGAGGTAGTTGAAAATGAGTGCGTGCAGTTTGGGAGAGGCCTCCAGTTTTTTGATGCCATCCTCAATCAGAGGAAGATCATTCTCATGTACCACCTCGTCTGCTTGAATATATTGGCAATATTTACCATGGCATTCACGAAGGGCCACGTTGGTTTGCTCGGAGAGGATTAGGCCTTGACCTTTGGCGATTGTTTGTGGATCCCAAGTGGAGCGAATAAATTTATACTTGCTTGCACTAAGGTGGGATCGCAAATACTCCTCTGTGCCGTCGTCTTGGGTAGAGTTAGGAGCGAATCCGACGCTTATGATCACTTCATCACAAAGCTCGCTGATACTTTGAATACTCTCTAAAATGGGGTAACCCAGAGAGAGACCATTTTTAATAAAGGTAAAGCCCGATACTGTAGGTTTGTTTTTTGTAAGCATAGTAAGAGATCTCTTACTAATGATCAAAGAGAGAGTCAACTATCTTCAGGGGTAGACTTATATATCAGATAAAAGTGATTTTAACTAAAATGCCTACCATAATTTGGGTAATTGACCCCTATGCGAAAATTGCTGATACTTATAATTGAAAAAAAATTTTATTCTGAAACGGAGGGTGTCGTTAGCATGCTATTAGCTTTAGCAACGTTTCTATTAGTGAGCTTTAGTAACCTCTTTGCTCAAGAAAAAGCGCCCGATCCCGATACAAAGGGTTTTATTTTAAATTACGAAAATCATCTCAATGTTTTACAGCAAATCATGAACCAAGCGAAAGTGTCCGAGGACCCTAAAGAGACTCCTCGGGCCTTTTTTGTTGGAGGAAGTGTTCGCGACTATCTTTTAGGAAAGAGAGGCCAGGACGCTGATATTGAGATCTATCATGTTCCCTTTGACGAACTGGAAAAGATGGTTGCCAAAGTTTTTCCTAATCCCTCTCAATATAAGGTCTATAGGCAATATGGGATGATTCATATTGAAGACCCCGATTTAGATTTGGCCGTCCCTCGGCGAGAAAAATATTCAAAAGAGTCAGACAAGCTTGAAATCGAGATTGCTCCTCATCTTAGCTATAGCGATGCACTTATCCGCCGAGATTTAACGGTGAATGCGGTTCTCATGGATGCACTGAAAATGTATCAGCTCTACAAAGAAAAGAGAGATCTCCCGAATATCCAAGCGATGTGTGAGCAAGGGATTCTCATCGACCCCTACCATGCGATTGGCGAGAAGGAGTTAAAAGTGGTGGATGAGCAGTATTTTGTGCGTGAACCGCATCGACTTTTAAGGGCCATGAGATTCATCTCCTCGTTGCATCTGCAACCCGGGGCCCAGTTAACAGCACTCGCAAAGTCGATGCACATGAAATCTTCTCTTCCTGCACGCCTGATCTTTGGTGAGACCAATAAACTTTTTAGTCTTCAAAATCCTTTAGAGGGATTGCGATGGGTGAAATCGATTGATCAATTATCGATGCTCTTCCCTCCCCCTTGTAAGCTCCCAGATATTAGAACTGCAGAACTCCTGATGGAGAAAATTCCGGATGGAGCAGAATGGTCTTCCAAGCAATCTCGTCTCCTTTATGCGGCACTGTTGTTGCAAAATATGAGCATAGATTTCAAAGATTTTGGCAAGTGCCTAACTAAAATTATTGATGATGGCGATCTCAAATATTATTTGTCCAATTTTTTTCGTTTAATGCAAAAATTAAGGCCCCTTTGTTTGTCCTCTCAAAAAGCGGGCCCTGCCTCTGATATCGAAGTAGCGCTGGAGTTGGCCTCGCAATCGATCACCATCAATAATCAAAATGCAAGTATGCTAAAGAACCACAACACCTATCGCCCTATGAACATCGGTGAAGTGCTGACGGTTTTACAAGCAATGGCCGAGTCGGCCGTGGACTCGGTCAACTCCTTGGCCGCTTATAAGCATTGCAGGGAGATGGTCCAAAGACTTAACATTAGTGATCGTCCGTTCACTGCACTCGCAAAAAAGAGAGAGCTGAAAAATCCACTCCTGAAACAAACGGGAGAGGAGGAAAAAAAAGCTGGTGAGTGTTTAAAAAAATCCCTAGAGATGCAGGTCATGCAATCAGTACAAAGACCAGAGGAAGAGTTGTCTACACTTAAAAAAAACATGGAGGCACAATGGCCGGAGTGTATGAAGCTGATTACGTTTTAAAATTTTTTATTTGTTTTTAAGAGATTATTTTAGGTGGTTTTAGAGGCGCACACCACTATTGCCACGTTTCGCAAGTTTGTGCGATAATTTGTTGGAAATCTTTTGAAATTCTATGCCAATCACAAAGGTCGACTTTGTATAAAAGGTTGGAGTTAGAGAACTCCTCTTCTAGTTTGCACCATTTTGCAAGAGGAAGGGGGATGCTGTCGTTCAAGCAAAGATCGAGATCGGAGAATTTTTTATGATCGCTTCTGATTCTTGAACCAAAGGCCATGATTTTCGCCGAAGGGAAATATTTTTTGATCGTGTTTATAATATATATTTTATCTTGAGCTGCTACAGTCATAGTTAGTTGCGTACACTTAACTTCAAAAGAAGTAAATCGATTTCAGGAGGTAGTTTGACGGCAACTTCATAAACCTCTTCTGCAGAATCTTCATTGTAAGTGTGGGAAGTTAAGTTTCTTGCGTGTTGAAATTCGAACCATAATTCTAAATTAGAAATAATACCGTAAGTTGCTGCCGATCTTAGGATTCCCTTGACGCTGGCATCTTCGAGAGGTTGATCTTGCTCTAAAACTTTCTTTATGATTTTCCAAGAAAGTTCGAAGGTGTATTCAAAACGTTGGATTACAGAGTCCCTGATATACTCATTTTTTGTCTGTGCTATAGCGTTTTTTAAACTTTGGAGGGCCTTTTTTAAAGGTTCAAGGGAGATTTTTTTCAACGATGATCTCCTTTAGAGTAATGATTAATAATGTGATAAAGATATCGCGAGCAAGGCCATTCCATCAAGACAATAAGTGGATTTTTAAAATCAAAGGCAAAGCACTCTTTGAATCTTGAGGTTGCTACCCACGGATACTCTCTTTTAAGAGGGAAGCAATTTTTGCTTGCGAAGAGAGTTCTTCTGCAGTTACAACAAAGATCATCTGTAAAAGCTAAGGAGTGCTGTAGCTGTTAGGAATTGGTGTCGCGTAGTGTAAGCCCATTTTGCTCCTGGCATGTACTGGGCGTGTATTTAGCGTAACCGCAAACGGAAAAGGAAGCCACACTTTTGAGAGATTTGCTTTTTGTGAAGTATCGGGCGCTGGGGGACTCGCTGATTGGGTTGGGGGCGCTGGCATTTGTCAGAGAGAGAGAGGAGAGGAGGATTGTCTATGCAATTCCGGCATGGATTGTTCCGCTCTACCGCTATTTGGAGACGCCTGCAGATGTAGTGATGCCACTTGCACTGGAGAGTGTGCAGGGTTGGATAGAGAGTGCCAGGCAGCAGTGGGGAAAAATTGAGCGTATTCATGAGTTTCATCAAAATGGTAGGAGTGCACTTTTTTGTAGGATGTTGGCGATGGCAAAGGGTGCTCGCTACACATTTTATAACCATCATAAAACGCAGTATGCGCCCTCTGTGAAGCGCGATTTGATAGGGGTGGGAGCAGAGGGGGGGATCGATCATTTACAGTATACGCCGGAAGTGAAGGTGCGGAAAAGTGCTTGGGAGAGCATTTCTCGGGAGATGGCCCGCGATATTGAGCAGTGGAGTGGAGCGATTTTGCTGGGAGTGAGTGCTACTCGTGATACCAAAATGTGGCCTTTGGAATATTATAAAGATTTAGTGCTGGCAGTTTTACAAAGGGATGGTGCGAGCAAATTTATTATCCCACTCTCTGATAGTAAAAGAGATTTAGAGATTGCAGAGAGGATTAGTACCCTGGGATTCCCGAAGGGGGCCGTAAAAATTTTAAAGGTAGCTCTAGAATTTATTCCGCTCTATTTTTCGAAAGCAAAGTTGTTTATTGGGAATGATAGTGGACTAAAGCATTTGGCGGTAGCTTTAAATATAAAGACAATAAGTTTTTTTGGGCCGGAAGCTCCCTTAGAGTGGCATCCCTATGACGAGCATCTGCATCCCTATTTTTATGTTGAGGGCCTTCGTTGTCGTACGTTGCAAGCGCACTTTTGTGGAAAGGATATATGTGCTCACCATTCGTGCTTACGCTCGATTACGGTGAGGGAGCTTTTATTGCTACTTGAAATGGAGTAAAAAAGAAGAGAGAGAGAGAGAGATGGAAAAAGCAAAAAATTATATTACAATAAATGGTTACCGGCGATTAAGGGATGAACTTGAGAAATTGACGAAAGAAGAAAGGCCTGCAATCACCAAGGTGATTGCTTGGGCCGCCTCAAATGGTGATCGTTCAGAAAATGCAGATTACATTTATGGAAAGAGAAGGCTTCGGGAGATTGATCGGCGGATGCGCTTTTTGCAAGGGCGATTGAATATTGCAGTCGTGGTGGATGTGGATGCGGATGTAGATGTGAGGGCACGCAATAATATTGATAGCGAGAAGATTCAATTTGGTGCTACAGTTAGAGTTGAAGATGAGAGTGGAGAACAGCGAATTTACACTGTTGTGGGAGAGGACGAAGTTGACTTGGATAAGGGGTTTATTAGCTGGAAGTCCCCGCTTGGAAACGCACTGTTGGGGAAGCGGATGGGGGAGATTGCATCGTATAAATCTCCTCGGGGGGAAAAAGAGCTCCGAGTTGTGAAGATTGTTTACGGAGGGGCCCTTGACAAAAAATAAATTAGAATTAAATCGATTAGTATATAGGAAAAATAACGATCCTTAAAAGAGTGTTCGAGTGAGAGTTCTATAATGAATAGCAAAAAGTCGTTGCGTGGGTGTGCGATAGTTGTCTTGTTGTGTTTGCTGGTTAGTATGCAGGTGGCCGCTTTCGCTGCTAATGCCACTAAAGATGCTTTTCCCATTTTGCAAAATTTGGGTTTTGCTACTTTAAATCAAGAGGCCATAGATTTTGAGCTGCCCTTGGTGAATGGTCAAGGTCAAAGTCAAGGTTCGAACAAGAGGCTTAGTGAGTATCGCGGGCAATGGATATGGTTGGTTTTTTGGGCCACCTGGTGTGGGCCTTGTGGTTACGAGCTTCCGGTTTTGGAAAAACTTTATCAGAGTGTGAAGGGCCATAAAATTTCTATCATTGGTGTAAGTGTTGATCAGGGCGGCGCTAGTGTCACTGGAGTAAAGCGTTTTTTACAAGAGAAGGGGATAACTTTTCCAATTTTTCATGACTATGAATCGAGTGCTAGTAGGAGTTACCAAGCGGGTGCGGTGCCGAGTATTTATGTGATCTCTCCCGACTGGAGATTAGTCGGGATTTTTAGAGGGGCAAACGATTGGGATACTGACGCTGTAAGGAGTGGGCTTAGTGAACTTGCAGAAGTAAAAAGTGTAGGGACAAGTGCAGTACCTACGGCAGGAGCAGCAGCGCCAGCGGGAGCAGGGAGCATGCCTGCCAAGGAGTCGTTGCCAAGCGATTTAATTCCGCCGGAGATTGTTCTTCACGCTTTAAGTGAGGAGGAGCGAGCAAAGGTAAAGGTCGGGCAGAGTTTTGAACTACAGCTTAGTGTGACTTGGAAAGGAAAACTGAGTGATTATGTTTTTAAAGTGCCGCGACTAACGCTTCCAAGTGAGGTGGTCTTAGAAAATATCTCCAGTGAATCCACCTCGGACTCCTCGATTACTTATAAGTATATGCTGAAGGTGACTAAAGAGGGAAAATATAATCTTGGCCCCTGTGAGCTAGCTTATCAGTCGAGAATTCAAAGAGGAGGAGTGCTCTACTCTCGATCGAGTGAGGTGGAATTGGATCTTACTCCTAAGCAATTGAAAATTAATAAATGGTGGTATGTTATCTTAGTGTTGATGGTGTTAGCGGGAGCAACAGGATTTGGTGTGCACTACTTTAGAAAAAAGAAAAAATTGTTTGTGGCAAAAGTGGATGCGCGAGAGATCTGGAAGCGAGATTTTTTAGAGTTACTACAAAATTTAAGTGAAGCATTTCACCAAGTGGAGAGTTTAAAATTTAAAGGGGATCAGAAAGGGTACCATTTGTCCTTAGTGGAATTGATCATTGGCGAAGATCGTAAAATAGCAGATTATAAAGTTCGCTTTCAAGGAGAGGTTGCTGCGGCTGAGGTGTTAAAGCGAATTGCCGTAGAGTGGGATGAGGATCAGGTAAAGGGAGCGATTAATTTGATAGAGGGAATTCGCTATGGAGGAAGAGTTTTAAATGAGCTAGAGTTAGATGCTTATAGAAGAGTAATAGAGAGAATATTATCAATAAAGAAATTGTTTTGATTTGGTTTGATTTGATTTTTATCTGGAGGTTTTATGAGTCTTAGTGTTCAGCAAGTTACTGAGATGGTAAATCGTGAATTTCCCATTATGGCCCAGGTAATGGAAGAGATTAGCAAAGTGGTGGTTGGTCAGCGTTTGATGGTAGAGCGACTACTTATTGGGATGCTCGGTGATGGGCATGTGTTGGTAGAAGGAGTTCCCGGGCTTGCGAAAACTACGGCGGTTAAAGCGTTGGCACAAGTCATTGATGCTAAATTTAGTCGCATTCAATTTACGCCTGATCTTTTGCCTGCTGATTTGCTGGGTACGCAAATCTATTCACCAAAAGATGGTGCCTTTAGTGTTAAAAAGGGGCCAGTCTTTGCCAATATTGTGCTTGCAGATGAGATCAACCGTGCACCCGCTAAAGTCCAAAGTGCGCTGCTCGAGGCAATGCAAGAGAAGCAGGTGACGATTGGAGAACAGACGTTTATTTTACCTGCACCTTTTTTGGTGCTAGCGACTCAAAACCCCATTGAGCAAGAGGGAACCTACCCCTTGCCAGAAGCGCAAGTGGATCGCTTTATGCTAAAGGTGAAGATCTCTTATCCGAGTAAAGAAGAGGAGATGCAAATTACCAAGCGCATGTCAGCAGGAGCGGCACTGGCTCCAGTGAATAAGCTTTTAACTCCAGAAAAAATTATGGAGTTACGAAAAGTTGTTGAGCAAATTTTTGTGGATGAGAAGTTGTATGCTTATGTGACCGATTTGGTTTTTGCGACTAGAAATCCTGAACTTTTTGGATTAAAAGATTTACGGCCACTCATAGAGTATGGGGCCTCTCCGCGTGCCTCTATTAACCTGATTAAGGTGGCAAAGGCGTATGCCTTCTTGCAAGGACGCGGTTACGTTACCCCTCAAGATATTAAGAGCATTGCTCCCGATGTTTTACGCCATCGCGTGATCATCTCCTATGAGGCGGAAGCGCAAGATTTAACCTCAGACGATCTTTTGAAAAAAGTGTTTGATAAAGTGGATGTACCTTAAGCAGATGAAGGGATGAGAGGAACTTATGGAGCAGCGACAACAACTTCTCGATAAGGATTTAATCAGCAAGATTAAAGGGATTCAATTTCGTGCCCGCCACTTGGTAGATGATGCTTTTGCGGGTGAATACCGCAGCACATTTCGTGGGCGGGGGATGGAGTTTGATGAGATTCGCGAATACATTTTAGGCGATGATGTTCGTAGTATCGACTGGAACGTGACTGCGCGAATGGGACACCCTTTTGTAAAGCTGTTTAAAGATGAGCGAGAGTTAACGGTGGTGTTTGTGGTAGATGTGTCGGCCTCTTCCAACTTCGGAACGGTCACGCGTTTTAAGAATGAGATCGCCGCAGAGATTGCAGCACTACTTGCCTACATGGCACTACGAAATAACGATAAGGTGGGGCTGGTGGTTTTTTCTGATCGAGTGGAACACTACCTTCCTCCGAAGAAGGGACGAGGCCACGTCTGGACGGTGATTCGAGATATTCTTACCTATCCTCATCAGACCGAGGCCAAGAAAACCGATCTCAATGCTCCCTTGCAATTTCTTAATCGTGTGCTTAAACGTCGGGCGATCACTTTTTTGATCTCCGATTTTTTGGGTGCGGGATTTGAACAGCAATTGCGAGTGACCAGTCATCGTCACGACTTGATCGCACTCTCTATTTCTGATCCAAGGGAGATGGAGCTTCCTAATATCGGATATATTGAACTTGAGGATGCAGAGACGGGAGAGGCGTTGCTTGTAGATACGAGTGATTACCTCTTCTCCCAGGATTTCAAGGGAAGATCGACTAAACAGTTAAAGCAGCAAAAAGATTTTTTTAGGGCCAATGGGATTGATTTGATTCAGGTGAATACGGCGGAGTCGTATATTAATCCTTTGATCCAATTTTTTAAAATGAGGGCGTTTAAATCATGAATGCAATAGTGAGTGCAGAGAAACAAAAGAGTGTTGCTAGAAAATTTTTTGATCGCAGAATGACCTTTATTGTTTCTACACAAATTTTTATTGGTGTTGTCTTAGCATTACTCATCTATTACACCAATCGTGGTAATGAGGTTTCCTTAAAAGATTTTACTTATCTGCGAGAGGTGGGTGGTAAATTGCAAGTGGTGGGAGTAGCTTCAGAAGCGATTAAATATTATGAGCGCTTTTTTGAAGTAGCAGGGAAGCAGCTCGATCAATCGAGTAAGGCAAAGCTTGCTTTCACTTTAGGGGAGCTTTGTGAGAAGAGTGGCGAGTATGAGCAGGCGCTAGGGTGGTATTACTTGGTGGAGGAGTTTGATTCCTCTTCTATGTATAAGGGAGATGCGCAAAAACAGGTGGTGGCGATTTTAGAGCGACTCAAAAAATTTGGTGCGGTTAAATATGCGTTAAGGCAAGCAACCACCATTGATGGAAATAGCGATGATAGTACTAAAAGTGGTGGCGTGATAATTGCTGATATTGGTGGAAAGAAAATTTATCTTCATGAGATAGAAGAAGAGTTAGATTCCCTCCCGACACAACTTCGTGATAATTTTAGTAAAAAAGAGAATAAAGTTGAGTTTGCAAAAAAATATGTGGCCGAGCTGATCTTATATCAAAAAGGGGTGCGCTTGAAATTGGATGCTGATCCTAAGTACCGACGCTCTTTAGAGCGTATTGAAAAAGAGTTATTGGTGCAAAAGGTGGTACAAGATGAAGTGGTTAGCAAAGTTAATGTGAGTGAAGAGGATGTAAAAAACTACTTTACCGCCAATAAAGATCGCTATGTTCAAGGTAAGGGAAGTTTGGTGAGCTATGTGAAATTTGCAGATGAAGAGAGTGCTAAAAATGCCATCAAAGATGATTTTAAAAAGCACAGTGGCGGTAAGGCTCCCAGTGAGCAATTGGTAAGTGAAGAGCATCCCTTCTTAGGTAAGGGTGGAGATGTTACTGATAAAATTTTAAGTAGTGAAATAGGGACTGTGGTTGGACCTTTAAATGTTGATGGCGATTTTTATTTAGCTAAAGTAAAAAAGAAAGAGAGTGGAAGAGAGGCGGAGTTTGAAAATATTAAGCAGCAGGTGGTAGGTGATTACCGGAGAATTAAAGAGCAGGAGCTTTATCAAAAACTTTTTGATGAAACACTAAAGACTTCGGATATAAAACTTTATTTAGAGCGAGTTAAATAAGCGAGTTGGATATGAGTCGTTTTTACTACAGTCTCGTCTTGATGCTGGTCTGTTTGTTCTTGTCACTTGGGGTGCTAGCGAGTGATGGCGTAAAACTCAAGGCAGAGGTCAATAAAGCACTGTTAAAAGTGAGTGACGAGTTAATCTTTAAGATTACTCTCAAAGCGCCTTTAGGAATTACTCCCAAGATGCCGGAGATTGGTAATGAGATTGCCGGTCTTCGCATTATTGAATTTGGAGAGGAGAAACCTAAAGAAGAGGATCTAGAGGTGACTTACCAGAAGTGGTATAAACTCACCTCTGATATTAGTGGGTCGTACATTTTACCACCCTTGGAAGTAAAGTATCACGATCCTAAGAGTGGTAGTGAGAAGAGTGCGAAGACAGCAGAGATTTTTCTCGAGGTACAAAGCGATGCTCCGGCCGCGGAAGGAACTGCGGCGGCAGCGACTCCCACTGCAAAAGAGGAGCTTCGTGATATTAAGGACATTGAGGATATTCCGGTGGCGTGGGGATCTAAACACTTTGCACTCCTAGGGATTTTGCTTTTGATCGCTTTACTTGCAGGCTACACTCTTTGGGTAAAATATTATAAAAAAGAGAGGAGTGCCTCGCTTCCACCAATTCCACCACACGAGAGAGCAATAAAATTGCTGTCAGAGCTACAAGCAAAGGATTACCTGCAAAGGGATGATTTTAAGAATTACTACTTTTCATTATCTGCAATTGTAAGGGAATATTTAGAAAATCAGTTTCACTATCCGGCCACCGATATGACCTTAGAGGAGATCAAGGCCAGCTTTGATCGCTGTACAGTGGCCGCCCAAGAAAAAGAGGTTGCGCTACTTTTATTTGAACATTGTGATGTGGTGAAGTTTACCGATCATACTCCAAATCGTGATATTTGCCTCGACCACTTAAAGATGGCCTTCGATTTTGTGGAGGCAACCAAACCTACTCCAATCATGAGCGCTGTAAGTGAAACAAAAGTTTCTTCGGGGAGTGAGGAGTCTGTTGTATGATGAGATTTGCAAATCCAGAGTATCTGTTTTTGTTGCTACTGTTAATCCCTCTTGTTCGCTACCATGGGAGGAATGGAGGACGGATTCGTTACTCCAATTTAGATCTGTTGAAAGGGCTTAAAGGCCTGCCAAAGTTTCACCCAAGACAAATCTTGCTGCTGCTACGAGTGGCAGCGATCGTGCTATTGGTTTTGGGACTGGCACGGCCACAAGCAGGAAAAAAGTTTTCAGAAATTACCTCTGAGGGTGTGGATATCATGCTGGTGCTAGATACCTCAGGAACCATGCAGGCCCTCGATTTTAAAATCGATAATGAGCCGGCCAGTCGCCTTACTATTGTAAAAAAGGTGGTAGAGGACTTTATTAAAAAGCGCCAAGATGATCGGTTGGGACTTGTGGTCTTTGGAGATGAGGCCTTTACTCAATGTCCCCTTACAACCGATCATGGAATTTTAGTGGAGTTTTTGAAAAAGATAGAGATCGGCATGGCCGGGGATTCAACAGCGATTGGATCGGCAATCGGCACCGCCATCAACCGCATTAAGAATCTACCCTCAAAATCCAAGGTGGTGATTTTACTTACCGATGGAAGGAACAATGCTGGAGATTTGCAACCCTTAAAGGCGGCAGAGCTGGCAAAAGTTTTTGGAATAAAAGTTTATACGATTGGAGCAGGAACCAAGGGCAAGGCCCCCTTCTTGCAAGACACACTCTTTGGCAAGCGCTACGTTTATGCTGATGTGGAGATTGATGAGGAGTTATTGACGGAGGTAGCGCGGATCACGGGAGCACAATACTATCGTGCGACCGATACGGGAGAGCTGGAAAAGATCTATGCAGAGATTGATCGTTTGGAGAAGCATGAGGTGAAGGTCAAGGAGTATACTGAATATAATGAACTTTTCTTGTGGTTTATAATACCGGCACTGCTGTTATTGCTCCTAGAGATTGGATTATCGCAAACGAGACTTAGAAAAATTCCTTAAGGATAATGTTATGAAATTTGCAAATCCTGAACTTTTTTGGTTGTTGTTACTGCTACCTTTATTGATTGGATTTTATATCTGGTCATTTAAACATAAACGCATACTGATTGAAAAATTTGTGGCCCCGCTTTTAAAAGATCGCTTGCTGCTGGGAGTTTCACTAACCAGGCAACGCTTAAAGGTTGTTATGCTCATTGTAGCAGTGGTGCTGTTAGTCTTATCGGCAACACGGCCCAAATGGGGTTATCATTGGGAAGATGTGAAGAGGCGAGGAGTGGATATTATGATTGCACTCGATCTCTCCACCAGTATGCTTGCTCAAGATATTACCCCTAACCGCTTGGAGCGAGCAAAAAGAAAGATTACCGACCTTTTGCAATTAGCACAAGGTGACCGTATTGGACTGGTGGCCTTTGCCGGAGTAAGCTTTTTGCAAGTACCACTTACCCTCGATTATGGAGCAGTTCAGATCTTCTTAAATGACCTGGATACGGAGTTGATTCCGGTGCCGGGAACGGCGATTGCCGATGCCATTTCACAAGCGGTACGTGCCTTCGATAAGGGTGATAAGAAATCGCGCGTGCTGATTTTGATTACCGATGGAGAGGATCATATGGGTGATCCCTTGGGTGCTGCTAAAAAGGCGGAAGAGGAGGGTGTTAAGATTTATACTATTGGTATTGGACAAGAGGGTGGTGCTCCCATTCCCGATCCCGAACACGGTGGCTTTAAGAAGAATGCACAAGGGGAGATGATTTTAACGAAGATCGATGAGGAGGTTTTGCAAAAAATTGCACTAACCACTAATGGAAGTTACGTTCGTTCGGTAACCGGTGATCTTGATTTGGAAAAAATTTATGGGGATATTCATAAAAGTGTAGAGGAGAAAGAGTTAAAGAGTGGCAAGCAAAAACGCTATGAGGAGCGATTTCAGTGGCCGCTCTTGATTGCTATTTTGTTGTTGATGTTAGAGCTAATCTTTTCAGAAAAGCGTGGAGCTCGCTTGAAATTGTGGCCTTTAAGAGGAAGCCTGGGGCTGGTGATTGCAGCTGCATGCTTCTTGGTGAGTGCAAGCAGTGCAAATGCCTCTTTACTTGGAGGAAAGGCGCAAGATGGAGAAACAAATTATAAAATGAAAAAATACCAAGAGGCCTTGCAAGATTATACCGACGCGCAGATTGATTCACCCAAAGATGATCGTATTAAGTATAATATGGCAAACTCCTATTATAAAATGGAGCAGTATGAAGAGGCGAGTAAGCTTTATGAATCGCTTGCTAAAAGTCAGGACATAAAGATTGCGGAGAAATCTTTATATAATTTGGGTAATACCGCCTATCACCAAGGAAAGTTGAAAGAGGCGGTTGATTACTATCAAGAGGCATTAAAACTCGATCCCCAAGATGAAGCTGCCAAACATAACTTGGAGTTTGTAAGAAAGGAGATCAAGCGGCGTTTAGAGGAGAATCAAAAGCAACAACAACAGCAGCAGCAGCAGCAGCAAAATAATCAACAGTGTGATAACCCTTCCGCTGGTAGCGAGCAAAAAGATCAAAAGCAAAATGAGCAAAAAGGCGAGCAAAAAGGGGAGCAAAAAGATCAGCAGCAAGCACAAGCTTTAGCACCAACACCGACACCGGCACTGGCCCCAGGTCCAACACCAACTCCAGCAGCGGTTGCTGCTGAAAAAAAAGATGAAAAGAGAGAGGGGAAACAAGCGAACAAGGGTGCAATGGCCAAAAAAGAGGGAACACCATCACCAGAAGATGTGGCCGAGGCCATGAGATGGCTCTCCAATCTTGAAGAGAATAAGAAGAAATATATTAAAAAACAGATACCAAATAGTAAGCGCTATCAAGTTGAAAAAGATTGGTAGTGTGATGGTGTGTAAGGATAAATGCGATGCAGATGCAAGTAGTTAAAGTTCTAGTGGCCATGAGTTTCTTCTGGATACTTTTGGCGACCAAGCTCTTCGCTAGTGTAGGTGTTTCTTTGTTGCTAGAGAGAAGTGATATTTCTATGCAAGAGGAGATAGAACTTCAAGTCGTGGTTGAGGGTAATGAGAATTTATCCGCTCCTCCGGAAATTTTAAATCGACAAAACTTTAATATTCAAGAGCAGGGAACTTCTTCACAAGTTAGTATTGTTAATGGGGCCACCAGCGTTCAGAAAATTTTCAGTTACGCTTTATCTGCTACTAAAGAGGGGAAGTTCACGCTTGGCCCTGCCAAAGTTACCGCCAATGGGAAAGTTCTGCTTAGTAACACCATCGTTGTGAAAGTCCATAGTAGTGGTAGTGGTAATGCTTCTCCGTCAGCACAAGTGCCTGGTCAAGATCAAGCGCAAGCAAATAGTGAAGAGGACGCGGGCGGCAATGCCAATGGTTTTTATGTGGAAGCGGTTGTGAATAACAGTAGTCCTTATCTAGGTGAGCAAATCATTTATACCTTTCGTTTTGCAAGAAGAGAGCAGATTGCTAATGGACAATTGGGCCTTCCCGATTTTAACGGATTTTCCAAAGAACCACTGGGTGAGCAGCGTGAATATGAAAAGGTGATCAATGGACAAAGTTGGAGAATTACGGAGATCGATTTTGCTCTCTTTCCAATGAAGAGTGGTGATTTGGCGATTGCCCCTGCTCGACTGATAACTGAGGTCATGGTTCGTGGTGGTGGACGACGGGGAGGAGTGTTCCCGCCATCGCCCTTTGGTCGCTTCTTTGAGGATGATCCTTTCTTTGCTGCTGGTGGTGCTCGTTTAAAGCGGATCCAGTTGCTTTCCAAAGGGATCAATGTCAAGGTAAGAGCTTTGCCAGAGGCCGGAAAGGGGCTTGAGTTTAGTGGTGTTGTTGGGGATGTACAATTAAAGGCAGAGCTTAGTAAAAGTAATTTAAAAGTAGGAGAGTCTGCAACTTTAACCTACACCATTATTAGTCGGAGCAAACTGAGTGAGTTTAGCTTGCCAGAGTTAACTGCTGTAGATGCAACAACTGGGCAGCAAAATTTTAAATTCTACGATGATAAACCTACGACAGAACAGAGACCGACAGAGAGCGGCCTACTTTATCAGAAGACGCTAAAAAAGGCGGTAGTGCCTTTGCGTGAAGGAACACTACAAATACCTCCACTTAAACTACAATATTTTGATCCCACCTCAAATAGTTATCACTACAAAGAAGCGCAAGGTTTTACCTTGCAAGTGGCCCCTGGGGATGGTGAACAGACCAAATATGTTCCTTCAAATAGCGACGATCCGATGAACCTGAATGCTAAGAAAAAAGAGGTGCAACTATTGGGGCAAGATTTAGCACCAATTATTCATGGGCGTGAAATTCTGACAAGCGATAAATTAAGTTATGGTGAACAGATTGTTTTGCTTTTGTTGTATACCCTAATGCCGTTATTTTATTTGGGGACTAGGTTTTGGAAAAATAGAAGAGATGAGCGCATGGAAGATGAGGATTACCTTCGAAAAGAGTGTGCCTATAAAAGCTTTAAGAGTGGAATGGGAAAAATTCCCGAGGGAAGCAAACACTATGTTGCAGATATTGCAAAGTGCTTGCGTGAGTATCTATGGCATAAGTTATCACTTCCAGGTCCTGGTTTTACTGCAGCAGAGGTATCCATGCTGTTGCCAAGGACGATGCTATCAGAGGCACTCATATTGGAGATCAAAGAGCTCTTAGAGTATTGTGATTTTGCTCAGTATGGAGGGGACGCAGATAAACTATCTTCAAAGCAAAAGAAAGAGATAAGAGATCGAGTATTTGCTATCATAAAGAGTCTTGAAAAAACTATTAAGTAGGTTATTGCAGTAGTAAAGACAGGAAAGACAGAAATGAAAATAGTATATTTAGTGATATTAAGTGTGATTTTAGGAGTGGTATTTAAAATAGAAGCAATACCTGCTCAAGATTTTAATGCTGATAGGTTGTTAAGCATGGGCAATGCTGCTTTTGAAAAAGGGCAATATGAAGTTGCGATTCAATCTTATCATGAGATCATTAAAAGTGGGATAAAGAGTGGCGGCATTCACTATAATTTAGGGAATGCTTATTTTCGTTTGAGTAAGCTAGGTCTTGCCATTTTTCATTATAAGCAGGCACTACTTTTAATGCCTGGAAATGCCGATGTTCGTTACAACCTTGATTATGCCTTAGCAAAAACCGTGGATAAGATTTCAGAAAAAAATTTTGGAGGACTTGATGGGGTGTTAGGAAAAATTGCTGCTTACATCCCTCAAAACCTGCAAGCAAGTTGTTATACTTTGCTAGTGATTATGTTGCTTTTCTTTTCCCTGTTATTTGCAATGCTGTGGATGCGCTCTTTGTCTTCGCTGGCATGGATTAAAGGGGTAAAGATTTTGCTGTTGATGCTTTTAATCTTTTGGGGACCGATTACCGTGATGAAATGGTATGTGGAGAGTAGAGATTTCGGTGTAGTGATAAAGGAGATAGCAAGCGTTTACTCTGCCACTGGTAAAGATAATATTGTCTTGTTTCAAATTCATGAGGGTGCCGATTTTTATATTAAAGATAAGATGTTTATTGATGGTAATGAATGGTTACAAATTGAACTTAGTGATGGCAAAAAGGGTTGGATTAAGCAATCAGACGTAGTATCTATTTGAGCCAGCCGACTTTTGGGACTCATCATGTGAGCGCGCCAAGTCTCAGAAGTGGGGTGGCACTTCCCCGTGGTTTTTAATAAAAAAATTGAACTTTCATAAGAGCAGAAGTAAAACAAAGGGATCTTTGGAAGGAGGTTCCTTATGAAAAATAATCGCAATATCTTTTGTATTACAATTTCGTTATTTATTCCCAGCATCTGCATGCTAATTCTCTTCAGTATTTCTTCACCAATCAAAGCACAAGAGAGCATTCCCTTACTCCAAAAGCAAATGGTATGGGAGCACCTCTACCAAACACCCGGATCACCACTGAAAAGCCGCCTCTTTATTACGAGATTAGTGGAAACACCCAGTGGTGTGGCCATCACATTTAACTTCATGAAAGAGATCGCAGGGGCAAGCTTACCTTGCCAGGAAAAAATTTATATAGATTTTGCATATGCTTCACATTTAAATAACGACAATCGAGAAAATGAAAGGTCTTTTGAAGTTTTTGAAATGAATTTAGAGCAAAAAGACTATACCTCTTGCGAACTCACGTTTACAGGAGATGTTGTGAAATCGGAACAACCATATAAGGCGGAATGGTTTCCTGTTCAAAAAAGGCTCTCCTATAGATTGCAAGAAAACGTAAGCGAGTTAATTACGAAAATCATGATTAACGATTTGTAAGTTTAAACTGGATTCCAGTAAAACAGTTTAAACTTACTTTTTTTTGAGTTGTCTTCAATGATCTTGATGGCAGAGTTGGCCTCACTCATTTTCCCTTCTGCGATCTTTGCCTTTTCGGTGGTCTGTTTCCCTTGATCCTCTGCTGCGAGAATGGTCTGGGTGGTATGTTGAAGCGAGTTTGCGATCTCGGAGGAACTGCTATTGATAGTGGAGGAGGTCGTCGAGAGTGTGCTGCCAATGGCATAAGGGGAGACCAGAATGGAAAAATCACCTTGTGACATGAGGTCGAGATGCTCTGAAACGCGGATGATAGGGATAGAGAGTGTTTTGGAAAAATTGCGAATAAAATACGCACAAAAAACAGTGATAAGAGTAAGAGAGATCAAAATAAAAGAGGCAAACTTGATAATGACAGCATGGAGTCTGGTCGAGCTCATTCTGCTGACAACGATCCAATCCAGTGGTGCTTTGAGTGTAGCAAAACCAGCAAAGACAGTCTCACCCTTCCAGGAGTATTTGAAGAGACCATTCCCTTTGAGAATGATTTCTTGAATAAAGTCATTTTTATAAAGATTTTCATTCTCGATAGTGGGATGAATTAGCAGATCTCCCTTTCGATTGAGAACATAACTGTATTGCTCTTGAGTGACCTCAACTTTTGTCGTATTTGCAATGGAAATGAAGTAGACTTTAAATTACAAACAGCTAGTTTGATATGATGTCGATTTTTTGGTTGGGGTAGATTCTGCTAGTGTTACCATTGATCGAGCGTAGGTCATCTACACTGACACCAAAGCGGGAAGCGATTTTGGCCAAACTGTCACCCTTTTTAACTCTATAAGTTTTGGTCTTCTTGGAATACTTTTTCTTTTTGTTACTTGGAGTGTAATCATTCTCTGGATCAGAGAGTTCATGATCTAAACTGGCAATTTTGGCAGAGCGCTTGTCATTGCGATAGCGTCTACTTTTCTTCTTTTTCTTTAAAGGGCGATCTTCATCAATTTTATAGACAGCAAGCAGTTTGAATTGATCGATGGTGATCTTTGGTAAGGGAGCGTTGACAAGTTTATCAGAGAGATCTTTTGCGAGAGAGGTAGGTAGATGTAATACAAAAGGCTTGGCATCACTAGCGTAAATGTAAGGCCCTTTGATGTCAGGATTTAACTCGTGGAAACTCTCTTCGCTCAGTTGAATAAGTGGTAATAAGTCAGCAACCGCTACGGAGTATTTTAGCAGCATGGTACCAATATCGTGAAAGTCGATTGAAGAGGACATCGGCGTTGGTTGTGGATTGACATAGAGATCACTACCTGAATCAAAGCCGTAGCTGTTTAAATTTTGTTCGATGGTCTTTACTGCCAAAAGCTTGGGCAGATAGTTTCTGGTTTCTTTAGGAATTAGTCTTTTATCGGTTAAGATATCGTACTCTCTACTCTTTCCTTTGCGAATGGCCTTGATGATTTTATACTCACCAGCGTTATAGGCGGCAAGTGCAAGCTCCCAGTCACTGAAGATAGCATAAAGATCTCTTAGATACATTGCTGCCGCATGAGTTGATTTAAAGATATTTCTTCGCTCATCGGTATACTGATTTACTTTAAGTCCATAGCGGATAGCAGTCCCTTTCATGAATTGCCAAGGACCCACAGCGTGAGCACGACTTTTAATTTTTAGGTTGTAGCCACTCTCAATGATGCCAAGATAATAGAGGTCTTGAGGTAAGGCGTACTGCTTGAAGATAGATTCTACTAGGGAGCGATAGCGATTGCCATTTTTTAAGTGCTGAATAAAGCGATCGCGATCTCTTACTGTGTAATAGTTGATCCACTTATCTATGATGTCTTTTTTTGCTCCTTCAGGAACGAAATTTCCCGAGAGATCTTGAGATGGAGTCACATCAGTTGACAATTTGTCTGAAAGCTTGCCTATAGGCATAGACGGAATCGAGACCTCTCCGAGCTCTTTTTGAGGATCAAAATTAGCGCCTGTATTTTTTTGAGTATTAAGTGCACAACCGGAGAATCCAAGTGTAGTGAGCGTAGTTAATATTAGTGCAGCAACTTGGGCCTTTGAAACAATAATTTTTGAACTCGTTTTGAGCATGTAGGTACCTCCGATCTTTGATTTAAGACAGGGCCAATATAACTGTTTTACGTTAATAAGTCCATCATCCGATCTAATACGTGAACACGTAATTTTTTCACAGCAATAAACAAAAACAGAATCTTGGCGTCCATCTAACTTCTGTATCGTCTATATCGTCAGATAAAACTAAATACATTAGTATTTGACTGAACTGTTTTTTAATAGGGAACGTAGATATCCTATTAGGTTATTCAAAAATTTTCTCACAATATCGATTTTTGTCAAACAATTATTATTTGATCTTTTTTTTTCACTGCTTTAAGTGCTCTAAGATAAATCAATAAGCGCCAACCGTAGTTGCCATTTATCTCTGGAGTGAAGATCTTGTGGCACAATTGATAGATGCAGTAATAAACAAGCGTTTGGTAGAGGGGGGTATCTGTTTTTTATTTGAGCTTTATGGATTTAAGAAAAGCCAGACGTATCCGATATGTTATAAAACCAAGAGGGCCCTTGTATGCGTGCTCACTCAACAAAGAAGAAAAAATTAAAAAAAATATTGTTAGCAAGTTCTGGATTACTTGTGGCGGCCATTTTGATTTTTAATATCGGAGTAAACCACAACTCTAATCTGCAGGTTCAAGGAAGCCAGCTGGAGAGTGTTGATGCTGATGTTGATGCTGATGTTGATATTGATGATGGTGAATATTATGCTAAAAATAGCGGCATGGAACAAGATGCAAATGCACGGTTTATCGGTGGAATTGATGGGCAACTAGGTAGTCTTCACAGTGTTGGTAGTAAAGTTTTCGATTCTTATATGAAAGATTTAGAGAGGAAACAGCTAGAGAAAATTGAGAGAGCAGAGCAGATTGAAGAAGAGATTTTCTTGGCAAAAAAAATGAGAATGGAGAAGATTAAGAACAATTTACAGCAGGAACAAATAAATCTAAATCAAGGTGTTGCAGAAAAAGTGCAAGAAAAAGAAACAAAAAAAAAGAAGCAAAGAAAAATTTCATCAGAAAAATAGTTCTTCGAATGACCTACCTCGATGCTGATAATTATCGAATTGATCAAAAGAGGGATATCCTGGGGAAAAGAGTACAATACCTGTGAAATTATTTTCATTATCAATAGAGGAGATAGCATCTTTTATGCTGTAGCTTCTAACTACATTAAATTTGTGCTGTAGTTGTGCATAAAGTTCATTGGTGGTTTCACCAATAAGAAATATTTTAGCAATAGCAGTATCATCTAGAGAGAGGCGATCCAGCACATATCCTGCACCTCCATCACGTGGTTTTCCTCCAAAAATCAGATAGAGTGCTTTTCCTGGATTCTTAACGGCATTGATAGCATGAATCGTGGCATCGATATTGGTGCTTTTGGCGTCATTAAAGAGTGTGTATTGGCGATTGCCATTGATTTTTTCTACTCGATAATGAACGCCCTTGAAGCTGTTGATGCTGTTTTGAATAGGGGCATGCTCTATCCCTAAAATTGAGAGTGCTTGGATGGCACAGAAGAGGTTTTCTATGTTGTGTGCTCCTGGAAGAGAAAAATGCTCGAGTGCAAAATGTTGTTTGACATAACTGATGGCACTCTCCGTATTAAAAGCGATCTTATTTAAAGAAAGATTATTTGGCCAACGATCGGCAAAGTGTTCACAATTGCTTTGATTGTAGATGAGAGTGTCAGTGGTATGTTGATTTTTGGTGATGTTAAACTTTGCCCTTTGATAGAGATCGAAAGTTGAATAGCGTTCTTGATGGGAGAAGCTGAGGTTTGTAAGGACAGCAACATTGGGGCGAAAGCGATCAATGGATTCCAATTGAAAGCTCGATAATTCCAGCACAATGACGGGAAGCTTGTTTTGGTTTTTTAATTTTTCGTTTGCATAAGCAGAGAAAGGAAGACCTATGTTGCCTCCAATAAAATGGGGGATGCCAGCAGCAGTTAGCATCTCTTCTATCATGGTAACAGTGGTGGTTTTGCCATTAGTTCCGGTAACGGCAATGATCTTTTCATCGGAAGTAAACTGATAGGCAAGTTCGATCTCTGACCAAATAGGCACTCCTCTTTTTATGGCCAAAAGGAGTGCCTCTATCTCTTTAGAAATACCAGGGGCCAAAATAATTAGATCCATTTGTGCAAGTATACTTGCGGTATGGGGCCACTCTTGGTTCATCATCTGTGCTTCAAGAATGTTTGTTAACTCTGGAGAGTTGCGATTTTTCCAATTTTCTGGTGCTCCTTTATCGATGACCCATAGGGATGCTGGTTGAAGCGCATCGGCGATTAGTTTGTTATTAATAGTGTGTAGAAGTTCTAGCGTTTTTAGACCGGAAATACCAAGTCCATAGACGGCAATTTTAAGAGAGGAGAATTGTTTCATAATAATTCACTTTATTGATCAAGCTTGGTATAGAATTGAAAATATGTTTGAAGAGCATCTTATTCCAATAAGTGAGAAATGGGCAAGCGAAAGAGTTGAAGATTGGTACCCAAGAGGTCTCAATTTTCAAAATTTTTTGGCGTGTGGTGATGTATTGTCTTGGTTACAAATCGATTTACAGCGTTTTGCCCCTCAGCGTGTGCGTGAAAAATGGGGAAGCCGCTTGGCCCTTCTCTTGGGTTTACGTACTCTTCTTGGCATAGAAGGCGATTGGAAACAACTAGAGATTGTTTCCCACCACTACCTTAAAAATTTTCCAGATTATATTGTTAGCATCACCCATAATCACGATTTAGCGGTAGCGGTCATTAGCAAACGCTCTCAATTTTTTTCCATTGGGATTGATATCGAAGCGATCAACCGACCTATTAAAAAAGAGAGTGCACGCTTTTTTGTTAACTCCCTAGATGATGTCGATTCGCAGTCGCTCTTAAAGCTTTGGTGTGCAAAAGAGGCCGCCTTTAAGGCGATTTACCCTTTAGTCTCTTTAATGGGATGGAAACGGCCACTTGCACTCTCTGATGTCTGGGTTCGAGGCCATCATTTTGGGATTTTTCCAAAAGTGAAGGAGGCAGTTGCTGCTAACGGTGTTTATGCGCAGATGGGAAGTGAGCAGAGCAATTATGGGATCATGGCGGCCCCTTTGCAAAAGAAGATGCAGAAAGTTGAGTTGATTGCTTGGGAGATGGGACGGGCCAAGGATAAAAATCCAGAGAGAGTTTTCTCTCAAACGTTGCTAGGAACACTTGACTATGCGACTGTGCATTTTGATGGAAAAGTGAACTATCTCGTACGGGCAGTGGTCGCTTATAGCTGATCGGAGCATAGGAGTATAAGAGAAAAATGTAGTTTTTTGGTCCATTTTTGCATAGAATTCCCAAAGTCAAAGAGTGCTTGATTTTTATACATTGAGCTGAAAAAGATGCCGCGAATTGCGCCATAGTAAACTCGAATAGACAATAAAATAAAATGGATAATTCAAAAAAAAAAATTGAGAGCGTTATAAATTTTCTAAAAAGCATTAAAGAAAAAATCTTTAGGCGCAGGTCTCCTGCTGATAGCGGTAGCGGTAGTGATGGTGGTCAATCCCTAGAGGATTTAGAAAAGGATCACGAGATTACTGAAAGCAAGGAGTTTTCGGCCACCGGAGTAACCACACCTCGGAAAATCGCTACTGATGTTGCAGATTCAGAGGGAGCAGATCTAACAGGGGAGTTCTCTCTTACCAGGAAAATGGTATTGCCTGATCAGACCAGGCCTGGAATTCAAAGTACCAAAATTATAACTTCTGCCGAGAAAAAAGAGGCGCCTACTTTGGTTTTGGCCGAGGTGCCTTGGTCCAAGAGACCCAAGGTGCTCTGGCAATTCGTCAAAGAACGCTTGCTTTTTCATTTACGGCAGGCACAGGATACACGGGAGCTTGGCCATGGTTCCATCATGGATCGCCTGCTTAATATCCTTCCTTTTCTTTCACGGATTATTTCGCAGGAGATGGCCAAAATTGCACCACCACTAAGAAGGTTTGGGCGCAATATTTTTTCGGTCCCGTATCGAGGTATCGTACACAAGCTCTTTATCGTGAGTGTCGTGGTCACCACGTTCTACTCCTTGGGGAAAATTTTTGCACTGATGCTTGGAGGCGGGGCCATCGACCGGCCAATTCCTTTTGGAGGAATCTTAATTTCACCACCCCCAGAAGAGTCCTTTAGTAGTGGAATTGAGTTAGTGAAGATGAGCAATCTTTTTCACGCCAAGCTGATGAGCGAAGAGGAGCAAAAAAAAGTGGCCATTGATGATAATGTGATTTGTACAGAGGCCACCGCTGCTTCGAGCTTGCCAGTAAAACTACTGAATACCATTGTTTTGCAAAACACCATTAAGTCGATTGCTGCCTTTCAAGTAGAGAGTGAGCAGGAGATCAAAAGTTTGAGAGAGGGAGATAAGATTACAGGCCTGATTAGCATTGGAAGGGTCGATCGCTTGCGAGTAGTGGTAAAGAACTTGCAAACAGGTCAGTGTGAGTATATCGCCAATAAAGAGATGAGCGTTCGCATTGGCAAGGAGTTAGATATCTTGTCGCCGCAAGAGGGTAGCAGGCTGCTCCGAAGTCAAAAGATGCAAGGTATTCACAATGATGGAGATAAATTTTTTATCTCCAGAAAGATTTTATTGGAAAAATTTTCGGATATTAGTGCAACGTTGACACAGGCAAAGGCAAATCCTATGCCCAATCCCGATGGAACAATGTCATTTAAGGTTACCGATATCGTTCCAGGGAGTATCTATTCCTATCTAGGGATAGAGGAAAATGATAAGATTGTTAAGATTAATGGGAAGAAAATTACAAGCCTTAATGAAGTGATGAATTTATTTGGAAATATACAAGGATTGGAAAAGCTGCAGCTCACCTTGATAAAAGAAGATGGCGTTGAGAAAAATCTCGATTATAACGTTGTTAAGTAAGTGAAGTGAAGCTGGTGACGTTATAATTAAAGCAACAGGACTAAAACATGAGTTTGAAAAAAATGATAGGAACATTACTAATGCTGGTATTCGCCCTACTTTGGTTGTATCCAGAGAATGCTCATGCACAATTTAAAAAATATAAAAATCGGACAGAGTTTACTGCTCCGGTAGAGGCGACCGCGGCCGCAGAGACTCCGGCCGCAAAAAAGAGTGAAAAGAGTGCTGTCGTTAAAGAGAAAAAAACGCCAAGGGCATCAGCACCAGTGAAAGTGAGTGCAGTACCAGAAGAGGGTAACGGAGTGGTGAAAGAGGGAGGTTTGCCCTCTGCTAGGGGTGCAGGAATAGGGGGGGGGGATTCTAGCGGAGCGCTCGACCTTGATTCGGAGGATGAGGGGTTTAATGCTGGTGCAGGAGGAGCACCTCGAGGAGGCGGTAATCCTTTTCGAGAAGAGGAGGATGGCAATGAACCAGCTGGTGGTGGTGGCGCCAATGATATGTTTGGACGAGGAGGCACAGGAATTTTAAATACCAAGAGTGCACCCAAAGATAAGCAGTTTGTAAATCTAAATCCTGAAACCGCCTTTGGCCCTGAAGTGATTACCAGTTTTGATTTTCCCAATGTGGATATTTTGGACTTAACCAAACATATGCAAAAGCTCACAGGGATTAATTTAATTTATGAGAAAGAGATCAAAGGGAAAATCTCCATCGTCGCACCCACGCCGATCACAGTAGGAGATGCATGGAAAGCGTATTTAACTGCCTTGAATATCCACGGGTTTAGTTTGGTGAAAAGCGGTGCCTTTTATAAGATCGTGCAAACTCGCAATATTCGTAACACCCCTCCAAAAATCTATATGGGGAGCTATACTCCGAATACTGAAAATTATGTGATGAGGATTATGGCACTAAAAAATGTGGGCAGTGCCGAGATTGCCAGAAACTTTCGCCAATTCATGTCTCAGTTTGGAAGGATTATTGAAATCAGGCAAACCAACACCGTTATTCTTCAGGACACTGGTGCCAATATCAATCGTCTAGTTCGCTTGATAAAATTTTTGGACGTGCCAGGATACGAAGAGAGTTTGCAGATTATTAAAGTGCAAAACTCCTCTGCACAAGAGATTGCGGGACTGCTGGATAAAATTTTAAGAGGACAAGGGACGCAACGTTTTCAAGGTGGAGACTTAGCAACGGGTGGACGTCCTCAAGCTTACGATGTCAGCAAACTTATTGCGGAAGCCAGAACCAATTCGATCATTGCGATGACAACCGCCGAAGGGGCAAGACAGTTACGCGAATTGATTAAAAAATTGGATGTAAAATTGGTCTCGAAAGGAAGTGGACAGATTCACGTTTACTATTTGAACTATGGTGATTCGGAAACACTTGCTAAAACTTTATCGTCCCTGGTCTCCTCTGCAGGTGCCCCAGCAGCAGCAGGGCGCTTTGGCGCTTCGAGGGTGGGGGAGGCCTCACTTTTTGCTTCGGCAGTGAAGATCACTTCGGATAAGGCCAACAATGCCTTGGTAGTAATGGCCTCACCTACCGATTATTTAACCATCAAAAATATCATTGCTAAGTTGGATATTCCACGGGATCAAGTTTATGTAGAAGGACTAGTGATGGAAGCGCAGGTGAGTTCGGGAAGCGAGTTTGGTATCAGCTTGGTGGGAGTGTATGGGGCCGGCAATGCTCGTAGGTGGGGAAGCAATCCTAACGGGACGCAAGATCTCTTATCGCTACTGACGAACAATATTACCAATCTTTCGGGAATGTTTGTGGGCCTTGGTGCAGGAAAGAGAATTCAACATAGCATTGGCAACACCACAGTGGATATTCACACCGTCAATGGTTTGATTAAAGCGATTGCAAGCGATAGCAGTACCAATGTGCTGGCGACTCCACAGATTTTGGCCCTTGATAACGAAGAGGCCGTCTTTGAAGCTGGGGAGACGGTGCCGACCTCTGTGAGAGAGACTGCCGCCAATGGTAGCACCTCAACTAGTACCAGTCAGCAAAAGGTGGCGCTTACACTAAAATTTACTCCGCAAATTAATAAAGTCACGCACATGATTAAGCTTAAGATCAATCAAAAGATCGATGATTTTTCGGGAAGACAGACTGGCGCTGTTGATGGAGTGGGGACGACAACCAGGCAAGCAGTGACCACCGTCATTGTGCGAGATAAGGATACCGTGGCCATGGGTGGTTTGATGAGGGATAAGAATATTGAGAAGGAATCGAAGGTGCCGCTGCTCGGAGATATTCCTGTGCTGGGTTGGCTCTTTAAGAGTAAATCTAAGAGTTCGGAAAAAGTAAACTTGCTTTTCTTTTTGACGCCAAGAATTCTTGCGCCCTATGAGCGAGGAGCTGCAGAGACCACTAAAGATATGCTCAATCGCCGAAATGCTCACTTGCAAAAAGTTTATGAAGAGGGAGAGGATCCCTTTAGAGCGACAATCAAAGGGCTTTACAAGAAAATTGAAAAACAGGAAGAGGGGCCACTTTACGATCAGTCTACGAGTGCCAAGTTTATCAATGAAAATACCGGTGGCGGCCATGATCTGAACGATGAGGATGAAGATTCAGTTCCTGCGGCAGAAGATGAGGATGCCAACGGCGCTGGTGTTAACTCCGCTGCTAATGCTAATGTTAATGCTAGTGAAGAGGAGTATGAGGCCAACTATTCGAAGTACACAGGAAAGCATCGTGCAAATGTTCCGCCTCCTAATTATCAAAAAATTATGGAGGAGGTGAAGAAGGAGACAGGGAAATCCTCTAAGATGGATACGATTAACTCTTCTGGAATAACGGAGAGTGGTGCGGCCTCCTCCCCCTCTCCCACTCCCGTTCCTACGTCAGTACCAGAGTGAGGAGTGATTACTAATTGAGCACAGTGAGGTGATGCAATGAAACTCTCGGAACACATGCTTGGTAAAATTGAGGATCATAAACATCGGATCGGTGAACTTTTAGTTCAGCACACCTCGCTTACGCGTGAACAATTAGAGCAGGCCTTGGCCCAACAGGAAGAAACAGGGATGCTCATTGGAGAGATCCTCCTCAAGAAGAACTTCATTCATCCTCACGATATTGTTAAAGTGATTTGTATTCAAAATGGAATCCCTTACTTAAAAGAGATCGCTGTTGACGAGATCGATCCCAATATCATTCGTAACATCACCATCGGCTATGCTAAACAACATGAGATGTTGCCGATTTTAGAGACCGATTATAACGTCACCGTGGCGGTAAGTGATCCTTTTAACTTTAACGTGATCAACGATTTACAACTCATCTTTGGCAAACGGGTGAACGTAGTGGTGACGACATCGCTTCGACTCCAAGATGCCATTAACCGCGTTTACGAAAAGGCCAATCAAAACCTGGTGGACTCGATTGAAGATGAGTTCGAAGAGACTTTAGATCTGGATGGGCCAATCGACATTCTCGATGCTGGCTCCGATGAAGCGCCAGTGATTCGTTTTGTGAACTCGATTATTTTTAGAGCGGTTAAGGAGCGCGCCTCTGATATTCACATTGAGCCTTATGAGAAGGAGACCATCTACCGCTTTCGTGTGAACGGAGTGATGCAAGAGGTGTTACGGCAACCCCGTAAAACCCACGCCAACGTTTCTTCACGTATCAAAGTTATGGCCAAATTGGATGTTTCGGAAAAACGTCTGCCTCAAGATGGAAGAATAAAAATTAAAATTGCCGGTAAAGATATTGATATCCGTCTTAGTACCGTTCCTCTTTCACACGGTGAACGTATCGTTATGAGAATTTTGGAGAAGGGAACAACCGTGCTACGCCTGGAATCGCTAGGATTTAGTGGACAATGTTTAAAAGACCTGGAAGAGATTTCCAGAAGAAAATATGGTATTTTTTATGTCTCTGGGCCAACTGGGCATGGAAAAACTACAACTCTATTTGCAATGTTAGATCGGATTAACACACCAGAACGCATGATTATTACAGTTGAGGATCCTGTCGAGTATGAGATGGCCGGGATCTCGCAAATTCAAATCAATTCGAAGATCGATCTCACCTTTGCCTATGCTTTACGCTCGATTCTTCGTCAAAACCCCGATGTGATTATGGTGGGAGAGACGCGCGACCAGGAGACGGCAGAGATTGCACTTACCGCCTCTCAAACCGGTCACTTCGTTCTCTCTACCATTCACACCAATGATGCCGCCTCCGCGACCACCAGGCTTATTGATATGGGAGTAGAGCCCTTCTTGATTGCTTCGTCGCTAGCAGCAGTTTTGGCGCAACGACTGATTCGAACTCTTTGTCCCGATTGCAAACAACCGACGGTTCCCACTCCCTTTGAGTTATCGCTTTTGCAGATCAACTCCGTTCCTGCGGATGCAACCATCTTCAAACCCAAAGGGTGTCCTAAGTGCAATCGTGGTTATCAAGGGCGAACGACAGTTGCTGAGTTACTGATGGTAAATGATGAAGTGCGAGCGCTTATTTTGGCCCGCTCTGATGCCGTGACCATTAAAAAAGCGGCGATCCGAAGTAACATGCGCACGCTCAGGCAGGATGCACTAGAAAAGCTGTATAAAGGGTTCACGTCGGTGGAAGAGGTCGTGCATACCATCAACGAAGAGGAAGATGAAAGGAAAAATCTTAAGGCCGCAGCACCAGAAAAAGAGAGTGTGTAAGAAGAACAGAGAGGAAGGAAGAGCATGCCTATTTTTGTCTACAAAGGAATTGATAATCGCACGGGAAAACAGCTTAAGGCCAATGTGACGGCCGATAGTTTGGCCATTGCCAAACAAAGGGTCTCTTCCTCTGGAATTATGCTGATTCAGATAGAGGAGAAGAAATCTAAAGATACGGCGCAGATTGGAGGCATTCAATTAGGGAAAGCAGTAGGGGTTGAGGACTTGTCGCTAATGACCAGGCAGCTGGCAACGCTTATCGCTGCTAAAATACCGCTCTCGGAGGCGTTTGCGGCCTTGGTGGATCAGGTAGATCATCCGGGACTACGGATTGTATTGGCCGAAGTAAGGCAGAAAATTAATGAAGGTATCTCACTCGGTAAGTCGCTAGAAGATTACCCAAAAATTTTTGATAATATCTATGTCAACATGGTGAAGGCAGGAGAGGAGTCGGGGAACTTAGAGTTAGTACTGGTGCGACTCGCAGAGTTTACGGAGAATAGGACCAAACTTAAAAATAAGCTTATGAGTGCGATGTTATACCCGCTCATTATGGCGAGTGTGGGTACGCTTATGATGGTTTTTATCTTTGTAGTGGTTATTCCGAAGCTTGCGAAAATCTTTATATCGATGAAGAAGGAGCTGCCACTGCCAACGAAAATTTGCATTGGAATCTCCACCTTTTTACAGAAGTATTGGCCAGTGGTTTTGATTATGCTCCCAGTGTTAATCTATTTATTGCGAAAATATATTAGCAAAGGAAAGGGCCAAGAGTATTGGCACAATTTTCAGCTGAAGATGCCAGTTTTTGGCAATATTATCATGATGGTGAATGTCGGACGTTTTTGTTCAACATTGGCGACGCTGCTCACCTCTGGCGTTTCGATCTTGGTCTCCTTGAGAATTGTGCAAAACCTGGTTACCAACGTGCATATGCGCAAAGCGATTGTGGAGGCCACCGTATCTGTGGGTGAGGGGGCATCTATGGCCACTCCTTTAGTGAATTCGGGTTACTTTCCACCAATGGTTACCCATATGATCAAGCTTGGGGAAAAGTCTGGGGAACTAAAGTCGATGCTAGAGATTGTGGCCAAGAGTTATGATGATCAAGTCAGCAATAAACTGGATGGGCTTACATCTATTCTAGAGCCGATTATGATGATACTCTTAGGAGGTGCAGTTGCTTTTATTGTGCTATCTGTGGTAGTCCCAATGATGAATTTAAACAGCATCAATCGATAGATCTATTATTCTAGGAGGAGAGCTGTAATGAACAGGAGGATGAAGAGAATGAGGAACATTTTTCTAGAAACATTAAAGTCGGAGCGTGGCCTAACCCTGGTGGAGATCATGGTTTCGCTAACCATTTTAGGGATTGCTGGTACTTTTGTAACCGCCAAGGTAATGGATGTGTTGGGAGAGGGCAAGCAAAAATCGGCCGTGATTCAGATGCAAAATATCAAGGGGCGCTTGCAAGAGTATAAGCGTCACTGTGGACTCTACCCTACAAGTGATCAGACACTCAAGGCGCTCATTGAGAAACCTACATCAGGTCCAGAGTGTAAGCGATATGCACCTACAGGTTATATTGATAGTAAAGAGGTTCCTAAAGATCCATGGGACAACGACTTCTCTTATGAGTCTGACGGCAAAACATTTACTATTAAGAGTTACGGCAATGATGGGGTAGAAGGCGGTGAGGGTGAAGATAAAGATCTTGGCCCAGATGATAGAGTATAAAAAAAGTCATAGAAGGCCAACGTTTCAATTACTGCTTAATAGAGTGAACAATCAACAAGGACTCACCTTGATTGAAGTGATGATTTCACTGGTGATCATGGGGATTGTTCTTTACTCAATCAATTTCTCTTTCATAGGAAATCGCGATAAATTAAATGAGGTTGCCGATAACTTTGAGCGCGCTATTCGCTTTAGTGCACACGAAGCGGTTATCCGTGGTGCAGTGGTGAGGTTACACTTCTCCTTGGGACTAGATCCCCAGGAGTGGAGTGTGGAGTATGGAACCGATCACGACTTTGTGATGCCTCTCTTTATGATGAACAATGAAAGTAGTGATGCCACAGGGGGAACGCTTGCTGATGAAGAGTTGCGGGAAAAGGTGATCAAAGAGATCAATAGTAGTTTTCAAAAGATCATCGATTTTCAAGAGGAGAATGCCACCTTGCCTGATGAGATGCGAGTGATTGCGGTTAGTTCTAATTTACAAAAGAACATGATTAAAGATGGAGATATCTCCATCTACTCCTACCCCAGTGGGGAGCGGGATGCAGGATTAATTGTCATTGGCCTAAATCGTGAGGTGCTGGCAATTAAGATCGATCCCTTTACCGATCATCTCTCAAGGGAGTATCGATTGATTGATGCCGATAAAGGAGATGATGAGCTAGCAGAGCAAGATAGAATTACCAAGGAGATTTTTGAACATTGGATAAAAGAGTAACACAAAAGGGTTTTACATTAATTGAAGTGTTGATGGCGACGACGCTACTAGGGATTTTTGCCACTGCTTATATGGCCGCAGAAGGGTTTAATGTCACCGATTCGGTCACAATGAAGAAAGAGATGGTGTTGCAAAAACTTTGTGAAAATAAGTTAAATCAGACGCTGCTTGATGTACCGGATTTGGAGGATGGACTGACGCTTGCACCAAAAACTGGTAATTTTTCAGAGGAAGGCCTTCCGGAGTATGAATACTCTATTGAATTTCAACGGCTGAAAATTCCCGATATCTCTAAAATTATTGGAGAGGGTGGGGGAGATGGAGAGGGTGGTGATAGCGGTGGTGATGCGGGTGAGGGCGACGATGGTGGTGGTATGAAGGCCGGAAACGATGCCATAGCAAAAAAAATTTTTGAGATGGTGAAGAAAAATGTAGAGGAGATGATTTGGCAAGTGCGTGTAACGGTCAAAGAGAAGGGAACCGATTTTCCCTTTACACTGGCCTCTTTTGTTAGCAATCGGAAGGCAAAGATTAAAGTGCAAATATGATTTTAAAGAACAAGACTATTCCTGGAGAAGAGGGCTTTACTTTAATCGAAGTGATGGTGGCAACGGTGATCCTTACCTTTCTCACTTTCGGTATTGTGAAGATGACTGACAATAGTATTCTAACTAAAGAGAGAGTAACTGCAGAGGATCAGGAGGCCTTACGAATAGAGATGGGCATAGCACGCATCGAAGAGGATCTTGCTTCTCTCTATACACCACTTTTTTTTGCGGCCAAGGCCGAGGCAGCACCTCTTGAGGAGGAGGCCTTTTCTCGTTATGAGGGAGGCGAGAAGTTTGCATTTACAAGTACGCTTGGCCATCCGGTGCCTTTTATTATTTCGGCCGATAAAACTACGCTTGAATTTATGGTCTATAATAATCGGCGGCGGGTTGAGGATAGCAAGCAATCGACCTTTGCCTGGGTTCGCTACTCACTTCGCAAGTGGGAGAGAAAAGAGGGTGATGACGACGAAGCAGCAAGCGGCAGTGGCAGCAGCAATAAAGAGCTACTAGAGCTGGTGCGAGCGCAGAGTGCGGAAGACCCTTTTAGTTTGGAAAAGATCGATTGGGAAAAGGTTAAGGCCTATCCTGTACTCTCGCGGATTACTGCGTTTGAGTTTAATTTTTGGGATGAGAAGAGCAAAAAATTTTTAGAGTCGCTGACAGAGGTGGAGAATGGGAAACAGCTACTGCGTGCTTTTAAGATCAAGTTTACTTGGATGAATAAACAGGGTGTGGAGTTGGAGGAGAGTAAAATCATCCGCACCAATTGGCCTTACTTTAAGGCCAAAGCAAAAAAAGATCCCAATAGCAGTAGCACAAGCAGTGGGTTTGGTGGTGCTATTGATGGTAGCGATCCTTTGAAGGACTTTGGCAACGATCCGAGTGGGATCTTTAAAGATGGTGGGAGCGATGGAGATGAGTAGCAAAGAGCGCAAGCAAAAACAACGCTTCAAAATCATCAATAATGAAAAAGGTGTGGCCTTGCTTATGGTGATGGGGGCAATTGTTATTTTAACGGCACTCATCGTAGAGTTCTCTTATGAAACCAAAGTGCATATGCTGCGAGTGTATAATGCTCAAGATAGAGCGCAAGCAAAATTAAATGCAGAATCGGGCCTACAATTGGCGATAGCTCGCCTGAAACTTTATCAATTATCCTTAAACTATTTGGAAAAGAATAAGCAGTATCAAAAAATCGTTAAACCCGAGGCCCTCGATTCCCTTTGGTCAACTCCGTTTATCTACCCTATCCCACTAGGAAAAGATGCAAACATCGTTCAGCGAAGCGCGCTGGAGGATTTTCAAAAAACTTTTATGCTAAGTGGGCGCCTCTCTGTCTCTATTCAAAACGTCTCGCATCGATTGAATGTCAATCTCTTGCGATTAACTCCTAAAAAAGAGAAAGCGGATGAGAAGAAAAGTCCTGTGGGGCCCTTTTCTGGACCTGAAGTGAGCGAAGAGGTTGGCGTAAAAAGTAACGATGGTGGTGAAGGTGGTGAAACTGGCGAAGAGGGAGAGGATCCAGGTCTTGCTGGGAACATGGAAAAAAAGCTTGTCGATCTGTTGAAAAAACGGATGCGTGAGAAAAAGGCCAGTGCAGAGGGTGGCGATGCTGGTGGCAGTGATAATGATAGCAGTGGTAGTGAGCAAGATTTTGGAAAGGTGAGACCCGAGCTAATGGTAAAAGCAATAAAATACTATGTAAATAAAGAGAACTCTTATGAAGATAATGACAAAGGGGAGGTTGAGCGGATGTATGCGCAAGCGGGAATTCACGCCAAGTTTGCTCCGATGTCCTCCATTAGTGAACTTCATCTTATTCCTGGGTTAAATGATAAGGTGATCGATTTGATTAAAGATGATCTCACCGTTCATGGAAGCACGACCATTGATTTTAATCGCATTACCCAAAAAGGCCTTAAATTTATTTTTCCAGAGATGACAGAAGAGCACATGGCCGATTTTTTTACCTATAGGGATAATCCTGAAAAACCACACCGTTTTAGTGGTAACGATGATCTTGCAAAATATTTGGTAGATGTGTTGCAAGTTTTTGATCGCAAAAAATTTGATGAACACATTAAGTCGTTAGAAAAGGCCGGTGCCAAATTTGGGGCCAATGGTACTGTTTTTCGTGTGATCTCTGCGGGACAATACGAGCGTGCAACTTATACACTCACTGCCTATGTGATTGTCCCAGCGAAAGAAGAAGAGAAGGTGAAGTGCTTAGAGACCCCTGATCTCATGGGGAGTTGTGGCAAGGGGTGTATCTTCGACCAAGAAAAGACAAAGTGTATTCCTAATCCTAACCCTACTGGCCCTACTAACTTAAATCCTGACCCGAATGTGCCCAGAGAGGATGGTACCACCCCTGCTGCCGCGAGCAGTGGTGATAAAGAGAAGAATAAAAAGAAAGAAAAACCACCAATTACCTACCTCGCTCCTCGAGTTGTTGAAATTCAAGTCAATTAAACTTTTTCTCAGTCTCTCCGATAAGTTGAGTAAATGAGCGATAAAAAGGAGGGTCTATGAGACAAAATCTATTGATCAATAGTGTTTATTTAGCTCTTGTGCTGCTTATGCCTTTGTGGTTACTTTCGGGGTGTATTAACCCGATAGAGAAGAAGCTAGGTGGTTCTTCTTCAGCAAGCTATTCCGGAATGATCAGCACCCCTCCTGCACCTGAAGAGAAAACATTTACTGATGTTCAAGAAGCGACTCCCTACTCCTTCGAGGTTTCGGCACCTCTGGCCGCCGATGCTGTTGATCCTGTGATCACGATTGAGGTGAAGCCACTCCATGGGGTTGTGGATAAGTGTGAGGTGAATAAGACCAAAATGAAGTGTGTTTACACCTCAGAAAAAAATTTCCCACCTACCGAAGCTAATGCAAGCGATACCATGAAAGTAAAAGTTATTGATGGTTCTTTTGAATCGGGAGCAGCTACGATAACTTTTGTGGTGAAGCGGCTCTCCCCGGTACCCATCGCACTCAGTGGAGATAATTCCAAATTAAGTAATGAGTGGGGAAATCCATCGCTTTGGTTGATCGATGATACGCAACTTGATTTACGAAAAGGCAAGCCCACGCTGATCTGCCCTAAACTAGCAGCAGCAAAAAATACAGTCTATGGTGTCGGTAGCAATACTAACAAGCTGTATGAGGTCGACTTTTCTCAAGGGAAAGTGTTGCGCTCGATAGCAGTTGGCAAGAACCCCTCGCGAACAACCATTGATGATAAGGGACGGGTTTGGGTTGCCAACAGAGATGGAAACTCGGTGACTTGTGTTAATCCTAGTGCCAACACCAACGTTCCTCTCGGGCGATGTTTTGCTGATGGAAAGGATATTCCAGCAGGATCAGGCACGCGGGCATTGGGCGCGGAAAAAGTCAGTGACACTGAGACAAGAATTTGGGTTCTTAGCTATGATGGAAAAGCAGTCAATAACTTAACTCGAGTGACAGTGACCAATCTCCCTGGAGGTGTTTTAGAAAAAGCAGTTAAGGTATTTAGCATGAAAACTGCTGATGGAAGCAATCTGGCGGGATATGGAGGGTACTTCTCACAGTTAGATGAAGCAGATCTTTCCTCCAGTACAAGTGTTGACACAACCTTTGATAGGTTGTTTTGGGTTTCGGCACGGGGGCAGGGGCGAGTTGTGGCCTTGAAAATTGCTGCCGATGGTACTCCCTCGCTTTTTCGGGATATCAATTTAAATGGATCCTGTGATCCTTATGGGATTGGCATGGATCTTTTAGATAAGATGCCTCTTGTTGCCTGTCATGGGGCCAATAGAGTAATCAAAATCCATCGAGATCGCGTCGATTTTTTCGATCCACTAGGCCGCAATCCGCGTGGGGTTGCTGGAGATGCTTATGGAAAAGCATGGGTTGCGTTGGATGATTCCAATCAAGTTGGACGACTCTCGCTTACGGCCGATTGTGCGGTTGCAACAGCAGCTTTAAATTGCCAAGGAGCAAGTTGTACTCTGGGTAGTAAGAGCTCTAAAGCGGTTGCCAGTAGCTGTAGCGAAGTAAGAGCTCTTCCTGGCGGCAGTTTTCCGATTGGAGTTAGTGCAATGAAAGAGGCAGCTGGAGGGAATGCCTTTGTGGTTGGGCATAGTAACGCTACTATGTATGAGTTTAAGGGGATCGAATTCTCTTTAGTCAAAGGAGTACAGTTTGAAAAAGGTGCTAGCGCTTATATGTATAGCGATTTTACAGGAGCTAGTTCGGGATATAAAAGTGCCACTAAAATGCTAGGGTTCAAATGTTTGGGACAAGGAGTAACTTCACTGCAGGTCAATGTGCTCAAAAATGATCCGCTTAATAAGATCGCTACCAAGTATTATTGTGATAATTCGAACGCTATTGGTGCTACGGGTGCATCTTATCTCCCTCTGTCTCCCGGGAAGGATTTGGAAGATTGTGTGGGAAAGAGTTGTATTCACTTTGAGGTAAGTTTTGAGCACATGAATTTCAGTGGAAAAACTGCAGAACAAGCGTGCCAATCAATGCAATTGTATGACCTTGAAATTATCTATCAAGTCCCTAAATAAACAAAGGTGGTGAAGCAATGAAAATACCAAGAGTAGTGATGTTCATTTGTTCTTATGTTGTTTTAATGAGTAGCGCCCTACTAGCGCAAACGCAGCCCCTCTTAGATGGTAAGCGTGTGGATTGTGCTGGAGGAGGAGGTGGAGGCAGCTGTTATAACTTTTCTTGGACCGTTGAGCATCCTCTACAGAGTATGGATTTGTTGGTGGAGTGGGTGGAAATGGATAAAGATGGCTTTGTTGTCGCCGTTAAGAATAGCGCCACTATTCCCATTGATAACGATAGTGCAATAAAAGGAAGCATAGAGGTTGATCTTTTGAAGTATGCAGGAAATGCTCAAGCGATCAAAAGCTATCGTGTGCAGTTGCGGATTAAGTACCCTCAAGGGAAGCAGATTGAAAGTATGCAAAAGCTTTTAAAAGAGAAGTAGGCGTTAAATGTTAGTTTTGTCGCGGATACTTGGCAATCTTGCTCTTTTCTGTTTCTTTCTGCTTTTCTTCTATTACTACCTTGGTGGTAATGCGGAAGATAAAGCAAAAGTGGAAATGGAGTACAAATACGCTATCAAAAAAGAGCAACTCAAATATTCATTAAAGCGAGTTGTTCAGTACCGAGAAAAGCAAAAGGCCAGGCGTGATCCAGCGTCCATCAACACAGCAGGGCCACTGTTTGCATCAAGAATCGTCGAGAAGAGTGTTGTACTGCTCCCTTACAACCTGCGAATTCCCTCTGAAATTTTTTATAAACTGGAGCTAACAGCTAGTGATAAGGCCATCTTAAGCGCACTACAATTGCAAGATGATTGGGATCAAAAATTGGCAGCGATCCTAATTAGCAAAGGTTCCATGTCATCTTATGATGTCGCAAAATACGTGAGTGGGTTAACCTTAGAGATGGCGAATCACCCTAGCAACGCCTTGGAGAGCATTCATAGAGCACTTAATCGACTCTCAGGGGATGCATTAGCGTTTGCGAGAGTTGAGTGCATTCTAGTTGCTCACATGCTTCCTATCCCAAAAGAAGAGGTTAGTAAGATGGCACAGGAGGAGCTACTGAGTTCTAGGAGTGAGGAGGAGGATACAGACGAGGGTAATACCGCCGATGTTAAGCAGCTCTTTTCACTTTATATGCAAACGAGCAATGCGCCCCCAGAAGAGGTCTTGATGTTTTTAGGTGATATCTTGAGGTCGCAAAAGCGTATGGTTTCAAAGGTGGGGTTGGTTGAAATGTATCAAGGAGCGTTTCCAGAGATGGGAGAAGAGTTATTGCAAAAATTAGAGGCAGAGGACGAGCATCTTTATAACATCATTAGGAATAAATAAACTAAACTGCTAAGTGAAGCGACGCTTGGAGAAGATCAGATGAATAATAGTTATGAATCGAAACATATATCAAAGTTACGCAAAAAATATTTGATAGAACCTAAATTTCAGTTGATGCTAGTGTTGATTAACCTCTTAACTTTGCTGTTGGCCGCTGCAATTTTTATCACTGCTTTCTATCTCGCCTTTGAAAATTTGCGCACAATGGGTATTGCTAGTGGACTGCCTCAAGGGGACACCTATTTTAGCTTTATTGATATGCAGTTTTCTCTGCTCATGAAAAAGATTCTTTTCGGTGTTGGCCTTGCTTTGTTAGTCGGGTGTGTACTTACTCTTTACTTGTCCCATAAAATGATTGGGCCTTTGCTTCGGTTACGAAAATTCTTTACTCAGATCAAGGAGAGTGGGGAAGTTACTCCACTCTGTTTTAGAAAAAATGATTATCTTTCCGATTTGCCGGCGATTATTAATCAGGCCTTAGAGGTGATTCGTAAAAATAAGAAATAGCTCCGGTGGTTTTAGTGGCCTTGGCCATAGACAGGATAGTCGTGGCAGAGGGCCAGCACATCTTGTTTTATCTTTTGCAGAAGAGCACTATCTTGATGATTTTTGAGTGCGCTTGCAATCCACCCCGCGATTTGTCGTACATGATCCTCTTTGAGTCCACGAGTGGTGATCGCTGGAGTCCCTAAGCGAATACCAGAGGTGACAAAGGGTGAGCGCTTATCTCCTGGAACCATATTTTTGTTACAAGTGATGGCCACCTGTTCAAGCACTTTTTGCGCCTCTTTTCCCGACATATTGACGGAGTCGGTCTTTATAAGCATCAGGTGGTTATCAGTTCCATTAGAGACGAGTTTAACTCCTTCAGACATCAGTTTTTCGGCCATAGCACGTGCATTGGCGATCACCTGTTTTTGGTAGGTGGTAAAACTGGGATCAAGTGCCTCTTTAAAGGCCACCGCTTTTGCAGCAATCACATGCTCTAGCGGTCCACCTTGCATTCCTGGAAAGACGCTGGCATCGAGTTTCTTTTCCCACTCTGCGGCCGACGCGAGAATGATGCCACCACGAGGGCCACGAAGTGTTTTGTGGGTAGTTGAGGTTACAATATCGGCAATACCAACAGGAGAGGGGTGAAGTCCCGTGGCAACTAGGCCTGCAATATGGGCCATATCCACCATCAAAAAGGCATCTACCGAGCGAGCAATCTCTTTCATACGAATGAAATCGATAGTTCGAGGATACGCCGATGCTCCCGCAACAATCACACGGGGCCGTTCACGCTTGGCAATCTCTTCCAGCAGGTCGTAATCGATGGTCTCGCGTTCAGGGTGCACACCATAAGCAATAACTTGATAGAGCTGCCCAGAGAAGTTCACTGGGCTCCCATGAGTTAGGTGCCCACCTTCGCTTAAGTTCATGCCTAAAATTTTATCACCAGGTTTTAGTATGGCAAAATAGGCCGCCATATTGGCCTGAGCACCGGAGTGTGGTTGCACATTTGCATAGTCGGCACCAAAGAGTTTTTTCACTCGTGTGCGTGCAAGCTCCTCCACGCCATCAATAAATTCACAGCCGCCATAGTAACGCTTTAGAGGATATCCTTCTGCATACTTATTGGTGAGCACAGAGCCTTGCGCGGCCATAACCGCTTTACTGGCGTAATTTTCAGAGGCGATTAACTCTAACCCCTCCTCTTGGCGCATAAGTTCATTTTCAATCAGCTGATGGATTTCAGGATCCATGGTCGCAAGTGAATGAGCACTTTTTGCAAACATAACGTTACCCCTCTCTTTTAAAGATTAAACAAGCATTGGTTCCGCCAAAGCCAAAAGAGTTATTTAAGGCGTAGCGGATAGGTCTTTTGATGGCCTCATTAGGAACATAGTAGAGATCACACTCTGGATCTTGCTTATCAAGATTGATGGTGGGTGGAATGATACCTGTCTCTAATGCTTTAATACAAAAGACCGATTCAATCGCACCGGCCGCACCCAAAAGGTGGCCAATCATCGATTTGGTGGCGCTCACAGCGATCTCCTGTTTGATCGCACGTTCTCCAAACACCTTCTTGATGGCAAGCGTTTCTGCAATATCACCAAGCGGAGTAGAGGTTCCGTGAGCATTGATATAGTCGATCTCATCGGGAGAGATCCCCGCCGAAGTGATCGCTTGCTGCATACAAAGGATAGCTCCCTCGCCTTCAGGATGAGGGGCCGTAATGTGGTAAGCATCGGAGGTTGCTCCAGCACCAACAAGCTCTGCATAGATGTGGGCACCACGCTTAATCGCCTGCTCACGCTCTTCCAGCACTAAGATCGCTGCACCCTCTCCAATAACAAAACCGTCGCGGTCGATGTCAAAGGGGCGAGACGCTTTCTGAGGAGCATCGTTGCGCTTTGAGAGCGCTTTCATATTTACAAAGCCGGCAATCGGCAAATAGGTGAGAACGGCCTCTGCACCGCCGGTGACCATGCAATCGACATTTCCAAAGCGAATCTCATTGGCCGCGGTTAGGATAGCATGAGCGCTGGAGGCGCAGGCGCTAGAGACAGAGTAGTTGATCCCGCGCAGTCCATACTTAATGGTGACAATACCAGAGGCCATATTAGGAATAACCGCTGGAATAAACACCGGAGAGACTTTGCGGTGGCCCCCCGATAAAAAGGCCGAGTGATTTTGTTCGATCATGGGAAAACCTCCCATGCCTACTCCCAAAATACACCCGACTTTAGTTGGGTGATACAGATCTTTGAGAAAGTTACAGGAGTTCTCGCTCAGTAACTTGGCGTCCCCAAGGGCCAGATGAGCAGAGTGAAGCGCATAGTGGACAAAGGTATCGTAGCGCTTATGATCTTTTTCCTCAATCAGCTCTGGGGCAATTTTAAAATTTTTTACTTCACCAGCAAATTGGATAGGGAAGTTGGATATGTCAATTTTAGTCAGGGATGAAATGCCACTCTTTCCATCAATACAGTTTTTCCAAACCTCATCAAGGGTGTGGCCATTTCCACAGATTGCAGACATTCCAGTGATAACAACTCTACGCATGATTAGAACCTCTGGAGTGAGAGGGCCAACACTCTAAGATTTTAGAGACATTGGCCTTACGAGCTAAATTTCAGTTTTGTTTTTTGTATTTCTATTTATTTCTTTACTGTTTTTTGGACTCAATATAGCCAACAACATCTTTAATACATTTGAGGTTTTCTGCCTCATTTTCAGGAATCTCAATTCCAAACTCGTCTTCCATCTTCATCATGAGTTCAACGATATCAAGAGAATCAAGATTTAGATCTTCAATAAAGTTGGTATTAGCAGTGATTTTCGATGGATCAATTTTTGTAGCTTCTGAAACGAGTTGAATGATTTTTTCTTGCATCATTTTTTTTTACCTCCGGGTAACTTTAACATTTAAACAAAAAAATAACAGATATTATATATAGAGACCACCATCAATCTTGATTGTTTCGCCTGTTATATATGACGAATCATGACTTAACAAGAAACATACGAGACTTGCCACATCCTGTGATTGCCCAGCGCGTTTAAGTGGTATGTTCTCAATGTAACTCTCTTTCACTTTTTCGGAGAGCGCAGAAGTCATATCGGTCTCAATAAAACCGGGACAGATCACATTACAGCGAACTTTTTTACTTGCTAGCTCTTTAGCAAAGGCCTTGGTAAAGCCAATAATGCCTGCCTTTGAAGCCGCATAAATGGTTTGTGCAGGATTTCCCATCAGGCCCACAACAGAGCTGATATTAACCACAGAAACGTTGCCACCTTCACCACTTACTTTGAGAAAGTGACGCGCCAGTGCTGTGGTTACGTTAATCGTACCTTTTAGGTTGGTATCGATTACTTTATCAATATCGTCTTCTTTTACCTTTAGAATGAGTTGATCACGGGTGACTCCAGCGTTGTTCACGAGTCCTACGATGCTATGGCCCTCTTTGAGAAGCGAGGCAATCGCCTCTTGGGTTTCACTAAAGTTACTGACATCAAAGAGAAGTGGTGTGCCTTTGCCTCCACACTCCTCAATTTTGCGAAGGAGTTCACCTGCTTTCTCTTGGTTCTTCTCACTCTTGGTCGCATTGAAGATAACGTGTGCTCCTTGACGGGCCAGGGACAAAACAATTTCACGGCCTATTCCGCGCATGCCCCCAGTGACAAGGATCGATTTTCCTTGAAGGTCGTTGTAGATTGCTGAACTCATATTTTAAGTCCTCTTAGTGCTTCGGGAAGTTGTGCAAGCTCTTTCTCCTCACTCACTGAAAGTGTCGTTCCAGAAGGAAGAATTTTCTTTACCATCCCTTTTAATACTTTTCCGGGGCCCACCTCAATCATATTGGTGTAGATGGGAAGGGAGTGTACACTTTGTTCAAAGCGAACGCTACCAGCGATTTGTCGGTATAGGTTGCTGCGAATAGTATTAGCATCGGTTCCTGCTGCATATTCAGTAGCGTCGATGTTGGCAATATAAGGAATAATGTTAGGGCGAAGGTCGCTCTCCTTGAGAAATGGAAGAAGCTTGTCGGCAGCACTTAACATCAGCGGAGAGTGGAAAGGGGCCGAGACTTCTAGCGGAATGGCTCGATAACGAATAGCTGCAGGGACATTGCCTTCGGCCTCGAGCCACTGGCAGAGGCGATCACAAGCAGCTTTGTGCCCTGAAACCACCACTTGGTCAGGATCGTTATAATTAGCAGGAACTACAATTTCAGTTGCGGTCGAAACCTCTTGGCAACCCTTTTCGATCACTTCCACAGGAACTTTTAAGAGCGCAACCATGGAGCCAACTCCAACGGCAACCGCCTCTTGCATAAATTTTCCACGTAAGTGAACCAATTTCAGTGCATCTTGAAAAGTTAAGCTACCGGCCGCTACTAATGCGGCATACTCACCCACAGAGTGTCCAAGTACACGCTCAATCACAAAACCTTCATTTTCAAGGATAGCTTGTACTTTACTAAAGAGTGCAAGCTCATAAGCAATAATTGCAGGTTGGGCATTTGCGGTGAGTTTTAAAGTATCAGCAGGGCCTTCACTGCAAATTTTAGAGAGATCATAACCAAGGATGCTATCGGCATCTTTTAAATATTTTTTTAGCTCTGGAGAGAAGTCGTTTCCCATGCCAACAAATTGTTGTCCTTGACCTGGAAAGAGAATCGTAATTTTTTGCCTCATACTCTATAACCCTCCCAAATGATATTGCTCATGTTATTTTATTCGTTAGTATTAGTAGCGAACTACCAGCGATCCTGCCGTAAGGCCAGCACCAAATGCCGACATCAGTACCAGGTCTCCGCGTTTGATCTGCCCTGCCTTTACAGCACCATGAAATGCGGTCGGCACGGTGGCGGCAGAGGTGTTCGCATACTCGTTAATATTGATAATAACTTTTTCTGCTGGAACTCCCAAACGATTTCCGGTGGCCTCAATGATGCGAATGTTCGCCTGATGAGGAACAAACCAATGAATGTCACTTATCTTGAGGTTGGCCGCTTCAAGTGCAGAGGTTGAGATATCAGTAAGCGTTCTTACGGCCACTCGAAACATCTCTTTTCCTTGCATGGCCATAAAGCGTGCAGAGGTTTGTAAAACTTCTGGCGTAAAAGGGTTGGCACTACCACCATACTCTTGTTGAAAAAATTCACGTCCAGTTCCGTCGGCACCAATTTTTGTTGTGAGGATTTCACTAGGATCGTTTGCATCTTCATTGCGGCCAATAATGGCGACTCCACACCCATCACCAAATAAGATGCAAGAGGCGCGATCTTCAAGGTTGATTTCGCGACTTAACATCTCCGCCCCAACCACCAGGGCGCGTTTGATCAGCCCCGTTTGAATCATAGAGTGCGCCATCGTTACTCCATAAATAAATCCAGAACAAGCAGCAACAATATCGACGGCCGCACACTGGTTGGTGATTCCAAGCTTCGTTTGCAAAATGGTTGCACAACTTGGGAGCCGGTAATCGGGAGTGATCGTTGCAAAAATGATAAGGTCTATATCATTGGGTTTAAGGTTTGCGTTTTGTAGCGCCTCTTCCGTTGCCCCTTTGGCCAGGTCGCTTGGGAATTCACCTCCCTCAAGCGATGCAAATCTTCTTCTCTTGATTCCTGTGCGCTCAGTAATCCACTCATCGCTGGTATCGATGATTTTTGCAAAATCATCATTAGAGAATACTCTTTGTGGGTAACACATTCCTGTCCCGAGGATTTTGGTTCGAAAAAATGACATCTTAAGTGACCTCATCTTAAAAGAAGTAAAAAAAGTAAAAATAAGTACAAAACGTACAAGACGTACAAAACGAACATGGACGATTGTTTAAGCGGTGTTGGTAGTAACACTTTGCTGTAGTGAGTAATGTAGCGTTGAAGTTTTAACACTTACAAAGCGAGAGGAAGTTATCCTTGACTCTCTTCTGTTGTACCCTCTTCAGCTTCATCTTTTGCAGCTTTAATTGCAAAGATTTCGCGAGATTTATAAGTACCACAAGAGGGGCATGCAGCGTGTGGCATGGTTAGATCTTTGCAGTTGGGACAAACCATAGGAAATTTTCTATATAATTTATGATGTTGTCCTGCTCTTCTCATTCCTTTACGTGAAACACTAGTTCTTTTCTTGGGAGTCGCCATTTTTCCTCCGACGTCAACAGTCAGTCAAATTCAGTCAATTATGAGTAACCCTTTTACTCTATATTCTCAATTAAGACAATATTAAGGCAAGATTTTATTATGAGGATCACTTTAGTGCAGTGTGGGGCGAAATTGGATGCGCTTTCCCTCACTCATATCTTCACTATCTATTTTAGAGTGGAGGTGAGCGCATGATCCTTCATTTAAATTATGGCCACACATCTGGCAAAGGCCCATACAACTCTCTGAGTGGAGTGGAAGTGGGTCAATATTGATCGAGATTTGTTCCTGTAAAAAATCGCGAAGATTTAGGCTTTGCTTATAAAAGTAGAGATCCATCTCTTCATTGTCGGCATAGACTGTTATCTGATCTTTATATTCGGCCATATGCTCAAACTTCTCTGGGACAAAACATGCCTTAAGGTCAATTTTAAGTGTTTCAGGCATATGCTGCAAACAGCGGATACAATAAGTCCAAAAGGTAGTTTTGATAATGCCCTTAATAGTAATGTACTCTGGGTGTTCACTGGAGGTTTTCTTATTTAAGGTGAAATCGACCTCTAAAAAGGAGTTCTCTGCAATGATCGCACCATGATCTTCATCTTCTCTGGCAGCATTGACCTCATTTAAGAGCTCGCGAACCCACTCACAACGGTGGTTAGTCTGAAAATGGATGGAGTCGTTGAGTTTTAAGTGGCGAGTGTTGATTTCGGCCTGGGGGGTTTCGGGTTTTGGTGTGTACATAGATAGAACCTCGGTCATTCTGGTCAACCCGGTTACCCCGGGTATTCGTTAAAGTTAATGCCGGATTATATAAAATTAACACGGTTTTTCAATTAGAAAAAAAGTGTTATTCTTAAAGATAGGGGAAGAGGGGGTGGGATGGAAAATATTGAGAAGCGATTGAAAAGAGAAGAGGAAGAGAAGGTACGGTCAGGGGCAGAGCTTACTCTTTCCCTACAAGGCCCGGTCTATCTGCTTTTAGAGGAAGTGGAGAGTGCCTTGAAGATCTCTAATGCTCTTAGAAAAATGGGATTGCTTTCTTACTATTTCAAAGAGTTGAATGATTTTTGGAATGCAGCAATTGGCCATATTCCTGCCTTTGCCATCGTCGATGTTAAAAAGATGAGTGATGGAAACCTGGTTTTGAGGGAGCACCCCTTAATCTTAAGTAACTCTCTACGAGTGGCCTTTTTTTATACTGAAACCACTCGGCCCTTGCTAGTGAGTACCAGCGAATTTGCTCACTTTGGATTGATTGAAAAGGGGAACTTTGATTTTTTTGAAAAGGAGGATCATGAGCAACTTGCCGAAGATTACTACACACAGACATTAAATGTGGTCTGTAAGCGAGTGGATAAAATTTCAGCTGGTGATGAAATCAACAGTAAGTTACAAGAGCAAAACACCATTCTTAGGAAAAAAAATCAACAGCTGCAGGAGAATTTACAAAAAATGCGAGAGGAGTCGAAAACTCAGTCGCAAATTATAAATATTTTAAATGCAAATGCAAGCAAGGGGCGGTACGGAGGGCGAGAGAACTTTTGGGAGTTTGTGGTGGATGTCCTTGATCGTTGGCCTGATGTCGAGCTTTTTAGCATTGCTTATCTCGATACCAAAGAGAAAGAGGTGGTTTCACCTGTAATTAATCATCCTCGTTATCGAGCATTGGAAACGATCTCTATTGCTGGTTCTAGCAGATCTTCATACAAAGGAAAAAACAGTGGACAGGCCTTATTCAAAGGAATGAGCGAGGCACTGCAAGATCAGATGTTCGAAATCGCCTTAACCACTTTCGGACACGATTGCAATCCTCTCTTCCTTTATGGACGCTCCTTTTTTCCCGATGCCATTATTTTTTTAGGCGAGAGGAAGGGACGAGTTCCTAGTTGGAAGACGATGGAGATGCTATTTCAGGTACAATATAGAATGCTGGTGATGGAGAAGGACTCACTTGAGAATTTCATGAGCGATAAACAAATTACACCTTGGAAGATGCTAGGAATGCTGGAAAATCCTACGCTTCTTCATTGTAAGAAGAACGCTCTGTTTGACATCGATTTTCAGGGATTATACGAATTGGTCGTTGATAATGAGTTATGGACTTTTGATTGGGCCCAGTGGACAAGTGATTTTATTGCCAAAATGTTAGTAGCGACAGCGGTGGATTTTTACTATGCGAGCACAGGCATCTATCATATTGCTATTTTAGTTGATGATAAAGATGCAAATCGATTGAAAGAGGATTTACAAAAGGCCATATTAAGTTTTCCACATGACAAATATTTTAATGATCATGATCAAAATCTAGAATTTGTGTTGATGGGGATTGTGCCAGAATTGAATCGAGTTAGTTCCAGAGTTGAGGAGTATTTTAGATATTTAAATTTGGAATGAAGATGATTTAATTAAATAGTGTGATTTAAACAAGGTGATTTTAACATGCGCTTTAAAACAAGATTAAAAGTTGATTTGAATATTTTAGCAGAAAATTATCAGAAGATCAGAGGACTTGCACCTAATAGTGATGTCTTGTTTGTGATTAAGTCTAATGCCTATGGGTTAGGGATGGTGCCTATTGTCCGCTATGCTTGTAACCAGCTTGATATTGATAGTTTTGGATGTGCATCACTGGGAGAAGCGGTCTTTATCCGGAACTCTCTAACCGACTTACAATTTGATCTTTATGTCCTTTCCGATTTAGATTTGGAGATGAATGGAGGGATTGATTACTACTTGTCAAAACGCTTGATTCCAGTGATCTCCTCCTTACAAAAATTGGAGTGGATTTTGGGAAATCGTGAGTGCCAACACCTTCCTCTCTGTCTCAAAATGGATACGGGTATGAATCGTTTAGGGATTAAAGCAGGCGATATTGCCGCAGCGATTGCTCTCTTAAAGCAAAAAGGAAGAAAAGAGATCTATCATATGATGTCGCACTTTGCGTGCTCCTCTCAACTCATTAACCTTGCTGATGATACAAATCAAAGTACACGGCAATTTTCTCTCTTCCAAAAAATCAAAAGTGATTTCAGGGCCGCAGGAATTAATATAGAGCGAAGTTCTATGGCCAATTCTGGGGCGATTGAGCAGGGAGTGGCGCTAAGAGAGGAGACACATATTCGCCCAGGGCTTTTAATGTATGGGTTGAGTGCATTAGATGCAACAACAAGGGAAGCCTGTGGGCACTGGAGTGGAAAAAATGTTTCTTCACTGGAGACCAATGTGATCGATTTTTATCCTGTAAAAAGAGGTGACTGTATTGGATATGGGGGTGCAACTTGTCCCAGTAATGGGACTTTGGTTTATATTGCACTTGGATATGGAGATGGAATTTTAAATCAATACCATAAGATGTGCCTGCGTTACAAAGAGCACGATGGGAACATTGTAGGAAGAATTAGTATGGATATGAGTGCGCTTCTGTTTCCAATGGAATCGCAAAAAGAGTTTAAAATTGGTGATAAGTTGGTACTTTGGGATCATTCACCAAGCTCACTTCAGGAAATGGCGGAAAAACATGGAGTGATTCCTTATGAAATTCTTTGTAATATCTCAGATCGAGTTCCGCGAGTATATGTGTGATGTAGTGTATGTTTGAGATAGTGAAGGGGTAATGGTGTGAAAACGAGAAAAAATTGGCTAATTAGAACCAGAGGACATCAAATCCTTGGACCGGTATCCAAAGAGAAGATATTGGAGTTAGTAGATAAGCAGATGATCAATCCCATGGATGAAGTTTGTGCAGGAAACGGCCATTGGTTTTACATTAAGGAAAAGGATTTTGTTGAGCGATACATTTTAGGAGATGAACAACAATCCTTCAATCCCATTGCAGAACCCTTGGATGTGCTTACTAAGGGTATAATGTGGCCACCGACTGATGATGCTGCAAATGATCCAGTCATGGAGATGATCAAAGAACGTGCTGTTGTTCATACTACACTTGAAAACGGCGACGAGGTGTGTTTGCCCTCGAAAGTAGATTTGGAGTATCCCGATTTAAGTCAATTTGATCAAATACTTGTAGAGGCGCAAGTACAAGTGCAAGAGCAAGCACAGGCACAGGAAAAAAAGCATGAACATGAACATGAACATGAACATGAACATGAACATGAACATGAACATGAACATGACGAGTCTTTGACTGATCCTAACTATGCCATCATGAGTGATGTTACTTTGGCCGTTAGTGGTGATAGAATAAAAGATATGGTACGAGATATCTCGTCTGGAAAAACAGCTCAGCTGCAAGCAGAGATGTATAAACTCACAGAAGAGAGTCGCGAGCATTCCATTACTGTCCAGGGGCCTAAAGTTGAGGTTAAACAACCTAAACCTGAAATAAAGCTCGAACACCCTTCTTTAGCAACGCCAACAAGTGTCACCCCTCCTCCAGACATGAAGGCTTCGACTGGTATTGGTACTGGTACTGGTACTGGTATTGGCATTAAGAAAAAAATTATAAAAAAGCGCGATCAATATTTTAAGTACCTCATAGTGATTGGTCTGCTTTCTTTTATAGTTGCCATTTATGCGGGAGTTAAGCTATTGGGGTGGTTTAGGTTAGTAGGGAAGTCATGAAAGAGCATAACACAATCTATATTTATCCCACAGATACTGTTTGGGGCATCGGAGGCAGTATCTACTCAGAGAGCGCTTTTTTGCAGGTAATGCAAATAAAAAAAGTGCAGTTTCCAAGGCCTGTATCTGTTTTAGTTTCATCCTTAGAGACATTGGCACAATTTGTCTCTCTTGATGATCTCCCCTTTTCTACTGAAGTTTTACAAAAGGTGTTTGCAAGTGAGTGCAGCCTTGGCGTGCCACTAGAGCTTCTGAAGCAAAGTGTTCCTACATGGATCTATCAAGGGAGTGACTCTGTGTTGTTTCGCTGTCTTGCTTACCCATGGATTTTGCAAATAGTCCATGATCTTGGGGGCGCACCTATCGTTACAACCAGCCTTAATCTCACATCTGATCCACCGATAAGTGATTGGGAGGGTGCTGAGCGCTTTTGGCAGACATACGCTGCAGATGCAAAGTTTATTCATAAACGCGAATGCCTGCAAGCACTTCCAACGTTTTCTCCTTCAGGGCAGGCCTCTACTATCATTTTTTTAAAAAAAGCTCCTGCTGGTTGCAGCGGCAAACAACCCTGTTTACAGATTGTGCGTGAAGGACGATTTGCGGCCGGGATTGCGGAGCTGCTTTTAGCATAACGAAACGATGATCAAAGACTACATCTCTCCCGATTTTTACCGCTTTAACCAAGACTCCATTATGGTCGCAAAACTGGCAGCCAAGTATCTGCTAGGTAGTGAGGAGAAAGTAAAAATAAAGACACTTAAAATTTTAGACCTAGGCGCAGGCAATGGAGTTATTGGCATTGAGCTTGCTCGTTCTCTTGTCGCTACTCTACCAACTATCTCGCTTGAACTCCATTTTTGTGAACTTCAACCTGAATTCATTCCCTTTATAGAAGAGAATTGTCATCACTTTGCAAATACTATTCCTAAAAGAATATTTAACTGCTCTTTCAGCGAATTTGACGGTGGACATAGCTACGATATCATTGTTTCAAATCCACCCTACTTTAGTGTGGGCGCGGGAAAAATTTCGCCTAAGGGCCTACAGCGAAATATTTGTCGCTTTTTTGTCCGTGATTCCATGGCGGAATTTCTACAAACTATTGATCGCTCTTTAGCTCCCCATCCTCGCTCCTTTGCCCTTTTCTCAACCCGCCTTCCCCAAGTGCATGGCACTTCGCTGGTCGTCGCTGTTCGCTCTTAGGGGAGGTGGATTTGGATGAGGAGAGAGGTGAGGAGTTCGCGGAGTTTGGGGTCTTCGATGTCTTCGAAGGTTGTTTGGGCGTTGCGAACGATTTGCTTGTATTGGGGTGATTGGGGGTGAAGGTTGGCCTTTTTTTGGGGGGCCGCCTCTGGAGATTCAGAGGTGTTGCTGGCGAGGATGGAGGAGGGGGGTTGCTCTAGGGCCTTTGAGGAAGCTTCATCAAAGGAGTTGGGAGAGGTGATAAATTTAATGGAGTTGAATTTCTTTTTAAGCCGTGGAAATTCTTTGAAGACTCTCTCTTTGATGAGTTCACTCATGAAGTTTAATTCTTGTGAGTAGAGGGCGTGCTTGGAGAAGATGATAAGTTGGGAGCTTTGGACTTTTCCAGGAATGGTGTTTTGCCCTAAGTGATTTCCGACAATTTCAGGCCACTTGCGAATGAGGTTTAGGAAATCAAGGGAGCTACTCATGAGTCCGCGAGCGCGAAGGAGAGGAGTCGTGTGAGAAGGAGAAGTGGAAGGAGAAGCCGGAGAAGCGGGAGAAGCTAGAGAAGCACTATCGATTGTTTTATATTCTTCTCGAGAAAAGAGGTCGGCCATGGAGAATGATTTAAATCTTTTTTTTCTTTTATATGACATTCGGTTGTAATTTTATGGTTATTTGGTTAGAACGATTAAGATCAATATATAATATATATGAGTAAATAAATTACCATCTTAAAAAATATACGCCTACACTATGATCTTTTTAACGAATATTTTCAATAGTGAAAAAGTTATTCCTGTGTTGGTATTGTTGTGGCCATTGATGCTGCTTTCGGTCGTTGGATGTGCCGGATATCGATTTAAGGTAGTAGACAATCCTTTTGCCCAATATGATGTAAAGAGTATTGCGGTGCCAATGTTTCAAAACACAAGCTCGCTTGCCAACGTTGCGGGCCCTTTTACCAGGGAGATTATGAATTCTTTGTTGCGTTATCCTGGATTAAAGGTTTATTCAGGAGAGCATAAGAACACTGATGCAGTCTTACTGGGAATTGTGAGTTCTGCTCCTAATGTACGTGCGGTGACGGGATCTGGTGGTGGTACTAATGTGGATATTGGGGGGCGTAAACGATTTCAGGTGTTGACTACATCGATGGTTTCGTTGACGCTTACGCTGGTTTTGATTAAAGATCCTACTCAACAAGACATTGCATATTTTTTGTCTACACTTAGCAAACTTTCATTTAAGCCACCGAGAACTATTTTTTCTCATAGTGTAGGCGTGAGTGGATCATTTGGGCGAGCAGTTGATGCAGGTTTTGGTAGCGATACAGGGGCCGTGGTGAACTTTACCAAGAATAAGGGACAGGAAAGCTATATAGTTTTGGAGCTGGCAAAGCGGGCGGCCGAAAATTTTAGGGAGGCCGTGTTATATGCCTTCTAGTGCGAATAGGAATGCTCATGCCAGTGCTGTTTACAAGTGTTTTCACTGGGAACTTTCAAAGAAAGTTGCAGAGATGGTAAAGCTTTTACAAGGGAGTTTGGGGGTTTATACCTTTCATTGTGCTGATCCTCTGCTTTTGTGGCAGGGACTGGATCATTTGCTTGACCAGCTGATGAATCATTATAGGGCCCTGGCCGGTAGTGGTGTAGAGATGAGTTTACGATTTGCAGATGGAGCAGAGCTTAGCGCGCAATGGATTGATGAGAATCTCTTTACACCCTATTTGCCGATGTTTGCTGACCAGGAAGAGATTTTAGTCATTAAAAATTATGGGCAGATTCCAGAGGAGGCGGCCAAGCGCTTACTGATGCGAGTAACAGCACTTCTGGAAAAGCGAGAACAGGGAAAGTTTTTTTTTGATCATCCGGTGGTGTTTGTCTCTGACATAGAAGTGAGCAGTGCCAGTGGAGGAGGTACAGGAGTTGGTGCGGCAAAAAAGGGGAGGCGTAAGAAGAGTGGCGGTGGTGCTGCGGGATTGTTTGCGCTTTTTGTGGAGAGTGGAATTGGTGCACACCTGATTTCGGAGTTACCGAAGTTTTGGCAGTATCGACAGTTGCTGGATTTTTGGGAAGCAGCAATGGCACTTCGTTTGGCCATCGATGCCAAAGAGCTGATTTTGAAATCAATCAGTGGAAGTGATACTCCGATCTACGATCTCCACCACACTTTGCAGATGCTAGAGTTGCAAGTGTCCGGGAGTGGAAGTGAGGAAGCTGTGCTTGCTGCACATGATATTAGAGATAAGATTGCGTCGCCTAAGATTGATAAATTTTCATTGGCAAAACTTTTTTCTGAGAGGGAGAAGGGGAAACGAGAGGAGTTTTATCGCTCGTTGGTTCAGTCACAGTCAAGCTATGATGATCTGCGTTCTTTTTTCTTCTTTATGCAAGGGCATCTTGCAAAACTGGCCAATTATCGTACGCTTTTAGCTCAAGTTCGAGATGGGCAAAAGGCGAAGGCCTCAAGTTACGAGCAAGAAATTATTCGTGTAGGTGGAAGATGGAAGGGCGATGAGATTCGTTTTGCAGTTAGGATGTTTTCAGAGTTAGAGTTGCTTGCAAAGCAAAGGCATCCCATGTTGAATGCCATGCTGAGATCAAAACATATTGAGAACATTTAATGCTCTGCTCTACTGGCTTGAAATTCTAAGCCTTAAGGAATAATTAGATACTTGCTCTTCTCATTAGGCGTGAGGTTTTACGAGCTGCAGATTTGCGTGAAATTGCGCCCTGCTGAGCAGCTCTTGCTAGTGTTGACTGTGCGTTAACAACACACTCTTTAACATTATTACTTTTTGACTCAATAGCGCTTTGTGCTTTTTGTAGCGTAGTTCTTGCGCGGGATTTTTTTGCCTTGTTGCGTTCATTGCGAGCAATAGTTTGCTTGGCCCTTTTTATTGATGATTTATGATTGGCCACGAAAAAAACCTCCTGATACCTAATTTAAAATAAAATAAAAAAAAAATAATTGATCAATAACTGAAGAACTATAGTGTAATTGAAATTCTATGGCAAGATTCATGTGGTGACTTTATTTGATCAATTATTTAGAATTCACTAGAAATAAGATATTAGGGTAAAATAGTTAAAGAATTAAATCCAAGAGTAAAGAAGGGAGGAGCGTTTATGCTTAATCGAGAGTTAATGTCCCCGAAGTCTATCGTTGTTGTTGGTGGATCCCAGAGTACGACGACCCCCGGCGGCAAGATTTTGCAAAATATTTTGAGTGCCGGTTTTGCAGGTGATCTATTGGTGGTGAATCCGAAGGCCGCAGGAGAAAAGATACAAGGGGTGCAAGTGTACGTGCATGTGAATGATATTCCAGGAGCAGAGCTTGCGATCATTGCGATTGCTGCAAAGTTTGTGAAGGAGAGTGTGGCGATCTTGGCAGAGAAGAAGGGAGCACGCGCATTTATTATATTGTCAGCGGGTTTTAGTGAGATGGGTGAAGAGGGGCGCCAATTGGAGCGTGAGATTGTTGCAATTGTGAATAGTGTAGGTGGGGCGCTTATTGGCCCAAACTGCATTGGGATTTTAACTCCAACTTATGCAGGGATTTTTGCGGGACCGATTCCAAAATTAAATTCCAAGGGATGCGACTTTGTCAGTGGCTCAGGAGCAACGGCGGCCTTTATGATTGAGCGAGGAATTTCGATGGGACTCTCTTTTGCTTCGCTCTTTTCCGTCGGTAATGGGGCACAGATTGGTGTAGAGGATGTGATCAAAGCGTGGGATGAGCAGTTTAACCTAGAGACAAGTTCAAAAGTAAAACTCATTTATATGGAGAATGTACAAAGACCAGAGATGCTTTTAAAACATGCAAGCTCTCTTGTACGCAAGGGGTGCAAGATTGCGGCAGTTAAGTCGGGGCAGTCGGAGATTGGAGAGCGTGCGGCCTCTTCGCATACTGGGGCACTTGCTAATTCAGAGGTGGCGGTGGATGCGCTTTTAAGGAAGGCCGGAATCGTCCGCTGCTCGGGACGTGAGGAGCTGCTAACGACGGCCGCGGTCTTTTGTGATGAGATGGTGAATAAGCTTCATATTGCAAATACGAATAAAGATAGTTCTAAAACTAATCTTGCGATTATCACTCATGCAGGGGGGCCGGGAGTGATGCTTGCCGATGCGCTTGCAAGTGGTGGTATTGGAGTGCCGATGATTAAGGGAGAGCGGGCGCAAGCGCTCTTATCGCAACTTTTCCCTGGATCAACAGTGCAAAATCCTATAGATTTTTTGGCCACAGGAACTCCAGAGCAGTTAGAGAAGATTATCGATTTTATCGAGAGCAATCAAGATCAAGAGACAAGTGATATTCATGGAATGGTGATCATCTTTGGCCACACCGGAATGGCCGAGGTAAAACCGGTTTATGAATTGATTCATCGGAAGATGAGTGAGTGTAAAAAACCCATTTGGGTGGTCATGCCCTCAGTGACTACAGGAGCAGCAGATATCGAGCACTTTAAATCGCTGGGGCGTATTTACTTTGAAGATGAAGTGGTGTTAGGAAGGATTTTGTCGAGTGTGGTGAATACACCTAAACCTGCATCTGCATCTGCACTGGCATCTGTAGAGACGATCACAGCAAGTGGTGGTAGAGAGAGTGGTGTGAATGTGGAAAAAATTCGTCATATTATGCAAGGCCAAGATGTACAAGAGCTGATTAAAAATGGTGACTATCTTCCACCGCGAACACTACAGGCGCTGCTCGATGCTGCAGGGATCACGCGTGTAGGAGAAGAGGTTGTAACGAGTGTGCCAGCGGCACTCTCGGTATTTACCAAATTTACTAGTGGCAGAGGTGAAAAGGCTTCATGTGTGATGAAAGTGGTCGGCCCGATTCATAAGACAGAGGTTGGCGGTGTGGTTTTAGATGTGCAGTCACCACAGGAGATCCAACAACACTTTACACGCTTAATGGGAATTGAGGGTGCGATGGGCGTGTTGATGCAGCCGATGTTAAAGGGTATAGAGCTCTTCTTGGGCGCAAAACGTGAAGGCCATTTTGGTCACACTATTTTATGTGGACTCGGTGGTATTTTAGTAGAGGTATTAAAGGATGTGGCAAGCGGGCTTGCTCCACTGGATAAGAGCGAGGCCTTGCAAATGATTAAGTCGCTTAAAGGGTACAAGATCATTCAAGGAGTGCGCGGAAAGGCCGGTGCGAATGAGGAGTTGTTTGCCGATTTAATGGTAAAACTTTCGTTTTTGGTTTCGATTGCTCCGGAAATTATGGAGATCGATCTTAATCCGTTGGTTGGCACGCCATCAGAGATAGCAGCAGTTGATGCAAGAGTTAGAGTTTGTTTGAACAGTAAGAGTGGAGAAAAACATCATGAGTAAAGAAAAAGAAAAAGAAAAAGGGAGTAAGGCCGTCGCGACTGCAATCAGTCCTACGCGCACAGAAGATTATCCTGAGTGGTATCAGCAGGTAGTAAAGGCCGCCGACTTGGCAGAGTTATCACCTGCTCGTGGTTGTATGGTGATTAAGCCTTGGGGCTATGGCATTTGGGAAAATATTCAAAAGATTTTAGATAAACGTTTTAAAGAAACGGGCCACCAAAATGCATACTTCCCACTCTTCATTCCCAAAAGTTTTTTGGAGAAAGAGGCAGAACACGTTGAGGGTTTTGCCAAAGAGTGTGCGGTGGTGACTCACCACCGTTTGGAGAAGGGGCCGGATGGAGGATTGGTTCCTGCAGGTCCTTTAAGTGAACCTTATATTGTAAGGCCCACTTCGGAGACGATTATTGGGGCGATGTTTGCAAAGTGGATTCGCTCCTATCGTGATCTTCCGCTGTTGATCAATCAGTGGGCCAATGTGGTTCGCTGGGAGATGAGGACAAGACTCTTCTTGCGAACCACGGAGTTTTTATGGCAGGAAGGGCATACGGTGCATGCGACGGCAGAGGATGCAAGAGAAGAGACGCTGCGGATGCTCGATGTGTATACCGATTTTTGTGAAGGGTCGCTGGCGATTCCGATTGTGAGGGGAGAAAAAACGGAGAGTGAACGCTTTCCAGGAGCAGTGAACACCTATTCGATTGAGCCAATGATGCAAGATCGGAAAGCACTACAAGGGGGAACCTCCCACTTCCTCGGACAAAATTTTGCTAAGGCCTCAGAGATAAAATACCTAGATCAAGCAGGAGCGGAACAGTTTGCATGGACCACTTCGTGGGGAGTTTCGACAAGGCTTATCGGTGCTTTGGTGATGTCTCACGCTGATGATAATGGTCTGATATTGCCTCCAAGAGTTGCTCCCACTCACATTATTATCATGCCGATGGTTCATAAAGTGGGCACAGAGGAAAAGGTGATGGAGTATTGCAACTCCCTTGCAAATGAGCTTCGGGCAAAAATCTATGCAGGCAGAGAGGTTGAAGTGCATATCGATCGTCGTGACCTTCGCGGTGGTGAGAAAATGTGGTCGTGGATCAAAAAGGGTGCACCTATTTGTATGGAGATTGGACCTCGTGATGTGGATGCAGGGGCCGTCTTCTTTTATCGTCGCGATCAGGAGCCGGGCAAGAAGGCCAATATGCCGAGGGCGGAATTTGTTGCCAAGGTAGGCGAGATCTTAGAGGATATCCAAGGAGCGCTCTTTAGGCGTGCTAATAACTTTATGATGGAAAACACAAGGCTTATTGATTGTAAGGAGGAGTTCTATGCCTTCTTTACTCCAAAAAATGCAGAGAAGCCTGAAATTCATGGGGGGTATGCACTTACACACTGGAGTGGAGAGAGTAGCGTGGAGGCGAAGATTAAAGAGGATTTGAATGTTACCATTCGTTGTATTCCCTTCGTCGATGAGCGCTCACCGATTAGGGCCTTATTAGAGGGCGATCGTGCACCTGCGGTCTGCCCCTTTACGGGCAAAGCTAGTCGTGGAAGAGTTTTGTTTGCTAAGGCTTATTAATTTATATTGAGGGAGGAGATAGGTATGCAATTTAAAACAATCATTGAGCCATTTAGAATTAAAGTTGTTGAGCCGATTAAAATGACTACACGAGAAGATCGTGTACGCTTTTTGAGAGAGGCGGGATTAAACGTTTTTTTACTAAAGTCTGAAGATGTGTTGATCGATTTATTGACCGATTCCGGTACAACTGCCATGAGTGCAGAACAGTGGTCGGCGATGATGAGAGGTGATGAATCGTATGCGGGAGCACCCTCTTATTATCGTTTTCATGAGAGCATTTATAAACTTACAGGGTTTAAAGAGATTATTCCCACTCACCAGGGGCGTGCCGCGGAGAGGATCTTATTTCAATCGGTTTGCAAACCGGGACAAGTGGTGATCTCCAATATGTTCTTTGATACTACGAGAGCAAATGCGGAAACCTCAGGATTAGTCACCGTGGATATTCCTTGCAAGGAGTATTACTCTCCCATGGTGCCGGCACCTTTTAAGGGCAATATCGATTTGGAAAAGTTGGAAGAGCTGTTACGCTTGCGTGCACATTTGGGTGAAATTGGTTTGGTACTGATGACCATTACCAATAATTCGGGAGGAGGACAACCGGTCTCCATGGGCAATTTACGAGCGGCAGGGGATTTGTGTCGTCGTTATAAAGTCAACTATGTGATCGATGCTTGTCGATTTGCAGAGAATGCCAAATTTATTAAACTTCGTGAACAAGGTTATGCTGGTAAAAGTTCTCGCGATATTGCAAAAGAGATTTTCTCTTTGTGTGATGCCATTAGTGTTTCGGCAAAGAAAGATGGTATGGGGAATATTGGTGGTTTCTTGGCCATGCATAACCAAGAGTGGGCGCAAGCTTGCCGTAATAATTTGATCTTGACCGAAGGATTTGTGACTTATGGTGGACTTGCTGGACGTGATTTAGAGGCCATTGCAGTAGGAATTAACGAGGCGGTTGATGATGATTACCTTACCTATCGTCTTCAGTGTGTAAATTACGTAGGACAAGGATTGTTAGCGCAAGGGTGGTCGATTGTAAATCCGCCGGGGGGCCATGCGATCTACTTGGATGCGAAAGCGATGTTACCTCACATCAGTGTTGATAAATATCCAGCACAAGTTTTAACCTCGGCACTCTATGAGTTTGCAGGAATTCGCGGAGTGGAGATCGGATCGGTGATGCTTGGGCGTGAGATGTCCGATGGACATGAACAACCACACTCACAAGAGCTGGTGCGTTTGGCAATTCCTCGTCGTGTGTACACACAAGCGCATATGGATTATTTATTGGAGGCCACGGCGGAGTTTAAGAAAACCTTGCCACAATTAAGAGGTGTTCGCTTTACTTATAAACCGAAAGTGCTTCGCCATTTTACCGCGCGTTTTGAGTGGTGTTAGGTTAGTTCAATGCAAAGTAAAAATGTTACTTGGTTGATTCGTCTCTTTGCCTTGGGGTTACCTCTGATCATGTTGCTCCATAACCTCAAGGCCTATTTCCATCACTGTTTTAATAACAACGATCTCGCTTTATACTCAGAAGCGATTTTGAGAATGGGCAATCACTTTGAGTTAAACCCTTTCTTGAGTGTGCGCGGGGTATTTATCTTAAATGATCACTTTGAGCCAATCTTGTGGCCGGTGGCCTTGGTGGTGCGACTGCTTGGAAACTCCGTGATCACGGTGATGGTGGTAGAGATCCTCTTTTTAGTTGTAGCGATGGAGTTTTGGTGGTGGATGCATTGTCGTGCTTTTCGCTCCTCTGAATACTATGAACGTACCTTTGATGCTGAAGAAAAGAAGTTAGTGAAGCTTGTCTCCTTTTTATTGGTGGCCGTGGCCATCTTTTTTTGTAAGGGGTTGCTGCTTGCACTCACGTTTCCTATACACCCTTCCACTTGGTCGATCTTACCGATCGCTTTCTTAGTCTATTTTACTTTAAAAGAGAAGCTCTTAGGAATAGTGGTAAGCGCTGCTGCACTTTGCTTGTTCCGCGAGGAGTTTCCCTTTGCCGTGCTGGCCTTATCATTTTATTTTTTGTTCTTTGGAAAAAACTTTCGTACCTTTCTAGCAGTTGGCGCAGTTGGAGCTGCTTTTACCATTTTTGATTTTGGGTTAAGGCCCTATCTGGTAGGCCCCATTGTTGGTTATGGCAATGGTCTAGTGACATCGCTTTTGAATGACCCGCTGGCGGCAATCGCAGAAGGTTTTTCAAAATTTAATTTTAGTCTTTTTAGTATTTATTACCCTTTTATTTTACCGCTGCTTTTTTGTGTTCGAAAAAACTTTTTGCCTATCCTTTTTTTCTTGTCACCGTTATTGCTAATTCGTTTCTTGTCGGGCCAACACAATTTTCATTATGCTGCTCCAATTGTCGCTACCCTTATCTCTTACATTATCATGAGTGGGCTTCCGGTGCGCGCAGGTGCCGCACTAGTAAAGCGAGAAAAAGTCGCTCCTATTATTATCATAGCACTTCTCCTCTTTGTAGGCAGTGGCATTTCTGTTTATACCAAGGCCTTTAAGCTTTTCATCGGAGGTAAGCAGAGTAAATGTGTGGTCTCCTCGGAAAAAAGCTTAGCTTCTGATCGCTTGTTTGAAGCGGTGGAGAAGGAAAAGATTGTTTCCATGGCCGCTTCGGGTGGAGTGACTCCTAGGTTGCTGGATCCGACGATAAAACTTTATCACCTTGGTGGATATATTCCTGATGAGGGAGTAAAGCATCTGCTCTTGGAAAAATCGTTTCCGGCCAATGTGTGGCCGTTACAGGAGAGTGATTTAATTTTGATTCAGAAGGCGTGTTCTCCCTATGTGAAAAGAGTCATCATCGATGATGAGTTTTACTATTTTGCAGAGGGAGATTTTCCTTTTTCGGCCCTTCATCTTGTTCAGGGAGGTAAAAAATGAGAGGTGAAGAGATCTCTTTTTCCATTTTGGAGGATTACGAAACACTGGAGGAGGCCTTAGCTCTAGTGTTTTCGGTTTCCCACTCTGCAATTAAGCGCATCTGTGGGGGGGGATCTTTACGAGGAAAACTAAAACACCATTTAAGTGCTAAGAGCAAGGTCATCGTACCTCTTGATTTAGCAAATTATAATGAAATTAATCCAGAGTATCAAGGACCTGCCATTGATGTTCTCTATGAGGATGAACGCTTTTTGGTTTTAGAAAAACCAGCAAATATTCACACCCATCCGCTCTTATATCAAGAAAAAGATAGCTGCTTAAATTTTATAAGAGCGCATGGAGGGTGGGAAAAAATTTTAGAAGTTAATAGAAGCGCCCATGAGCGAGGACTTCTCTATCGCCTTGATCGTGAAACCTCTGGAGTTCTTGTCTATGTGAAAGAGGACGGTCTCTACTTTGAGCTTCGAAACCATTTTAATCGCTTGGTAAAAACTAAGCTCTACCACGCCTTGGTCGAGGGCGATTTCCCCTCGCATTTATGCGACAAGGAGTTGCCAGTGCTGCTTGCGCCCTCTGGTCCTAAGGGCAGCAAAATGGTGGTCGTAAGTGCGAGCGAGGAGAGAATCGGAAGTAGTGAGGGAGTGTTGCAGGTAAAGAAACTTGCTTACCTTGAACATAAAAAGATCTCTCATCTTGAAATTAAACTAGTCACCGGCATTCGCCATCAAATTCGTGCACACTTGGCCCATCTTGGCCATCCTATTGTTGGAGACCCTCTCTATGGAAGAGGTGCATCCATCCCTGCCTGCAGACTATATTTACACGCCTACCAATATGAACTTTGTGGCCTGGTTTTTAAAAAGGTGCCGGCCGACTTTCGTGACTAACTGTGTTGACCCACGGAGTTCCAACGATCGGCCGGCACCAATATCCAGGAATGCCTTTATGGTAAAATTGCATAAAAAACAAACCAGAAAGATACTAATTATTATCGCATATCTTGTGCTTGGAATTGTTATTGGCCTAGCTACTTTATTAATCAGAAATACAACATTTCAAATTTGCGAGATTGAGAGATTTGGCATCCCATTTCCAATATTCATCAATCTTTGCATCAAAGAAAGACATTTGACACCAATTCCACTCAATCTAATTTATATTTTGTTAGATGTATTTTTTTACAGTTACTTATTATTCTTTATTTCAAACATCAATTTCTGTTGGAAAAAAAGAATATGAATTTGTAGCTATAGGTTTTAGAAAATGGGAAAAATGTCGGCTAGCACCAATGTTCCCCAGAGGCCGCAATGATTCAAAGAGGAGCATGCATACATCTGTAAACTTCCATAGTTGATGAAACCGATTGGGCCGGTGGATGAAAAGAATATGTTTTGTGTAAATAAAATTTTGATCATTAATCGGTATTTAAGAAAATAACTCACTTGCCGACATAACTTTATAAAAATAATTTCTTATCGTTTTGCTGGCAGTCAGCTCTCCTTCGTAAATTAGCACTGTCCTAATAGAATAACGACGAGGTCGTTGCAGTACTGCAATTTTTTGTTCCATCTCACTACAAACATCGCTTGTAATACTCTTTTTAAACTTAAACTCACACAGGTAAAGCACTTGAGACGTAGTTTGCAATAGGAGATCAATTTGACAGCCACCTTTGTTCTTACTAGTTTTGTTTTGTCGATAAGGGCCAGCAGAAACAATAATTTCTAAATCTAGTCCAAGTTTTGAAATGATTTCCTTGATGTTGTTAAGCAAAAGGGATTCAAACTGTAATCCCATTATAATATTCCATTGATTAGATAATTCCAGCGTAGAAATCTTAAACAGTCCCTTTTCTATTTTAGGACGTTGGTGCTGTAAGAATTTTAAATAAAAGCGTAGGTAATTATCTTTTAAACGAAACAAAGGATTTTTGTTTCCTTTACTAGGATTTAGCAAGTCATGCCCATACTCTTTAGCAATAAATCCAGCAAGTACCATATCATTTAGATAGTTGCTAATAATCCCACTTTTTTCTCTCGAGATGCCATTACAAATTGAAGTAAGATTTTTAGAACCTAAAACCAACTCTTTAACGATTTGTTTATAAAGAGTAGACCTCTGATTAAAAATTACATTAAATATTTTATCAAACTCATCAAACAAAATTCCACTTCTGTGAGCACACATTCGTCCTAAATTACTTTCTGCACTCTCTTTGGGATTAATATCTTCAAGATAGCGAGGAATGCACCCAATAACATTCAAAACTTTAAACTTCTCATAGCTAGATATGTGTTTGCTATGGGTATGGCCCCAAAATTTATTTGCCACAGACAATGGTAGCTCTTCTAATTGCAAGGTAAGAGAGATGCGACCATAAAAATCGGTTTTATTCAATAAATTTGTTTGAATCCATGAAGAGACAGATCCACATAAAACAACATTAAGCTTATGATGTTTTTTCCACAAAGTATCCCATGCTACTTTCAGTTTTCCAACAAAATCACCGTCTTCAGATCCCATCCAAGATATCTCATCAAGGAGTAAGACTGTTTTTTTACGCGAAATCTGTAAATCAAGAAGTGCAAAGGCCTGATTCCAATTATCAACAGGGACGTTGGGAATTTTACTTTGTAAGCTCAACTTCTCCATGAAATGTCTGAGCTGTGCTCCTGAAGACAGCTTGGGATCAGGTGCTAACCCTTGAAATTCAAAAAAGACACTAGCACTATCTTTTGCCCACTCTTGAATTAAGCGACTTTTTCCAATTCTTCTACGACCTACGCAAACGATCAAAGATGCCGTTGATCGTTCCCATAGTTGATTTAATAACTGCAATTCAGCTTCTCTTCCAACGAACACCCAAATCTCCATTTTGCGATAAGTAATCTGCCTATTCTATCTATCACAAAATAGATATTTATGCTGTTTTGTGATAGGTCAAATACTTGTACAGTCTATCACAAAATGGCATTTGCACAATCCAAAAAACAAGAAAGCTTAAATTTGAAAAATTATTTTGTCCTCAGTCGATTGGAATTCAAATCGAGTTGATTTTGCTGTGTTGCTGAACGGAAAAGGAAGGCACACTTTTTCTTTTTTCACTTTTTTTTGAAAAAAAGAATATGACATATGTTCCAATGTTCATTATAGGTTTTGATAAACAACATTTAAGTATTTGAGCCCTCTGGTAATGAGACCAAAAGGGGAAGTTGCTGTCTTGGACTGTCCTCGCTGGCGGTTGATAAAAGTGTAGGGGATTTCTTGTAGGAGGTGCTTGCGTTGGTGGAGGCGGCAAAGCATATCGATGAAATATTCACCGTAGTCACCGCAAAGTGGACCGATATCGGTTAAAGCGCTTTTGCGGATGGCGAGGTAGCCGCTGGTGATGTCTTTGATCTTTCCACAGGGGAGGAGATAAGAAAGAAGATAGAGAATGTAACTTAAGAGGCGTTGGAAACCATACTTCCCATAGCGAGCATCATTACCGCCCTTTACAAAACGTGAGGCAATGATAGCAGAAAGTGTGTGGTCGTGGAGGAGCGGTGAGATTAGTTGCTTGATAATCGCTGGAGGATGAGAGAGATCGCAATCCATCCAACAAATAATTTTCCCAGAGGAATTGGCAATCCCGCAATTGAGCGCGCTTAAGAGGCCTCGCTCGTTAACTCTATTAATGAGTCTTACGTTTGGGTGGCCACTTTGAATGTACTCTTGAACTTTTTTCCAAGTAAGGTCTGGAGAGTTATCATCGACTACAATAATTTCATAATCGCTTTGAAGCTCTCTTTCAAGAATAGAGAGAAGTTCAATGATGTTTTCAGCTTCGTTATAAGTTGGAAGGATGATTGAGGTTTGAAGTGGTTTCATTAGCTTGATTTCCAACAGAAATAGAAAGGGGATTAAAGATAATTTTGTCGATCTCGGGTGAGATATAAGGGCCTTGCTTTACTTCAATGAGTTCAGTTTCTTCCAGCATTTCGATGGAGTGGCCACCATGAGCAAGCAAAATAAAATCGTGTTGTTGTAAAGTTATATCTTGGAAGTGTTCATGCTTTTCTGTGTAGATGGAGATTTTTATTTTTCCAGAGCGAACAAAGAGTACCTCTTGGGTGAAGGAGATCTCGCGAATAACCAGGTTGTGCATGTGTGGTTTTACCACATAACCTTGAGGGCGATGGAGATAACCAATTTGTTGAGAAAAATGGTCTGGTGTGAAAAAGTGTGCACCATCTGCTTTAAAGTTTGCGCGCACGAGGATGGCATAAATTTGATTATTGTCTTTAATTACTTCTAGCATGCTGCTATCTTAAAACAGCAAGAAGATAAACTGCAAGTTAAAAAAAAATTACATTTTGATGATGAAGATGATTGAAGGAGGAGTTATTGATGATTCCTGTAAATACCCCACTACTTTGTGGCAATGAAAAAAAGTATTTATCCGAGTGTATTGATAGTGGATGGATCTCCTCAGAAGGGCCCTTCGTTTCTAAATTTGAAAAATTATTTGCAGCAAGGGTTGGACGAGAATTTGGTGTTGCTGTCACCAATGGGACAGCGGCCTTACAAGTGGCCTGTGATGCTATTAATTTGCAGGCCGGTGATGAGGTCATCATGCCCTCATTTACGATTGTGTCGTGTGCGAATGCAATTATTTCCGTGGGCGCTACTCCAGTATTAGTGGATGCTCATCCAAAAAGTTGGAATATGGATGTGGGTGCTATTGAAGACAAGATCACCGCCAACACGCGAGCGATTTTGGTGGTACACATCTATGGTATGCCAGTAGATATGGATCCGATCTTGGAGCTTGCAAGGAAATATAATTTAAAGGTGATAGAGGATGCAGCGGAAGCGATTGGACTACAATACAAAGGACGCGAGTGTGGTTCCTTTGGCGACATCAGCTGTTTTAGTTTTTATCCCAATAAGCATATTACCACTGGTGAAGGTGGAATGGTGGTGATGAATGATCCAGCTCTTTATGAGTCGTGCAAATCGCTTAGAAATCTTTGTTTTCAAGAGAAGCAGCGATTTGTTCATGAGCGCATGGGTTGGAATTTTCGCATGACCAATATTCAGGCGGCCCTAGGGTTAGCACAATTAGAACAACTGGATAACTTTCTCGTAAAGAAGCGCGAGATTGGAAATTTTTATTATGAGTTACTCTCGAATCACCCAAAGCTTGAGTTTCAAGAGAAGTGTTGCAGCTATGCTGATAATATTTACTGGGTGTTTGGACTAGTCTTAAAAGAGAGTGCGGGAATGGATGCAAAGGAGATGGCAAAGAGACTTTCTATGCATAAGATTGGCACACGTCCCTTTTTCTGGCCTATGCACAAGCAACCTATCTTTGCGCGGATGGGATTGTTTGAGGGGGAAAGTTATCCCGTCTCTGAGCGCCTGGCAACCCACGGCCTTTATCTTCCAAGTGGACTAGCTTTAACCAAAGACGATGTTCGCACTGTTGTAGGCCATGTACAGGAGATTTTACAATGATAGAGGAAGTTTTTAATCACTACTATGCTAAATCGTATAATCTACTCTATAAGGATAAAGATTATCAGCAAGAGGTGGATTTTATTCATGCGATTTATGAGAGGTTCTCTCTCAAGCATCCGCAGCAGCAGCGGCCATTGCAGCTTTTGAGCTTAGGCTGTGGCAGTGGCAACCACGACTTGCTGCTCTCCTCTCAGTATGGGTACTCCATCGTGGGTGTGGATCGCTCTCAGGCCATGATCGAGATGGCAAAAGCACGTGGAGGCGAGCAACCAAGTGTAGAGTTTCACTGTTGTGACATCAAAGCGATGGATTTCAAGAAGAGCTTTGATGGTGTGCACTCCCTTTTTCATGTGGTGAACTACTTTAACACCAATGAGGATCTAAAGAAATTTTTTCAAAAAGTGGCCGACCATTTGTCTTTGGGAGGGATTGGTATTTTTGATACTTGGTATGGCCCCGCGGTGCTTACGGAGCGACCAGAAACCCGAGTAAAGAAGGTCAGTGATAGTGAGTGGCAATTGTGGAGGCAGGCAACGCCACGACTTCGTCACCAAGAGAATATTGTAGAAGTTCACTACGATTTATTGATGAAAAACCAAAAAACTAACGAGCTTCACGAGATTAAAGAGATGCACTCCATGAGATACCTTTTTCATCCCGAAATTTTAGAATTTCTTGCAGGATGTGGACTGGAATTGATTCACTACGGAGAGTTTCTAAGCGATAAGCAGCTTACTGCCAACACTTGGAACGCCTACTACGTTTGTAAAAAAGTGTAAGCGTAAATATTGCGGCCAGAGTGAGAAGCGTTAGCAGCGAGATGCTATTTGCCACTTTTTGAGATAGCGAAATCTTCCACTTTGGAGCAAGATTGTGAAGAAAGCGTTGTAAATTTTCTTGGTCACTCTTTTGTATCAAGTCCCAAGGGGCACAACTATTTTCTTTTGGATAGAGTAGGCAGGCCGGATTTCGAAACTGCTCCAGCGCCGATCCCGGAGCAAGCGGTTTTTTTATCCCCTCTAAGTTGTAACCAAACTCCCCCTCATAAGCGCGCAAATTAAGCGCACCTCGAAGGATAGCGAGATCGTCGCTCTTTTCGAGCCTGGTGATTGGCGGTAGAGGTGGTTGCCGCTTCCAAAAGATCTCTTTTTCAACAAAGTACCACATTCCACACCCTTCACGCCCCTTCTTGATCAGCGAGTGAAAAACAAAAAGGTGCATGGCGAGGATAGCAATGCCTGCCATAAGTAGATACTGTTTTGACAACTTCCACTTGGAATAGAGAAGCAGATAAAGAAAAATCAGCGGCAAAATCAAGAGCGCCCCAAAGCGCATCGGCACCCAGTAGGAATTTAAGATAGGCACTTTACTAAAGAGCTCTAAGAAAAAACCACCAGAAAAGAGGACAATGAAGATGACGGTGCCAATGTTAATCCATCCCCTAAAAGTATTAGGCAGCTTGATTGCAATTTGTTTTCGCAAAGGCAAGAGCAACAAGAGTGCCAGCGGACACACCCACTGACAAAACTCCCACCAACTAATCATATCACTAATCGATCCTCGATAAAAACGACGAGGAGGCACAAAATAAGCGCTTACATTGATCATCAGTGCTTCAAAAAAAGTGGGTGTAGTAGGCAAGCGATAGTCGTGATAGAGCAGAGGTATGGTTGTAATGATCGCCCACAACCTACTAGCAGCGATAGCAACCGTAACCGTTGTAAGCAAAACATACGATTTAAAACTCCAAGGGATTTTAAAAAAAAGCACCAATAGTAAAATAGAAAGAAACAATAAAAGCGTTGTGAAATAACCACCACTATAGATGTAACTAGCACTAAGCAGAGCGGCCCCCAGGAGATAAATCCTATTCGAGCGACGAAGCGATTCAAAATACAAAAAACAGACCAGAGGAATCGTAATAAAATGCACATAACTATAGTGGCCAACAAGCATATGGGCGGTATAAAACCCATTGCTGATCCAGAGAAGTGCACCAATGATCGCACTCTCTGATTCTAGCGCAAAGCTCTTTCGAAATAAGAGATAGGCCCCCATGCCCCCAAACAAGAGATAGATAAAGAGCGTAACCATATAAGCAATTAACGGAGGAAAAAGGACAAAAGAGTATTGCAGCAGCGAGAATTGATTATTTTCCGGAAGCCCATAATAGGGAATCCCTCCAAGGGCACGCGAATAGTATTGAATAGCAAAGGGATTTTTTTTGATAAAATCGGCGGTCTCAATCAGCTTTGGCGAATGAAAGGAGTAATCCGCTCCCATAAAAGGGTAATGATAAAAAGCAAGGTATAAAAACGAACAAAAGAAAATCACAATCAAAAATCCGAGAGACGTTTTCGGATACTGTAACAGATACTTCACTTCATTACTCCTTGGTGATACCCATTATTATTAAATTATTTGCCAAGTGAAGTAAAGTGCAAGAACGTAGAAGGGAAGCAGGCACCTTGGACGTCAAAGGTGTCGCCAAGCTTTAATGCCAATGAAGAGGGGGATTTATGAAAAAAATATTATTATTGATGGTGCTATTTTCTTTATGGAGCATGGGGGAGATCGCTGCTAGTCAAGGAAACCAGAAAATAGATAATTTTGGTGAGGCCAAAAAGATTATCAATGCTATTCATAAAGAGCATCCTTATACCATTTATTGCAATTGTCGTTATCAGGGAAATAAGATTGATCTTAAGAGTTGTGGCTATAAAGTGCAAAAGGATGCACGGCGAGCGTATCGTTTAGAGTGGGAGCATGTGGTTCCTGCAGAGGCCTTTGGAAAATCTTTTAAAGAGTGGCGTGAAGGTAGTGGTGAGTGCATGAAGAAGGGGAAGCAATTTAAAGGGAGAAAGTGTGCGGGGAAGAATCCCGAGTTTGCAAAGATGGAGGCCGATCTTTATAATTTGTGGCCGGAGATTGGAGAGTTAAATGGATTGCGATCCAATTTTTCTATGGCGGAGATTGGGCGTTCTATCAGTAGTGAGCGCGACTTTGGTGATTGTAAGGCAAAGCTTATGCAAAAGAAATTTGAACCGATGGATTTTGCTAAAGGGATTGTTGCTCGCACCTACATGTATATGGATAAAGTTTATCCGGGACGTGGAATTATCAGTGATAAAAATCAAAAGCTCTTTGAGGCCTGGGATAAGCAGTATCCAGCGGGCGCGTGGGAGTGTAAGCGTGCAGAGAAAATTGCTAAGGCCCAAGGAAATGTGAATGAGATTTTAAAAGAGCGTTGCTTGGCGATTCAAACACAACAAAAATAGATTGCTAAAAAATGGGTGACAAAACCTCCAATCACAAAGAGGTGCCAGATGGCGTGTCCGTAAGGGATTTTCTTGATAATGTAAAAGATGGTTCCTAAAGAGTAGATGGCCCCACCGACAAGCAGAAAGGTTACACTTTTAACATTGAGGGTAACCAGCATTTCATGCAAGGTGAAGATGGAGAGATTTCCTAAGAGTAAGTAAAAGAGAGTGGAGACGTAGCGATTTTTACCAAGAAAGAGGAGTTCATAGATAATGCCAAAGATGACCAAGATCCAAACTGCAATTAAGAGTTTGATTGCCAGAGCGCTTTTCATTCCGATCAAAACAATGGGAGTGTAGGTTCCTGCAATGAATAAGTAGATGGAGACGTGGTCAAAAATTTTAAAGAGGTATTTACGTCCTCCGTTCGTGGTAAAGTGGTAGCTAAAGGAGGAGGCAAACATCATCATCGCGGTGATGGAATAGATCAGACAATAAAAAATAGTGAGTGAGGACTTGGTATGAACCTCCATGAGCAGGATAAACATACTGATGAAGCTCAAGAGGAGTCCAACCAAATGGGTGACGGAGTTGGCGCGTTCTTCTGTTTTACTGTAGCGGAAAAGTTCAATGTTTCTTGCTTTTGTTTTCATCTCTTAGAGTTACCATAGATTGCGACAAGTGCAAGATGCGAGAACCTTGTTTAAGCTTGTTTTACACTTGTTTTACACTCTTAACCGCAGGTCTGCTTTTGTAAAACCAATAGTAAAGTACAGGTACTAGAGGGATGGAGAGCAGGGCCGAAATTACGGAGCCACTCATGAGACTGATAGCGAGTCCTTGAAAGATGGGATCGAAGAGGATGACAAATCCTGCAACTAAAACGGCAAGTGCTGTCAGTAAAATTGGCCTAAAACGAATGATCGTGGAGTCGATAATCGCGCTTTTACAGTCGCAACCTTGCAGGCGCTTCTCCTCGATAAAATCGATCAATATAATGGAGTTCCTAACAGTGATACCTGCTCCTGCAATAAAACCAATCATCGAGGTGGCGGTGAAGAAGGAGTTCATTAGGAAATGGCCCGGGATGATTCCAATCAGTGTGAGTGGGATAGGCACTACAATGATAAAGGGGAGGAGAAAGGAGTTGTACCATCCAATCACAATAATAATGATAAGAATGATGGCGATCATGAAAGCGATGCCGAGATCGTGGAAGACCTCAAGTGTGATATCCATTTCCCCATCCCACTTTAAGATCGGTCGTGCGCTACTTGCGGGAGGTGTCCCAATGTACAGGAGATCAAACTTGTCTTCAAGCTTAGGATTCATCTTGGTAATCGCATAGAAGGGACTCTCTTCATCGCCTGAAACCTCTCCCATCACATACATTACTGGTCGTAGGTCTTTATGATAGATGGGATTTCGGGTTTCACTCTTCTTAATCTCAATAAGGTTTTTTAGCGGTACTTTGTCTCCTTCAAGTGAAGGCACCAGCAGCGAGAGGATTTCACCATCACTCTTCTTTGCTTCCGCAGGAAGTGACATGCGCATGAAGATGGGCTCCTCTTCACCCTCTTTATGAAGAGTAAAGATGTTGAGTTCACCTAATGCCATTAAGAGAGTGTTGGTTGCAAAATTTTGAGGTACGCCATGGAGCACCCCTTTGCTGCGGTTGAAATCGTAAAGGAGTGTAGGAGCACCTTTGTCGAGGGTGGAATCGGTTTCGACCATACCTTCGGTATTATGATAGACAGCGACAACATCCTGGACTGCGCTCCTCTGTTGCTCCTCGTTTGATGCGTATATTTCTGCGAGAACTGTGGAGAGTACTGGGGGTCCTGGTGGAATCTCTAAATACTGCAAAAGTAGTCCGGGGTAACGAACAAGAAAATCTTTGGTCTCTTCACGAATTTTTTTAACCAAGTCGTGGCCTTGAATTTTTCGTTCATGCTTATCCAGGAGGTTGACTTGAAGATCGGCACGATAGCTTTGGGCACGCATGAAGGTGTGCTTGACCATTCCACTAAAGTTGAAGGGGGCCGCCACTCCGACGTAGGTTTGAATACTTTTCACATCGGGATAGGTATAGAGTTTTTCAGAAAGCTCATTTGCAACGCTTTTGGTGTCCTCCAAAGTTGCGCCGGCCGGGAGGTCGATTAAAACTTGAAACTCCGATTTGTTGTCAAAGGGAAGCATTTTCACCATCACTTGCTTGGTGAGTACGAGAGAGAGTGAGGCCAAGAGGAGAACAAAGACGATGGCAAAAATAATGATAGTGTGTGACTTCTTCTCAATAATCCATGCCATGGCAGCACGAAAGAGTGTGGCGATTTTTCCCTCGCTGTGTTCTTTGTGTTCATGTTCATGTGCATGTGGTTTATCACTGATAATTTTTTTAGAGGCCCAAGGTGTAACCATAAACGCAATGAGGAGAGAAAAAATCATTGCCAGTGAAGCGCCAATGGGGATGGGCCGCATGTAGGGGCCCATCAAACCACCCACAAAGGCCATCGGCATGATCGCCACAATCACAGTAAGCGTGGCAAGAATGGTGGGATTTCCCACCTCATCGGTGGCAATAGTGATTGCGATATCTCGTGCTTTATGGATTCCAAGAGAGAGGTGACGGTAGATATTTTCAACCACAACGATGGCATCATCCACTAAAATACCGATCGAAAAGATGAGCGCAAAGAGGGTCACGCGATTTAAAGTGTAGCCGAGAAGGTAATAAATCAAAAGGGTGAGTGCTAGAGTGACGGGAACAGCAATCCCCACCACCAAGGAGACACGGATGCCCATGGTAATTGCGATTAAGGCCATCACGGAGATGGTGGCAATTACCAAGTGCTCAAGTAGTTCATTCGATTTTTCTTTAGCGGTGGCACCGTAATCGCGTGTGATCTCCCAGGCAATCTCTTGATCTTTGCCTAAGTAGAGAGGAGCAAGTTCTTGCAGTTTATCGTGAAGGGCCGAAGCAAGGATCGTGGCATTTTCTCCCCTCTTCTTCGTGTAGGTGATGGTGACAGCGGCCGCGCCCTCTTTTCCAGAAGAGACGTGGTGATTGATATGATCATAATCGAGGGTAACTTTTGCGACGTCACCAAGAGTGAGTGCTTTTCCAGAGCGCCTTCCAATGGGGATCTGTTTAATATCAGCAATATTTTTAACAAAAGAACCAACAAACAAAACAGGTTCTGGAGAGCGCTCTTTAATGGTAGCAACCATGTACTCAGAGCTTGCTCGTTCTACTGCTTGCTTTAGTTCAATAAGCGTAATGCCTAGTCGTGAGAGTTCCTTTAGTTGTGGAGTAATCGCAACAACTTTTCGTTCACCACCAATGATATCGAGGTTGCCTATGCCATTAATGGCCTGTAGCGATTTTGCTAGGGGAACAATTTTTTCCCGAATCATCGCGGAGGAGAGTTTGTGAGAAGAGAAGGTAACAGCGTAAAAGGGAACATCGTCAATGGTATAGGAAGTGATTTTGGCATTCATCGCCTCCGCCGGAAGCATATCCTTGAGTGCGGTCATCTTGTGGTGAATTTTGACTAAACTGGTTTCCAAATCCTCGCCCACCTCAAAGCGCACAGTGATGAGAGCAGCACTCTCCAGCGAGGTGGAGTAGATGTGCTTAATCGCAGTGAGAGCACTCATCTCTCGTTCAACAATGGAGGCCACACGCTTTTCTACCTCTTTAGGAGAGTATCCTGGAACTGGAATCAGGATATCCACCATGGGTACTTTGATTTGCGGCTCCTCCTCCTTGGGGGTCATATAAACAGCAAACACTCCCAGCATTAAGGAGGTGATCACCAAGAGCAGGGTTAATTTGGAGTTTAAAAATTGTCTAGCAATTTGTCCGGCCATTCCGACTGGAGTCATAGGGTCACCTCATTGAAGTTGTCGATAAAGCGAATAAATTTAACTTTAAAATCACTCTTGCTTTTGATGAGGCCTAAGTAATTCTCAATATAGTGAGCAAAATTATCGAGCATATTGTAGAGTTCCACAGAGCCGCGCTGGTATTGGTAGGTAAGAATTTTTTTATTCTCCTTAAAAAGCTGGTGGCGGCGTTCCCCTTTTTCAATGGTGTTTTGGAGTTGCTTTAACTCCTCAAAAGCTTCACGCTGCTCATTATTTACTCGTGCCTCTTGCTCTTGGTACTTTGCATTTGCTGCCATCACCTTGCTCTCGGCCAGTGCAACCACAGAGGGTAGGTGTAGACCAAAGCTCCAACTAAGGAAAGCACCAGCACTCGAATCCTTTCCATACTTATCAAACTTTTCGCTGTTAATGTTATGTTCGGCAAAGAGAGCAAGGGTTGGCCACCAGCGTTTTTTTTCTTTGAGCACATCCAGAGAGAGAGAATCCACCATTAGACGCATAGTTTTTAAATCTTCACGATAAGAGTGTGAGGACGAGGATGGGTCATAATTTTTCCAATCTAAGTTACTATAGATCTCCTCATCCATTTTCGTATTGAGTTTAATGGAGATATCGCTATCGCTATTCCCAATGAAGTATTGCAGACCAGAGAGGAGCCTTTTCTTTTCCAAAGCGATGCTTGCCAATGCCTCATTTAACTGTTCCAGAATAATTCGCCCTTGATTAAAGATGAGGTAACGATTTTTATTTTCCTCATACTTTCCATCGTAAGCGTGGATGATTTTACTTAAGTAAGCACGCTCCTCCTCTAAAAATTGTTGTAAATTCTCCATATAGTGAAAAGCGTAGTAGGCCCCATAAATACCGCGAATGATCTCTTTTAGTACCCAAGTGCGCTCGGAGGTTTTTGCATCAGACTGCTTTTCGAGTACCCGATCTTCTGCGCTAAGTTTACCGGCAATATCCACAGGAAGCATCAGGGATAAGCTAGTTTGATGATTTTTTCGACGATCAGGATTGTTGAGTTTATCAATCGCAAAATCGTTCATCTTAAAATCCTCTTGTCCTAGTTTAAAGGCAAAGACATTCACAGGATTGTTAGAGTAGGTAAACCCCTGTTTGATCGTGAAGATGGGAAAGTGGTAACTTGAGGTGAGTTGTTGTGCACTCCGAAGAACCCCGAGATCTCCATCAACCATTTTTAAGAGAGGGGAGCGTTGTTTGGCTTCGCTGACAAGTTCTCGCAAAGAGTAATCTTTTGCAAAAAGGAGTGAAGGGAGAGCGCTCGTGCAGATCATCGTGAACAACAGAAACAAAATAGCTTTATCTTTACGTTGTGGCATAGATTGGCCCCTTGTGAAATTTTCCTTTTAATTAAAGCAAAAAACTATCTTTGGAGTCAAGAAAATCGAAAAAAAATCCGATTAATTTGCTGCAGTATGGGGTGCCAACTGGCCATGGGACAAGAGGATGGGAATAAAATATGAGGATAATACTGAAGATTTTCTCACACACAAAGTACAACAACTCTCCACTTGCCCATCCGGAAATGATCCCAGGACTTGCCATTGACGGGCCTCCCTACGTTACTCTCAGTGGGGATGGAGAGATCATTTGGGCCGCGAGCAGTAGGCAGGAGGAGGGAGGAGAAGAGCTTTTTGAGGCCTTTTATTACTTAGGCAGCGATGCTTTAATCCTCTTTCCTGAAAGTTTGGGTGATGCCTACAAAAATTATTGTTTGCGAAAGTCAGAGAGAGTTTGCTAAATAGCAGGGTAACTTTTTTTTATGGCCACTCTTGACCCTGGATAAAAATCGATGACTACCCTGAATATTGAGAATGGTGGAAATGCTGAACAAAGCAAACGCAAAGTTTTTCTTCGCACCTATGGTTGCCAAATGAATATGCACGACTCGGAGAGGATCTTGTCGCTGCTTTCAGATATCAACTTTGAAGAGTGCAAGTCGGAGTTTGATGCCGATCTAATCCTTTTTAACACTTGTGCTATTAGGGATCATGCCAATGCTCGCTTTTATTCTCACCTCGGAGAGATTAAAAAGCTGAAAGAAAAGAATAACGAGCTAGTGGTTGGGGTCGGTGGTTGTGTTGGAGAGGCAGAGGGGGATAAGCTGCTTGCAAAGTATCGTTACCTCGATTTTGTCTTTGCTCCTGATCACCTTGAACATATTCCGGAGTTAGTGAGTAAGGTATTTGCGGCAAAAGCGTCAGCGTCGGCGTCGGCGTCGGCCGGGGCCGGGGCCTCTGGAGGTGAGCGCTTTTTGTGGCCTAATGAACTTTCAGAGGAGAAGGAGTTTTCCTTTGCGGAGACGAAGATTGTTCATAAGGGGCCGCGTGCTTTTGTTGCGATTATGAAGGGGTGTAATAATTTTTGCTCCTATTGTATTGTTCCTTATACGCGAGGGCGTGAAAAGTCGCGTCCTTTAAGTGAGATTGTGAGTGATGTGAGGAGGCTTATAGAGGTGGATGGCGTGCAGGAGGTGACACTCCTTGGCCAAAATGTAAACTCCTACGATCGCTTTGTAGAGCTCCTTTATGAGCTGGAGGAGATTAATGGACTGAAGATTTTACGCTACACTTCCGTGCATCCTCGCGATATGAGTGATGAGCTGATTGAGTGGCATGGAGAATCTAAGAAATTATCCCATCACTTGCATTTGCCGGTGCAATCGGGATCAAATAGCGTTTTGAAGCGTATGAATCGTGGTTATACGATTGAGCACTACTTAGGGCTTTTGCAAAAGTTGAGAAAGCTGCAACCCCAGATTGTGCTCTCTTCCGATATGATTTGTGGCTTTCCCAATGAGACAGAGGAGGAGCATCAGGCCTCTATGGATTTATTGGATTTGGCCCAATACGACTTTATCTACTCTTACGCTTTTTCTCCTCGTGAGGGTACGGCCGCTGCTAAAATGGAAGATGTATTAACCGACGAGATTCGTTATAAGCGTTTGCGAGAGTTGCAATTAAAGCAACTTTCAGTGCAAGAAAAGCTTCGGAAGCAGATGGTGGGAAAAATCTATACGATTCTAGTTGATGGGGCCGACGAAAAGCGGGGAGAGCACAAGTGGCGTGGAAGAACCAATTGCATGCGCATTGTTCACTTCAAAGATCTGGGAAGAGACTCTGATTATCTTTGGAAGTGGGTAGATGTAGAGATCATCTCTTCCACCGCCATCTCCTCTCAAGGAAAAGTTGTTTCGCCTTAATAGCTTCTCATTAATAACTAACTATTTTGCCTGCTACCGTCTCCTCTATGTTTTTTTTACAATAGTGGTATGGTTACTTTTAGAAAGCATCTGATTGTTCTATTGCCCCTCTTGCTTACGCTTCTTTGCATTGGCAATGCGTTCTCTATGGCCGAGCTTAATGGAGGGTTTAAGTACAGTAAACACGTCTATGGATCCAACAAAGAGAGTAGTCTTACCTCGAGAACTTACTCTGGAAGCATGGCCATCTATTTTTTTAGCACCACAGGGATTGAGTTTAACTATAGTCATAATGATGAGATCTTAACTCAAAATGAGCGAGTCTTAATTGAGCCAGGCCTTTATATAGTGAGCATTCAAAATCGTGTGAAGACTAAAACTTATGGGGCGGGTCTGCGGCAGATGCTTGCGAGTAGAAAGGCCATGATCACTCCAGTTGTGAGCGCTGGGTATGCCCGGCAAATCAAAAGCAGTATAACTGACTATACTTTTGAGGCAGTAGGGGAGAGGATTCTTTATAAAGTGAATAATCCTCGAGAACAAAGCAATGCCATGTTTGGCACCTTTATGTTAAAGATCAATATAACTAAGTTAATCGCAATAACTGGATCTGTAAAAACGGTTTTTAGTGCCAATGATTACAACGATATTAAAAATAATCTTGAATATGAAGCAGGGATTTCGTGGGTATTACCATAGAGTTAGTTTGCTTTTTTTGCTGCTTATTCTTTTTCTCCTGTTTTTCTTGTTTCTCTTCTCCTGTGCTTCTTTTCGCTACATTGTAGATCAAGGAAGTGGTCAATTAAAAATTCAAAACAGTGCTGTTACCAATGAAAAGGCCTTGCAAGATCCGCGCATTTCAAAAGAGGATAAAAGGAAGATCCAAGAGATTATTCAATATAAAAAATATTTTTATGACTATTTTCAAAAAAGAGCTTCAGGGATTTACTCTAAAACTACAATTTTAGAGCACTCAGAAGTCAGCCACATGGTGGTGGCCTCTCGTTTTAATGAAATTAAAGCTAAAGAGCACTGCTTTTGGTTTGTTGGGTGTTTTCCTTATTTAGGCTTTTTTAACCATAAGGCTGCGGAAGAGTATGTTCAAAGCTTAGAACAAGAGGGTTATGTGACTTTGAAGCGTCCTATTTATGCTTACTCCACACTCGGGTATTTTGAAGATACGATTCTCTCTTCGTTTTTTAATTTTAGTAATGAAAGTTTAGCAGAATTGGTTTTTCATGAACTTTTTCATACCATCTTTTTTATTAAAGGAGAGGTCGGATTTAGTGAAAACTTGGCCAACTATATGGGAGAAGAGATGGCCTTTGAGTATTTTCACTATACAGAAGAAAAGAAAAAAGAGATTAAAAGCTTTCGTTCTAATCGGCAAAAATTAAATAACCTAGCAGTTGCTTTGATTAAGGAATTATCGCTGCGCTATCAAAAAGAGAAACCTGCTGATAAAGTGAGTGGTCAGCAAATGTTAAATCAGTTTTTACAGGAGCGTTTTTTTCCAACACTTGCAAAGGAGTGTAAAATTTTAAAGTTAGAACGCAATGGAAAGTGTTCCTTTCTGGAGAGAACTTGGAATAATGCCTCGATGACTCTCTTTCTTACTTATGAAGAGAGTGTTGACGATTTTGGAAAAATACGAGAAAAGTTGCATCTTCCAATCAAAGAGTTTTTGTCATATATTGAAACTCAATATGGAATGTATAAAAAATTGCCTAGTGATAAAAGAGAGCAAGGGTTTGCTGGTTTTTTCTTCAGTGCAATTCATGATAGATGAGATCTTCCCACTTGAAACCGATGTGGTTTGCTGATAAAGTGTAAAATGTGAATAGAAAAGAGTTTGAAAAATATTTTATAAGCTTTGTTCCAGAATTATATAGTTTTGCCTTTGCGATAATTCCCGACGATCTACAAGCAGAACAAGTTGTAATTGATGCTTGTATGGTCGCTACAGTTCAAGAAAAATCTCTTATTAACAACATCCTGCTTATGAAAAATAACGATGATTATAGTCGCAAAGAACGAATGCAAAAGCTGCGGGTAAGGCTCTATAAATATGTTTATAAAGTTGCAAGCAAGCGGTTTTATCAATTAGAAGATGGTATTAAAAAGACATTGGGAGAGGATCTTAGTGGTAAAACCAGAGTGCTAAGATTAACCACTGAAGAAAGAGCTATTTTGCACTTACATAAAGAGAGAATCTTGCCAATAGATAATTTGGCCACCATTTTAGACTTAGATGAGGAATCATTTTGTTTAAAACTGAATTTGGCCAGAAATAAGTTACTTAAGTTCATGGAACAGGAAAATCCAAAGCTGGCTTCGGAGCAATTAGTTTGATAAAACATTTTTTTATAAACCAAAGATCCCTCTTTGATTTAAGAGGAAAGGAGTGTATTAGGGTTTATTCTATGAGGGAGTAAGCTCTCGTTGTATATGGAAAATAAATTGATGATAGATTCAAGGAAAACAGGAAGGATTCTTGATAATAACGATGGAGAAACCCAGTTAACATTTTGTTTCTTTTCAAAAAAAATCTTGCCCTACTTAGATGGTCATTTGCATGGAAAAATTTTTGAATATATGAAAAAACATGTGGAGGTCTGCCCTGCGTGCAAACAAAAACATGCAAGCTACAAACGATCATTAGAATTAGTTGATAGTTCTATTATAGCAAAAAAAATTAGCAGTGTTGGGCTTGAAGAGATCACAAGGGAAGTCAGTGATTTATTGAGGATGCTTTTTAAAGAGATTGAGAAATCCAAAATAGATGGCGATTCTTTATTTTCAAAAGCATGGGGAAAAATTAAGAGTTTAAGCAAATTTTAGAATTTTTAGAAGTTTTAGAAATTTTAGAGTTACGGATTTACTACGAGTTCGTAGCGTAGTTGAAAACGGCCGTTTTCGACAATCTCCTTCGGAGGATTTTGGACACTGTTGTTCTCTAATGCTCGCTGGAACATGGCCTGCAAGCGGTCATCACTTGCAGAACGGATAAAGCTAATATGTTCAATCCCACCATTTACATTATAAGTGACCGATGCAAGCAGCGATTGCCTACTCATTTGGGCAAAATTAACGTGAGGACTGGCAAGTTTAAAATCTTCGTACGCATGGTAAATGGCAGAAACGTAAGAGCGAAAAACTCGCAAGTTGAAACCGTAAAACTTAAGCTCGATCTCATTGAGCTTGTCTAAATCGACTCCTTCTGGAACCTCCACTCGAATATCAAGGTTTAAATTTCGAGGAAGCTGAGGGATAGATACTGCCGAAGTAGAAGGAGAAAGATGGGTTTTTTCTGCTTCGTTTAAGCGTGTTTGTAAGTCAGCAAGGGAGATGGTTCTAGTTGCTTGATTATCTTTAAAAATTTCTTGAGACGGTTTAGATTTCACAATTTTATGCTTAGTGGGCGGGATAAAGGGAGTGGCCTTATTTTGGAGCGGTATTGTGAAAATGTTCTTTTTGCCATCATCTTTGCCGACAGTGTGCATACGTTTTTGTTGCTTTAGTTTAAAAAGCTCTTCTTTGGGAATCGAGGTAATAGCAATAGGAGCAGTTGAGTGCTTAAGCTTATCTGTTTTAATTTTAAAAAATTGTATATAGGATTCAAAATTGGAAATCAGAGAGAACATCAAGAGATGCCAAAGGAGTGATGTTCCTAAAATGAGCGCCAAGTATTTTGACATTTCTGGTAAAACCCCTGGTATCAGGTATCTGGTAACAGCTTAATAGCAGTTTTGCCATCGCTGCCATGGTCTTATTCTTAAAGAAAGCTTATAGCAAATTTATTATATGAGTCAATAGTTCAAGCTTCAAAGGAGATATTGGCCTAGCTTGACGCTGATTTATAGCACTATAGAATTGTAAAATATAGGAAAATCCTTTATTTTACTGGAAATCGAGGAGGCAGTCGCAATGATGAATAACCTACTAAAGACAAAAATATCGCTTATTGTATCCTTGACCTTGCTCTTGTCGGTGATTCTGCTCGTGTCATTACATTTTGTTAGCAAGTCGCTTGGACGCCACTACCTGATTCAAGATGGTGTCAATACCTGCTTTTCGAGAGTGATGCAGAGTTTTATGGCCTATGGGAATAGCATGGGCCCCTCGACGAAATATTTGCAGGATAATTTTTTACGAATGACCCAAGAGTGCTTTGGAGAGGTTCAGCAAGAGCTAGAGGATACTACTTCAAAGGTTGCCGCTCTAGAAAAGATGAATAAGATCTCTTCGAGTGTGTTTCAATTTCACCAATCGATTAAGCAACAAGGCCATATGGAGACTTTAGTTCCCCTCTTTTCGCAAATAGAAAGTGCCAAAGATTCACTGCTAGAGGAAATTGATGTTTGGAAAAAGCGCAGTGGTGATTTTTATTCCCTCATCATGGGACTTGTAGCAACTACTTTGCTATTAGCACTAGGGGCCTTCTGGATACTAACCTTTTCCCAGCGTCGCTTGCGAGAACTTAATCGAGCGTCAGAACAAGATGCCTTAGACGAGGTGGAGAGAAAAGATTCCCCTTCTTGTGTAAAAGTGGAAGAGCTTATGAAAAAGACATTGGAACAAAATGATCTTATTCATTGTTCAAAACTTTTTTCCCATTATAACAACTTTTTGCTAGAAAATGCGCTATGGGGATCACGGCCGTTGCAAAAGCCAGAGAACACGGCCAGCGAAGGTGCTAGTGATTTTAGCAATGTTAGCGGTACAGTTGAATCAAAAGAGGATACCCCGTCTGAACCTGCAGCTATAGAGAATGCAGAGGCAGCTTCGCCGCTTCAAGGTGTTGATTTAAACAAGATCACCAATAACCTTGTAAATATTTTTTCCAAAAAACTATTTGTAAATGGGATTATCTTAAAGATTGATACCATCGATAATATGTTAATCTGGGGAAAAGAGGATGTGGTTCAGAAGATTTTTTTTCATCTGATGTCGGAACTAGTTCAAACTTTTGGAGAGAAGGATCAAGAGCGGCGTATTCGGATTATGGGTAAGATTGTACGTGACTCTGTCATTATTGAATTTTTAGACAATGCTAAAGCAGAGATAGCGTTTAAGCATGGAGAGTCTACTAGTAGTGATTTTACGATGAACTTTTGCATGGAAATGATGAGGCAATTTGGTGGCAGCCTTATCTTTGAGCCAACAAGAAGTAGTAGTGAAATGGAGAAAAAAGAAAAGAGCGACGCTGTTCGCTTCACTCTATTTTTTAGAAGAGTAGATACTCAGAGTGCAAAACTAGTGAATCTTAAGGTGGGAAAGAAGAAAGATCTTTTAAATGCAATGAACCTGGATGGACGGCCGGAGTAGTTAATTTAGACTTCCTAAAATTTGAAATAAAAAGTAACTGGGCCATCATTAGCAATATTGACGCTCATATAGGCACCAAAAACGCCGCACTCAACGGGGATTCCCTGTGCACGAATTTTGGCACAAAAAATCTCATAAAGTCGCTTCGCCTCTGCTGGTTCTAAGGCGTTGTCGAAACTAGGCCTATGCCCCTTTTCACCTTCCCACGATAGAGTGAACTGACTAATGCAAAGAATTTGTCCTGAAACTTGCGAGATATTCTGGGACATCTTTCCTGTTTGTGGATCTTCAAACATTCGAATGTTGATTGTCCGATGAATAGCTTTTTCTAGCAAAAGTTCGCTATCTCCCTTCTCAAAACACAGTAGAACAACCATTCCATGTGATATTTTTCCCACGATTTCGGAGTTAACAACAACGGAGGACTCTTTGGATCTTTGGATAACTATTTTCATTAAAAAATTTTCTTTTGCAGTAAATGAAGCTTTGTTTGTTTAAAAAGAAAGTCGCTTATTTCTTTAAGATCGTCAACACCCAGAGGGTGTACGAAGAGGAGATTTTTTAGATGGTGAATAGCGATCTTATAATCCATCTCATAGAGCTTCTCAAAAAGCAGTTCTGCAAAGATATGTCCGGTTAAAGTAGCAACATCATTGATAAACGGCAAGGAGTGTTTTAAGGCGAAAATACTTTCGTTCCATTTTTTGTCATTCCCCTCCTCTGTTTCTTTGCATGCATCAATAATTTTAATGCTTTCGATATAAACTTTTCGGATGTAAGGATCGATGGCCGGAGCTGATAGCTTTAAGCAAAGATCTTTATATAAATCACATTTTCGATGCGGATTTAAAATTTTGGAGCAGAGATAGGAGGTAATGTGCTGATGCATAAGCGCAATAAAACGGGAGGCCTTGGCGCTTTCAAGCAGATCATCATAAGAGAGGTCAAGCTGCTTATAGATGGAATCAAAGAGACAAACGCCCGCTAAATAGGAGAGTTTATTCATAGAATAGTGGGCACTATAAAGTTTAGAGCTATAAGGGAGCTTAAAGCTCTTGCCATTAGTAAGGAGATGTTCTGCTAGTTGACGTAAATTTAATTGTTTGATTTTTTGAATCTCTTTTAGTATGAAATCATTTTTATCTCGGTTATAAATGATAAAGTTTTCAAGCTCTTCATCAGTGATGAACTCTTCGAGTTGCAAAAAAGATTGGAGTTGCTTAATGATGGGAATAAATTTATTTTCAATGTTGCCATCAAAAGCTCTACTGTCTCCTCCGATGCATTCGATCCAATAGAGCATGCTTTCGTACTTGGACCAAGGAAGTGCAGTTTGCAAACAAAACTCCAGAAGTTTTGAAGATCGCTTGGAGGTGAATTGAACGACGGCATTTTTGGTGTTAGTTACTTGTAATTGCTTGTAAACATGATCGAGATTTTGGTGAATGGTGGTAATTTTGGTTGCTGAGATCTTTTTGTTTTTAAGAGATAGGCAGAGTGCTTGAGGAAGTTTATTAGAAACAATATGCATCTCTCCGATTAAGACGAGGATAATTTTATCTGGGTATTGTTTGCGAATGCTGGAAAGGGTATCCGCCGCAAATTGATCACGCTCGCAAAGATTTCCTTTGGAGTTAATAGCAAAAACTGGGGCGTGCGCCTCTTTTGCAATATGAAAAATCCCACGATAGTGCGACCAGGGAAACATCCAATTTTTGTCGTATTGGATATTTTCTAGAAAATCTACCTCACTAGTCTCACCCAGCATGAACTGATGTACAAAGTGTTGATGACTTGCCATCAACAGTTCAAGTGCTACCACAAATTGCAGGCGGTGAAGTGTACAATATTTAAGAAGGCGCTCAAAATTCTTTGCGTTTTGTTCAAAAGTGTGGAAGTCTCCGACCAAAATGATATTGGAAGAGTTAATGGCCTGAAAAAGTTTTTTTATACTAGATAGCTCGAAGGGGCGTTTGGAGAAATTCTCATGATCTTTTTGATAAGAACGAAGTAATGGGGAGTAATCTTCAAGTAGCTCTTGCGCCTGCTGCTTGGTTTTTTTATAATTTAAGTCATGGATTTTGATTATTTGTGATTTTAGTTGCACGAAGCGTTTCCTTCTCAAGTGAAAAATGAAATTTAAATATTTGACAAGGCAATTTTATTCTACTAAGTCATTCAATGATCCACCCGACTTCCTCATCGGAATAAAGTAGGAGTTTTTTATGATCTGCCAAAGTGATATTTTTAGAGCAATTTTCTACTCACCTATTGGAGAGTGTGCTTTTGCATTCTTAATCTCTAAAAAGAAGATTCTTACTCTTTGCTTGCCTGAGGATAACCGAGTAGATCTGGTAAGAAGGTTGAATGAACAACTGAATAAAGTATTGGATAAAAAAATATTCAACTCTTTTGATGCAGATTTTTTCATGGACTTTGTACGCGATAATAACTCTTCAAAATTGTCGGTGTTATTTTCCCAAGAGAGTGAGCTAAGTATCGAACAAGAGTTGATAGAGTATGCCTTTCAGTTTATGAAGATGGCGGAAAAGTTTTTCTTAGGAGAAGAGGTTAATTTTAGTTGCTTTGAACTTTACTTAGAGAAGCTAGAAAAAAAATCCCCCTTTTTTGTAGATGTCTATCGTACCACGAGGTCTATCAAGAATGGCAGTGTACTCTCCTATGGAGAAGTGTGGCGGCGCCTAAAGGGGATGGAGGAGAACGCGCGTGTGGCACTAGGCGCGCGATCAGTGGGGCAAGCACTTGCGAGCAACCCTTTTCCTATCCTTGTTCCATGTCATCGTGTGGTCAAAAGTGGTCCTAAAAAGAAAATGCTTGGGGGGTTTAGTGCTCATCAAGGGAGTGAATTAAAGCGACACCTTTTAGAGCTGGAAGGCCTCTCTTTATGGGGCTAGATGGTGTTGATAAATTTGATAAAGTTGATAGAGCGCGCTTCTTTCTTATCGTTCCCCTCGATTTTGAAAAAATTGCATTAACAGAGTTAAAGCAGAAGTGGCCCACGCTTTCCCATTGGATCCGGCAGAGTGAAAGACAAGATGAAATGCCGGCCGTGGAGATAGTGCCTGGTGGGTTGTTGCTAGAAACAGATCTTGAGCGTGGTTGCCTTCTCAATCTTCTTTTGAAAGTGCCTACACGCATTTTGCTGAGAGTGCTAAGCTTTCGCTGCCGCGATTTTCCTAAGCTCTATAACAAGGTAAGGAAAATTCCCTGGCAACACTATCTTCTTGGGCAGTTGCCAGAAATTTCGGCCTCAGCATCAAAGTCGCGGATCATGCATACGGGAAGAATCAAGGATTGCATGCTATCTGCAATTCAAGATTTTTACAAAGCAAGGCCACCGTCTAAGAAGGGTGTCGAAGCGGCACAGTTGCTGGCCGTGCCCACTGAACTTTATGTTCGTTTTGAAGCTGATGAGTGTACTCTTAGTATTGATACCAGTGGTGATCCACTCTATAAGCGCTCCTATAAAACTTTTGTAGGGAAAGCACCAATTCGAGAGAATTTGGCCTCAGCACTACTCATGATTTTGCAAGAGCAGCTGCCTAAGCGCGAAGTGAGTGCTCTTATCGATCCTATGTGTGGTTCTGGAACGTTCCTTTTTGAGCACTTATTTTTAAATTGTGCCAACTTTTCACGTGATTACTCTTTTTTGCATCTACCACTCTTTAAACCCTTTTTGAAACATTATGATGAGATTAAGAGTGCATACTCGTTTTCAGTACCGGTTCCCTTACTAAGTTATCTTGGTTTTGATATTGATCCTGAGACCATTACAGGTGCTAAAAGTAACTGCACAAACGCAGTAACCCCAGTGGTGTTTGAGACGGCAGATCTTTTTAATTTTAAATATAAAAAATTTCACGATAAAAACATGGTGGTGCTTAACCCTCCTTATGGAGAGCGCATTAAGACTACGGAGATGGCCGGAGGGCTACGAGAATATTTTCACAACATTGTTGAAGCGATTATCGTGACCTATGCCCCTTTACTGCTTGCAATGGTGGTTCCGCGGAAAATTTTAATGAAAGAGAAAATCAAAGGGTATCAAGTAGTACAGACACATCTTTTCACTCATGGAGGAATAAAACTTAGGTTTGTGATTTGGGCCGACAAACGTCAAAAGATAGAGGATAAAACTCCCTTGTAGGCCTTCCAAAGCGCTTGTTTTTCCGGCCTTCCAGAAAAGATTGGTGCTAATTTGATCCACTTATCTTGCAGTTTAAAGACTTCACTGAGAGCATTTTCTCTGTTCTTATCAGGATTATCCTTATCCACAATCAATGCTTTGAATTTGAGTCCATACTCCAACTGTTCTGCAAGCGTAAGGGTTACTCCACTACTTGCTTCAAAACTATTTTGTGGACTTAGGATGCGGGAGATGACTGCCAGTTGATTAATGATATCTTGATAGTCGCGAAGTGTATCACTATTTTCTCCCTCAGGTTCTTGCTCCCATAAACTCTTTTCTGCTTCGATTGTGCGAAAGATTCTTAGCATGCGTTCATGCAAAGTTGCATCGAGGCCTTCATCTTGAGTAGTGGCCTCTTGGAATTTGGGACGAAGCTCATTTAACGAAGTGAGGGCGCTTTCATGCGCTAAATTAGGATACTCTCCTTCCATAGTGGTCAATAAAGAGAGCTTTGCCTTTATCATCTCTTGTTTTGCACGTTTTAATTTTTCAAACTTCTCATTTTTTTGACGGTAGAATTGATCGACTAATGCATGAAATTGTTGGTCGTGCTCTCTGGAAGAAATAGCAATATCTTTCCAGCTTTCTTGTAGTTCTGAAACTTTTTGCTGCTTTTCTTCAAATTCACTTAAATCTACATGATCAATAGTTGCAAGCACTTCTTGTAGGCCCTTTAGTAGCTCGACTTTTTGGGCAACGATCTCCTGCTTTTCTTCCTGTAATCCTTCATAAAAATCGTCACACAATTTTTTAAAGTGTACCCAGGGATCATCAGTCACTCCCTTGGGAATAGGGCCAATCTCCTTCCAACGACGCTGAAAATCGCGAACTTTATCCAGTTTGATCTTCTTGTCATAGGGCTCTTTAATTACTCGTTCCGTTTCCGCCAAAAGACGGATTTTATTTTCAAGATTTTGTGCTCGCTCTTTATCGCGCTCTTGAAAGAAGCTCTCTTTTTTCTTAAAGAAGTAAGATTTTAATTTATTAAATTGGTCAACATAATCACGCTCAACTGCCATAGGAAGCTGACCGGCCCTCCTCCATTCCTCTTGAATTGCTTCAACTCGTTCATTTAGGCCTCTGTAATTGATTTCCGCAGTTTCGTCGTCTAAGATTTTTAACTCTTCCTTCAACCGAGAGAGGCATTCGCGCTTCTTATCGAGACAGCTTTGAATAATTTGATCAGCAATCGGTTTGAATTTTTGATGGAGCTCCTCAAATTGTTCTTTGGAGACACGCCCTGCATTTTTCCACTTGGATAAAATTTCTAAAAGTTTATTGCCAATAAATTCTTGATGAAGGTCACTTGCCAGTAGTTGCAGCTCTTGGCACAGCTCTTGCCTGTACTTATAGTTGGCCCACTCTTCCCAGTGGCGATCCTCTTTGTGTTGCTTTAACTCCTTATAGAAGCGGTCAAGATTATTACGATACGCTTTGACCAGATCGCGTTCAATATTGGTTTCCGCAAGGATCTTTTCAAACTCATCCTGCAGCGGTCTTAGCGGGCGATGCTTATTATCCTCACCATTAATAATCTCTTGAATATCATGGACAATTTCATAGGCGCGCTTCTTACGCGCCTCCTCTTTTTGTAGCTTCTCTTCATGCAAGGCCACGGCATCATTCAAAATATTACTAAGGCCAATTTTAATATTATCAAATTCATGCCTGATAGGATTATTTTCAAAGGTAGGAGTGTAATCACGATCCCAATGGGTAACGATATCCTGCAGACGTTTATGTGCACTGATCGCGGAGAGTTTTTGTACCTCTACATCTTTTTGCAGGCGTTTAATCTCTTCTAAACGTTTCCCAAGATAAAATAATTTTTGCTTTTCTTGGGCCTCACTTTCATTTTGCTGACGCTTGCTTTCGGAGCGTAGTGCTTGCTGCTCATGAGGTGAAAGCATGATCTCTGCGGTATTCTCATTGCTGCCAAAAATTTTTTGTTTCCAATCTTTAAGCTCTTTTTCAGAAAGGTGATTAAGATTTGGGCGTCGAAACTCCTCTATTGTAACCTTCTGTCCCGACTCTTTTTTCTTTAAAAGTTCGGCCATACTGCGGTTTAATTCTTGATATAAGGAGAGTCCCTCTCGAATCTGACTTAGGATAAGATTAAACTCTTGGCGAAGGGTATGCTTGCTGCCGGGATCAATTTTATTCCAACGCTCTTCTAGGGATGTCATTTCACTCTCTGCCCGTTCCCATTCACGCTCTTTTCTAATCAGCTTTAACTCGCTAATCACTGCTTCGAGGTGTTGCCTCACTTCTGCATTGCTTAGGTTTTGATAGTTGCGTTTTAGGCCCTCTAACTTCTTTTCCGCAAGTCGCTTAAGCTTTTTATTTTTTGCAAAGGTGGTGAGCTTTCTCAGGATATCGCCATCATTAATCTTTTCCATCAAGATCTCAAAATTAATGTTGGGTTCATAGTCCTTTAAAAATTTATAGAGGGCCTTTTCACTATCCAGGCGTTGTAAAATTTTTAATCGCTTCTCCTCATCCTTGATTTCATGGGCCAGCTCGAGCAGTTTTTCACTATTTTTAAGTGATCTAAGTATTAAGTCGAACTCATCCTCATTTAAGTTCACTTTGGTTGAGATCATGGCCTTATACAAAAGCTCTTCATAACGCTCAACAATCTCCTTTTTAAAAGGATGGCCCGGAGGAAGCTCGTCTTCTATCCAGCTTTCAAAAAAAAGTGGGTTTCGAACGCGTTTAAGGGCCGCAAGCACCACATCGCGATTTTGATCACGCAGGATCACCTCTTTTAGATCGTCATTGCACGGTAAATTCATGACTGCATTGAGTCTTTCCTGGGGATTACTATGCTTCCATTTTGGCGAGAAAAAATCTTTGATCTTCATTGCAACCTTCCATGTTTTTTGGGCATGTTTTTTGTAAGAGTATCTTCCAAAATGATATTTAAGTGTAGAGAAATTGTCGACACTCATTTTTGAGCAGTAGAGGGAAACTAGCGATCTGAAGATTAACGGGGGATGCTCCTTCCATAGTAGCATCCCCCATAGGGCAAAATTATACAAGGAATCGCTGTCCTATGGCCTTTTTTTTACGAATATATGCCACAGCGTCCGTAATTGCAGCAGCTTATCGAAGAAAAAGCAGCGCAAGCAAGCAATCAAGCAAGCAATAATGGTGATAACTGTAGTTGCCGATATGCGGAACCCCTATGCAGAACCCCCCGTGTGCATAAGGATGAGCATATTTTTTTGTCTAAAAAACGGATAAAAAAATTGCCGTTGTTTGAAAATGGCAACATTGAAGTATCCTTAAAAGAGATCCCCAGCATTTTTAGAAAACTAAAATGGAGAAACTCATGATTTGTTACTCGCACGTTATCGAAGATAATCGTATCGATCGCCACATGATTCAAAACGCTAAGGCCACCATGGCCACTGCAATCACAGGTAATGGTGAAAGAGTGATTGCATTGCTGGATACCCCTTCCCTTGAGGAGATTTATTGTATAGACACCAATCCTGAAAACCAATATCTGCTAGAGCTTAAACTTTTGGCGCTTAAAAAATTATCTGTGGATGATTATCTTCACTTCATTGGTTTTTACCAAGATCCCGTCTTTGTACAACATCGGTTAGGTCAATTTGATGACTTTAAAGCGGACTTAAGTGAGGAGGCCAAAAGGCACTGGGACTCTCGTATTCACGATATTCAGCGAGGGGTTTTGGTTTGTGGCAGCTTTGAGCGCTTTCTATCCCGGGTGCGGCCTATAAGCAAAATTTTCTTGGCCTCTCGCTTTAAGCATGTTCTTAAAAGGCCTATTGGCGAATGTAAAAAAAATTTTCCCTTTAAGCGCTTTAATTTTTGGTTGCAAGTGCTGTCCCTGCCTTGGGTACAAAAATTTCTAGGATCCAATAATATCTCACTAATTGCTCTTCAAGAGAAAAAGAGTGGACTCTTTTCTGCCTTATCCACAATTTTGAATAAAGGAGAGAGTGTCACCTCTTTCCTCTTTCACCTCGCATTTGTAGGGGATTTTCGTTATTTACCGAAAGAGCAGATCCCACCGTCACTAAAACGTGAAATCTTGACGAAGGTAAAACATCAATTACAACACAATAAAGTTAAAATTCACTATAAATTGGGTGGTACTTGTGAAGTTTTGAGTGGCATTACAAGCAGTAATCAAAGCTCCTTTCACTCCTTTTTGAATTTCGAAGGTGTAAGTGATCTAGATCCAATTAAGAAGACGTTAAAAACCTTAAAAGAGAAGTTTTCCAATCCTTGTGTGGTTGTTCGTTACTTACCCTCTACTAAAAATTGCCATGAGCTATCTCAATTTATAGAGAGCGAGAATATTGGAAAGATGAAAGATTGTAGTGAAGAAGAGATGACAAGGATCTATTCGGTCTATGTGCTATAAGTAGGGGAGATTAGAGACCGAGCGTGGCCACCATCACCGCCTTAATGGTGTGCAGGCGATTTTCTGCTTGATCAAAAACGATCGATTGTTGAGATTCAAAAACATCCTCAGTCACTTCAACACCATCAAGAGAGAATTTCTTGAAAACCTCTTCCCCAACTTTGGTGTCACGATTGTGAAATGCTGGCAAACAGTGCATGAATTTCACAAGTGGATTTCCTGTACGCTCCATAAGCTTTTTATTAACTTGATAAGGTTTAAGCGCCTCGATTCTCTCCACCCATACAGACTCAGGTTCACCCATAGAGACCCAAACATCGGTATGGACAAAGTCTACACCCTTTACGGCCTTGTCAATATCATCGGTAATGGTGATGCGAGCGCCACTTTTTTGCGCCTCTTTCATACACTCGGCGACTAAAGCTTTATCGGGTTGATACTTTGCAGGGGCGCCAATTCTAAAATCCATACCCATCTTAACGGCACCTTCGAGTAGAGAGTTTGCCATATTAAAACGGCCATCACCCACATAACAGAAAGAGATATCGCGAAGTGGTTTAGAGCAGTGTTCACTCATGGTCATAATATCGGCCAAAATTTGTGTGGGATGAAACTCATTGGTTAGTCCGTTCCATACAGGAACGCCTGCATACTTTGCTAGCGTTTCCACAACTTGTTGGCCATAACCTCGGTATTGAATGCCATCATACATACGGCCAAGCACGCGAGCAGTATCTTTCATCGACTCTTTATGGCCGATTTGTGATCCCGAGGAGTCAATATAGGTAACGTGGGCCCCTTGCTCGTAAGCGGCAACTTCAAAAGCACAGCGGGTACGAGTAGAAGTTTTTTCAAAGATCAGCGCGATTTTTTTTCCTTGAAGCAACGGTTTTTCAGAACCGGTGTACTTTGCGCGCTTTAAATCTTTCGAGAGATCAAGAAGAAATTTCATCTCCTCTTGAGTAAAGTCCATTAATCGTAGAAAGTGACGATTGCGTAAGTTGAATGCCATACATGCTCCTTATCCTTATCTAGGTAATCAAATCAGTTGTACCATAGTTGTATACTGGTTAGTGTGAGCTTTTCAAGAGCAACTTTGATGAAGATGGATAAATTCCAGTTGTGCAAGAGCATAAAAGAGCGCCATCTCTACTCGCAAAATCGATTGTGAGATGCGTACACCTTGAAACTCTTTTTGCTTGAGAGTGGCGAGTTCGTTTTCAGAGTATCCTCGCTCTGGACCTATGGCCAAAAGAGTAGGGGATGCCAAGAGATGTTGCTCTGTTTGTAGCGTTGCTTTGGCACTACTTTCTAGGTAGAAGCGGTTTGCAATAGGAGGAAGGGCCAGCTCTTTTAAATAAGAGTGAAACTCCACTTGTGGATGTTTAAAATAGCGAGACGATTGCGACAACCCTTGCTCTATAAAACGTAAGTACTCTTTCGATTTTATAAGGGGTGATTGCAAGTACGATTTTTCACTCTTTTCCCCAAGGAAAAAGTGTAGCTGTGCAACTCCCATGGCCGTGGCGTGCTCGAAAATTTTCTTCATGGTAAGCGGACGACTAATGCCAATGAGCAGGTGAAGATGAGTAAAAGGGGAGATCACCTCCAAGAGTGGCGGCCCTAGTTCTAGAGTGCAAGTATTATCATCTAGCTGGATGATCTTTGCGATCCTTCTTGATTGATTTGGTATGAAAATTTTGAGGGTATCACCAATACGCGCCCGCAAAACATCTTGCAGGTGCGAGATCCTTTCATGAGAAGAGATGGGGGATGAAAAATGTAAGGCATCCTTTTTGGCAATAGTTGCAAGATTGTTTACAATCTCCCTCTCATAGACAATCAGTTGATTCATGGCAGTTGCCAGTGGATAGGCGGAAGATTTTTTTCACTAAGAAATTGGTTGGTTTTGGAAAAGTGCCTACACCCAAAGAAACCACGATAGGAAGAAAGGGGAGAGGGGTGCGGCGCTTTTAAGATCAAGTGCCTTCTTCCATCAACATGGGCACACTTTCGTTGTGCTGGACTTCCCCAAAGGATAAAGACAAGATTCTCCTTCTCGCGATTGAGCACATCCACGACTTTATCTGTAAACTGTTCCCAACCCTTGCCATGATGGGAGCCGGCCCTATTTTTTTCCACGGTTAAAACTGCATTTAAGAGCAGCACCCCTTGCTTGGCCCAAGAGATGAGGTGTCCATGAGTTGGGGCGGTAAATCCCACATCACTTGCAAGCTCTTTATAAATGTTAAGCAGTGATGGTGGCGCCGGAATGCCAGGTTTAACGGAGAAGCAAAGGCCATGGGCCTGGCCAATACCATGGTAAGGATCTTGACCAATGATAACCACTTTAACTTGATCAAAAGGAGTAAGATTAAATGCTGAGAAAATTTCACTTCCATGAGGGAAGATCAGCTTCTTTTGCTGGAGTTCGTCTTGAAGAAAAGTACGAAGAGTCTGCATATAATCTTTGGAAAACTCACCGAGCAGATGCTTTTTCCAGCTCTCTTCGATTTGAATACATTTTGGATCCACCATAGTTGCCTCCATAGTCGCCTCCATTATTTTGTTGCCACAAATATCAAAAATATTTTGAATTTGGAATTATAATCGAAAAGGGGTATTAATCATCAGGGAGAGTATTAAATATGAAGCGTGACGTTGCTCGTATGAACAAGCAAAAAAAAGAGATGCAAAGGCTGCGCACTTCACTGGCAGCAGTCGATGAAAAAATTCTTCGCGATTTGGCCAAACGCTTTAAGCTTGTAAAAAAGATTGGCAAAATCAAGGCCAGAAGTGGAATGACGGCGCTACAAAAGCGAGAGTGGCTAAAGGGGGAAAGCAAGCGTCGAAAATTATCGAAGCGCTTACTGCTGTCACAAGAGCTCATCACAAAAGTCTATAAGCTCATTCATCAAGAAGCGATCCGCGTGCAGAAATCTTAGGGGCCTCTTATTGAGCGTGGAGATCTTTGTGAAGGATATCGCGTGTGAATTTCTTTTGCTCCTCTGTAGAGAGCTTTTGCAGATGATCTCTGGTAAAGAGTGTGGCCTCTTCTTTTAGGTGCTGAATTAAATAGTCAATGGTTTTGGTTGGAATGCCTGCGCGTTCATAGATGCCACGATCCCTTTGCAACACTTCTGCCGATTCCTGGCAACTTGCGGGTAGAGAGGGAAGAGAGTGCAAGTAGTCGCCGTTGTTAAAAATGTTGCCAGTGACATGGAGCTTTTTTGCCAACTCCAGGGATTGCTCGCGATTACAAAGACCGTGTTCAGCGGCAGCACAAATTCCTGCTAACAAAAGTGTGATCATAGCAGAACCATCGGGACTGCGTAGTTCAACCGTTTGTCGTGAAGAGGCATGGGTGGGGGTCTCGGTGCGCACGGAGAGGTCGTTGACTTTCTCTGCCAAATTGCCTAGGTTACTCCACCCCAAAGGCACACGAATCAGTGCCGAGCGATTTTGTTCCGACCAGCAGATACGCGTTGGTGCCTCTTGGTTGGCCACTAATCTCCAATAGGAGCTTGCTACCGTATTGCCAAAGGCGGTGAGTGAGGGTGCCATCTGAGCAAGACCACCGATCAGCGCTAGCGACTCTTCACTGAGCTTGCCACTATGTCGATTTACCATCACATTTTGTGCAGGAGTGGTGAGTGTGGTTAGCTCCAAGTGTACATGCATGCCAGTACCTGCATGGCCATCTTGAATTTTAGGAGTAAAGGTAGCAACGCTGCCAAAACGATAAGCAACGGTGCGAATAATCCACTTGGCAAGATTTAAGTAGTGGGCCATATCTTCAATAGGACGAGGTAAAAACTCAATCTCAAACTGTTCACAATTTTTGCCATTGATCTCGGCCAGATTGGATTTCAGCCCCTCAATGCATCCTACTTCAGCGTGTGCATACTTAACTGCACCAGTAATAGAGGAGATGAGTGAAAGCATACTATTTAAGATCATTGCTTGCTTATTATAGGGATACGATTGGTGATAGTTTCTTTGCGATTTCCCCATGAAAATTTTAGAGGCAGCACTCTTATATTCACTAGGAACATCGGTAAGAATAGTTGGATCGTAAATTAAATAAAATTCCAACTCACCTAGAGCATTTAAGTTTAATTTTGTGCGTTCCCTGAAATTGGCAGCAGTTCTTGCCAGCACATTTTCAGGCACCGCCATACAAAGCTCTCCGCTACGATCAAGAAAATTACAAAATACAGCAAGTGTATTTTGTTCAAAGGGGTGAAAGAACGCAGTCTTGTAAATGGGGACAATGTAGAGATCACTATTTCCTGTATCGATAACTCCCTTAAAGATGCTGCTGCCATCAATGCGCTCCCCTTGCGCTAGCACCATATCGGCATATTTGCGATCGTGTGTGGGTATTTTAAGCTCTTTAATTTTTCCATCAAGACCAGAGTAGAGAAAACTCATCTGGCAAATTTCAAATTCTTTTATGATTTTTATCAAGTCGTCGCGACTGATTTCGTTACGTTCTTTCCTAAGATGCTGATGTAGGACAGGATTTGACATAAGCAAGACCTCTTATTAGTGAATAAATGGTGTAAACTAATAAAGAATATCAAATATAAGTCGTATCATCTAGAGGGAGAGTGAAATTTTGCATGCACATCCAGGAGAGGGTACATTGAAGCAAATTTTAATCTGCATCTAGTAGATTATTCCAACTTTAAATAACCAACGTACCAAATACCAATAACCGCTCCTTTACTATCTTTGATTGGTTCATAGCGAGTATTATAGGTTTTCCCTAGAATATCAACATCACCTGCAAAAGACTCGCCATTATTAATTGCTACGATCGCCTTTCCTTTAGGATCAAGAATCGTCCCAAGCGCTCGAGAACCGTCATCTTTTTGAACATTGGTAGTGATTCGAACATACTCATCTCCACTCTTTACAAACAAAGTTGCTGTTCCGCTATTCTCTTTTTTAACCTCATCGATCACGGTGAAATTGTTATTCATTTTAGTGGTTCCAAAATAGAGCCCAGGAACTTTCTTGTCTGAAACCTTCTCCTCGCCTTCTAACTTTGGCAATCCTAATTGATTGGTCTTACTTTTTAAGGCTTCCATTGCTTTTGCCGTCTTGGCACTCCAATCAACTTGTGAATAAGAGATAGGAAGCATACTTCCCATCAAGCACACCATTAAAAAACCATAAAGAGCAGCTCTTTTCATAAATACTCCTTGTAATTGAAATCACTATTAGGCCGATAAGTTTTGAGTTATCAGCAACTGCATGTTATTAGCTTGTTTGGTCATATTTTGATTTGACAAGGTGATCTCTTGGACTAGATTTAAGTTTTCTTGAATGATGGTTTGTAGCTTTGCTACCGCATTATTAATCACCTCTACTCCTTGTGACTGCTCTTTAGTCGCACTAGAGATCTCTATTAGAATACCCGATACCTTTTTAAAACTATCCACGATCTCTTGCAGCTTATGCTCATTTTTCTTAACCAAGGCATTTCCCTTTTTTACAGTTTCAATATCCAGTTGAATCAATTTTTTTACTTCATTGACAGCAGTGGTGGTTCTTTGTGCTAAATCTCGAACCTCAATTGCTACTACCGCAAAGCCCTTTCCTTGCTCTCCCGCCTTGGCAGCTTCAATGGCCGCATTAATCGCTAAAATATTAGTTTGAAAAGCCACCTCATTCACCATATTGACTATGCTTGAAATCTTCTCACTGGAATCTGATATTTCACTCATGGCCACTGCCATTTCGTTGGAAATAATAGTACCCTCCTTTACTACCTGATACGACTCCTCTGCCAATTTTTGTGCTCGATTGGAATTTTCGGCAGTTTGCAAAACTGTGCCAGTTATCTGTTCTAATGTTGCTGCAGTTGAGGACAGTGCGTTTGCGCTACTGGCACTGCGCTCCTCTAAATTTTTACTACCGGTTAAAATCTCATTGCTACTCTCTTCAACCTTTTTAGACTCCTGAATTAAACTTGAAGAAAATTTACTTAAAAAGGCTTTTAGATAAAACATCATTCCAATTGATACCAAAAGTGTCGCAGTGGTAACGATGACAATCTTATAAATAAAATTATTAATTGATTCATAAAGATAACCTTTTCGATAGAGCGTGACCATCGTCCATCCAAACTCTGAAAAGGTCTCATATAGACCAATATAACTCTCCTTTTGATCTTGATATTCAATTCGACCATTTTGCTTACTAATCATCTCTTGTACAAATGGCCCCTCTAGCGTCGCTCCTAATTGAAAACTAGGGTGAGCAACGATCTTTTTATTGCTATCAACAATATAAAGATAGTGATTTTTAATCTCATTATCCTTATTTAGTTCTGCAACCTTTTTATAAACCTTTTCTTTTGATTTATTTAAGTACACCTCTTCTTTAACCATTCCTGCAGCATCAAGAATTTCAAACTCTCTCTTAGTAAGTCGTTGCAACTCTGCAACTTCAAAATTCATAATTTTCTTATTGAGCTCTTCTAACTCCTTGGCGAGTTCTTTGAATTGTCGTATCCCAACTGTCAAATTACTCACCCCCATTAATAAAACGATAGTCGCAATAATTGCAAAAATTTTCTTATTAATATTTAAGTTTAGTTGAAATTTCATCCCTATCCTAAAGCTTTAAGTATGCCATTACTAATAGTATTCCCTTTCGACTAATTTAGCTTACCTCCAAAGAGGATATTTAAGGGGCATAAGTGGTATGAAAAATACCACCTAGAGATGATAAAGGTGGCCCTTCAGTGTTTTGCGAGGATGATTCTTAGAGGTAGCAACAATCCCCATCTTCTTCTTGATGTGGGTAATATGTTTTTTGACAGTTTCATTGGAGATATTTAAGTGTAAAGCAACTTCTTTAATCGTCTTGCCGGCCTTAATTAAGTGGGCTACCCGAGCTTCACTGGCAGTTAAATGAGCGATATTTTCAAGCTTCTTATAAAAATCAGAATTAATCTCATTTAAAAAGTGCTCCATCATTTGCGTATACCCTACAATCACTCCGCTCTCATTAGCTGGCAGCTTTTGAATGATATTGTTCATTTTCAACAAAAGAGGTTTAATATTTCTTTCAATGTTCAAGGCCACTTGCGATCGTATGAGATTTTTCTCCTCTTCGATTTGCTGGAGAACATTTTTAAGCGCAACCCTACAATGGAGGGCCTCTTTACCGCTCGCTGCTAGCTCTTCTTGTATCCTTAATTTTTGAGTTGTAATATCGCTAAAACACACACACACACACCGATCACTCAACTTTGTCACATTCGCTAAAAGCCACTTCTTCTCTTGTATCGTTGGCACATAAATCCCCACCATCAAATTTTGAACTGCCCTTCCATCTCTAAGGACTTTCAATGCTGGATGACCTTCCTTCGAAAAAGGCATCCCATTCTCATCGGTACTTCTCCAATAACTATCAGGATCACTAATCTCTTGCATCTTTTCAAGGGCAATACCCAAAATCTTGATTGCGCTTGAATTGGCTTCAGTAATACGACCGTTTTCATCAAGACAAACTAAACCATGTAAAATGGTCTCAAAAATTTTTTGATATCGATTTTCACCTACCATTTTATAATGTTTTAGTAGTTCTAACAAAATTACAACAAAAAAAAATAGGCCTTGCCCAAAGTGCCACGGCATTCCTATATAACAATAGTCTTCTAATTAAGATTTTGCCGGGTGTCAGGCAGGAATGTTGATTTGAGATATGGCCGTTTGTTTTCTGATAATCGAAGGCCGAAGAGGACGTAAGCATTTAAAATGCCAACTTTCCTTGAAATTTATTGAGTATTTTTTTATTGCTTGAAAATGAGGGACAGTGATGAAGTGTAATAATTTCAGTATTAAAGCAAATTAAGTAAGTTATGAATCTATTTTTTATTCTACTTAAAAAGCATCCAGAAAGTTCCTTGTTATAATGTTTATACTACTGATGATCAACATTTATTAAACAAAATATTATTATAGACTGTAAATTTTATTGTTTTGTAAAAATAATAATGAGGTAGAGTAAAATGAAACTTTTAAAAATTGTATTATCATTTATAGTGATCACTTTTCCTTTTCACTCTTATGCACAACTGTCGACAGGAGTACAGGATAAGTTGATGAAGTTCAAGAACAATCCTAAAAGTAAAAGTTTAAGACTTAATGATGAGGTAATGTTTGAGAATGATTTGCAAGATTTGATAGAGGCATTGACTCCAAACGAGCGTGAACATTTATATTCCCTTTCTCTCGCTGGTGTGAAGTTAAAAGTATTACCTAAAGAGATTGGATTGCTTAAGAACTTAAAGGAATTAAATTTGGGTGATAATGAGCTTACTGTATTACCTAAAGAGATAGGAGAGCTTACTAATTTAATAATGCTAAATCTTGATGGTAACCAAATAACCATACTTCCCCCTGAAATAAAAAAACTTAAGAAACTTGATTTAAGTGAGTTATTGGAGAATCAAGATTTTTCAGCAAAGGCCATTGAGGAGATTAAAGCGTTTGCAAAGACTATTAGTAATGAAGAGTTAAGAACAATTGTGAATTTAGATACACAAAAAGAGTGTGATCTTTCTTCTTCAACTTTTACTCAAGAGTTGGTTCCCTCGAGAGAATCGGTGTTTACGTTATTAACAATGTCAGACCATTTTTTTGATGCTTATTGCCCAAAGGAAAAAAGTCCCTTACAAGTGACTGCTCCTTTGGAAGATCCAGTGGCAGTACTTGCAGAGCTTATAGATCACTACGATACGGTGGTGGTTGGAGAGATGCATCCCGATATGATGTCAAAACGCGTGCTAATTGAACTTATGGATAAAATGAAGGCCAGTAATGCCATTTTAGGATTAGAGCATTTGTACTATTCTAGTCACCAAAAATTATTGGATCAATATCTGCAAAGTAAAAGTGATGAAATGCCTGCTGAATTGGCCAAGCGTTTAGATATTTTAGATCAAGGCCACGGAGTTCCTAATTACCTTGGCACCGAGGCCGAAAATAGGGGGGCGTTGTGGAAAAAATATAATTTTACAGAGTTGGTAAAAGAGGCAAAACGCCACCAGGTCCGCATAGTGGCGTTGGATACGGAAACTTCCTATTCGGTAGGCATGACCGCATTTGGTTCACAGGGAATCGAGCGATATAAAGGTTTTAACTATACCTCAAAGTTGATCTTGGATTATGAGCGAGAAAAGAAGCAAAAGGTAGTAGTGCTTACTGGAAGCGCGCATAATAATACACGTCTGGGCGTTTTTGGAGTGTGCGAGCTAAACAAACAGGCCCCTAGCATTGTAATCACAGATAAAAGAAAGAATGAGGGTAATCAGGTGGGGCATCGATTGAATGTGGACGATGGAAATGATGGAGTTAAGGCCGACATAGAGTTTTTAGTTCCCATCACTTGGAAAAGAAAGTAGTTGAAATGGAGATTTTCTACTAGTCAAAATATTGAGCAAACATATAATCCTTAAGTAAGGTGGCTTATAAAATAATTCAAGCTTAAAAATTGGTGGTGGCCGTTTTTTTGGGGGACTTGCTGTACTTACATATCGAGTACCAAATGTGAATGGCACCTACTCACCCCCACTCATCTACTCATTAATCTTAATTCTACAATCAGGAAATCGAAGGAAAATGGGGCGAAATTAATCAAAGAAAAGAGAAAATTATTAAATAAGCGTTTTCAGCGATCAAAAAATCATAAAGGTATTTGAAATATTTTTAACTTCTTATATAAACATCAATCCATTAATTTTGAAAATAGTTGCAAATAATGAGGTCTCTTTGCTTTTCCTTATTTATATTTACATTTTTGTGGAGCTGTCAATATTTAGCTTCAGCTGCTCTATCAGTGTTTTTCCAACGGATAAAATAGATCCCTGCCGAGGCCCAAATTAAGAGAAAACCAAAAAAACGGTTTGCAGGAAACGGTTCATCGTAAAGGAACAATCCTAGAAAAAATTGTAGTGTCGGCGACAGGTATTGCAAAATGCCCATGGTACTTAAGGGCAACACTCTTACTGCTTGAGCAAATGCAATTAAAGGGATAGCGGTAACTACACCAGAAGCCAGCAAGAAAATATCTGTTTGCAAATTGGTGTGCAAAAAAATCATTTGTGCTTGCTTAAGCTGATATCCTAGAAAAATTATGGCCGGAAAAAAAAGCAGCAGAGTTTCCATGGTAAGCCCTTGAATCGCATCTAAAGGTGCTCCTTTGCGAATCACACCATAAAGAGCAAAGGTGACCGCTAACACTAAAGAGATCCAAGGAAAGTGTCCATAGATAAGACTAAGGTAGATAACGCTAGTTAGTGCCAATACAAAAGAGATTTTTTGATTAAGCGCTAAGCGTTCTTTAAAAAAGAGCACGCCAAAAATAGTGTATAAGAGGGGACTCATGAAGTAGCCAAAGCTGGCATCCAATACATAGTGGTTAACAACCGCCCAAATATAGATAAGCCAATTGGCCCCAATGAGGAGGGCGGAAGTAGTAAAGATCAGTACTATTTTCCAAGAAAGAATTGCACGCCCAAATTGTAGCAGTCTTTTTTGCACTAACAATAGTGCGGATAAAAAGAAGAGTGACCAGACAACTCTGTGGCACAAAATCTCTCCAGAGGAAACGTGGAGTAAATAGTACCAATAGAGTGGAAAAAATCCCCACATCCCATAGGCCATAAGTCCATAAAAAATTCCCATCGCTATTCCTCGCGTTTGTTATCGTCCACTAAAATATAGCATATAATTTGAGTATGGTGGTTATTTATAAAACAAGGAGGTCATCAAAAAACTTCTGTTCATCATCAAATTTTTCATCCAGATTAGAGGTTTTTTCCTCTAAGAAGTTTGTGATAAAAAGAAAATTGGTCTTATAATGATCAGCTGTTTTAAAAATTGCAACCACATCTTCCTGTGTTTTTTTGAGTTCCTCTGAAGTAGGGATACCATAGCGATGAGTGATTGGTATGGCCTCTACCTTTTTCAAGAAGTCTTGAAGATCCAGCAAAGCTTGGTAAAATTTTGGATCGTAACCTCTTTTAAGTTTTTCAGGGGAGAGCTTTTCTCCGGGGTGACGGTCAGCTTTGTTCACCATTAAGACATAATCTATTAAGATGTTTTGTTTTTCTTTTAATGTTTTATAGTAGAGTAACTGGATGGCCTTGTTTTGCCAATCCTGAAAATAGTATTGAATAAGTTTCTTCTCTTTGGCACCGTCTGCTGCTTGCGCTATGGTGTTTTCAAAAAGTTTTCTCTTTTCATCAGTAGATAATTGCAAATAGTCGTTGAAACTCTTGAGAGGGAAGTGAAATTTTTTATCCTTGAAAATTGCTTTTAAGTGGGCCAGGTTATTTTTGAACAGTTCACTTTGAGGAGGAAAGGAATAGTATTGAGAGAGTTGTACTAAGGATTTTTTTTGATTTTGCTTCTCTTCGAGAAGAGTGTGATCGTCCATCAGTCCAGCTTTTAACAGCTTGGAATAGACATTTTGAGGTGTTTCTATTGTACTATTTTTGAGGGAAGGAAGAATGCTGGCGATAACGTTGTTGGCAAGCCCTGCACAGTTTTCTCTAAGTAGGTTATATCTTCCCTCGTAGTCATAGACATCTTGAACCATCTTATAGATAAGCGACCTTTTCTGATCCTCGGAAAGGGTCAGAGGAACACTAATGAGTCCGCGCTCAGTCGCAAGGGTGTACTCTGGGATCTTATCGGCAAAAGGAAAGATTTGTACCCCCGAATGCAATTTTCCTAATAAAGCGTTAATTGCTTCGTTTGTGGGAACCTTGCTCTTGTTCTGGGAAGAGTCTGCAAAACCGACATATTCGACCGACAGATGATGCTGAATATCTTTAAGGCATTCTGGGCCTACTGTTGTTCTTTCCGGAGCACAGATGACTAATCGAAAGGAAGAGTGGCCAAAAGGATTTCCTCCGCGCTTTCCAGCGATCATATAGTGGACTTGATAAATTTTTTTCGGATCGATGCGAGCATGAGCTTGAAACACTCCTAGTGGTGTCTCAAGAGAGTTAACAGGAACAAAATATTCTGCTTCACTGTTTTTCTCAGACGTGCATTGCTCGACCGCAGGATCATGGTTGAGAATCTTTTGCATGATCTCATAAGTAGCAGGCCTGCGATGTTTAAACTCTACAGGGTCTAAAAGGAAGTACTCCATCATCACCGGAAAACTTTCTGAAAAATTCTCATACTCATAAGCATCCGGGCTGGTCGCAAGTTTTTTATTGTGTGCTTTAAGCACTCCAAGTGGCCACGATTTATGCCAATTTAAAATATGGCGGTATTGTTGTATCTTTTTCACTAAGTCCCCATCGTCATGGGGATTACGGCAATGGGAGTCTAGCTGACCTAGTTGTTCCATTAAAAGGTGGGTGAGCTCATGAATGATCACCGCCTTGGCCTTTTGATAAAGGTTACCGTGCTTTGATAGGGAGGGAGATGATGCTTTGTTGGCCAAGATCTCTTGGGGAAAAAGATCATTTAAGACGATGAACTTCTTGGTTGGGCCATCCCCATAATGGGTATAACCATACAAAATCTCCTCTCCCTTTTTGCTCTGTTGGAGCGGTCCCATCTTTTTAAAATGAATGGCAATAGGAAAAGCAAGTCTCTCTTTCATCATCGATGGAATCAGCGCTTCTACCTCTTGTATAAAAGAAGCTAGGTTGTCACTCATTTTAGAATCGTCAATCGTGAGCTTAAACTGTTCAATAGCAAATGAGGGTAAGCATAAAAACCATTGTAAAAATAATATGAATATTATTATTGTGAAATTCACACCCACCTCTCATTTAATGAAATAAAAGTGTTGCAATATTAAATTGCACCAACATGATTTCCATTGCTATCATTTTGTTCGCCAACTGGACTTGCTTTCTCATCAAAGCTATTGACAAAATCTTTTGCCGATTGCTCTAATCTATTTTGGTTGTTGATGACCTTCATTTTCGATTTTGGAATAGGCACAGGCAAGCAGTTACACCCAGAAGTTGTTTCAACACCATAAGCTGTCGCTATTGTTGGAGATGATGTTGTAACGATACCAATAGCAGGTGCCGCAGGAGCAGGTAAATTCGATGCTACTGCATTGTTAATGGAAAACGAAAACAACAATAATGACGAACAGAGCATAAGGGACGATAACGCAAGAACTGAAAATTTCATAGAAAACTCCTTGTGAGGTTGGTTGAAAAAGACATGCCTTTTATGCCTTTTTTTTCTTTGTTATTTATTTGCTTCGAAATCAATCATAGAATTTCAAATCAGCAGCAGTATTATCGCATGTGCAAGCGGTGGCCTATAAATTTTTTTTATTTCTTTTCTTCTTCTTACTTTAATAATAAATGGTTGGATGATTAAAATAAAATTTACTATCCCAGTGACGATCTAAAAATAGGCAAAAAAAAATGGCATGTTTTTGGGAAATTTTTTGGAACCTGCTGTGTTTACATGTCGAGTCCCAAATGTCGAGTGGCACCTACTTACTCTCTCTTGAATGCCGATAGGTCAACTTGACTTGCCGATAAATCGATACAAGATACCGCCGAGCACCCCTCCCACGATGGGGGCCACCCAAAATACCCACAGTTGAGAGAGGGCCCAACCACCCACAAAGAGTGCTACACCAGTACTGCGAGCAGGATTCACGGAGGTATTGGTCACTGGTATACTGATGAGGTGGATAAGTGTAAGGGCAAGTCCAATGGCGATCGGTGCAAATCCAGCAGGTACTCGTTTGTCCGTAGCACCCATGATGATGAAGAGAAACATCATCGTCATCACCACTTCAGTAATCAATGCCGCCAGAAAAGAGTATCCGCCAGGTGAGTGATCGGCATATCCATTGGCCGCAAATCCTCCAGCAAGATCGAATGAGGCCTTACCACTAGCAATTAAGAAGAGAACTCCTCCGGCCACTATACCACCAAGTACTTGTGCAATCACATAGGGAAAGAGCTGTGCCCTCTCAAAACGACCTCCGGCCCAAAGCCCGAAGGAGACCGCCGGATTGAGATGGCATCCTGAAATATGCCCAATAGCAAAGGCCATTGTAAGCACTGTTAGCCCGAAAGCGAGAGAAACCCCAAGCAACCCGATCCCAACACTAGGGAAAGCGGCGGCGAGCACGGCACTTCCGCATCCTCCTAAGACGAGCCAGAATGTTCCAATAAATTCTGCAAAATATTTATTCATCTTTCCTCCTTCACCGAACTATTTCAACCTTCTGGAACATTATTGCAAACGTTGTTCCATGAACTATTGACTTTATCTTACCCACTCTTAAGTGGAATCATTCCTTTTTGTGACATATTTGACCCTCTACCATGGTCATTCGTCATTCGTGCCATGCACTTGTGGTTTTGCAAACGCATATACGCGAGCGCTTTTTAGAGAAAGTAACCTTCTCTAGAAAAAACGCCACTATTTCTTTGGCGATTACTCATTTTTAAAAAGTAGAAATTGAATTGCAGTCTATATACCAAACGCTAATCAATGCTTTATTGGCACGATGGCTCGACCGACGGGGTAATTCTGTATATCTTGCCTTTTGACCCGATTAATCTAGTGAGGGGTTTTCTGGCGCTGTATTCCCTTGTCATAAGCAAGGACACTGCCTGTACCATTTTTAACAATAAAAATCCTTTAGCTACATTCTCTAGCATCTGGGAAAATGATGAATTCATTTTTTAGGCATTTATCATTTTAGGGGTCTGTGGCCCAAAAGCCTTAAAACCAGCGATCTTATTTTTTATGAAAAATTATGTTCTTCTGCAGAACGGATACACTTATGGATATTTTTTTTACGCCGATAAGTGCCTTATGATAAAAATCATTACAATTATTATATCGTTACAACTTATATTTTCCCCTCTTAGTGATCTTGCATTTGCACAAACTTCACCACCGTCTCCCCCTGCTCCTCTATCACCAGCTGCCTGCAATCTTTCAGATGAGAATGCTAAGTGTTCGCCGCTTGATGGCTGTCAGCAAGAGGGTGGGGGATACGATAAGAATTGTTTGCAATCCATCTTTAATACGGGAATGGCCGGCAATGCAGCTTTGGGAGGCGGGCAAGGAAATGCTGCCGGTGATGATTGGGCCCCGATTGCGATGTATATAAGTGATATGCTCTCAGATCTGATTTTTTTAATCCAAGGTTTAATGACCGTGGCCATTCACAATAAAGGTGTTCAAGACATGGCCACAACAGCGAGTAAACCTACAAGGATATGCCCAGGTTTCCCACCTATGGTAAGTGATATACTAACTCAAATCTCAGGGACAGCTATGTTCCTGGTCGACTTTTTCTTATATCTTTCTTTTAAACTTGCTATAATGAACCTTACCAAACAAGCTGTTAAGGAAATTTCCGATGCCTCTGATAGCAAGAAGAGTACTCCGGTTCTATCAGAAAATGCAGATGCAAAACAAGAGAAGAGGCAAACAGTACAAGACATTGCTCTTAAAAAAATGTATGAGATGTCAGCGCTACAATTAAGGTATTTAAAGGCCTATTTTGCCGCTATCATAAGCTCTATTGCTGTTAGTGGAGCACTGGCCGGATTGGCCTTAGTTGAAAGTTTTTATAAGACATGTCCTCTAACTTATGAAGGCGAAGTGGAATATTATAGGGTTCAGGCCATGGCTCCCCCTGCCGCAAATAAAGTATTCACTGCTTTCCTTCTTATTGCTGCGGTTTTAGGAGCAGTTCATGCTTTTGTTGGATGGATGAATAATCCCGATGTGGCCAATAAGCTTCTTACCGGATCCCAGGATCAATCCACTTTTCATATGGATGGTAGCGGGAAATTAGGAAAATCTCAAGGGTGGGAGTGGGGTAATTTTGCAACAGGATTTGTTGTGCAAGCAATCGGATGGATTTTGTTCATCTTTGCAAGAAAGTTGTCCTCGGCCCGTGCAATCTCTGTCTTTAATATTAAACCTATCAGTACATTTATTAATGCGGCAGAAAAAAGCGGAATTACAGGCCCTCAAATTGCTCTATTGGTTAATATTGCTTTGATGGCCCTAAAAGTACCATCCATAGTTTATTATAAGTGGTTAATTAAAAGATATTCTACGCGATTGACAGCTATCAGAAATATTTATTGTTCTGTTGTTGATAAAGAGAGCATTGACCCCAAGATTTGCAAAGAAGGGACCGATATTCCTGAAACGCTTGAACCCAATAAAAAAACTGAATCGATCCAAGCAACTCCGCCGGTAGTTTTTTTAAAAAACTTTTTGCAAATGTTTCTTTTGAAAAATGTGTTGGCATCTTCTCCTGAGGGGCAATTATCTACTGCAAAAACATCAATGTCTTGGCCTTGCTTTGTAAAAAAAGAATCATCGTCAGGACTCAGTGGCCTTCGTCTTGATCTTAGTTGCAAGCAAAAGAATGATCAATCATTCTCCTTCAACTTTGATACGATCGCCAGGCAGTCACCTGATAATCACTATATTAAGGCCCTAAAAGGTTCTCCTACCTTTATGAATACACTAAATGAGCTTCATCAGGTAAGTATGGGAGAAAAAAATCCATCTCCTAATGATATAGACAGATATGAAAAATTTATTAACTCTTTTATGAAGCAAAATCAAAATTTCAGGGAAACTGAGTATGCTCGATTAAACAATGATAAAAAAAATAAATTTTCGGAAATTTTTCTTGCTAATCCCCAACAGATCTCAGAGCAAGTTATTAGAACTATTTCAAGTATAGAAAATAAAAACAAGCAGCAGAACCCACAGAAAATTCTGGCCGAAGAGGAAAAAACACAAAAAAAATTTATAGGTTATTATAATCACCCTTCTTTTAAAGCAATCTTAGGAAAAATCTCGCCCATGCTCATGAGTGAAGGCAGTGCTTTGCTGCCTTTATTTAATCGTGTTGATAATAATTTACTAAGCACTAATAATAGCGTCAGTGATAATAAGTCTCATCCCAATCCTTTAGCGAAGCAAATAGTGGAGGTCAGTGAGATACCGGCCAATAGTAAACAAACGCAAGATTATTCAAGAACAAGTACGGATAGTGAAAATTTGCAGCAAGATCAACGATATAAAACAAACACCATTCATAAAAAAGAGGAAAGTATTTTTGAGATTATATCCTTGCGCTATTTGAAATCGTTTGTGGCCCGTTTTAAAATGTCCGATGAAAATACAAAAATACTTGATTCTAAATAAGACAGGAGGAAGGATTTTATATGGATTGGAAAATAATTTTATTTTTAACTCTCTTTAGCTGTATTCTTACTTCTACTTCTACTCCTACTTTTGCTGGCTTAGGAATACCTCTAAGTGGTGCAAATATGACAGTGGTTCGTATCCATAGTCCTACAACCAATGAAGCGCAGTTAATTAAGCAATCTGAAACGGCAATCAATGAATTAATTCATAAAAACTATACCGCTCTAAAAAGAAACCTAGACTCCCTGATTGCAGAGGTAAAAAATGCCCCTTTCAAGGAAGATAAACGCGCTCATTACCTTACCGAATTTAGTTCGCATACAGAGCGTCATAGATCTGAATTAAATGAAAAAATTCGTGATCTATACATAAGAAAATTTCCAACTAGTAAAAATTCTGATCAGAATCATAAAGATGCATCAGTTAGGATTAATTCAAAAATAAAAAAGGCCAAAATACAGATGGAGAAGTTAATAGAAAAAAAACGAAGAACCCTTGAGCGCACCATTGATGAAAAAAAATCCCACGGACTTCTTAAAAACTGTTTAGATTTCTTATCTAGACATAAAAAAAATGAAAATTGCGAACAGCAATCTCAGTGAAATTTACTGAACTGGCACTAAGATCATCGCTATCTCCGCAGACAAGGTTAGAACCGCAAGAGATGACCAGATTTGCGCTATAAATGAGAACGTACTCGCTGGTGTAATCAATTACAGTGGGATCAAGATAGGGGCCACACCATCCAGTCAGTTGACCACAAGTGGGAGAGGAGGGAGATTGTTTGTATGATGCTCTTTCTAAAAGATCAAATTTAGGGTTCTATTCAGATAGGCAATTTAAAAGCGAGCTATTTCTTTATGAAAGCTCTTTATTAACCAAGAGTCGCTGGATGCAGTTGGGATGTTTGTATTTTTTAATAAAAATGCGAACAAAATGGTTACAATTCTTAAGACAGATACACCCCCTGACAAATCCAGCATTTATGGTATTTTTTCTCTAGATATAAAGTAATGAGAAAGTCTCCTTAGATGGAGACAAGGCAATAGTTCTTTTTTCCTTTCCGCAAGATGAGCAATTTTCCATCGATAAAGTGCTCTTTGCCAATAATCAGCTCGGGATTACTTAAGGTATCGTTGTTGATGTAGACACCGTTTTGGGCAATTGCTCTTCTGGCCTCTCCCTTGCTTTTATAAAGTGGAGTGATCGATAAGAGGTCTAGGATATTTATGCCTGCATCGATTTTGGAACTCTCAAGAGTAATGGAGGGCACATCCATAAAAATAGAGAGGAGTTCGCTTGCCGGAGTGTTGCCAATTTTTTCACCAAAGAAAATTTTGGTGGCATTCTCCGCCGAGAGCAAACCCTCTTCTCCGTGAACGTATTTGGTGACCTCTCTTGCAAGCACCTTTTGTGCTTCTCGCTTTTCTGGTGCGCTGACAGTGAGGTGTTCGAGTTCGGCGATCTCTGGGAGTGAAAGGAAGGAGTAGTATTTTAGATATTTGATCACCATACTATCTTCGGTGTTTAAAAGGTATTGATACATCTTATAGGGGCTGGTGATTTCTGGATCTAAATAGACAGTACCGCCCTCCGACTTGCCAAATTTTTTTCCCTGGGAATCGGTTACCAGAGGGATTACTAGGCCGTAGGCCTCTTTTTGGTAGGTTTTACGAATCAGATCGATTCCTGCCGTAATATTGCCCCATTGGTCGCTTCCTCCAAGCTGTAAAAGTGCGCCATGCTCTTTAAAGAGGAAGACAAAATCGTAGGCCTGCAGTATTTGATAGGTGAATTCGGTAAAGCTAATGCCTACCTCTGAGTTCAGGCGAGATTTGACAGAGTCTTTGGCGAGCATCTCACTTAAACGAAAACTTTTGCCCACATCACGAAGAAAATGGATCAAGTTCATTCCCTTAAACCAATCGTAGTTATTAACCACCATTGCCCCACAGTCGGGATTTTCAAAATCCAAAAGTTTTCGTAACTGCTTTTCTTGAGCACAAAGGTTGGCGGAGATGGTCTCTTCGTCGAGGAGGTTTCGCTCAGAATTTTTACCCGAGGGGTCTCCTATCATTCCTGTAGCACCACCAACCAACACAATCGGGCGATGTCCCGCTTGTTGTAAACGCTTCATGGTGACGATGGCAAAAAGATTTCCAATTTGCAAACTTTTAAAGGTTGGATCGTATCCCGCATAGAAGGCGATCTTTTGCTGATTTAAGAGGTCTTTAATTTTTTCACTAGAGGTGTTTTCAATAATTCCACGCTCTACTAAATCTGTATAGAGGTCGTACATGGTAAAAGCTCCGATTACGATCATGCTGATAATGGGGATCTATGATAATACTAAATTTACTAGGAATCAGCTATATTATCAAGGGTGCTTTTACTCGAGACTATTTTAATGGAACGAAGTGTAAATACCACTTTTTATCTTTCTCGCAAAAGAGAGTAAAACTCCACTCTCTTTGAGGATTTGTAACTCCTGTAGTAGTAGTAAGATCGATAAGCGAGGGGTTCATCGCTTTGCAACCAGTAGGAACTTTTAAGTTAAAGCGAATGGGCGAGATCAGTTGTTGTTGATCGTCGGTGGTGAGAATGTAGATGTCTTTGCGATTGATCTCCGTTGCGTCCACGTAGAGGGCGGGTTTTCCCTCTGCTAGTAGAGGATAGAAGAACTCTTGATAGAGTGATCCGGGCATAAAGCTAAAGCGAGTAAGAGGGCGCATGCTGACTTTTTCTGTAAGGGTTTGCGTGGAGAGGTGGTGAAGGATGAGGTTGCTCTTTGACTGCAAAAAGGTAAAGCGATCATCACCCAGCGCATGGGATGCGAGCACGGAGAGAACATGATCACGCATCTCTTGGTGACGATAGGTGGAGGAGATGATTTTACGATGAACACTATCGAGATAGTTTAGGTTAACCGTCGTATTATTTTCATGAACTGCCAGTAGCGTATTGATCGCTTGATTATCTGCTGCGGGCGTGGTGAGTAGCGGAAAAAGATAAGCTGCTTCAAGATGCTTACCGCTGTTATCAAGAGGTAAAAAGCGAAAATAGAGGTAGTCTTGCTGTGCTTGGCGATCGCTTGCAATAAAACCAGGCAATTTTTTTGTGGATAACTCCATAATATAATATTTTTTGTTATAGTTTTTTCCTATAGATAGAATAGTTTTCATAACTCCCTCTGCTTTTTCTTGAAGCGATTGAGGGAGAGCATCGAGCAGTTCAATATCACTATTCCAATCGAGGGAGAGCTGTTTGCGCACTCTCTTATCCCAAGCAAAGTTATCTACGATCCGTGTTTCAAAAGAGGTGGTGCCATCTGCTGTTTTAGTGGGAGCAAGGTAATAGAGGTGTTTCGCTTTAAGCTCTTTACTTTCAAGAGTGGCGTCCTCCTCCCAAGGATCGGGATTAAGATCGAGCGCAGGGATTTTGCCTTCATCGATCCAGACCGGAATAGCGGGAGCATTTTTAAACGGAAGGTAGCGTGCCTTTTTATAGTTAAGCACCACCGTTTCTGGAATAAAACGTATTTGAGAAAAGAGCTCTCCTTTGGCATTAAAGTAGGAGTAAAGTATAAACTTGCTTTCTCCTTGTTTGCAAATGGTGGTGACAATGTAATCGCCTTGGCCATCACCATTCATATCCATAAACATTACAGAGATCAGGGAATCTGCTTGGGGAATTTGTAGTGCTCGTGCAAGTGGTTGGTAGGACTCCAAGAGGGCCGCTGTCGTCTTGAAAATATTGATCTTTAATCCGCGACTTTCTTCACCCTCTCTCATTTTCGATTCCATATAATATTGAGGATAGGAAGAGAGGAACTGAGGATCGAGCACCGTTGCAATGAGAGGTCGAAGTTTGCTATCAGGGAGTATCTCTTTGCTAATAATGGTAGGAGATGAAAAACCTGGCATGCGACTTATTTTTAGTTCACTGAAATAGTGATGGTTTTCGTTAGCATGGGTAACAGATACCTCTAAGCGCAAAGTATTATCGACATCTAGATCATCGATCACACCACTTAAAGCAAGTGTTCGCGATTCACTGCTACCTAAGTAAGGATAGATGAATTTGCTGCTTGCTAACTTTAACTCTTGGTTGGCAACAAAGGCCCTTACACTGATCTTTACATTTTTTGCAGGAGCAATAAAATTTTTAATCGTGAGAGGATAAGAAAAGGCGTGTTTGACATCATCGATCACCACCTCTGGCATATCTTTAAAGTCGGGAAGTACGATCGGAGAGGAGTTGTCACTTAATGAGAAGAGGGCCCGCTCAAGATTAACCACACCTTTAAGCGTGAATTTTTCCTGCTTATGATTTGCATTGGGGCCACTAGCAGAGGAGACAATTTTTGCATACACCTCTTCATTGCTAAGAGAAGGGTTTTGGTTTTTCAGCATTCCCGCTACGGCGGCCACAAAGGGTGCTGCTTGGCTCGTGCCATTTTTTATTTCATATCCATTCACCGAAAAAAAGTCTGGAGTGAGCTTTGTCGGATAGGTGGAGAGAATATTATCCCCTGGAGCAGTGACATCAACGTGGCCACCAAAATTGGAGAAGCTTGCCATTTCCCCATTGGCGGTAATCGCACCCACACAGATCACTCCTTTATAAGCACAAGGAAAAATAGGACTGCTATGATTGTTGTTGCCTGCGGCCGCAACCACCACAATATTGCGCTTGAGTGCCTCTGCAATGCTGTTGCGTAAATAGGAGGTATCGAGACTTAATGGCCAACCTAAACTTAGATTGATAACACCAGCACCACGTTTGATTGCGTATAAAATACCTTTGGCCAAGCGATCGGAAAGGGTTCCGGTGGCCAGGGAGGTGCGGTCACCTTGATCTTGTTGATAAAGCACTTTGACTGGAAGAATTTTAAGCGAGGGAGAAACTCCAGCAATACCAATGTTGTTGTTGATTTGCGCTGCTAAAATTCCTGCTATGTGAGTACCATGTCCTGAATCATCAAAGGGGCGCTCGTCCCCCTCTTTTTTAGTGGAGACAAAGTTCCATCCCATGCAATCACCAATGTAACCATTGCCATCCTTATCACTTTCTGGTTTGAGCGGAAGCTTATCGCCATCACACTCTTTCGAGTTTAAAGCAATGCTCTGTTTGAGATCGGGGTGATCAAGATCAACACCGCTATCGAGAACGGCAACAATAGTTGTGTTGGAGGGCGATGGCCGTAGTTGTGGAGTAACCCAATGAATATCGCTTCCAGGGAGACCTATAATCTCCTCTAGGTGGATATCATCAAGATCGCGATAAATAGTTTGGCCTTGATTTTTTAAACCCCATTGGTAAGCGAAGAAGAGATCATTGGTTGCTTGCTGGCCACTGCTACTGGGTTTGATAGAGAGAGCTTCGATGGGAAAAATATCCTCAAGCTTTTTAATGCTGCCGATTTTTAGCAGATCTTTTTTTACTTTTTCTTTGAAAACTTCGTCCCCAGTAAATTGCAAGCGATAAAGGCGTTCGAAATATTCTGAAGGGAGGGTATCGAAAATTTCCAAGGTGCTTTGTGGTACTGCTGCACGCACGCTCGAGAGCTCATGAAGCGTTGGTTTCTTTAAAAACTCCACCATCACCGCATACTCTGTTGCAAACGCATGAGGCAGTAAAAGAAGGAAAAGCAGTAAAATCTGAATAACACTTTTCATAGAGATCATAAAAATTCCGTCCTTCTTGCCTATTGCAAGCGTTCGATTAGCCAGTAAGCAAGAAATTCACTCTGGGTGGCATTGATTTGATTTTGCATTTGCGCTAGCGGTCCTGAAAGGGCACGACTGCCAATTTCTCCAAGGGTGTGAGACATGAGTGGCGTGTCTCCGGCCTCATCACCCACTCTAAAGCCAGAAAGCTTAGAGATGATAAACATATTATCCTTGCCTCCAAAGAGTTCTAAAAGGCCATCAAACCCGAGCCAGCTATGGGCCATGCTCAGTAGTAAGCGCATATGCTTTCCCTCTTGCATGTAATTATTCCAACGAAGATCGTTCTTGGCGGATCTCCACTCATGCATAAAACGCCATTTCTTAATCAAGTCACCAACACCAAGCACGTGACGAGAGAAGATGGAGGAGACTTTGCTCTCCTTTAAATTCATAAAGTGCAGCAGGGCCTTTTCATAGAGGTAAATTTCCATGCTGATATTGTATAAGAAAATTTTATTTGTTTGTGCTAGTGCATTTTCTGGATAAAAATCGATTTTAAATTTTTGATTAATTTGCTTAATAATATTTTCTGCGCTCTCGCGACTAATCGACCATCCTCTCCAGGTTTTGCTAATGAGGGCAAAGCGATTTTCAATATCACCTTTTTCTCCGCGTTTATTTTTTATCTCCCCTTCATAGTTAACGGTCATATTAAGGGAGCTGCCCTTGATACTATCTGCAGGACTATCACCAGTAGCGCGATCGAGATGCATGTCCCACTCTGCATAATCGCGTAAAATACTATTAACGGCATCGATGCTAAATTGCTCAAAGTTAAGCCCACGTCTCTTCATCGCCTGCGCCCTAAAAAAATCTCTGCGCGCACCACTGGGATGGATAATGGTAAGCTTGGTATTTAAAGTCATACGCCCTGCTTGAAAGAAGAGGACATTGCCTTTAATCACCCCTTGGGTGAAACGGTTTATCAGGCGATACGGTTTTTTGACAGTGGAGGCAAGCTCTAGGGAGTTATTCAAAAAGAGAGTGCGCAGTGCTTTTAAATTTTTAATAAGATGGGGATTTTCTTTTTCATTCTCATTGATGTTTAAAGAGTAAAACTTACATTTTGCACTACCTTTGCTCCACTTGGCGCTGACTGAGAGCACAGGGATCAAGGTTTTTAATTGGAAAGAGACAACCAGAGAGGTAACATTTCCCAAATCTTTATAAATTTGAATCGTATTCTCATCTTTTCTATGAATGTGCAGGCGTGAGAGTACCACCAGAGATGCACCAAAGGCCGCTTGCGCTTCCACCATTCGCGTATAACCGCTGCCAACCGCAAGGTTAACTCCTCCTCCGACAGCGTCGCTGATCAGGATCGATTCGCCCACTTGCATCTGCTCCTTAAAGTGGAACATCATCTCTTCTAAGATTTTCTTGCGCTCTTTTTCTTGAAGTTTTTCAAAATCACCAGTTAAAATCTCATCAAAGAAGTGTCCAAGCTTTCTTTGAAAATAGGGAACAAAGAGATTTTTATAAGGATAGCGAAGACCGGCCTTAAAACTTTTAATCGGTCGTAAGTGGGAGTAGATGCGATTGATCGTGGCCATTGCTTTCCCGGTGACACTGATGGGGTATTGCATACCTTCTACTCGGAGGTAGGCCCCCGCATCGACACTAAGACCAACTGAATCGGCGAGCTGAATCACATTATCTGTTCCAAGATAGCTACCGGCAATGATCTCGCGAGAGGCAATGAGATTAATCCCTGCAATGGGCGTGGCCCATATGCCTAAGGGAACAGGAGTCACTTTTCCTGTAACGGCATACTCAGCAAGTTGTTTAAAAAAGAGATCCTCTTGGCGCTGGAAGAGGGCCGATTCGATATCGGTATGAGGAAGATGCTTGTTCACTAAAGTGATTAAATTGCTTATACCTGTAGAGATGAACTTTGACTTGGCAAAGGCAAACAACTCACTTCGCGATAAGGGGGAGTTGGGATCGCCATAGGAAAAGCGAGAGGCGTATCCTTCCCACTTCTCTTTGATTATTTTGCCGTCTCTTAAATAGGGATCAATAGTGATTTCTGGATCAAATGCGATTTCACTGCTCTCATTTTCTAAGTTTAATATTTTAGCAAGATGGTTTCTTCTGGAGAGCAATTTTTCAACTAAGAGAGCTGCCACCGCCTCTGGATAGTAGGCGTTTGCCACGATCTCCTCAAAATCAGCGCGTGTAAGCTTTAATACTCTTCTTGCAATCCAGCGAGCATCTTCATAACTTGTGGTAAACTCCTCGGCCGATTCGTACCCAAAATCGATCTGTTTATTAACAACGCGACCTACATGCCATGCAAAGAGGTTTAAGCTTTCTGGAACTTCAACCAAAGAGTAGGGAATGAGTAGTGAATTTAAGACTCTTCGACCTTGGATTACTTGAGATGGAAGGTATCCAATTGCTAAATTATAGAGGTGATTTTGATCTTCCATGATGATGAGATCTTGAAGTAGTAATTCATCACTATCAGCAAGTGGCCCATCTACAGTAACTTCATTTTCATCATCAGGATCAATGCCATCATCGCCGCTCTCTTCTTTCTCCTCCTCATCATCCTTATCTTCATCGTCGTTATTATCTTTATTTTCATCAACTTCTTCAAGATCCTTTTTTGCCCGTAGATGGTCTCGATAATTGATGATCCAACGTCCAGGATCACCAAAAGTGCTTTCGGCCATCTTTTCCATAAAGAGTTCTTTTTCCATAGAGGAAGTAAACTTAAGTTTTATTTTAGGGAGGTATTTTATAGGTGGAGTTGTATATCCAAGTTTTTGCAATAGGGATTTTTTCAGGAGTACATTGTGGATATTTTTACTAAGCATTATAGTGTAGGCCTTGTGATCCGCACTCACTGTAAATCGAAAGTTACCACTTCTAGAAGGAACTTGATCCATATATTTTAGTAAATCGTCTGCATTTACTTTTATTTCTTTGCTATTATCATGGATATTAAGTGCTCTTGGCGGAAGGTTTTTCCACAACGGAGAGCTATCATCGGGATTGAGTAAGGAGAGATCCATTTTTCCATTGCTGCCAAGATAGAGCTGATGGGCCTCATCACTTGTAAGCATCTTTCCATTGTAGATAAGATCGCTTGCGGGAGCTAATCCATACTCTGTTGGTACAAGTCCCGGAAGAAAGGATGTCTCTGCGTGAACAAAAGCAGTAATGGTTAGTAGTAAAAAGCAGAGAACAGAATTTTGTAAATTTATTATGTTTTTTTTCATTTTTTTATACTCAAAAAATTGTTAAAAAGAAGGCCTACTTACCGAGGTAAATAGGCCCACCATCCCTGGTTTTGTCTATGTATTCAATTGGTCTCCAGGAAGGGATGTCTTATTTATTCAATAGCTCATTGAAAATTTTGTTAATTCTTTCTGGAGTGGTGTTGTTAACTTCAGCGGCCTTATCAAAAAGTGCATTGAGGTCAGTTTTGTCACCCTCAAGGGATTTTTTGAATGCTTTTGTCGCTGTCTCAAGATCTACACCAATAACTTGCTTGGAGAAAGCATGGGCATCAGCAGAGGTGAGAGTTCTTTTCTTCTTAAGCGCTCCCCACTGGCTTGCAAGTTTTGCAATTTGAATTCCGCGATCTTCGCTTAAACCAAATTCAGCAGCAATTTTCTCACCCATAGCAACGTTTTTCTTCTCTTGAATGAAGGCACCAACTTTTTCGAGATCTTTTGCACTAGCAGCAGTTTCTTCGAAATGAATGTCGTAGGCCCAACTATAGTATGTGCCATAGGATGTATACTCAAGGTTACCGATGATGTCTCTATTTCCTGCTGAAGAGAGGTAGGAGCCAATGCTCATGCCAGGATAGTAGCCTGATAAGTTGTAAGCAACATATTGGTTGCTGCGGTCATCATAGATAACACAATATTCATAAGCCTCTTGACCATGCTCTTTTACCAGGCGAATTTTATCGCCGTAGCTTGTGCCATAGTAAGCATTAAGGGCACTGACAAACTTATCAGCATTACTGGAGTAGCTACCACCGCCACCGCCACCGCCGCCGCCGCCAACACTACCACTGCCACCACCAAAGCAAGATACTAAGGATAGCATTGAAACGAGTAACAAAGATTTTAACTGTTTTTTCATTTTCGTCTCCTTTTAAAAACTACTTGTTATCAAAGTTACATAGAACAGAAATGTTCTTCGTATATAGGATTAACTTTTTTGCAGATAGTTCTCAATGTAAAAATACTTACTCTGCATGCTTGAGATAAGCGTGCTTACTGGTGAAAAATGGCACCACTCGAAAATGTTTTTGAAATGTGTCTAAAGAGATCTTTGCTGTGTGGAGATTTTTTTTTAATGGTGGCGTTTTGACTCTTGTTTTTTTTTTTTTGATAGCGGGTGAAAAATGCAAAATCTTACATGTGGGAGCGGTTATGCATGAAGAAAGTCATCAAGGAAAAGGATGGTAGGCCCTAAGTAGCGTTCAACAATTTCTTGATGATTAATATTTCTTTTTACCTCTAAGGTGATCTCTGGGATTCCTTGCTCTTGGCACCAAGTGTGCTTACCACCAGCAGTTTCGTAACCAAGCACCTCATCGCCAATCGGAACATGAAGATTATGTGCAAGCCTTTTAATCAAGTGATCAAGCAGGTCACCATCGCAAGGGAAACGATTTTTCGAGGGTAGGCAAGGTAGTACTGCTGAAGTTTGAAAGGAGTGGATATCTAGCACTAAAATAGGGCGATGGCCCTTGATAAGAGTGATGATATTTTTTGTTTCAGGCTCACTTGCAGGAGCAGGACCTGGCGTATAGCGAGGTTTTAGCGGCGCTGGATTCCAATCTTTCGTTGGGAAATTGCGATTGAGGTCAACGAGATTGGCATTCCAACGTTGTCGTAAATGAGCACCGTCAGGATTTGCCACTGGCAAAATGGCAATAGTCCAGCTTTCAAAATAGCGAGCAAAATGTTGGGTGGTGATCAGCTCTCTGAAAATGGCATCTAAAAGAATTTGTGCTTCAAATTCATCCCCATGCAGCCCACTCATGATTAAGATCTGTTTGGATCCGTGCCCTACGGTAAAGTAGCCGATGGGCGTTCCTAAAACAGAGTTCCCTAAATTATGGTGAGTGGGAAAGTGGTGAATTTTTGATGGAAGTTCTATTGTATGTGAAAGCGTCTCCATCATGGGCCCTCCTTAACAATGGATAACACAGATTGATTTTAGCAAGGGCCAGATCTTTTTTAAAGCCTAGAAAGGCCAAGATAAAATTTAAATTTTTTAGGGATTGTTGATGCCTACAGTGTATAAGATGGCGTAACGTTTCAAGATTAAAAATTACTTGAGAAAACGGCACCAACAAACACTAAAAAACCAAACTAGATATCTCAATGTATTATGAATTAAAACGATAGCTGCTTTTTCTTCTATTGAAATCGGAGTTTCCACCGCCGCCGCCGCCGCCGCTGCCACTTCTTCTTCTAAAATTGCCGCCGCCGCCGCCTTGTCTTCCACCAGCGCTGTTGCCTCCACCATGCTCATTAGTAGATTTTGCTTCACTAACTTTGATGGTACGCTCTTTGAAATCTGTTCCATCTAAACTAGAAATAGCTTTTTCCATCTCTTCTGAAGTGGCCATATCGACAAAACCAAAGCCTTTTGAACGGCCGGTCTCGCGATCTTTGACGATTTTAGCGTTTTCAACTGTCCCATACTGGGAGAACAGGCTTGCTAAATCCTCTTCTGTTGTACCCCACGCTAAGTTACCTACATAAATTTTTGCCATAGTACCGAGTCCTTGAAAAAAATGAATCGTTTACGTTTCCTTATACACCGCCATTCGGTTCACTAAAGTAGTAAAGTCTAGGGGCAATTTATTTTTCAGTCAATCTTTATTTGTGCTATTATCCCCTCTTAAGTAAATCTTAAGAGGCCGGTTAAGATTGTATTTGTTTTCTTAATTCAGCATTATTACGAGCTTAGGAGCAAGTGAGGATCACACATGACGATAGTAAAAGATGCATATGCAGTTGTTAAGAATGAGATAAATAACCGATCTTGGTGGCAAATGCAAGAGGCAGTATGTCTTACTAATTTTAAGCGAGAGAGCTTTTGCAGAGTGCTTGCAGAAGATATCATAGCAAGACGAGATGCTCCTCCCTTTGCAAAAGCATTGATGGATGGGATTGCGATCAGTAAAAACTATCAAGAAAATTCTTGGTTACAAATTATTGGAACAATTCGTGCAGGTGATGCCAAAGAGGTCGTGCATACACTTAGCAATAAAATGCAGCTAACAACAGATGCCGCCATAGAGATTATGACAGGCGCCCCGGTTCCTGAAAATTGCATGGCGATCATTCCTTATGAAGAGATTGTGATAGCTGCCGATAGAGTAACTCAATTTCCAGATAATGTGCTGCCAGGACAAAACATTGCAAGAGGTGGGAGTGATTATCGCAAAGGAGATCTTTTGTTTAGGCGAGGGGGGCCTTTGTGTACTGGGACGACGGGAGTCTTGCTTAGTCAGGGAATTTTTCATGTGAAGGTCAATTATTGTCCGGAGGTTGTGATTGTAAGTACTGGTGATGAAATTGCTCTTCCAGAAGAACAGGTGGAGGTGGATGATTACCGCATTCGCGCCTCCAATCCTTTTGTGATTGCAGAAGAGTTACTAGCTTTGGGCCTAAGCAAGATATCTTGGCTGCATCTTAAAGACAACGAAGAGGAGATGCAGAAGGGGATTGGAAAAATTTTAGGGAAAGAAAAAGGAAAAGAAAAAATCATTTTGCTTATAGGAGGGGTATCCAAAGGAAAATTTGATTACGTACCAACAGTTTTAGAGAAACTAAAGGTTAGTAAGCTTTTCCATCGAGTACAGCAAAGACCAGGGCGTCCTTTTTATTTTGGTGTGAGTTTGGGCGGAGACTTGCTTTTTGGTCTTCCCGGAAATCCATTGTCGGCGCTGATGGTACTCCGGCGCTATCTGGTGACAGCTTGGAGCGAGCTTCTTCATGGTGAGGAGGAGTGCTTGGTAGAGTTTCCAAGGGATTATTGGAAAGAGCTTCGACTGCAAGAAGAGTTTTGCCATTTTATTCCAGTTAAGTTAGCTTGTGAGCGAAAAGGATATTTTATTGCCACGCCTTGTTACCCTCGCAATTCAGGGGATGAACTGGCATTAAGAGGCACAGATGGTTTTGTGGAGATCTCCTGGGAGAGCTTGCTTAAATCTAAAGAGCTATCTCCTGGGGATGAAAAATTATGGGTTCCCTATTACCAGTGGGTGAACCGTTAAAAAAAATAAAAAAAAAGATGAAAACAAATAAATTACGACTTTCCATTACCGACCAATGCCAGTTCTCCTGTCTTTATTGTAGGGGAGGACGGGCCAAGAGTAATTCCTCTAAGGGACGGATCCTGGAGGCGTTTGAGATTGTAAATATTTGCCAGAGTTTAGTGAAGTTTTGGGGAATTGATGAAATTAGGATTACTGGAGGTGAACCTACTTTAAGAAAAGATTTATTGAGCATTGTTGAGGCCTTAAATGCATTACCGCTTCGAAAATTGGCGATTACGACAAACGGATTATTTACACCAAAGCTGCTTTCGGAATTAAAAAATTATCATTGTAATTATATTAATTTTAGTCTCGATAGCTTACGCGAGGATCGCTTTAGGGAGATTAGTAGAGGGAAAGAGGGATGTGAACAATTTAAACTGGTACGTTCTAATATTGAGGAGGCGATTGCTCTTGGTTTTAAAGTGAGGATCAACTGTGTCCTACTGCGAGGGGTGAATGATGATGAGCTACCCGGCTTTATGGATTTTTCAAGAGAGCATGGAGTTGAGGTACGATTTTTAGAGTTGATTAGAATTGGCAAGGCCCTAGAGGAGTTTAATCAATACTACATTCCCGCAAAAGAAGTAGAGGAGCGTATTTATCAGTCGTATGATGTTATTAGTGAAGAGAGAGTTCCCTCGTCTACTGCCTATTATCTGATCACTAAAGAGGGGGCCAAAATCGGATTTATCACACCAGAGAGTTGTGCTTTTTGTAATCACTGCACACGACTACGACTCGACCAATATGGAAATTTACGAACATGCTTGATGGATATTCAAGGGATTAATTTGGCCGGGGCCAGTGAAAGTGAAATTTGTATGATGTATCCCATGGTGATGGAGATTAAAGAGCAGCGCAGGCACGCTGGCCGGAGAAGTTCTAGTAATCGTATGGATGAGATTGGAGGTTAAAGGATAATGATGGAATTTACTCATTTAGAAAAAAAAGCGGAACAAATTGTACCCAAGATGGTTGATGTCAGTAGCAAACACATAACTACTCGAGTGGCACGTGCTCGAAGTATAGTATACTTGCCTGATGCCATCATTGAAGCGCTTGCCAGCAAAAGCAATGAGCATAGCGCAGCAACAACAGCGGAGCTTTACACACCCAAAGGTCCAGTTTTTCAAACGGCAATTATTGCGGGCACCATGGCGGTTAAAAAGAATTATGAACTTATCCCTTTTTGCCATCAAATTCCCATTGAGAGTTGCCGTTTTAATATCGATTTAAATCGCGATGGCCATGTGGTTATTGAGTGTGAGAGTAAAAGCAGTGCTAAAACCGGTGTAGAGATGGAGGCACTGACTGGGGCCTCGGTTGCAGCACTTACTATCTATGATATGTGTAAAGCCTACTCCTCGGATATTGTCATTAAAGAGGTACGCCTCTTAGAAAAAAGTGGAGGAAAGCGCGATTACCATTGGTGTCGGGATAAATTGATGGGGCTGGTGTTAGCAGGAGGAAAGAGCTCGCGGATGGGAGAGGACAAAACACAAATCGCCTATCACGGTCAAGCAAAAACACAATTACAAGTTTGTTGTGATCTCTTGAGTAGTGTGGGAATTAACAATGAAAATATCTTTATTTCTTGCCGTAAAGAGCAAGCACATGAGGATAAATTTGCTGGCAAAAATCTTTTGCTCGACGATGATGATAACCCCCAATGGGAAAAAGTAGAGGGGCCACTCAAAGGAATTTTAAGTGCAAAGAAAAAGATGCCTGTTTCTAATGGGGGCATTATTGTTTTGGCCATTGATCTTCCGTATATGAATCAAGAAAATGTTGATCTACTTATGAAAGAGTATGATGATACGAAAATGGCCACATCTTTTTATAATCGAGAGAAAAAGTGGTGTGAGCCACTATGTGCGATCTACTCTCATCATTATTTTAAAGTGGTAAATGATTTTATTGAGCGCGATGGAAATAAATGCCCTAGAAAAATATTGAGTCGACTTGATAGTTTAGGGTTAGTAAAACGGGTAATACCCACTGAAGAAAAAATAATTTCCAATGTCAACACCCCTTCAGAAAAGGAACAGGTGAGGTGAGATGATGAAAATTAAAATTAACTATTTTGCCAATTTTTGTAGTGATACTGGTAAAGATTTTGAAATCCTGGAAACTGCGGCAAGCACACCTCAGGAACTCTACCAGGAGTTATCTAGTCGTTACACTTTTAGTTTTGGATTAGAGGCGCTACAAGTGGCGATTAATTGTGAATACCAAACAATGGATAAGCAACTAAAAGATGGCGATATCGTTGTTTTTATTCCACCAGTATCGGGAGGTTGAAAAAGATGTTAGAAAAACAATTTTGTATTTCTAAAGAGAAGATAGAGGACATTCCAGCTCAAATCTTCCAGCTCATTGACAAGATCCATGCTGGCGGTGCGGTTACCTTTGCCGGAATTGTACGGATAAAAAACGACAATAAAATTGTCCGTGGTATTCGTTATCATTGCTATGTAGAAATGGCGGAATTAGAAGGGCGAAAGATCATTAACGAAGCAAAAAGTAAATTTCCGTTACTAGATGCCTTTTGCATCCACCGGATTGGTGATCTTATTGTTGGAGAGATGGCAGTTTGGATTGTCGCAACTGCTGAGCATAGAGGGGAGGCCTTTGCTGGTTGCCAATATATTATTGATGAGGTTAAGAAGCGAGTTCCTATCTGGAAAGAAGAGTCTTCCGAGAGTGAGGTATAGGTGCAATGAAGAGGATTTTAGGTCATTTGATATCCGTTTTCCCGATAAGGGCAGTAGCATATTCTATTTTTCTATCTGTAGGAATCTTCCTTATGCTTCAAGTAAGGCATGGAGAGTTATCCACCCCTTTAAAGTTGATTATTCCTGCTATGATTTTTCCTGGCGCAGTGACGATCATGCTTACCATCCTTTTTATTCGACTTTTTGAAGACATCAAACACTACGAGAGTGATCGCAGATTTTTTCCTGAGAAACCTCTACCATCGGGCAAAATTACCACAAAAAATTTAAACACTCTTATTGCAACAATTTCAGTTCTACTCTTTTTGATAAACTTAAAGCTAAAAGCGGCCTTCTTTCCATTTCTAGTGCTGTTCCTTTTCGCTTTTGCCATGGGAAAATGGTTTTTTATTCCTCATTTTATGGCCAACAATCGTATTTACACTTTTCTTACCCATGCACCGGTAGTGCTTCTGTGGAACTTTTACCTGATCGCCTTGGCAAAGGCACCTTATAAAGTTCCACTGCTTACCTCTGAGCATTTTGCCTTGGCAGTTTGGTGGGCGGCTCCCCTATGGGCCTGGGAGATTGCTCGTAAAATACGTGCACCTGCCGATGAGGCGCTCCCCTTTCACACCTATTCACGTGTTTTGGGAGCAGACATGGCGGCCGCTTTTATCATCTTTTTCTTTGCTGTTCAGCTCTTCTCACTCTTTCGTCTTGGTGCTGGCCTAAACTTGGCCCCAATAACCATTTTTCTCTCGATGGGTTCTCTCGCAGTGGTATCGCTGCTCATTGTACGCTTTATGTATCGACCAACGACTAAAATGGCAAATCGTCTTCCTCTGATTGTCATCGCTTACACCACTCTTTGTACCATCATCTTATTTACCGATTTTCTAATGACCAAAATGAGATAACCATGTTTGACCTAGAGTATTTTGCAAATACAGATTTTGTAGCGGGTACCGATGAAGTAGGACGAGGTTGTCTTGCAGGCCCCGTTGTTAGTGCCACACTAGTAATCGGCAACCAAGGCCACCACCCTTTTCTCCAAAAGCTTCAGCAGTTTGGCATTACCGATTCCAAAGGGCTTACTTCTAAAAAGCGTTTGCAGCTTTTACGGCAACTAGAGATTGATATTTCAGTGCTTCGCCCAGATACGCCTTATAAACTAGATGATGAAAGCATTTCTTTTGCTATTGCTGAGGTTGGATCTCAAGAGATCGATAAAATCAATATCCTTAACGCCTCTTTGCTTGCCATGGAAAACTCGCTTAAAACTTGTTTGCACTCTTTGGGCCCCTTCACGAAAGGCACTCTGCTTATCGATGGCAACAAACCACTGAAGTGGCATCACCCTTGTCTTAAGCAAATCCCCATCGTCAAAGGTGATCTCAAATCGCTTATCATTGGATTGGCCTCTATTATCGCTAAAGAGTATCGCGACCTCTTGATGCAAAAGATGGATAGCTTATATGCAAATGGTGCCTATGCGTTTAGCAAACACGTTGGCTATCCAACCAAAGAACATAAGCTTGCTTTGAGGCAATTAGGCGCTTCTCCTATTCACCGTCTCTCCTACGCCCCTTTAAAAGAACTTTGAACAAAAGTTGATTGTCAGGCAACATGGATATAGTGTTTAGAGTTTGGGTCTTTGCTCATGGTGTGACCAAACTCTTGGAGAGCAAGACCAAGCGAGGCGGCAGTGTCTAGAAAGTGGGCGATACTGCTTGCCTCATCGGTGACAGCGAGGAGTAGGCCTCCGCTGGTTTGGGGATCACAAAGGAGATGCTTCATGGTCTCAAGAGTGGATTCATCTTGGGTATCAAAGAGAATTTTATCACCATAGCTTTTAAAATTGCGATAGGTACCACCTGGTACTGTCTTTTGGGATAAATATTTTTCAATGCCAGGAATGCGAGGAACATGCGCAAAATCGATGGTGGCAGCGACGTTACTACCACTGCACATCTCTAGCAAGTGTCCTAAAAATCCAAACCCTGTCACATCGGTCATCGCTACCACTTGGGGTAATTTAGCAAAGAGTTCTCCAGGGCGATTGAGTGTGGTCATGAGCTCAACGATGAGTTGCACATCTTGTGCTGATGCTAGATTGCGTTTTTGTGCGGTAGAGATGAGCCCAATGCCAAGAGGTTTGGTCAAAAAGAGTTTGCAATTGGGTGTGGCGGTGGAGTTTTGTTTGAGGTGCTGTTTTTTGACAATACCGTTCACCATAAGACCGAAAATGGGATCAGAGATGTCGATGCTATGCCCGCCTGCTAGAGGGATTTCGGCATTTCGGCACACTTCACGAGCACCATCAATAACAGTTTTTGCAATGGAGGCCTTGAGCTTTTCTAGTGGCCATCCCAAAACAGCGAGCGCCAGGATGGGTTTTCCTCCCATAGCATAGACGTCGCTAATGGCATTGGTGGCAGCAATACGGCCAAAATCGTAAGGGTCATCCACAATGGGAGTGAAAAAATCGGTAGTGCTGACCAGAGCATTTTCATCATCAAGAAGATAAACTGCCGCATCGTCGCAGGTGTCGTGACCGACAAGTAGCTTGGAGGTAAGAAAACTTTTATGTTCGCTGCTTAAAATTTGTTGCAGATCTTGGGGCGAGATTTTACAACCGCAACCTGCGCCTGGGCTAAATTGAGTTAATCTTGTTTGCTCTTGCATAATCATAATGGAGAGATCCTTTTGTTTGCTTTGTTTGCATTGTTTGCATTGTTTGCTTTGTTTGCTTTGTTTAGTTACTACGAGGTTTCATTAGCGCAAGAATCATTCCCAGGCAAATAGATAGTAGTGCTGCCATGAATACACGGTACTCTGGAGAGAGCATGAAGGTGATAGTGTGCGCCGGAAGCCAAAACCAGACGAGTGTGGGAGCCACTTTACGGCAAATATTTTTCCAGTCGACAGCGATCAGAGTTTGTGAAAAGGGCCAGCCGCCCAAGCGCAGGAAGGCGCGATTGTCGATAAAGGTGTCGGTTACACGATGAAAAATCATCAGCGGTAAACCAAAGAGGGCGTTTATCCAAAAAGATTTCCAAAAGGCAAGTGAGAGTTCGGGTGCCATGGGAAGTAGGATGAGGCGATCAAGAGCGGCCAGCTTGTCAATGCCGGCACTATAGATAGGAATGACAAAGCTTAAGACATAACCAATAAAACCCCAAGCAAGAGCGCGTTCGCCAAGGTGGATACCGCGAAGAGTGAGACGGCCAGTGGTGACCAGGCGGGCGATAATTTCACCAAGAGTGGCAAGAATTGCAAATTTAAGAAAGCCTGCAAAGGCCGGATAGTCGTTTAAGAAAGACATGAACACCTCGTTAATTTAAGTCGTAAAATTATTGTGATGAAATCTTTTGTAAGATGAACTATAACATGATCATCTTTTATAATTGAAGGAGTTTTTATGAGTTTAAGTTTAAGTTTAAGATCAAAGAGAGTTAGATTAATGGTGTTACTACCGATGCTCTCCATGCTTATTTTACTTTCTAGTTGTGGAATGCAAAGTATTCCGACTGCCTTGAACGATGTTGAGGCCAAGTGGGCAGAGGTGCAAAATCAATATAAGCGAAGAGCAGATTTGGTTCCTAATTTAGTGGAGGTGGTCAAAGGCTACGCCTCTCATGAGAAAGAGACACTCACACAAGTGATAGAAGCAAGGGCCAAGGCCACCAGTATGAATGTGAATTTGGACCAATTGACACCGGAAAAGATGGCGGAGTTTACCAAAGCACAATCGACTCTTGGTGGGGCATTAGCGCGACTCATGGTAGTCTCTGAAAATTATCCACAATTAAAGGCCAATCAAAATTTCTTGGACCTTGCCAATCAATTGGAGGGAACGGAGAATCGCATTACAGTTGCAAGAAATCGCTACATTGAGTCGGTAAAGGAGTTTAATAACTTAATCACCGTGCCTCCAACATCGTGGTATAACTCCGTCTTCTTACACCATAACAAAAAACCACAATTTGAAGTTGAAAATCTTAATGATGTGCAAGCGGCACCTAAGGTGAAATTTTAAGTTACCAGCGGTAACCAATTCCGATAAGAAAGCGTGGTCCTTTTACAACTTTTGTATAGCGATCTTGTAGACCATCAACCACATAGGCCTCTGCACGTTGATAGTAGTCAACGAGTGTGCGTATGCCAAAGTTGTGGCCAAAATAGTATTTTAATCCGACTCCAAAGGTGAATGCGGTAAAAGAACCACTAACGTTGTTGCTCTTGTTGGCATTGGTATTAAGGTAGTAGTAGAGCTGACTGGAGTCACTGGCATTTCCCAGAGCAAAGCTAGGTCCTAGAAAGAGGATGACTTTTCCAATGGACAAAGGAGAGGCCAAGAGGTGCCAGTAGCTAGCAAGGCCGCCTCCAAAGGTGGAGCTTCCCATGGTGTGACCTTGAACACTGCTTGCATCTTGCTTGGTAAAGTGGACAAAAGGTGAAAGGGAGATACGATGGATCCAGCTTTTTTGATTTTGAAAATATTTTTCAAGACCAAAGGTGATGTCGATATTTTTTTCACTGCCGTTACTGCCTGGATAGGGCCCTGGAGAGTTTGTGGTAGCAAAGGCGGTGATATGAAAGAGACTCCAAAACTCTAGAGTCTTAGTGGAGATATAAGGAGTGATATCCGCCAAGTGTTGCGAGAGCGCCTTTAAATCTTTTTTTTCTTCGTCACTCAGTTTGTTACTTTCCAAATCTTCGGCCCCCTCAGCAAGTACGATATTGGAGGGTGTCTCATCAGTGACTTCACTGCGTGCGAGCATCTTAGTGGGATCGTTTGAGAGCTTTACCGGAGGAGTGATTTTTAAATTCATCACTTTGTTGACGGTGAGATCATCAGAAGAAACAACTTTATAGATAGACCAAACTGAGCGGGTGGGAGATGTTTTGATTGCTACCCCTCTGGCGACAACGCCCGTGGTGAGAAAAAAGCGAGCGTGATCACCGACGACTAATCCATCTTCTACGCCTCTGTTGATAAGCAAGGTGTGTTGGCTATCAGAAACTTTGAGGATTCGCAGTGGGAGTTTTTCATCAATTGCCAGCGCAAATAGTTGATTACTATAGGTGAGGGCCGTCAAAGCTAAAACCAATACCCATGCCATTATCTATTACCTTCGTTATGGTTTGCATTCTCTACATGATTATCAATTTTACTCTGGATTCGTTTAAATCGAAAATGTTTTTGTTTTTCTGAATTGTCGGGTACAGGAAAAAGTTCGTTGACAATAACGTCGCTGCCTCGAGTTCCCCATTGATCATTCTCATCAATTTCGATAATGCTCTTTTCTTCCCATTTTGCTAGTCCAGTGGCCGGTACGGTGGCCAAGATCTTTTTCGAAACCAGGTTCAAAGCAGCAGAGGCGGGATGGCGTTCAGGGTTTTTAACAAGCTTGTTAGGTTGATCATTTCCATTTCTATCGTATAACTCGGCCATTTGATAATTACTGTGATAAGGGAGCACTATTTTGTTTGCGGGAATGTACTCCTTTTTAAAATAGTGGGGATCGTAGCGGTGATAAGAGAAAAAGAGCACGAGGGCACCCTTGGTGATCAAATCCTTACTGATAAGGTCTGGTTGCTTAAGCATCCAGGTAGAGTACGTGGGAAAAATTTTTGTGACCTTGGCCCGGCCAAGTTTGCGCAGATGTTTTTGTTTGGTTCCAAGGTAAAAATCGGCCTCATCATGGACTAGAATATTATCGTTACTTCCATGATTGATAATAAAGGTTGTGTGACTTTGGGAGTGATCAAGAATACGTCCTTCCGATACGGCAAAGGCAGAGCTTATAGCAAAAAAGAGGGATAAGATTGTAAGTAGGCCTTCTCTGCCTTTTCTACTCATAAGCAAACTCCTTTGAACTAATAGACTCTTAGGGCCTTAAATGAAAGTTTGGCCTGACTAAGCCCACTTTTTATAATACCACTAAGCATGAAAAATTCTGGCCAAGCAAGAAGTGGCCCCCATAGGAGCTTTCCAATGTCAAAAAAGAGGATGAAACAGTTTCACACTTATGAGTGCACGATGACGGGTGAGTCGTTTAAGACCACCAGAGAAGCAGCAAAACCTAATGAGCTGATCTCTGTCGATGCTTATTATGAAATGCACCCGGAAAAAGATGATCGCCCAGAGGCGATTGTGATGAAGAAGAAGCAGGAGAAGTCCCTGAGGGAGGAGATGCTGGCCACTCTTGGTGTGCATCCCAAAGGGGGCGGATCCAGTAAATCACCAGGGGAGTCTAAGCGATGAGTGTGGCAAAGATTATTATCATAGGAACGGGACCTTCGGGTTATACTGCCGCTTTATATGCTGCACGCGCCGGGTTAGCTCCGGTTGTATTTGAGGGTGGGCAACCAGGGGGACAGCTCACGATGACCACGATGGTAGAAAATTTTCCAGGCTTTCCAGAGGGGATCATGGGCCCGGAGCTTATGGATCGCATGAAACAACAGGCGGCACATTTTGGAACAACCTTTGTTCAAGAGTCGATTGTAAAGTGCGACCTCGGAAAGCGCCCTTTTTGCCTGGAGAGTGATGCTGGAAAAAAGTATGAGACACACACTTTGGTGGTTGCAAGCGGAGCGAGTGCGCGCCTTCTAGGGCTTCCTGAAGAGCGGGCCTTGATTGGCAGAGGTGTTAGTACTTGTGCTACGTGCGATGGGTTTTTCTACCGTGATAAAATTGTGCACGTCGTAGGTGGCGGAGATACCGCACTTGAAGATTCTATGTTCATTACAAAATTTGCCAAAAAGGTTTACTTAGTTCATCGTCGGGATCAACTGCGTGCAAGTAAAATCATGCAAGAGCATGCGCGAAAGAATCCTAAAATCGAATTTATCTGGAATAGTGCTGTCACTAAAATTCACGCTGATGAACAGGGTGTGAACGCGATTACCTTGAAAAACGTGGTAAGTGGAGGGGCGCTGGAGGAGCGTGCAACTGATGGGCTGTTTGTAGCGATTGGGCATACTCCTAATACGGCCTTCTTAGGTGGGCAATTAACTCTTGATGAAAACGGTTTTATTATAACCAATCATGGAAGTAAAACCAACATTGAGGGTGTCTTTGCCTGTGGGGATGTTCAAGATTCTCACTATCGCCAGGCGATTACCTCTGCGGGATCTGGCTGTATGGCCGCTATAGATGCAGAAAAATTCTTACAACAACTACAGCTGTAATAGAAATTTTTGCACCACTGTTCGCTTTTCTTCAAACTTGCCAACAATTGCATAAGCATTATTAATATCAATCAATTTTTGATTTAGTCGTGACATCTCTTCTGCCTTGGCCTCGCTGGCAAGGCGATCGGGGTGGTAGCGCATCACCATCTGATTATATTTTTTCTTCACCTTTTCCAAAGGAGCACCAGGTACTTCATCGAGTATTTTATAGGAGTGGATGAGATCGGGCCAAGAGGGCCACTTCTCCTTTTTGTTTCTACGGGAGAGTGCGAGTGTTTGGATGGTGTTACAGCAGTTGTGTAATTTAGTGATTAGTGCACATTTACTGGGTGAGGAGAGTTCCTTTTTTAGTAGTAGTAGTGCAATCGCAGAAGCAGTGGTGGGAAGGTTTTTTTCTCGTGGAAGATTTTTTTGTTCGATGAGAGCAGAGATTACTTGAGTAGCAATATCTTTGGGAGAGTGTCCTTGGTAGAGTTTAATGATAATGGAAAGGCCCAGTAGAACTTCACTTACAGGTTGTTGCCAACTTTGTGCTAAGTTTTCAAGCAAAGGTGCGGAAGCCTTTGCAGCATTGACAGATTCGTGAATCAGCAGGGTGAGCGCGCTAACTCCTAGGAGTATGGGATTTAGTTGCTCTAAACCATTTTGCTTTTCTAGTTGAATGAAGAGAGGATCGCTAACACTTTTGCTGATAATGGAGTTGAAATCGCGTGCATCGATCACTTCTGCTGCTTTGGAAGGAGCTATTTTTAGCATAGAGAGAACATTCATTTTTAGTTCCTCTATAAGTTTACCCTGGCCCCATTTGAGGTCTTTGATCAATTGTGATTCTTGATGTTCTCCTTGGATCTCTTGTTGATCAGATGCCCTGGAGGCGCAAGTGGAGCGTACTGAACTTTTGGCATTCTCGACCATTTGTTGGAAATTTTTTTCGTCAATGTCGTATTTATTGGACTTGGAATAAAAACGCTCATAGAGATCGTGTGTTAATGAGCGAGCTATCTTCAAAAAAAAATAGACTGAAGTTGCAATAGAGATAATTAAAAAGATGAAATACTCTTGTTTTTTCATGACTAATTCAAAAATATTAGGCATGGGCAATTTTCCTCTGTTAGGGGTATTTGTTATTTTATTATTGCAGATGATTTCTGATTTTTGTAGAGGAGAGGTGCCTATAAGGATGGTGTTCTAATAGTGTAACTTTAACATGGGGATTTAGAGAGTGAATCCAGCGAGTGCTCTCATCAATAGTGTCTTTTGTCGCTTCACGTGGCACCACATAGATATTTTGGAGCAATGTTGGAGGAGCGATAAAGGCGTGAACATCGACCCATTTTGCCAGCGAAACAAAGGAGTCATCTCCTAGAAGCAAAGAGTAGTTTTGGCGAATATGCTTTAACCAGCTACTTGTAGGATTATTGCTCTCCTTGGATAGAAAACCGGGATAAATAGCACAGGCCGTATCTTGCAATTCGTGACGAAGCTTTAAGTAAAAGGCCCAAGCACAGTGGTGTTCACTTAGAGCGTGCCCATTTTTTTCTTTAAAGGGATTTTTATCAGGGATCACTACAATACGATGTTGCTTACAGCTGGGTATGGCGTGAATACATGCCATATGGCCAAGGTGCCACGGGCGAAAACTTCCCCCATAGAAGATGATCTCTTCTGATGATTGGTACCATTCTTGGGTGGGTGCAAAGATTGTTTGCCCACAAAGATCGTAATGAAGGGTTGCTTCCGAGGGAAAGAGTTTCCAATAGAGGGCCTGGGCCTCACAGAGGATGGCCCCATGGTCAAACGCCAACTCTTGAGTTAATTGCTGTAGAGGAATCCATAGTGCACGTTTAGCATCGTCACGCCCTTTTACAGCAGGAGGAGGATGATTGCTACTTAGTTGAAAAAGAAAAGGCAGGGTGATAGTCGGCCCACGAGGATCGCGGCCTTTCACGCCTCTTGCACGCAGAGGAATGGCCTCGTTTGGGAGTAGTTTTAAGGTAGTCTCTTCATAGAGCTCACGAGTGGCGGCAATAATAGGAGGTTCATGGGCATCGATAAAACCGCCTGGGAGTGCAAGGTGAGATGCAAAGGGAGGATTTTTTCTCTCGACAACGAGAAGCTTCATCTCCTTGCCCTGTCCATGGAGGACTACTGCATCGGTTGTGACTTTGGGGGTATGGTGAAAATTTCCTTTCATAAGTTTAACGTTACAATAAAGCTGGAAAAAAGGGAAAAGAAGGCAAAAAAAAGCATCCCTTTATCTTGAACACATTCTAATACGGGGGGGGGGGGAGGGAAAAACTCTTCATGGAGGATGGAAAAGTTTTAGATGCTAAAGTTAGGGATGCTTTTAACCGTGTTCAAGTCTTCGTCATCTACATTTAGAGCTATAACTTAAAGGATTGTGAAAGGGAATAGTATATTAACTAGCAACTTAAAATACTTAACCGCGTGGAGAACGTTCTGCTTGTAAAAAATCTAATGCATTGAAATCACAATGCTAAGTATGTTCACGTGATCAACATTTCCGACTAAAGAAGTAGACAATAAGGCATTTATGATAGACATGGCCTATCTACTGCCAATAAAAAAGTTAAGTTAAAATAAAAGATGATGAAGTAAGAAGGAATAAATGAATACAGGAGAGAAGAGTAAATGAAAATGAAGGCAATATTAGAGAAAGTGATGCTTGTAATGATGTTATTTCTTCCGCTCATTACTTTCGTTAGAGCTGATGGTAGTGCAAAGATAGGGCAGACGAATATCGATTTTAGTCAAATGAAAGCGCCAACACCACTGGAAAATGCAGTGATTGCAAACGACTTTCAATTGGTAAGTAAGCTTGCCTCAAAAGCAAATGTTAATGTACAGACTAACTCTATGGGAGGTCCGCTGATGCTGGCGGTTTATAACGATAATTTCGCTATCGCAGAGCTATTGTTAAAAAGAGGCGCTAGTGTAGAGACAAAGATGAGCAATGGAATAACTCCTTTGTTTTTAGCAGTGACGAGAAATCAAGTAACCCTAGTCAAATTGCTTCTTGATTATAAAGCGAATCCTAATTATGCTGTTGCTGGAATTTATCCCATTGATGTTGCTATTAGTGTGGGGTATTTAGGGATTGAAGAGATGCTTAAGCAGAAAGGTGCGAAGGAGCGTCCTACCTTGAAACGGTTGAAGAAAAAATAGAGCAATCTAACAAAAAAACCAGCAACAGAAGGATTGAAGAGTGAAGCACATCTTTAAAAGCTTAGTTGAGATGCAAGAGTATTCTTGTAAAAAACATCACGAAATGGAAATGTATGGGAGGAAGGAAAGCGATGGCAAATATCACTGGATAACGTTTGGACAATACAAAACAATGGTAGATCAGATGCGTTCGGCGCTTACAGGGCTTGGTGTTGAGCCAGAAGATAAAGTGGGAATCATCTCGCGCAATAGCGTAGAATGGAGCGTCTGTTGTTATGCTACTTTTGGTAGGAAGGCCCACTTTGTATCGATGTATGAGAATCAGACCATTGAGGATTGGCATTTCATTATAGAGGATTCGACTTGTAAAGTGGTCTTTGTTCATAATGAAAAAATTTATGATGAAGTGATTACTCTAGTTGGAAAAATTGCAACTTTAAAGCATGTTGTACTTGTAAATGAAGAGCACTATGTAAACAATAAAAAAGTTTTGACCTTTAAGCAGCTTTTGAACAAAGGGGCAGAAAAATTTGTTGAGCCCCTCTACCCTTCTTCCACGGACACTATGGGGTTGATTTATACCTCTGGAACAACAGGGAAACCCAAAGGGGTGGAGCTTTCCCATGGAAATATTTTAGCAAATCTTTTTGTGATTACTGATCTGATCGATTTTGGGCCCAAGGATCGCTCGCTTTCGATTTTGCCTTGGGCGCACGTTTTTGGGCAGACGGCAGAGGTACATGCTCTGCTTTGTTTGGGTTTTTCTGCGGGAATCGCAGAGGGGGCCAATACCATCGTTGATAATATTGCAGAGATAAGACCAACTATCTTGTTTGCGGTACCTCGTCTCTACAATAGAATTTATGATGGGATTAGGGCGAAGATGGATGCAGCACCGTCGCCAGTTCGTAAATTTTTCTATAAGGCCATTGATATTGGCGAGAGAATCCGCGATGGAGAAGATATTCCGCTGAAAGATTTGCTGCTTTTGCGAATTGCAGAGAAAACGTTATTTAAAGCGATATTAAGAAAGTTTGGAGGCCGTCTGCAATTTGCAGTCAGTGGTGCTTCAGCATTAAACCCTAAAATTGGAAAATTTGTGGATACGTTAGGGATCACTGTATTAGAGGCCTATGGTCTTAGTGAAACGAGTCCGCTTATTACTAGCAACAACATTCGAGAGCGGCGCTTTGGAAGTGTAGGGAAAGTAGCGAGTAACGAGTATGCTCGAGTGAGAGTGGAGATCGATTATAGTGTTTTAGGAGAGAGTGTGCAAAGTTGTGAGGATGGAGAAGTTATCGTCTATGGGCCCAATGTGATGAAGGGGTACTATAATCGTCCTTTAGAGACTAAGGCGGTGATGACAGAGGATGGTGGTTTTCGCACGGGTGATCTTGGTCGATTTGATCAAGATGGCTTTTTGTATATCACGGGAAGAATTAAAGAGCAGTACAAGTTAGAAAATGGAAAATATGTTGTCCCCAATGTAATGGAGGATCAATTAAAACTCCATCCTTTGATCAGTAACAGTTTTGTGTATGGTACCAACAAAGAGTATAATATCGTTTTGCTTGTTCCTGAAATGGTAGGGCTTGAAAAGTGGGCAAGTGAGCATGGGATTTCAAAAAAAGGGGAGGCGCTACTTCAAGACTTGCGAGTAAAAGATCTATTTCAAAAGGAGTTGGATCATCTCAAAGAGATGGTAAAACATTATGAGTATCCGCGAAAATTTGCTTTAGTGAATGATGATTGGTCAATTGAGAGTGGATTAATGACTCCTACACTTAAGGTTCGTCGTCAACAGGTGTATGCAAAATATAAAGAGTTGATTGAATCGCTATATTAATTTCGAACGAAGTGAGGCATCTCTTCGGCCGCAGGCAGTGGCAAGGAGATCTCAATGAGCCCGCTAAAAACACCATCTTTATACCATGGCGATTGATAGATCATTTTACGAATGCCATTTTTTTCAATAGTGTAAACATTTTTTTTGCCGCTTTTAAGTAGCTCTTTTAATTTGCTTTTTGAGGGTTCTGGATGGCAATGGGCCAGATCTGTTCCTATTAATTTTTTACCACCGTACTTTTCGAAAGTGGTGATCGACATCTCATTCATATAAATGATGATGCCATTTAAATCACAGACAGTGATTGCAAAGGGTAAGTCTTGGTGCCAATCAGTTTTCATAGGAGCAGTTTCCTTTTCTTATAACTTGATCTTAAAACTATATTAATATTGTACTCACAAAAACAAGAAATGGGATATAATTAATAAAATCTATTAACAAAAATATTGGAGCGTATGGTATATGACAAAAAAAGAGGTTTTAATGAAACCATCTATTTTAATCGTTGATGATGAAGAGGAGATTCAAGATGTATTGGAGTATTATCTTCGTTCACTAAACGTAAATATTCTCAAGGCAAACGATGGTGAAGATGCCTTGGAGATTTTACGAAGAGAAGATATTTGGGTTCTGGTTACAGATATCAAGATGCCGCGGATGGATGGGATCACTTTAGGCGAAGAGGTCAGGAAATTTGATCATGATTTACCTATTATTTATATCACTGCTTTTAATGATAAGGAAAATATGTTGAATGCACTAAGGATTGGTGCTCTCGATTTTTTAAATAAACCCTTTGATCAAGAGATTGTGGTACACCGAGTGAAAAATGCGATTAAGGTGAGAAGAGCACGGATGTCAGAACAACAATTGATTCAAACATTGCATGATTGTCTAGGCATTGCTTATGATCCGGCCGTAGAGAATATGGATTTAGATAAGCGCTTTGAGTATTTAAATGAGCTTACAACAATTGTTAGTTTACAACTTGAGCGTGTTAACAGGAAAAAAAATGGATGACCAATTTAGGAGAGTTGCTTATTTGCGGCCACAAAGAGTTGCTGGTAGTGAGCGGCAAAGGCCACTTCACGAGCATCGGCGGCAACTTTTGCAACTTGGGTTTTGAAACCACAAGGTTGCAATCTTTGCTTGTGCTCTTCTTCGCTTGCAATCGCTTTGAGTTCAGGATGCATGGTCGCAATTTTTGCACGAATCGATTCAATATTAGAGAGTTCTGGCAGTTCACAGATGTTGCTTACAAGGCAGGCAACACTTAGTTCATTTGCGGGAACTTTTGTATTGAGAAATGCAATCCTATCATCGGTAGTAAGATAGCTTCCTTTACTTTCAAGTTGGTCTGCAAAAGGGAACGATACTTTTGCTTTTAGTGCTTTATTGGCCGAGATAGCAAAATTGGTGAATGCGATCACGTTTGCAGCAGCACCGAGATTTTGTGGTAAGTAAGCGCCAATAGAGACGATGAGTTGCTTGGAAATAGTTTGGGCAACTTTGCTGCTTTCAAGTGCTTTTGCTTTTAGTGCTTTAAGGAAAGCAACATTGGCCTCACCACTTAGTTTAGCGTGTGGAAAACTCTTGTTCGCAGTACTCTTTTCTTTCGTGGTAAGGTAATAGAACGTTCCATTGTAGCTATCTGCAAGTTCTTTTGCTGCCATTAAATCTTCAAGCGAAAGCCATGGGGACACAATCACCGCAAGTTTTTTCTTTTTGGCCTCTTTCTCCAGCAGAGTGCGTGCCTCTTTAATGCGTTTTTGTAACTCTTTCGGAGAGATGGGTTTGTGATGTTTACCAAGAAGCTGATAAGCAAAACGACCTTCGGCACAGATGCAAGCGTTGTTGACCGGATCACCATCAAGACTGGAAACTTTACGAATACGTCCTTCGATCGATTGCACCACTAGGGCACAGCCACGACCGCATGAAGTGCAAGTAGTGATGGTTTCATCAGCATCGGCCCAAGGGCCTTCCTCTTTTCCCGTGTTACTGTTGATCGTCCCTGTTGGACAAACATCGATACACATGCCACAAGAGTCACAATCGGTTTTTTGGAGAGCATCCTCAAAGTTTGGAGCGATGTGAGTTTTAAATCCGCGATTGACAAAAGTGAGCGCAGAAACTTCGCGAACTTCACGGCAAAGGCGAACGCAGTTACCACAAGTGATACACTTATCGTTTTCAAAACGAATGAGTGGGTGGCGCTTATCAACATCGTAGTGGCGTTTATCCCCTTTGAACACTTTTTCATCGGCAGCATACTCCGTGGCCCATTTGCGAAGGTCACAGCTGTAGCGTGCTTGGCAACCACACTCAATACAACGAGAGGCCTCTGCAGTGGCCTTGGCTTCAGGGAAGGCCAAACTAATGGGGGCATATCCACCAGCAGCGAGGCGTTTTTTTGCTTCGTGAACCATCTCCTCTGCGCGTTTTTGAGCAGCAAAGCGTGGAGCAAAGTCGTCACTATTTAGCTCTTCTACGCGGCCACGGGAGATGCGATACTCGCTGTTGAATTTTATATCTGCTCCTGAGAAGTAGAGAGAGATTGCTCTGGCAGCAGTAAAACCTTCTCCGAGAGCGCGAACGGCGGTGTCAGGGCCAAAGGAGCAGTCACCAGCGGTGAATACGCCTTCAATCGAGGTGCGCATCGTTTTTGGATCATAGATAATGGTTTTCCATTTGCTTACTTCTGGCTTGCTCTCAGGGCCTTCGCTATCGAGACAAGAGATCTCTGGATCTTGTCCGATAGCACTGATGATAAGATCAAAAGCAAGATCTTCTTCACTCCCTGGGACTTGCACAGGACGACGACGACCGGAACTGTCGGGTTCCCCTAATTCCATGCGCACCACTCGCAGCGCGCGTGCTTGCTTGGTCTCGTCGTTATCGCGAATGATGGCGGTTGGTGCTGTTAAAAAACGAAACTCCACTCCCTCTTCGTGGGTTTGGTGTTGCTCATGCTCGAGTGCGGGCATCTCCTCTTGGGAACGGCGATAAAGGAGGGTGACTTCAGCACCAAGGCGGCGAGCAACGCGCGCGCAATCCATGGCCACATCACCACCACCAATGACGGCAACTTTTTTTCCAGCGTGAACGGCCTCGCCTAAGACAACTTTACGTAAGAAATCTACACCGCCCATCACGCCAGGGCCTTTCTCGTTTTCTACGCCCATCGACTTTGAGCCGTGAGCACCGATAGCGAGCACGACAGCATCAGCGCCTTCATGTTTTAAATCGGCAATAGTAAAGTCACGACCCAATCTTTTATTGGTGTGAACTTGTACTCCTAAATCGGTGATCGACTTGATTTCAGCATCTAGTTTATCCCATGGAAGTCTAAAGCGAGGAATTCCATATCGGGTCATTCCTCCAAGCTCTGGAAGTGCTTCATAGAGGTGCACTTCGTGGCCATCTTGGCGAAGATAGTAGGCGGCGGCAAGGCCAGCAGGCCCTCCACCCACAACGGCAACTTTTTTTCCAGAGGCAGAGGCAACGGTTGGAAGAAAGGGACCCGAGGTTAAATCGTGTTCAGCTGCAAAACGCTTAAGTGCACGAATGGCCACTGGTTCATCTACAAGACCGCGACGGCATTGGTGTTCACAAGGGTTAGGACAAACAGTTCCACACACAACAGGAAGTGCAAGCCTTGTTTTAATCAAGCGAACAGCAGCATCGGGATCGCCATTGGCAATGTGGGCGACGTACCCTTGTACATCGGTCTGTGCTGGACAACTTGAACTACAAGGGGCCACGCAATCACCAGCGTGATCGGACAACATAAGGTCTAAGGCCATCTTGCGTGCTTTATGAATTTTTTCACTATCAGTGATGATTGCCATCCCTGGTGCAACCTTAGCACTACAGGAGGGCACAAGACCACTTTTGGAGTTGGCGACTTCGACTACACAAAGAAAACAACTGGTAAAGGGTTTGGTGCGACTGTTGTGACAGAGGGTAGGGATGGTAATTCCTTGGCGTCTTGCCGCTTCTAGGATGGTGATGTCACTGGGAACTTGTACCTCTTGACCGTTAACGGTGATCGTAATCAGCGATGCTGAAAGCGCCGAGGTCTTAGGGTTATTACTGGTCTCTTTATTTGCTTCTCTATACATATTAAACTCCTTCATACGTAATCATCATAACAATCTACTCTACTTCACTAAAATGGCATTGCTTCGACACGAATCGAGGCACATGCCACAGTTAATGCATGTTGTGTGGTTGATCGCGTACGATCCGCGTTCGCGAATAGTTCCGGTAATGGCGGTGACTGGACAGGCCTTTTTGCAAAGATCACAAGCGATACACTTTTCTGGTAAAATGTTATGGGTAATTAATTTTTTACAAACACCGGCGCGGCAACGATGATCCTTGATGTGTTCAACATATTCGTCTTTAAAATAACGAATGGTGGTGAGCACAGGGTTGGGTGCTGATTGGCCAAGGCCACAAAGGCTGGTGGATCTAACTTGGTTCGCTAGATTTTCGAGTGTGTCAATATCTTCCATCTTCCCTTCACCAGCACAGATACGTGTGAGCAACTCTTTTAAGCGAAGAGAGCCGATTCGGCAAAAGGTACACTTTCCACACGATTCAACTTGCGTGAACTCTAGAAAGTAGCGAGCAAGGTCAACCATACAGGTTTTGTCGTCCATTACAATCATCCCACCAGAACCCATGATGGCCCCAGTAGCACTGATGGCATCATAGTCAATGATAGTATGAAAGAGAGAGGCCGGAATACAGCCACCAGAGGGGCCGCCTAGCTGAACTGCTTTGATGGGGCGACCGGTTTTTGATCCACCACCAATTTCGTAAATCACTTGTTCGATGGTCATTCCCATAGGGATTTCTACTAGGCCGCCACGAGCGATGGCACCTGCCAGTGCAAACACTTTTGTGCCTTTGGATTTTTCTGTACCATACTCGGCGTATTTGGCCCCACCATTAACGATGATCCATGGAAGGTTTGAAAGCGTTTCCACGTTATTAATGATGGTTGGTTTTCCAAAAGCACCACTAATTGCAGGAAAGGGCGGGCGAATGCGAGGCATGCCTCGTTGTCCCTCAACAGAGGCGATAAGTGCCGTCTCTTCACCACAGACGAAAGCGCCAGCGCCTTGTTTGATTTTTAAGTGAAAAGAGAATTTACTGCCAAGGATGTTGTCTCCTAAAAATTTTGCATGGGTGGCATCTTCGATCGCTTTGCCAAAATTTTTGACGGCCAAAGGATACTCTGCACGAATGTAAGCGTAACCGTCGGTGGCACCAATCGCATACGCTGCGATGAGCATTCCTTCTAGCACACTATGGGGGTCACCTTCAAGAAGCGAGCGATCCATAAAAGCACCAGGATCTCCTTCATCGCCGTTACAGATTAAATATTTTACTTCCGATTTCTCATTTCTCGCAAATTGCCACTTGGTTGCGGTGGGAAAACCAGCGCCGCCACGACCTCTGATTCCAGAGATTTTCACCTCTGCAATCACATCGTCTTGACTTAAGTTACGCTCGATAATTTTGCGAATGGCCTGATAGCCACCACGAGCAATATACTCTTCAATAGATGTAGGATCGAGTTCACCAACATTTCGAAGCGCTAGGCGTGTTTGTTTTTTTAAGTAAGCCCCAGCATCGGTGTTAGGATCATCACTAGAATTAACCAGAAGATTGCTAGGAAGTGCTGCTTTTCCAAGGTGAAAATCAACAACATTACTTACATTTTTTTTATTAAGTTTCCCATAAAAGAAACTTTTGCCTTGTTCTTGGTCAATCACCTCTGCAACCACCTCCTGGTGGCAAATACCTTTGCATCCAACACTTCTAATTTTGGCATTAGGAAGCAAGGTTCGAAAAGCTGTCATGACTTCTTTTGAGCCTGCAGCGATCCCACACGTTCCTTCACCAACAATGACTTCAATGTTTTGTCCAAATTGACTCATAAATGGGCCTCATGTTCGATATAGTATTAAAAGTTTTTATTAATTATACTTATTACTCTGATTATTCTGAAATTTTTTCACCATTTGCTTCTGCGTGACGCTTAAGTGCTTTTTGTGCCATAGGCCCGGTTAAGTTGCCATGAACCTCTTCACCGATGGTCATCACAGGTGCCAAACTACAACAACCAAGGCAAGCAACATCTTCCATGGTGTAAGCGTTGTCTATCGTTGTATCCTCTTTATCTTTAATCTTAAGATAGTTACGGACTGAAGTGTTCAAGCGATCGGCCCCTGAAACGTGGCAAGCAGTTCCATGGCAAACACGGATGAGGTGGCGACCCACTGGCTTTAGCCTAAACTGTGCATAAAAGGTGGCAACACCATAAAGTTGACTGGCGCTAATGTTGGTCTTTGCGACCACAAAATCCATGGCCTCTCTTGGAAGGTATCCATACTGGCCTTGGATCTCTTGTAAAATTGGAACTGCTGCAGAGGACTCTTTTCCATGCTTTTTAATCCACTTGAGGATTAGCTCTAGATCAATTTTTGGTTGATTTTTGTCGATGGCCTCAGCACATTTGCAGACGTGCTTTTTTGCCGCTGTTTTTATCACCTTCTTACTTGCTGTGATCTTTTTAGCAATTTTCGGAGCAACTTTTTTAGCAACTTTTGTAGCAACTTTTTTTGCAGCGACTTTCTTCGTTACTTTTTTTGCAACAGGTTTTGCTTTTGTTTTAGGCCTAGCTTTTGCCTTTGCTTTTTTCATGACTAACAAACCTCCACTTTTTTTCTTTTCTTCATGAATGATATCGAGATAAAAAATAATTGAATAAATTGTCGATGTTAGAGTGCAAATACTAACATATAGTAATTGCAAAGATGAGCGAATTTTTGCTAATTTTCGCTAGCAAATATCAGACGCACGCAGCAAGAAAGCAGGAGAGAGGGGATGAGTCAATACCAAGATTTTAAGCTGTACCGTAAATTAATGCCATACAAAGTAAAAGACATTCTAATTGTCTCAAGTTATTACGATGCCTTTACCATGGAAGAGGATGGTGGATTAATGACTTATGTTCTTTCTAGTCGCGATGGAGGAATTGCGCTGGGAAATTTACCTCGATTTACTATCGCTTCTACGACAGAAAATGCACTAGAGATGATTAAAATGCAATTTTTTGATTTGGTGGTGATCATGCCTCGCTATTTGCAAGTCGATGCACTCTCCTTTTCCAAGCAATTAAAGGAGCAATCGGGGAATGATAAGGTAGCGGTAGTTTTGCTTTATCATCATGGCAATTATGAAGAGATCGATGAAAAATCACGTACACTGCACGTAGAAAACTCTCATCTTGATAACGTATTTATATGGTCTGGTAATCGCAATATCCTATGGGCCATCATTAGATCTATTGAAGATCGGATGAATGTTGAGCACGATACTCAGGAGGCCATGGTACAGGTGTTGATCTTAGTGGACGATTCTCCTCGGCACTACTCCTCAATGCTCCCCATGCTGTATCAAGAGATTGAGCATCAAACGCAAAGTCTCTTGGAGGACGGCCTAAATGAAGAGCATCGATTGCTTAAATTACAAGCGCGTCCTAAGTTACTGCTTGCTCACAATTACGAACAGGCCTACGAGATTAGTTGTAAATTTCGGCAGCACGTCTTGTGCCTCCTCTCTGATGTACGCTTTCCCAAAGGTGGCAAAATTGATGAGAGTGCAGGATTAGAACTTATTAGAAAAATAAAAGAGGAGTCGCCTTATCTTCCCATGTGTCTTTTAAGTTCGGAAAAAAATAATCAAGAGCGTGCTCGAGAGTTAGAGGTTTTTTTCTTTGATAAAAATTCTCCTTCATTATTACAAGAGATGCGACAATTTTTTCGTGACTATCTTGGTTTTGGAGATTTTATTTTTCGGCGTTCTGCGAGTGAGGAGGTGGCCAGAGTTACAACACTCGCTGCAATGGAGCGAACACTACAATATATCCCTGATGAGTGCCTGCTTTACCATGCTAGCAGTGGGCACCACTTTGCAAGTTGGTTTTTGGCACGCTCTCATACCGAGCTTGCGGCCGAAGTTAGGCAGGCAGAGTATAAAGATTTTTTTAATATGGGAGAGATCCGAAAATTTTTAATCACTAAAATTCGCGAATCGCGACTTAGGCAACAGCGAGGAGTGGTGAGCTCTTTTGTCTCTGGGCAATTTGATCCGGAATCGGAGTTTTTAAAGATCGGCAAAGGTTCACTTGGAGGTAAGGCGCGTGGACTCGCCTTTATGTTGAAAAACATTCAAAGATACGACAACAAGTTTCAAAAATATAAAAATATCAATATCAGCATTCCTCAAACATTAGTGATTGCAACCGATATCTTTGATCAGTTCATTCACGAAAATCGCCTAGAAGAGTTTGTAAAGGCCGACTGTCCTGATGAGATAGTAGCAGCACGTTTTATTGAGGCCCGTCTCCCTGCGGCCTTGGTTCGTGATGTTAAAATTTTTTTAGAAAAGGTGCGAGATCCACTAGCAGTTCGCTCCTCCGGGCTTCTCGAAGATAGTCAATACCAGTCGTGTGCAGGTCTTTATAAAACCTATATGCTTCCAAACAATCAGTTAGAATCACAAGAGCGCATGCGCAACCTGCTCCGGGCGATCAAGTTAGTTTATGCCTCGATGTTTTATCAGGCCCCTCGTATTTTTGCCAAGGTCTCCATGCAAAGAATGGAAGAAGAGAAGATGGCGATCACGATTCAACGAGTGTTGGGCGAGTGTCATGGAGACTATTTTTACCCTTCGATTTCAGGAACAGCACAGAGCTTGAACTACTATCCACTCGGACATGCACGCGCCAGTGAAGGTGTTGCACGTATCAGTTTAGGACTGGGAAAGACGGTAGTGGAGGGAGGGCAGTCTCTTAGTTTTTTTCCAAAACACCCACAATTTCTTCCGCACTTCTCTACAGTCGAAGCAATCTTGCACAATGCTCAGCAATTCTTTTGGGCGCTCAATATAAAGCATGATCAGAATAATCGTCCAGGATATAGAGAACTCTGGCTTGATGATACGGTTAATTTGGTAAAGCGTTCTGTTTACTCTGCGATTAGTGCCAATGAAGGGGCCATCGATTCACTCGTGAGTTATTATGTTGAAGATGATCATCGCTTAGTTGATCATAAACTTCATGGAGGAGGGAGTGCTCCCATCTTAACTTTTGCCAACATCTTGAAGCATGAGATGTTGCCATTGCCGGAAATTATTACTGACCTCTTAGAAATAGGGCAAGAGGGTCTAGGCCGTGATGTGGAGATTGAGTATGCTCTAAACTTAAACCGCGAGCTTTTGCCACTCACCTCCTCTCAACCCTTTGATACACGCTTACAACATCAGTTTAAGTTGTTACAAATTCGCCCGATGACCCATCGCTTTGATGAGGAGGAGATGTGTGTAACCCAGGAGGATAAGGCACGTGCAGTGTGCTATTCGACCAGTGCACTCGGCAGAGGGTTATCAATAAGAATTTGCGATCTGATTTTTGTCAAAGAAAATAATTTTACTTTCCAGTATAGTGTGGCGGTGGCCAGAGAGATTTCGGAATTCAATGCTCATTTGGTGAATGAAAAGCGTCCGTACATTTTAATTGGACCTGGACGTTGGGGTTCATCCGATTCGAATCTTGGTATTCCGGTGACGTGGGAAGATATCTCTGGTGTGAAGGGTATTGTGGAAACACCCTATAAGTCGATGAAGATAGACCCTTCGCAGGGAACGCATTTCTTTCAAAATATAACTTCTTCGGGGGTAATTTACTTGACTATTTACACGAAGGAGGATTTTCTTGACAGGAATTGGTTATTGAAACAAAAAATTATTCGTGAAACGAATTATATTCGTCACATCTTGATTCCTTCTCCGCTAGTTATCAAGATCGATAGTAAAAGCGGTCAAGGAATTTTAACTGTATAGATTTTCTTTAGGAGGTTCTCTAATGAGTCATTCAATCGTTAATGAAATTAAATCCATTATCGAAGCACGCGATCCAGGTCAACCAGAATTCCATCAAGCTGCAATGGAAGTTGTAGAAGCAATTGCTCCTGTGATTGAAAAAAACCCAGAGATGAGAAAAGCTCGCATTCTTGAAAGAATGGTCGAGCCAGAAAGAGTGATTACTTTTCGTGTTCCATGGGTTGATGATCGTGGAAACGTTCAAGTAAACCGTGGTTTCAGAATTGAAATGAACAGCGCCATTGGTCCATACAAAGGGGGCTTACGTTTTCACCCTTCTGTTAATCTTGGTGTTTTAAAATTCTTAGCTTTTGAGCAAGTTTTCAAAAACTCCCTAACCACACTTCCTATGGGTGGTGGTAAGGGCGGTTCTGACTTTGATCCAAAAGGCAAGACCGACAATGAAGTTATGAAATTCTGCCAAGCTTTCATGAGTGAACTTTTCCGTCACATTGGCGCAGACACAGATGTACCAGCTGGTGATATAGGTGTTGGCGGTCGTGAAATTGGTTACATGTTTGGTATGTATAAGAAATTGAAAAATGAATTTACCGGCGTTCTTACTGGTAAAGGCATTGATTGGGGCGGTAGCTTAATTCGTCCAGAAGCAACTGGTTACGGCGCTGTTTATTTTGCACAAGAGATGCTCGCAACTCGCGGACAATCTTTAAGTGGTAAGCGTTGTCTCGTTTCCGCTTCCGGTAACGTTGCTCAATATACAATTGAAAAATTGTTACAACTTGGTGCTATTCCTCTAACAGCTTCCGATTCTGATGGTTACATCTATGATGAGCAAGGTATTGATCGTGATAAACTTGCTTTCATTATGGATCTTAAAAATGTACGTCGCGGAAGAATGAAAGAGTATGCTGACAAGTATCGTTCAGCTACTTACATTGCTATTGATTCATCAAAAGGTTTCAACCCACTTTGGAACCATAAAGCTGATTGTGCTTTCCCAAGTGCAACTCAAAATGAAATCAATGAGAAAGACGCTCAGAATTTGGTTAAGAATGGTGTATTCGTTATCTCTGAAGGCGCAAACATGCCATCTACTCCAGAAGCTGTTCGCATTTTCACCGATAGCAAACTTCTTTATGGACCTGGCAAAGCTGCTAACGCTGGTGGTGTTGCGACCTCCGGTCTTGAAATGTCACAAAACAGCCTACGTATGAGCTGGTCACGTGAAGAAGTTGATAACAAACTGAAGTGGATCATGAAGAGCATCCATCAATCATGTGTGGATGCTTCTAAAGAGTATGGCCAACCAGGCAACTACGTCATTGGTGCAAACATCGCTGGCTTCATGAAAGTTGCTCGCGCAATGATGAGCCACGGAGTTGTGTGATTAATTAGCTAATTAGGTGCCGGCCGACTTTTGGGACTAAACGCGACAACCGCGATAACTCCTAAATACGGTCGGCATTTTTTTTACCATGCTTTTTAGTAACTGCTCACACCCTTCAGCCATCTACCCTCTACCGGATGCTGAAAGTTGCTTAGCTAACAGCATTTGGTTGAGAGGTGAAGGTTGAGGGGTGTGAGCAGTTACGCTTTTTATTTAATCTTAGTGATAACGCTCAAAGGGTAAAGGCCACTTTCCTATCAAATTTTATTCTAAAGAACTCGGGACTCTTGAGTACTTAAGATGGTTAGATGAATTCAAGTGCGCCATTTAAGCGCAACATCATAGCGAGAGAAAATTTTATCTTTGGAATAGATTGTTAGATCTTCTGTTATGGCCTGAGTGATGATAAGGCGATCAAAAGGATCTCTATGGTGAAAGGGAAGTTCTTCTAGCAGAGCAAGGTGCTTGAGGGAGATAGGTAAGATCTTAATGCCATTTTGGACTACCTCAGTTTTGACATATTTTTCAAGGGAACAAGGTAGCTCTAACTTTTTTAAAGAAATCTTGATGGTCATTTCCCAAAGGGAAGCAATGCTAATGAAAAAATCGTTTTCTCTGTTCTCAAAATCTTTTTTTAATCTCTTAGAAAGCTCTTTGCTGTTATTGCTGATCCATAGTAGAGCATGAGTGTCTAGAAGAAAGTTCATTTTTCATACTCCTTAAAATCGTCCAAAGGTTCATCAAAATCGGAGTTGATTTGGATCTTCCCTTTGAGGCGGCCAATTTCACGAGTCTTATTGTTTTCAATAAGAGTCAACTTAACCAGAGGTCTATTCCCTTTTGCAATAAAGACATCTTCTCCATTCAACACATCCTCGATCAATCGAGATAGATGCGTTTTGGCCTGATGAATATTTACGGTTTTCATAATTCAATCCTCCTCTGCCATAGACGTTCTTTCAAATTAGTCTAGTCATTGAACTAAGTCAAGAAGAGGCCAATTAGTGCCGGCTGACTTTTGGGATTAAACGCGATAAACACGACAACCGCGATAACTCCTAAATGCGGTCGGTTTAAAAAAATGAGCGTATGTACAGCGATTATTCTTCACCGGAGCTATAGATTATCCAAGTGCGGATTCTGGGTAATGCTCGCTCTGCCTCAATGTTTAACCAAGGTAAATCAGCATGTTTTAGAAAGGCATGCCTATTTTTTTTTAGGTACGGAGAAAAGCAGGTCGTACTCTGCGGGCGACATGGCCTTAGCACTTTCCGCATCTTTATGAACAACAACCTCGGTAGCAACCTTTTTTGTTTTTTCTACTGGAGGGATGAGCTGTTTCCCGCACATTGCACATTTTTTACCACGGGCAGAGGTGTATCCACATTTAGGGCATTCGCAAAAAGGGACAGGTGTTTTTTTCATTGAGGCCTCACTTTTATTTCAACAGACGGTTCCTAGGGAACTTCTTATAGTATCCCACCTTTTTTTATATTCACTGTTCACAAAGTTCGCTTTTCTTTAAAAGGCCATGTAAAGCAAGGGGTTACGGCGACTTCCTCCTTACATGATATAAGAGAGACTGCCTGATAAAACAGGCGAAAGGAAGGCGAAAGGGGGGATAAATTTAATTTGGATCCATTTGTTCCATTTTACCAAGGGAATATGCAAAGTGATTGAATTAAAATGTAAGATAGTAATAGTTCCTAAAGAGTTTGTTTGATTTCATAATAGGAAATACTAGGAAATGTTAGGGAAAATAAGTATTTAGATTTTGCGCGAGGAGATTTAATGAAATTTTACTATAGATTTTATTGTTCGATTTTGTATCGTTGTTTGTGTTTGATGATTTTGTTGGCATTGGTGAATGTGCAAGCAAACGAGGAGAAAATAACATACTCCTATTTTTTTAGTGATCCCAAAATAGTAACAACCCAGGGATTTGATCAGTTTGAGATGGAGGATACCTATCAGTCTATTGCCAGTGGCAAGCCGGTGCTCCCTTTTAGAATGGTACGCCTTTTATTACCTTATAATAGCAGAGTAAAATCAGTTGTTGTTAAAAGAATGAATCTTAAGAAACTTGGAAATAATTTTAATATTAAAATTGCAAACTCAATGTTGCCACTCTCTTTTCCAAGGAACTTTAATAAATTGCTCAGCAAAAGTCAGAAGTTTGAAACGACTAGCGATTACCCGGAGGCATCATCTTATCATTCCCTACAAAAATATCATGGATACACTCTCCTTCTTAGTAAAATTCATCCGATTTTTATTAATGCCACTAATGAAGTCCACTTCGCATCAACCATTGAGTTAGAAATTGTCTACACTTTTGATAAAGCAAATGGTGGAAACGAGAAGGGCCTAAAGCATTTGGCGGATCATGCTGATGATGTTTGGGCGATGATTGATAACAAGGATGCCATTGATAACTACTACCATTTTTCAGAAAAAAGTGGAGAAAAAAGTAACACTTACGATTATCTTATCATCAGTACCGCTAATTTAATTCGCTCTAGTAATGCGTATAATTTAAATGCCTTTAAAGAGTATTTAGAACAAAAGAGAGGGCTTAAGGTAAAGATTGTCGATGTGGCGACCGCAATTTCGCAGGAAAGAGGAGTTGATAATGCTCAGAAATTAAGAAATTTTATTAAAAAGGAGTATGCCGCAAGTAACATCCGCTTTGTACTCCTAGCAGGGGATGCTGATGAGCGTGCCCCCATGATCCCTTATCGTAAACTCTATGCTAAAATTCGTGGATATAATGGTCGCTGGATGGATATCAGTGAACAGATCCCCGCTGATTTTTATTATGGTTGTCTTGATGGTGATTTTGATGGCAATGGCAATGGTATTTGGGGAGAAGCAAACGATGGTGCCAATGGTGGGGATGTGGACTTTCTATGTGAGGTGACCGTTGGACGTATGCCGGTTGATAATGCAACAGAGCTAGCAAACGTGATTAAAAAAGGCCTTGATGTTTATAATTATAATGCTGGCACAAGAGACCCCAACGCGTTTTTACTAGGCGAGGAATTATTCAAAGAATTGAACCTTTGGGGTGGGGATTATATGGATGATCTGATTGGAGAAGTGAATGATCACGGTTTTACCAGCAAGGGATTTGATACTTCCTGGACAATAAAGAAAATGTACGATTCCAATGCAAGAAGCAAGTGGACAGGTGTAGAAGCATCTACTGAGGTTAATGCTAAAGATTATCTAGTGATCAATCATTTAGGGCATTCAAGCAAAACCTACAATATGAGAATTAATGGGGGATGGTCTTATCGTGAATTTAAAAATGCCCGGCCATTCTTTTATTACACCCAAGGATGTTTTCCTGGAAATTTTCCTACAGATGATTCTATTATTGAACATTTTTTTACAGGAGAGAAAGGTGCCTTTGCAACGATTTCTAATTCTAGCTATGGTTTGGGTCCGGAAGATCCTGAACCCACTTCCACTAAAACGCCAGGAACTTCACAAATTCTTAACCGCTTCTTTATTCATCGCTTGCTTATGGAAAACGAAATGAAGTTTGCACTTGCTCATCAGAAATCTAAAGAAGATATCTTGATTTATATCGATCATCAGGAAGCACGTTGGGTAATCTGGGCCGCAAACTTTTTTGGTGATCCAGCATTATCGGTAAAAGCTAAAAGATAGAGGAGTTAAGGTAACTTTGTTAGCATCACTTTTAAGATGGCCAAAGAAAATTTCACTTTATCTACACTGTTGTGTCCGGAAGACATAACAAGCGAGATATGATCGACACTATCATGTTCAACATAATCAGCATTGCCCAACCTTTGGGAATATCTTGTCACTAGATAGTCATTTTCAATCTCACCTTGTTTTCGTACAATTTTTCCAAAGGGGAAGATTATTCCCGAAAACAATCCACCCCAGCTTAAGAAATAAGTTTGCTGCTCTAATTGATCTAGCCATCCTACCAAAGTGATAAAGGGAATTTTCGAGATAAGCTCATTGATCTCATTGCGATACAACTGTAAAAACTCTTTCCTAGGTGCGGTTTCAAAATCTCTCATTACTTGATAGGAACCCCCTAAGGACTTAAAAAGTGTAGTCATCAGTGTTCTTAAAATGAGACGGCCAGAGATATAGTCGGCCGCCTCAGAACCATGAAAGGGTGCCTGAAAGGTGATTATGCCTTTAACCTTTTTCATAAGTTCTGGATATAAAATGAGTAATTCCAAACACTCTAATCCGCCTTTACTGTGGCCCCAAAGAATCACGGGGTGATCACTTTTATCAATGAGCTTTTTCAAATAAGGGAGATTAACCGAAATGGCAGTAGCAGTGTTAGTATCAGCAATCACTGAAAACAAGGGATCCTCCATTATTTGATTGAAAAATTTTTTTTGTTGATTGAAATTTTTTTCAAATACCAATTTACCTAAGCCAGAGAGCATGCCAGGAACAAAAATAATATGATATTTTTGTAATTTTAATTTTTCATTAGCAGTTAAGTAGATGTCACTTTGATTATAGAAATTCATTACTTGCGGTGTGAGATTCTTATGGTGATTAGCAAAGGCATTCGCAAGATGAAAACTACTAAAGCTACTAATTGAAAATAGAATGAGTGTAAAGAGGGTGGACATTTTTATCATACAAACCTCCTCATTGGTTGTTTGAATTTCTATCTACCTTAGTATCGAGATGCTTGTCTTAAATAATATAAGCGGACAGATTGGATCATAGTGATCCATTAAATACGGTTATTAGAATTTGGTGATAGAATGATAAGCAATAATTTGGTGGCAGAGTCCAATTAAGTTGCTCTATAGTGGCAAGGGATCTTAATCTTAACGCCTACAAAGGGATAATTATGTCAGAATACCTTTATGACACGCGTGATCTGCACTTTGGACTATTTGAGGTTTTAGGGATGGAGGCCTCTGACGAATTAAAAGAGGTGCTAGCACAATTTTACAAATTTGTAGCAACGGAAGTGTGGCCGACAAGAGCGATAGGGGACAAAGAGGGAACCACATTAACTCCAGAGGGTGTAAAAGCTCCTCACTGCTACCATCACATAAAAAAATTGTTCTATGATAATGGTTGGTTTGCTCTGGGCATGCCGGAAGATGTGGGTGGTATGGATGTTCCAAATGCAGTAACAGTCGCTTGCTCCTCTTGTATGAATGGCGCCAATGTTGCCTTTAATAACTATCTTGCACTTTCTAAAGGTGCACTGAACTTGATTTTGAAGTTGGGAACGGCAACACAGAAATCGATCTATGTGGATAAAATGATCTCTGGTACCTGGGGAGGGACAATGTGCCTAACGGAGGCCGGGGCGGGAAGTGATGTGGGGGCGGTGGTAACCAGTGCGGAAAAACTGCCTAGTGGAAAATACTCGATCAAAGGGACTAAAACTTTCATTACTTCAGGTGAAAGTGATCTTTACTGCAATAACATTCACTTAGTTTTGGCACGCACCTCTGCTGCGATTGAGGGCACGAAGGGGCTATCGCTTTTCATTGTTCCCCGTTTTGATGTTGAGACTGGTAAAAGCAATAATGTGATTTGCACCAAAGTGGAAGACAAGATAGGCATTCATAGTTCTGCTACTTGTGAAATGACCTTTGGTGAGTTTGGTGAATGTGTGGGTGAGTTGCTTGGTAATGAGATGGATGGCATGGTCAATATGTTTTTGCTAATGAACGAGGCGCGACTGCTCTGTGGGATTCAAGGGGAGTCACAGGCCAATAGTGCAACTCTGCTGTCTTTGAAGTACGCCAGAGAACGTGTACAATTTGCAAAGGAGATCTATAAACATCCCGATGTTTCTCGTCTGCTATTGAAAATGCAGGCGACTTCTCGTGGAATGCGTGCACTTATTTTATATGTGGCCAATCTTTTTGATCACGCTGATAAAAATCCTGAGGTCAATACTGAGATTGCGTTACTGACTCCTATTTGCAAGGCCTATTGTAGTGACCATGGAGTTAATGTTGCTTTAGATGCGATTCAGGTTCATGGTGGTTATGGTCTTTGTCGTGACTATGGCATTGAACAATATGTACGCGATACTAAGGTTGCTGCCGTTTATGAAGGCACGAATGGTATTCAGGCGCTTGATTTTGTGATGAGAAAAATTTTGCGCGATAAAGGTAGTGGTCTGCAAGCTTTATTGGAAAAAATTACAAAGGAAGTAACACTTGCGGAGCAATTTGGGAAGCAATTTGGGGCGCAACAATGGAGCGAAGAGTTGCAACTCTTTAAAACCGTCTTGCAAGAGTTGCAGTTGATTCTTAAAAAATTTGCCCAAATTTCTCCTGAGACGATTTTGGCCTATGCCTCGGACACACTCACCTTTTGTGGACATCTCATTGTTGGTTGGCAATTGCTTTGTCATGCAAATGTGGCGGCCACACAATTAAGCAGAGGCCCTGAAGACGAAGAGAATAAGCATTATCTACAAAGCAAACTTCTCGATTTTAGAATTTTCTGTCGCCACTTGCTGACTCAAAATTTAGGAATTGCTCATAATATTTTACGCTTTGGCCTTCCACTTAATACTACATCCCATTGAGGGCATGGTTTTAAACTCTTTCGCTTCTCCACGAAGTAGGCAATCTAATACGTGAGCAAGATCCTTCCCTGAAGGAAGGATCTTTTTTCCTGGAGAGGAGTCATCAAAACGGCCGTGATAACGTAGTTGTAAATTTTTATCAAAAACAAAAAATTCGGGAGTGCATTCGGCACCATAGGCCTTGGCCACTTTTTGATCTTCATCAAAAAGGTAAGGGAATGGGTAGTGAAATTTTTCTGCTATTTCTTGCATCTTTTCTGGTGCATCATCTGGGTAATGGATAGGATCGTTTGCAGAGATACCACAAAAACTCACTCCTTGGGACTGATAGTTGTAAACTAAGCGCAACAACTCTTTTTGGATATGGATGACATAAGGGCAATGGTTGCAGATAAACATAATGACGGTCGCCTTCGGGGATCTTATCTTTTCCAGGTCAAGCATCTGCTTTGAAGAAACCTCTAGTAGCTTAAAGCTTGGGGCAAGCGTTCCCATCGGGAGGTCTTTTGATTGTGTGAGTGCCATAAAAATTCCTTTTGCTTTATAGTAGGATAAGGTTATCCAATTCGCCATAAGACTACTGGCGAAACATCAACAAACCAATAAAAATTTTCGATGAAGGGATAATCAATGAAGGAACAAATACATCCAAAAAACGCAACTTGCATTTTTAGTATCTTTTTGTCCCCGTTTATTTTTTTAAGTATCCAATCGCACTGCCTGCTTAATCGTAGTTTTAAGAGGAGAAGTGGCAATTGCAGAGAGTGGTGAAGAGTGAAATTGCGTGGAATATTTTTTGCATCAAAGCTTATTAAGAACTTCATCTCAAGGAGACAAAATGAACTTGCAACAAATTATTTTTAGTACGGCGGTTACCCTTTTTATTGCTCTCTTTAGTGTCAACTTCTCTTTTGCGGATCATAACAATCCAGATGGAAGTTTTGATGAAGAGTTGGCAGCTACACTTCAAAATGCTAGCGAAGCACTAAACTATCAAGTGCAGGTTAGTTCTTTAAGAGTTCCAGTGAAGGCATCTGTTGCTAAATTTGCATCGGAGGTTAGTCGCTTACGCTATTGCTCTCTGTTAACTCCTTCAGATGATCCCATTCGACCTAACTTAATTATTCAACCCTTTGACCACAATTCTGATAATTGTGAATACACGTTACAAAAAATACGGAGCGCGTGGATGCCTGTTGAGCGATACCTTTATGACACCTATTACGATTATCCTCATATCTATCAACGCTATTTACAGGTCAGGCAATCACTTTATGAATTTTTAGGCCAATAAGTGAAATTATCGTGCAAATTTGCGAAGAGGAGTTAAGACTGCAACACTCCTCTTCGCTTTTTTATTTATTATCAAGCAGTCATAACCAAAGGATTGTCTATGAAGAGGTTAACTTTAATGTTCTTGATGGCGTTCTTCGCAAACCCATTCATAAATTTTGAAGCAGGTGCGTCGGAACTAGATCCAGTTTCTACTATGGATAAGGATGTTCCTCAAGGTCTTGTCGTTCACATTACTGCTGATGGCAGGCGTGAAGTTTTCAAGGCCACGCTTAATGAAGGTGTGGTGGAGGATGATGCTGCTGCAGAGGCGGTGCTCTTAGACTCTCTTAAAGAGGAAAATTTGATTGAAAGTGTTGCTCCACTCTCTGAGCTTGATCAAGTCTCCTCGGATGAGTCTTGGAATTGGGCCTGGAACGCAATCTCTACAATTGGAGGTTATTTCAACTATGGTTACTATAACCATGGAAGAAATTACAACTACTACCCATCACATTCGTACTATCGTGGGCGTGATTGCTACAATTATTACTACAATAGAGACTCCTATCGAAACTATTATGATCGTGGCCACCACCGTGATTTTAGAGACAATCGACGTGATCGCCACCATGACAGGAATCGTGGGTGGAGATAAAAAGGAAGTGCAAGCTTAACTAAAACTAAATTTTAATATTAGAAAGCTCCTGTCTTGATAGTCAGGATAGGGGCCTTCTAACAATAAAAGATGATTTGAAGATGAATACCAAAAACATTAGGGATTACTATCTCTTAATATACTCAGTGCTAGCGACCATTTTTTTTAGCTCATGGTTCATTCGATCAGCTTGGAGCGCCAGCGAAGTTGTGGGATGGGAGTCTCTTATGCAAAAATTTGGAATGACCTCCTTTCACTTGAATGATCAAAATTTACAAAATGTTAAAGTAGCTATTCTGGATAATGGATTTGCAGATTATGCTGCTGAGAAAAATCTATTACCTCCTAGTACCCAAGTTGTAGAGCTCACAGAGATTGCACCTGCGCCAACTAAGCATGGATTGGGAATGGCGCAAATCGTGTGGGCGCTAACTGGAAAGTCAACTGCAGGCCCCTCCTTTTATTTAATCAACACCAACGGTTTTTCCAATTTCAAGGCCGCAGTACAATTTGTTATTGATAAGAAGATCGATATTGTTCTTTATAGTCAAGTGTGGCCTTTTGGTGGAAACTTGGATGGCTCTGGTTTCATCAATGATTTGGTGACAAAAGCGGTGCGCTCTGGGGTAATCTGGATCAACGCTGCTGGAAACTATGGGAATATGGTTTATAATGGAAAGATCAAAGAAACTAGAGTGCCAACACCTCCATCTCCATCTTCAGCTCCAGCTCCATTTCTATTTTTTCGTGCAGCTGATTTTCTACGATTTGATAATAAATTTGATGAAGGTAGTGCAACCATCACGCTTAGTTGGAGCGATTTCACAAGTGATGAAAATTATAATACCAAAAAAGATCTCGATCTCTTGGTCTATGATGATAGTGGAAATTTAGTGACCTCCTCTACACTGATTCAGCGAGGAGAAGCCCCTGGCCCTGGAAAAGATCCACTTTTATCCAGTCATGCAAGGGAGGTTGCCACGCTTGAAGATTTGGATAAAGGGATTTATCATATTAAGGTTAAAATGAATTCCAACAACTTTGTTCCTCAAGATCGCTTTCGAATAGTGATCAAAGAGGAGCGAGAGGGCACAATTTCCTTTCTCGATCATACAAGCGATGGTGAAATTATGCCCCCTGCAGACAACCCTTTTGCTATAACTGTGGGTGAGGCAGAAAAGATTTCCTCTGTTGGTCCCACGGCAGATGGGCGACCAAAACCAGACACATTAATCCAAGATGCACGTATTGCATTTTCCAATGGGCTAGAGTTTCGAGGCTCCTCCAATGCAGCGGCCATCTTTGCAGGCATTGTCACGGTAATGAAGGCCTTTAACAGCGGTGTGAGAATAGAACACTTGCGCACTCTTTGTAAAAGTGCTCAACAACCGACTGCCAATGCAAGCGACGCTGACCTGGAACCTTTAATCTATGATCCAGTGACTAGCGTACCCCGACTTGGCCAGCTTATGCCAGTTGGAAGTAAAGTGCTGCTTCATCGTTTAACTCATCACTATGTTATTCTCACCAGAGAAGATCCCTTCTCTTTGGAGGCCCCTCGACGTGCCAATATGAGGCGATCTTTGGATGATGATATTTTGGCCTATGATTTGATGAGAGAGCGATGGCTGTTGATACCAAAAGTGATGCGTAGTAGTTTGAAGACTCCTCTTGTTGAATTTAGAAAAATGGCCTTAGCTCCTGGAAACCAGGGTTACACTCATTGGAAGACACCTACGCCTGCTGAACTCAATAGTGTTGTTAGGCGCTTGCATTAGGTCTTGCTAAATTCGTAGCAACCTTCATGCTATGCCAATCCAGAGGACATAAGTGTAAGCAGTAGCTTTGATTGTAATGATCATCACTCTCGACAAAGTTACAACTTTGGCAGCTACCCTTGATTTTGTCTTCGTAAAAGAAGCGATTGTATGCAAAATTGTGGGGATCATTCCAAATAGTTGAGAGCGGACGTTCGCGAATATTACCTTCGATGAATTCACTGGATTGAGTTAGGCATCCCTTAACGTTGCCATTGGCCTCAATGCCTAAGCAAAAAAGACCAGCGGGGCAACCAGTATAATCGTTGCCAATACTGCGAGTGTTCTCTTTATAAAAAGGAGTGACATTGCAGGCAGCAGTAACCCCCATCACGTTTATAGATGGATTATTTTTTCTCAACTCTCTTTTGGCATGAATAAATTGATATAAACGTGAAATATCAGTAGAATCTAGCATAAAATTTCGATCTATTTGTCCATGAGGAGAAGGCCTTTGTATTTGCCAGAGTATTATCCCTCTACTGCTTAAAACCTGGTAAAGATCCTCTAGTTCATCAATATTCCACTTTGATACCGTCGTAATGACCGAAGTGATAATCCTCCCTTGTCCCTTCTGTTTAATTAAATCAAGTGAAGATAAAGCAATTTCAAAAGATTCACGAACCCCTCGAATCATTTCGTGGGTTTTTTTTAGTCCATCTATACTGATAGCAATCTGAGAAATAGGTGATTTTACAATATCATCAATACATTTAGGAATGAGCAGGCCATTGGAGAGAAGAATGATGCGTACTCCGCGATGGTGATAATAGTGAGCAAGTGTCTTCCAGTGAGGACTTAAGAGTGCTTCTCCTCCGGATAGGAAAAGGTGCTTGGGCCCAAGTTTTACTAATTCATCTGCTAGTGTGATATGTTCACGAAGCGAGAGTTCTTCGCCTTGTTTGTTTTTGCAAACTGCTCTACAATGTGCACATTGCATATTACATTGGGAAGTGATTTCAAGAATAACCGTATGAGGTTTAAGTTTTTGTGTCATCATTCTCTCTTCCTTACTTAACTCTCTATCTGTAGTAAGATAAAATTTTGATATAACAGAAGACATGGTATCACTCCTGATTAAAAGAAGGGATTGTTGAAAAGTATCAAACTCCAAGACGACATTTTCTGTCTGTAAACTGTCACAAACAATGTCATAAATGGCATTGTTTTCAGGCATTGGAGGGGAGTATAACTTTTCAAAAAATCTCCGTGTTGTATGGGAGCAAATCAGTCCTCAGAATTTTGATATATGCATACAAAAGGCCAAAGTATGGGTATGAACCTAAGTGATTTGTTCTATTGTAAAAGAGGAAAAGCCTCTGTTAAGCAGCAGTAGCAATCTGCTACCATAACTTAACTACTGCTTAAAGAGGTGGTTCCAGCTTGACAAGAGGTTCAGAGGCGATAGAAGCTAATGGCTTGTTAAATAATCGAGGATCGCCTTTATGACTACGCATTCGATAGCTACCCTACCAGCTACTACTGCAATTCATCCCTGGAAGGATAGGAATAGTGTTACTCTTTTTTTAGCACAGCTGTTCGCTCAAGTGTGCGATAAACTACTTGCGCTGGGTATGGTTTGGATCATTACTACTAAAGGAGGAGAAGAGTATACGCCGTGGTTTCTGTTGGCCGGTGGACTTCCTTATGTTCTTCTCATTCAGCATATTCCCAAAGTCATTGAATACTTTGGCCCACTAAAAACCACTTACCTTTGCGATTTTGTGCGTGGAATTCTATTTATGGTGGTTGCTTCGATCATTTATTTTCTAAAGCTAGAAGATAGTATGGGAAGGGATTTAATTTTTTTACTGATGGGATTAAACTTTTTAAGCAGTGTCGGAGGTGCTTACTTTAATGCTGCTATTTACACCCTTCCCACTAGAGTGGCCGCTCCAGAATACGTGCAGCAGTTATCTGCGATGGTCAATGGATGTTTTTCTATTGCCAATGTTTTAGGTCCACTCTTGGCCGCGCTCTTATTCGCAAAACTTGGGATTGTTGGATTGATTTACCTCGCAGGGTTAAGCTTTATTTTTGCAGGTATCTTGGAGCTATTTATTACAATGCGTCCATTAGAGGTTAATCCTAAAAAGGATGAAGAGGAGGAAAAGGCATCTTTTAAGGCCCGCCCTTTTGCGATATTTAAAAATAATCTTACTATTCGCTATATGTTGTTAACCTTTTTAGGACTTAATTTCTTTTTGGTGCCAATTCTTTTATTTTTTCCTTTATATGCAAAAAATTTCTTTGGAGGAAATTTGGATGCCTTTGTTGTGCTGGAAACCGCGATGGGTATTGGGATGATTTCAGGATCGTTTTTGCTCTCGCTCTTTGCTCCTCCAGGAAAATTTTGGCAAAAATTACTGCTTTCACTGGGCTGTATTGGAGTTTTTTATATCATTTTTGTAGTTTCTAAGATTTTATGGTTATCGGCGGTATCGGTATTGTTTATTGGCCTATCAGTGCAATTTGCAAATATTATTATCATCAATTTTTTTCAAAAAGAGGTTCGGCCAGATGAAGTCTCTTCTGTAATGACTTTGGCCAACTTTATTACCATCTCTTCTGTGCCACTTTCCATGCTTGTTGTCGGCAGCGTAGTGCAATTGTTGCCTTTATCAGGGATTGCTCTTGCTTGTGCGGTAATCATGTTGTTGCATGCACCTCTATCGCTAGCGATACCTAGGATACGAGAGATAAAGATATAGGAAAAAGCAGTTTTTTGTGCACTACTGGATTAGTAGTTCTGATTTAATTGCAAAAGAGCTATCTCTGCTGATTGGAAGATGGGGTGAATACTTTTTAATTTGCTCAACACGGTGATCATCTGTTTACCGCTTACGACATCGTCGGTAAAGGAGAAGTGGAGCATCTGTAGCAGTTGATTTACGCTCACAATCTTTAGTGGTAGTGAATGGATGAGTGATTCTAGCTGTGTGAGGTTCATGTTTTTAGAAAAGCTGATAGTAAAAGAACGATTGAGAGCATATAAATTCCAGTTATTGCTATCGTAGACTACGGGAAAAGAGGATATTAGGGATGTTGATGCAAGAGGTTTGAAAAAAACTAATCCGTCTTTGATTTTCACCACTTGTTCTGGATGCTTCCCCTGATTGTTCCACTCGCTTTCTATGGCAGCATAGATTTGTGGTAGGAGAGTGTATTTTTTTTCTTGAATAACTAAAGAATCGCCCTTGAGCTCTTTGGCAATCAGCTCTTGCTTTTGTGCACGGATATTGGAGATCATCTTTTTCATGGCCAATGCAGCTTTGGCCACAGCTTGCAGTGATTGTTCAGGATGCGGAGGTTCTTCTGCAACACTTGTTGTGATCACATTAGCATGGAGCAAGCAAACAATGCAGAGTGAAGTGATAACTGTATTGTTTTTAATTTTTGTTTTTGTGTCCATATAGTCTAAGACTCCATTTTAAAAGTTTTCCTGTAGACTCTGAAGAGGTATCTACCACTCGTAATTTCCACTCACCAGCACTATTTTCACCATAAAAGGCGTTACTTAATAAGCGCATTTCATAAAGGATCTCGTCCGATAAAGCGTTGTCCATCTGTAGTAAAATACTTTTGGTGCCACTAGGAGAGAGGAGTTCTATGGAAAGATCTCTTGGGAACTGGTGTTCGAGATCAATCATGACTTGCGCATTCTCAACCACATATTCTTCATCGATCACTAAAGATAACTCTGCCCCGGTGGTGCTAAAATCTGGAATAGCTATCTCTTTTTTTACTGTATATTGCTTTGGATTATAGATATATGAGGGCATGGGGTGATATGTTTTTGGATTGGCCAATTCAAGGGCACGGCCAACATCAACGCCTCCAAAACCGTACCAATGATGAAAATTAAAACCGGCCGCATTTTTTACCCAACCCTCTTCATAAGTGTATGATCCATCTTGCAACTTTATGGATAGCTTGGGGAAGTTGGGATCAACTTTTCGTGCCGATTTGGCCAGGATATCTTTGACCTCTCTCCAGCTTAAATGGGGGTTTTTTTCTAAGAGCAGTGCTGCGACTCCCGATATGATGGGTGTGGCCGACGAGGTTCCGCTAAAGGTGGAAGTGTAGTCGCACTGATTATTATAGGATAAAGATCCGCTGTTAAAGCGACCAAAAGATGTACTTTTCGCATAACCAGAGTCGCACGATAAAATATCAGTGGTGATAAGCGCTGGAGAGCCTAGGATCATGGCCCCAAGTTGTTCCTTGTGATTGTTCGATTTATATTCGTAATCTTTCTCGTCAGCGCCATACTCACCGCCAGGAGCACTGATCCAGAGTGTGGACCCAATAGTTGAGTAGCTGCTTTTGACTCCATTAGCATTTAAAGCTCCTACAATAATAAACCATGGAGAGGCATTTACTGCCGCAAGACTAGCATTTTCTCCTTTCTCAAAATCGTTTCCAGCGGCCTTGATATAAAGTGCCCCTTTATTGCCTCTGAACTCTTGCACACCTTTCATTAAGGCGGCCTCATATTTTTTGTCAATAGGATAAACTATCGTGCCACTATTGCCATAGCTTTGATTGTAGATAGCGGCATCAGCATCAACGGCAATTTGATCAAACTTTGCGCTCTCATTGCTTTGATAAGAGATGTAGTTTAATCCGATGATGGATGCATGAGGGGCCACCCCTCTCCCTCCCATGTTATTCCACCCTTTAGAGGCCGCGATTCCTGCTACGCTAGTCCCATGATCTCCCATTGAGGATTCAAGGCCTTCTTTAGGTACAGGGTCATGCATGTCTACGTTGTCTGCTGCTCCACCATAAATCTTATGCTGATAATTTCTAGACTTACTGATGAGCACATTTGGACTTAGGTCTGGGTGTTTAATCTGCATCCCACTGTCAGAGATAACAATGGTGACTCCTTTACCTGTAATCCCTTGAGCGTAAGCTGCTTTGATGTTGATATCTTGATCGATGAGTCCGCTATACATGGAGAGAGTTGTATTGCCATCGTTTTGCAGGTGCCATTGAAAGGGGAAAAGGGGATCACTGCTTAAGCTGATTTTACGCTTTTGTTCCAGGATTTTATGGGTATTATTCCACAGACTAATGGTTATATCTTGTTCATCATTAAATATCCCAGATAAGGTATTCTTCGCAAAATTAATTTCAGCAGGCAGATCGGAAATGCGAAAAGAGAAGTGGCCATCTTTGGTTATTTCATTTCCGGTGGTTTTATCAAATAAAGCAATGCGTATGCTAGTATAGAGACCACCGGGAACTGTTAGATTTTTCATTACTGTTTTTTGATCTAAGATAAACCCAATTTCACTGTTTTGGGTATTCAAGAGATCTGAGGTGGCAGAAGATTCAAGATGGATCTCTATTCTTCCCCAATTGGAAGACCAAAGTTGGTTGGTTTTTACTCTGTAATCCATTTTGATTGTTTTAGTGGTTGGAGGAAAGGAGATGTGTATCATTGCCGCCACAGGATCTACTTCGACCAGGCTTCCTCCTTGTAAATTTTTAGTTTCAATCTCGGAGAGTATTCCTCCGTCAATATCTATGATGCCAAGTCCTTCTCCCATGGCCAGTGGAAGCGAGAGCTTGCTTTGATTCTCTGGAAGGGAGAACTGTTGATAAATTGAGCTTGCGAAAGGAGCATCATCAACCGCCTTGATATTGAATACAACGTTTTTAATGAAACGCTGATCACCAGCGCCACCCTCTTCGCTAAAGCTAAAATACGCCTGGGCCTTTCCATAAAGATTCTGATTGAATACAATTTTGGTTGTGCAATTTTCTTTATGGCAGACAAACTCGCTGATGGAACTAATTCCATGTTGTCGTAGTAAGCGGAGTTTGCTGGAAGTGGTTGTTCGTGGAAGAGTCACTACAAGCGGAGTATCTTCTAGGGCATCAACTACCATGGTGGCATTTTTCAAGAGAGAACTCACATCATTTTTATAATTTAAATTAAATCGCACTTTGCTTAAGATTTTTTTGTCCGCCAGCACTATAGCATTAAAGCTTGCGCTAGTTTTCTTAGGTTGTAGGTGTGGAATGATAGTGCTGTAGCAGAGACCTTTGGTACAGTGGAAAGGATCTACCATATCGAATAATTGGGAAAGCCAAGAGAAGATAGATTGTTTTTGCGGCAATAAAAATTCTGCTCCAATAAGGCCCTCCACTTTTATGCTGTTAGCATCTCCAAGTGCATGATCGTAATCAGCCCCTTTGTTGATAGTTAGGCGTGTGTTGGAAAAAATACTTAAGTCGGAGAATTCTTTATCAATAAGGGGCAGAATATGAATTTGTTGAAGCAATTTCTGTTCATGGTTGGAAAGTTGATAAATGATTTTAGCACTTAATGCATTTTGGGCGAACTCAAAAAAGTTTGTGCACACAAAAACGCTACTTTCATTATGTTCACACTTCCAATTTTGTTCAAGAATTTGTCCTCCCTGAGCGTGCTTAATCTCAATTTTAACTTTACTTCCTAGTGTAGTGGGTGGGGTTATGGAGATGGGATGTTTTCCTTTTAGCGTAAAAAAGAGCGATTCACTGTTGTCCTCACTTATGTTTAGAGTTGTCGATGAGATCTCTAGTGTGATGACCCCTTTAGGTTGCTGGTCAATAAATTTTTGTAAAGATTGGTTGGAACTTTTAAGTTTATAGGAAAAAATAACGTTATTGCCGCTACTACTTTCCAAGGAGGGAACTGGTAGCGTAATAGCGCACGAGAGACCTTTTTTATGATACTCTTCTTGGCAATCCTCAATTTTAATTTTACTACTATCAACACCATCACTGGTGACTTCGATTTTATTCACTTCGCTTATACTGTAGCGCCATAAAAAATTGCTACTTATTTTTATACTTGCTTTAATCCATTGGTCATCAGAAGAGGCCTTGAGCGCTAAAGGATTGTGTGAAATTTGCAGATCATCGATTTGCAGGTATCCTTGGTTTGAGGTTGTTCCATCAACGCTTGTTGCCTGATAAGTACAGAAGGCCTTGCGTTTTTCTCCTGCTGCTGGGGTCGATTCAAAGCGATATTCGACCTGGCATTGATGAGCATTTTTGCAAAAAATCTTGGTATTATTACTCTCGCCCCAGATGATTTTGGGGCCGCTCTTGCAGTTTAAGATGTCCACACTGACAATCGCATCACCCTCAGCATCGCTATAAATTTCCGAGGATGCAAAATCAATCGTGCCAATATTTTCATCAGGCAAAAGGATTGAAAAAATATTTTCTGCTACAGACGGCTTTGTATTGATGTCTAGTATTTTAATTTCAATGCTGCCCATTTTTTGGCTTTCGATACGTTCACCATTTTTTTTAATTAAAGTGAGTTTGTAGTTTAAAAAGGAGTGAGCACTGCTGCTTGAAACGGATGTCGGGAGTTTGATTTCTACGGAGCACTGGATGGTGAGTGATGGTCTGAACTGTGCACCACAAGTGTGTTTTACTAAGGTCAGATTACTACTCTCAATCGGAGTGAACTCGATGCTATCGTATTGGGAGCGTTTTAGTTCTGTTGCTAGTAGCGGTTTAATGTCTCTGATTTGCAAAGTTTCATTGGCCCCGCGCTGTAACGATAAGGCGATTTTAGGAAGAACAAGTGATTCTGCAGTCATAGTGGAGTGTGTCCCCTCCTTTGGTGTGAGAGAGGAACATCCTTGGTAGGAGATGGTGCGCGCACTGTTAATGGAGATTGGCCAATTACAAGGATACCGCCAGTATGTAATAAAGTTGCCTAAGTTGAATTGCAATTTTTTGCTTTCGCCAAGAATGCTATCATCAAAAGATGTATAGGGCCGGCCTACACTACTCTCTTCGGGAGTAGACGACTGTTCATTTTTTGAACAGGAGAGTAGGGAGAAGAGAAGCACGCTTAGTAACAGCATAAAACATGCCAACTGCTTGAAAATTAGAGACAGTTTCCTTCGCATCGATGATCTCTTCCTCGTTTGTGGGATTAAGAATTGTGAATTGAAATGCAATCAGAGTGCCAAGAAATAGACGAGGAGCGTACTGGAGTGCATGGCACCTGAGTTACCTGAGTTACCTGAGTTAGCGGGGTGAAATAAGAAAGAAAAAAAATTGGAGGTTAGATGGGTTTATTTATTTTTTTCTTAAAGATTCATTGATGATTTGTGGAAGTTCTGAAAAAAAATCATTTTTTCTAAATTGTAATATGGGAGGAGTTTTTTCTATATCCAAGGTTGAAAAATAAAGTTTAAGCCTATGAATAGGGCCTGCAATTCGGTGGGATAAAAATAATCCAAAAATGATTGTGAATACAGATATTGTCAATATCAGGACAAGAAAGATCATTACCATCATTTTTTTTTGGCTTTGAATTAATAAAAAATAGGCATGATCCTTGGCCAATCCCAGATCTAATCCAAAGGAATTTAGTTTGATAAAAAAAACGTACAAGGAACAATAGAAGATAAAACAGACGCATAAGTTTAAAAGCACAAAATAGAGGATAAATTTTAATTGAAATTCAGGATTGATAAGGTAGTTTTTTCTCCGATTGAAAGGTAGGTTCATAAGTTTTCTTCCTCGTTGTATTCATTGTTGTTTTTTGCTTGTTGCTTTTGTAGATTTCGCTCTCTTAACCATTCAAGCTCCTGCTCTTGGATATAAGGGTCAACTTCTGGTTCAATATTTTCTTTTGAGGTCATTTCCTCATCTCCCTGCTCTGGATTTTCATCGCCATCTTCTTCTATGCTATCTTCCTCTTCCTCTTTCTCCTTTTCTTTTTCTATTAATTGCCTTCTGATTTTAGGAGAATTTAATTCATCAAGGATTTTCTTGCTATCTTTTTGTGGTAATTCAAATAAATTTTCTTTTGCAATTTCATCTTTTTTTTGAAGTTTATGATCTGGGTTTTCGTGTTGACCCCAAAAAATATGATAACCATAATAGAGGATAAAAAGCAGAGAAAAGTACACGAAGGTTTCAATTATAAACTGCAACAAAATGAAATCCTTTTTGAAATATTTTTTTACATTGGATTTTTTTTGTACCTTTTGTTTTCGGATAAAATACAAATAAATAAATAAGAATTTGTATTTGTTGATAGGCGGAATGTCATTTTCTTCCTAGAACATATTGAATAGAATATAGATTTAATGAGGTATAGAAGAGAAGTGCTGTTTAGAGCAGAGGGTGCCTGTGAACCTCGGCGATGGCCTCTGTGAATGCTCTTGCAGCAGCTTCAACGGCGTCGATTTCTCCAGTGAGGTAGGCACCACCAAAGTTGGTTTCTGTCGGAGGGCCGAAATATTTTACTAGTGTTACATTGGCGCTTTTGAGGGCGTGGTCGAGGGCGATGACTGATTCGATGGGAGGTGCGATTAAATAAGCGAGAGCACTTCCGAGGGGAAGGCCGCTTTGGGCCGCAAGATAGTGACCGATGCTAGGGATGACATGAGGGAAGAAGCTTAATCCTTCACGGCCTTCGATGCCATAAAAAGAGATCTCTTCAAGGAGTGCATTCCTAAGTGCGGCCAATCCCGCTTTAATGTGGTCGGGATCTTCGGCGGCGATTACTCCTAAAATTTCTCCAGAGAGTGGACCTGAAGCGTGAGCGGAGCCTGCATAAAAAGATTTAGCATAGATGACTTCGACTTTTGCAAATTTGGTAGCATGATCGAGTGCCGCATATAAAGAGTCATCTTGATCACAGGTAATGAGCCCAATGGAGCAGTGGCCGTTATTGTATTTGATGTTTGGGCCAATCAGTGATTTTGCTAAGGCCGCATTCATCGCTGGAACTATTTTGCACGATAAAATTTTAGGTTTGATAGGATAAAGCTTAAACATTGGCAACACCTCCGCGTCCATGAAGGAAAGCGTGTTTTAAAATTCGTAAGGCCTCTCGTGATGCTTCTGCTGGTAGTAATCCCAGTTTACGAATATTGGAGATACAATTTTTTTCAGCATTATCTTGATCGAGTTTAGGGCCGTAAGCGATGTAGATGGAGAGCGAGTCGCCACTACCAAGTCCTGGACGTTCACCCACTAAAATCAAAGTGGCCTTGGCCTTCACCGCCACACCAATGTGGTCTTGTACCCCTACGCGTGCAAATTTAACAAAGAGGCGTGCTCCCAGAGAGAAACCTGCCGCTCGAAGATCTTGTTCTAAGCAGGGAAGGAGTTCGTTTAAATTCTCTTCGGTGGCCCAGGCAGAGAGTCCATCGCCGACGATGATTTGGACGTCGGGATTCATGATCGCATGAGAGTGGAGCAGTGCTAGTGAACTCTCTTCCAAGCGGCGGCCATGATTGGGAAAGAGTAGATACTCTTCTCGGTCAGTGCATAAGCTTTTGAGAGGGAGAAGATTAAATTTTTTGACAAAGTCGATAGATACTTCGCTGTAAACGGCATCTTTGGCAATAGCGTGATCGGCACGCATTTTGAGGTAGGTTTCTGTACGGTAGCGAGTGCCGGTGCGGCCAACGGCAATTCTCGAGGGAGTGGCACTGATAAGTCGTTCTCGCAAGAGATCGCCACGATCGTAAGTTATACTCCTTTTTTGCGAGGGAGTAAGAGGAGTGTAGGAGGAGTCACTAAGCCAACGTGCAATTTGGGGTTTTACTGTTTTTTTCATTATCGCAATCCTACTGCATCGAAAATTGTGGGGTCACCGGCCTTGGTGGTGAGCGCTCCATTACGCCAAAGGCCCATGCGTTCGAGCCACTCCTCAAATTCAGGTGTGGGTTTGAAATGTAAGAGGGAGCGCAAGCAGGCGTTGTTGTGAAATGAGGTGGTTTGATAATTTAACATCACGTCGTCACCCATGGGAATACCCATGAGAAAATTCACTCCTGCAGTTGCTAGTAAAATCTCTAAATTTTCTTGGTCGTTTTGGTCAGCGACCGCATGGTTGGTGTAGCAAGCATCACACCCCATGGAGATGCCGGAGAGCTTTCCCATGAAGTGGTCTTCAAGCCCTGCGCGTGTGATTTGCTTTCCATCATATAAGTATTCGGGTCCGATAAAACCAACGACACTGTTGACGAGAAACGGTTTATACCTGCGGGCAAGTCCATAGGTGCGAGCTTCCATGGTTACTTGGTCGGTATTGTAGTGAGCGTCTGCTGAGAGCGCGGTTCCTTGTCCCGTCTCAAAATACATGCGATTTGGGCCTATAGCACTCCCCTCTTCCTTCATCATGGCATAGGCCTCATCAAGAAGTGCAATGGAAATTCCAAAATTGCGATTGGCCTTCTCTGTGCCCGCTAAACTTTGAAACATAAGATCGATGGGAACTTTGCGCTTAGAGAGTGCTTGCATCTGTGTGGTGATGTGGGCAAGAACGCAATTTTGAGTGGGAATGCGATAGCGTCGCATGAAGTTTTTTACTTCCGATAAGATCTCGCAAGTGGCATCGAGTGATTCTGTCGATGGATTTACACCGATGACCGCATCGCCATTGCCATAGCTAAGGCCTTCGCGTACAGATGCCAGCACACCCGCCACTTCGTCACGTGGGTGATTGGGTTGTAGGCGAGAAGAGATGCGCCCAGGAAGTCCAAGGGTCGAGTTGCATTTTACAATCACGCGAATTTTGCGTGCGCCGATGATGAGGTCCATATTGGACATAAGTTTAGCAACTGCCGCTACCATCTCAGGTGTCAGCCCGGGTGAGATCTCTAAAATTTCTTCACCTGTTGTCTTGTCATTTAAGATCCACTCTCGAAACTCTCCAACTGTCATGGAGGCCACTCGTTTGAAGGCGCGCTCGGAGAGTGACTCTTCGAAGAGGCGGCTGAGTTCGCACTCCTCGTAAGCAACGGAGGGGTGTTTGCGTAGCTCGCCCAGAGGAATTTCACTTAAAAGCATTTTTGCTGCCACGCGCTCGCGCATATCGGAGGCAGCAACTTTTGCTTGCAAGTCTCCACTGCGAAGTTCATTTGCCTTTGATAAAACCTCTTTGATCGAGTGAAAAGTAAAGTGGGTATTAAAGAGTTTAATGGTTAAATTGTTCATTGTACTCATATTGTGCTTATGTTGTGCTTATAAAGTTATTCCAAACTCTTCTTCAAAAGGACGAATATTTTTACGGCCTTTTACAAAATACCAGAGAATACCGAGTGCATAGATGATCAAAGAGCAGAGGACAGCTAATTTATAGTCGGCGTAAAAGAGTACGCTATAAAGGCAAAAGAGGCAAAGAATCATCGAGATCGAGGCGACAGCAATCCCCCCACTGACTTTGAAGGGACGCTTTAGCGTCGGTTCGCTGATTCGCAGTTTGAAAAAGGAGAGGAGAGAAAAGAAATAGAGTGCAACAGAGCCGATAACCGAGATGGAGATGACGACTGCAGTGAGACCGGTGATCGCTGTAACTAAACAGATAACTCCCGAGGTAATGAGGGCCCAGTAGGGCGTATGGTATTTATGGTGAAGTTGCGAGAGAAATTTTGGAAGATATCCGGTTCGCGACATTGCATACAATTGGCGAGAGGAGCCCATTAAAATTCCATGCAAGCTGGCAACTAATCCGAAGAGGCCGATAAAATTAACCAGCAGGGTAATGGTTCCCTTCTCTCCAAAAATTTGTGCCATAGCAATGGGTAGAGGGAAGTCTACGGCCTTCACTAAATTGTAATCTGCTATTCCTGCTGTAAGCGTACACGTCAGCATCATCATCACAAAGAGCGTGGCCATTCCTGAAAGAAAACCTTTGGGAATATCTTTTTGTGGATGAACCATCTCTTCGGCCGCCATTGCGCCTCCTTCGAGAGCTAGGTAAAACCAGATCGCAAAGGGGACAGAGGCCATGACTCCTGCAAAGCTAAGGCCCAGCTCACTGGTGCTGTTGCCGTAGGACCACCTTGTAATGCCGTCGAAATTAAAATGAGGAATTGCGGCCCCCCAAAAGAGGCAAAGGCCAAGCAGTGCAATCACCGTGACAATGAGTTCGAAGACGGCGGAGGTGTGCATGCCAATCATGTTAATGGCAACAAAGACGGAGATGGCAATGACTGTGGCCGCGATGGCGGGTACTGCTGGAATCATGAAGTGAATATATTGTCCAATGGCAATGGCAATGGCGGGAGGAGCAAACAAAAACTCTACAAGGCAAGAAAAGCCTGCAAGGTGGCCCATAAAGGGGCCAAACGCGCGCCGTGCGTAAGCGGAAGGGCCGCCTGCGTGAGGAATGGCAGTGGCCATCTCTGAATAGCAAAGAATAAACGTCCCATAAAAGATGGTGACAGGAATGCACGCAACCAGTAGTCCTAGCGGCCCTCCAGTGCCGTAACCATAACTCCATCCAAAATAGTTTCCAGAGATTACTAGCCCTACGGCCAATGCCCAAAGATGAATGGGTTTCAAAGAACGAGTAAGCACCACGCTACTACTTTGCTTTTCCAAAATCGACATAACTCAACCACTTTGTTTTTTTATTTTCTCACCAACCCTCCCAATCTATACCACTCAACACCGAAGTGCCACTTGAACTTGAACGCGAAGATTATCGCACGCTGCACGTAACTTGGTTTTGGCCTTGATTGTCATCTGTAGCACTCAGATAGATGGTGTAAGAACCGATAACTGGGATATCTTGCACCACTGCTTTGTCCTTGTAGAGATCAACGCGCGTGATTTTTTTGCTAAGGAAACCGACCTTTGCTTTCACTCCATAAAGGGTAATTTCCATCGCGTTGTTTTCATCTCCAATAGTTTTTAGATCTTTGATTCCAAATTTAGATTCAAAGGAGAGTGTGGCCTTGCTTCCACTAAACTTACAGTTAAGATATTTTTTGGGTTGCACGGTTGCTGCAATCATAGACCCATTTGCGTTAGTGCGTGTTTGTAATCGATCAAGACTCTCTGTTATAACTTTTAGAAATTGCAGATTAGAATTGTTTGTCGTAAGTGTTGGCCATTCAAGTAAGAGTGTGTCCAAGAAATTTCTGTCTAAATCTAAAACACGGTCACTACAAAAGAGCCAAGTGGCAAGTGCCGGAGTGACCTTGATGATCTTTTCTAACCACTCGGTACTTGCATCTTTATTGGATTTCAATTCTTCTAGTCCAAGTCGAAACTCTTCTATTAAAAAATTAAGAGGAGCACCCGTGGTAATTTCTTGATCTGTTTCGAAAGTGGCCGCCGCCGTCGTGTGAGAGGTGGTCTCAACTTTGTATTTAAGTAATTGTGTATAGGTGGACGGAGATTGGGAACTTTTCAGAGACACTCCACTTAGATTTGCTTCAAGATGTTGTGCATTCACGGAGAGGCGTACTTCAGGATCATAATGGAAAATAAGGTTGCTGGGAGTGAGTATCTCTTTGGCTTCGGCAAAATTGAAAACAAACTCCTGCTGTTGCTTGCGTGCTTCGTTTAATCCTAGCAGCTTTTGATATGTAAATAAAAAATCTAAAATTTTCTCACCACCGAGCTCTTCTAATGCCAATTTCAATGCTGGATCATCTAAATCAGCATCCGTTATTTTAAAAATGGAGTCTGACAGCAAAAATGCTTCTACAAGGTTCATTGCTGTCGGAATACCACTCAGAACTTTATCGTCAACAGTTGGCGTGGCATGATTACAAAGAAGTCCCCACTCTGTACACCATTGTTCAAAGGGTAGCTCCCTCTTGGTATTAGCAAAGGAAGTTAATGATACTAAAAGAGTACAGAAACACAGAGCTAAGCGTAGGTGCAGGCATGCACTCAAGAAATTTGATTTCATTTTCACGATTTAAAATCCCCCAAAAAATAAAATTTATAACATGTGCGGCCCTTGGAGGATAGAGGAGGACCACTCCATGGAACAATTTCTTAATGGAACAGCGAAATAAGTGTTTCACTCATCTGCTGCAGGTTCAGAGGGGGGGAGTTGAGATGGTGCTTGCTCTTGGATAGTGTTGTTTTTCTCTATGTTATCAAAAATTGTTTGAGTTAGTTTTTCACTACCACCTCTGAAAGTCTGTGGTGATACACTATTAACACTGCTATTGGTGGTGGTGGTATACTCCATAAGGGTTTGTGCATAAGCACTGGACACAACAATAAAGGTATAAATAAAAAGCGTTGATGCCCATAAGAGTGTTTTCAAGTAATCGAAGGTGAGTGTTGGATTTAGTGTGATCATGATTCTATTATAGAGCAAAAAAACAACGGGTGGTGTAAGTGATCGGGATCAGTAGTTAATAGGGGATGCAAATAAATTTAGGGTGCAAATTTTGTGTGTGATTTGGCAATAGATTTTGTTTTCATAGGGAGATTTACTGTTTCTTTTTGAGAAATTTGGGATAAGCAGTTTTTTTATAGCGAGAGGTGATGATGTCCCAAAGAGAGCGCTCAGAGTTGCTGTGGATATCATTTTTTCCGAAATCGTATTGCTTTGAGGAATCGGCCTGGATTTTTTCTTCGGAGGTAGACTGTTCTAAATTGCTGTTATCAATGGCACTTGCTTCTTTTTCGTTACTGTCAGTGCTGGTCGAGGCCATGACTCTGTCTGCGCTAGGATCAATCTTGCCCTTAAGCATATTTTCGTAATTGCTATCTTTGGCATCGATATTACCTAGTAGTTGGGCATCGGCCTCTTTGTTAATGGCATCCATGCCTAATTCATTGGTGAGATTTTTAAAACTTTTTTGAGCATCACTAAAGAAGCGTTTTGCACTCTCTGTACCGGCGGCCATGGCGTCATCAGGCAGTTTTGCTTTATTGTCCTTGTTTGAGTTATCTAGTGTTTTTGTATTGGCATTTTTAGCAGCATCTTTAGTGGCATTGGCCAAGCGCTTTTTATTATCCTTCATGAGAGAGAGTGCGTGGTTAAAGAGTGCTTTTGTGTCAGCATTAGTTCCATTACCAGACATAAAGCGTTTGGCCTCATTGTCAGCATAGGAGCTTGAAGCGGCAAGGCCAACTCCACCAGCAACGCTGTTGCCATTTCTTTGAAAGGAGAGAAGATCTTGCTGTGTCTGATTGTTTGCAGAATTAAAACAGATTTCACTTCCGCTGGTACCACAACTGACCTTGGATAAATCGTCAAAGATTGTGCCCGGAAGTGGAGAGGTGTCCGCATTGTTGTTCGAGGGGATGAGGTTAGGGTTGATCTCTGGGTTGGCCTCAGAGTGAAGGGTTCTTATCGGATCAACAATCTTTTGGGACGTATTAGAGACAGGAAGAGCTTTCTGATTATTTTTATCCATTTCAGCGATGATGGCATCGAGAACGGAGACTCTTTTCTCCAAGCGATCGATGGTATTTTGAACAAAGACACCAGCAGCAACACCCATGATGACAGCACCGATAACTCCGACAGCAATGCGCACACCAGGTAAACTCATCTTAACCGCCACGATGGGTGCAAGCTTAGCAATAAAAACAAGAACTACACAAAGGGTAAGGCCCATTCCGAGTCCAAGTCCAGAATAGAGCTTGGATATGCTGTTATCCTTTTCAGAGGCCATGGCATTAGGAATAGGGGAAATTTGCAGAGCAATTTTAGTTATGGTTTGTTCATCAAATTGCAATAGGGGAGAGAGGTGCTTAGATATTTGATTGATGATTGCAAGTTTGGGATCACTGGTAGTTTTTGATGGATCTGGTTTAGTCATTGGTGTTGTTGCTTCTGCAAGACCAAAGAAACCAAAGGAGACGCTTCTGCTAATGGCACCAACAGCGCACATTGTGCCAGTGAGGGCAATCGCGGTACCAGAGATGGTGGGTGCCTTTGCCGGACATAGGGGTTCTGTGAACATTGCTAATGTTAAGCCGAAGGTAGATGCGATATAGGCCACTTCAGCAACGGCCATGGCGATTGCAAGAATAAAAAAACCCATGGAAGCGTAGTAGAGGTTGCGTTTATGAATCACCAAAGTTCTCGTGTCGGCCAAGGCCTTGCGGTAAGCTTGCAGTGGTGCTGATTGAGAAAATTGCTCACCGCCATTTTCGGAGAGCAGGACTTTAACCTCTTCACTCAGTTTTTTCATTAAATTTTTCATCTTAAGAAAGATAAGAGTATCTCCTACAATAGGTACGAGGGATGCTGCCAGAAAGGCACTTGCTGTCCACGTGCGTGCCATGAATGAAGGGCAGGCCATGAAGATAAAAGATATGAGAGTGGAGATCACTGTTTGCATAACGTAGATCATCCAGAGATAAGCACGAGTGTCTTCGTTGCCGATGTTAAGTTCATCGCTATTTCCCTTATAAGTAAAGACACTTCCTTCTTGTACTGAGTATTCTTGGCAATCTTTACGATGTGCTTGATCGATGTTGTCGCAGATGTTTTGGGAGGAGGGTGTGCCACTCGGCACCACGGTGGCGCTGGCTTCTTGAAAAGCAATACCAAAGGCGAAGTGAAAGCCTTGCGGAGAAATGGAGATAGTGGGTAACACAATTTGGTTGCAGTAAAGTATAAAGACTAAAAGTAGTGAGGAAAATGCTTTAAAAATAGTTTTCATAAAAAACTCCTAATGTACTTAATGAACGTATCGGCATAAAACTGCGAGGGATGACTATTTGGGAATAATTTTTATTGGAAATAGCTTGGAATATATTGAAAAGAGTTGCCTAGCTTTTGCTGAACACGAATTAAATCCATTTTCTTGAGGCAATAGCTGATTTTAGCAGCAGTGGAGTAGTTGCAACGGAAGGTGTGAGCGAGAAGTTTGTTGGTAAAAAGGAGAGGGAGTGGCGCAGGAAGTATGCTCATAAAGTCACTGGGGTGGTTAAATAACAGTTGCTTTTCTACAGAGAGAAGTTTTTTATCGAGAAGAGAGTTGCCTTTTCGATACCAAGAACCTTTTCCATCAGCGCAGCGAAGGTCGGTTTGCTTAATGAGTAAAAGCTCTAGCGAGACTCTTGGATTTTTTAGGAAGTGAGGGATGCCGATGATTTCGCTAAAGAGGTTGAGTGGGTTAAAGTGCTTGGGAGACTTTCTTTTGCGGATTTCTTGGAGATGCTTATCTAGTGTGATCACGGTGGTGTGAACAGGCATGGGAAAAACGATACGAATTTGATAATTGGTTTTTCCCAGAAAAAGTTCAATTTTATGCTTAAGCGAGGAGAGGTTGCGAGTTTGAATTTCAATGATCATGGAGTTGTCGCGAAAAATATCGACAACTTTTCCGAGGATATTAACTTCAACACGGTCACTGGGCCCTAAGTACCATGTTTTGAGATCACGGTGGAGTGATTTTTCACGATAGAGATTGATGTTGCTTGTTTCTGGTATTGGAGAGTGCAAAGCAATTCGCCTAAGTTTTAAGTTTTAAGTTTTAAGTTTTAAGCTTTTTTTGACCAGTTAATTTTCTTGTCGGTGAGCTTTTCTGCCTTTTTAATGCACTCTGGAAGTGTCGCATGACCTTCAAGGGCCACATTAAAAGTTCCCGGCTCCATGATGGATTCAATTTCGATGGTGTAGCTTGCTGGAGTCGCGGAGTTTTTGGGAACTTTTAATATTTCTACGATGCGCATGTGCCTGGTGGCACCGCTTTCATAAGTCCAAGTGCCAAACATAATTATTTTAGTATTTTGCTTCTTCATATTATTTCATTATATTACTCACGAATCTAGTGATCAAAGAAATAGAGGTGAGTATGAAAGGAAAATTACTACTGTATTGGATGGTTGCTTTTGTCAACTACTTTGCTTTCTCTAGTTTTTACTCCTATGCAATGGATGAGGCCTTGAACGATTTGCCGAGGGATCAGCTGATCCATTATGATGGCGATGGCGATGGTAATGGACAAGATCTGCAAATGGTAAATAGTCGTTTGGCCAAGTCATCTAAGTTAAAGGCGCTACGTTTTATCAGTTATGGGACGGGAATTTTAGTAAAGTTTATCTCTCCAGAACTAAGATATAGTACCCGTGGCCCCAAATTTACAGAGATGAGTTTTACCGATGTTGTTCTGCGGAAAGCGTGTAAGAATAACTGTTTCTTTCAGGGGATCGATGCAGGGGCCGGACTCTTCCTGCCATTTCGCTACGTGCTCTTAAATCCCAATTACAAAAGTGATACTAGTGGTGTGGAGAAGCCGTTTTGGGTGGTCGATGTTTTTCGGGTGGGGATTAATATTGGTGAAAATGGGGTGTTTTTACAATCCCTGCTCGGATTGGATGTGCCACCTTATGTTTCAGTGAACATTGGTGGTCAATTGTTTGCTGTTTATGAGTACATTAATGTGCGACCTATTGATGATTTACAAGGGTTTTTAAAAGATCCGGAAAAACTTTTTAAATTACCACTGCTCACCTTTGGCCGTATTAAACACGATTTTTTAGAGCAGATGCAGTCAGAGGATGTGCTCGTGCTTTCAAAGTATTTAGGTACCAAAGGAGGAGTGCGCGTGAATGCTCCTGCCATCTCGGGAGGATTGTCACTGAATCCATCGGTAGAGCTGCAGCTTAAAGGAGAGTTAGTCAATATCAGTCGGGTGACGCTACTAAAAGATAGTGATGAAAGTATGCTGGTGAATTTTGGCAAGATCAACAAGGCCAAGATCAAGCTAGAGTTAGGATTGCGTATTTTACTTTCGATTCCCTTTGCCACTTGGGAGCATTTGCGCCTTTCGCTTTTTGAGCGTGTTTTTCAATTTAATCTAAAAAATAAGAATGAAACCAACATTTTAGTGAACAACTTCTTTTCTACCTACCCACATCAGATTCCTAACGATTTAATGTTGGAGAAGCGTAAGATGAAAATAAGAAGTAATAAATTTAATGCTTTATTTTTTCATCTCTTTGGATATCGAGATGTGGAACGCCGATCGGTTGTAGATTATGAAAATCTACTTACTCATGAAACGGGAGTGGAGATTTGCTATAACCGGGAGATCCGGAGTAAGCGCACCAAGAATTTTCTGCGCTCCCAAAAGAAAACCATCGACTACATTAGTTCGGTCAACGATCAAGGTGATGTGTTTGTTAGTGCCGTGGTAGAGCTTGCCGATCCTGGTGCCACGGAAATGCACTTTCAGCAGATGTGCAAGAGTGTTACTAATCTACTGCCGGAAAATTTCGAGGTGGGTAACTATTTTAATTACGTCAATCGTTTTGATGAGCGCAATACGCCCTCTCGGAAATTGGGGGATTTGTCATTGATCGCTAAGACCATTTTTTCCGATGCGGCCTTGAGTAAATTTTTTAGTAAAAGTAGAAAAGAGATTTGCCTCGCTTATGTAGAGGTCAATCATCTGTCAGAGAATCACTGTCAGGGAACGCTTCGACAGGGATTCGCAGTATGGGCCTTCCTTCGTGATTTTGAGCAGGCCAAGGGGCGTTTTAAGCAGATTAAGCGGCTCTATCAAGAGGAGGGGGCGGATTTTGTAAAGTATCGTCCAAGCATTTATAAAATGCTGGAAGAGGTGACAGAGATTTTCAAGAGGTATGCTAAACAAAGAGATACAGTGGATATCATTAAGAAATTTTCAAGCGAAGAGGATCTTTATCAGGTGGTAGAGATTGAGCGTGCCAATGATTGGCTGCTTTATCGGAAGGAGCATGGGAGATTTATTCCAGGAGTACGCCATTTGGCCGATTATCCTGAAGATGTTTTTGAGCTTTTCTCCGATGAAGTTCATCGTACGATTAATTTTATTCTCTACAATAATGATCTCGATATTGGAGAGGTCTTCGATTTGTTGTAACGAGAATAGGAGTAGAGGTAGAAGTAGGCAAAAAGGGTAAAGGCCACGATTCCAAGTAGTGAAAGCAAAGCGCCCAAAGCAAAATAGCGGGGAAGAAAGCTCATATGAATTTGTTTTAGGCCGCTCTCTTGGAGGAGGATTCCCGTAAGCCCGAGATTAACTTTTAGCAAAGGCACCTCTTCGCCATTAACGGTGGCCTTCCATCCAGCATCGTAAGGGATGGAGAAAAAGAGCAGTGCGGGGCCGGTGGAGTTGATGCTGCCATGGAGATGGCGATGGGAGAAGCTGCTGATTTCAAGTGAGGCGCTGCCAGAGGGAGGGGAAGCGGGAGAAGGAGAAAGAGCTGCGAGATCTTGCTCGGGAACAAAGTGGGCCAGTAGTGTCGTTGCTCGATCCTCTTTGGAGAGGGCGAGAAACTGCTCTTTCGAGATTGCAGCGTTTAAGTCGTAAGTAAATCCCAGCGGACGTGCTTGGAGGTTTTTATAGATGTAAGTTTGATGGATAGAGGTTAGCAGCTGCATTCCCTTGCTGCTGCTTTCGGAAAGTGCGCCTTTACTTAGAAAATATTTGATGCCCAAAAGATCGTTGATCGCCCGCTTATCGGGTCCTTCCAACCAAATAATGTGCAAAGGTTTGTCATTTAGTTCACTTAAAAAATCGATATAACTTTTTTGTGTGAAGGAGTAGTAGGCCTTGCTTCCATAGTAATTTTGATACATGGAATCGTTAGGGGAAGCAGAGAAGTAGAGCTTTTCCATGCGATAAAATTGTTTGTCGGTTGCTTTAAGGTAAGCGATCGCTGTGCCTGTATCCTCTTCAATATAACCAAATTGGGGATTGTGGTAGTCTTCGTACGGAAGTACACCACGCTTATAAAAGGAGCTCTTATAGGAGAAATCACAAAGTTCAAAGAGCAAGAGAAGAGTAAAGAGGATTTTGCTGGTGCGAGGAAATTGATGCCAGAAAGAAAACAGGGTGCCGTAAAGAGCGAGTAAAAGGGTGACGTTGATCAAGATACTTTTATTGACGAAAGAAGCACTAGAGGTGTGAGTAAAGGAGACTAGGAGGAGCAGAGCTATGATGAGAGTGGCGACGATCAGAGGAGTAAACTTGTGTGGTAGCTCTTTTTGTTCGAGGCGCTTAAATCCAGCGATAGCACAAAAGAGGAGCGCAAAGTTTACCCAGTAAGTGTGGCGGTAGTAGGGGCCTGCGAAGGCGTGAAAGAGGAGGCGAGTGTAGGGATGAAGCAGTAGCATAAGGGCGACCAGTAAAAGTGTGAAGTAGACCACTTTTTGTCTCCATGAGGAGTTGAAAAAACAGAGAAGGCATAGAATGAGCGTGGCGACTCCAGTATAGAGGACGGGAGCACCGATATAGTTACCGGCCCCTTGATAGGCAAACGATTTTCCGAGAAAGTCTGTAGAAAAAAGTCGAAAAAAAACAGTGTAAACTTCCAGGGGAGTGACTATCGTTGTCAGCGGTTCGTGAATGATTTTTTGGAAGATAGAACTTGTGGAGGCGCGCGCTCCTGAGAGTTCATGCATGAGCACTGGCAAGGAGACGATAGCACTAGAGAGCGCTCCCATACCCCACAGGAATAGAGCAGTAAACGATTGGCGCCAGGAGGAGGAGGAAGTGCAAGCGGTTCTTGCAAAAAGATAAAGGAGCAATAAGAGCAGAAAATAGTAGCAGTAGATCGCTTGTACGATACTGATAAGAAAAATGGCCAAAGGAAGTAGGAAAATATTTTTGTGTTTGAAAAATTTTTCTACTCCTAAGAGCATCAGTGCAAAATAGGTTGGGATGAGCACCAGACTTGGCCATAGTGATAGTAAAAACATATACCCAGAAAAAGAGAAGAGTAGCGAAAAAATGGTGCGTGCAAAAAAGTTAAGACCTAGTTCTAAAAGATAGAGATAAAAAAGCACGCTAGTGGCTAAAATTCTTAGAGAGTGAATATAGATCCACATAGAGGCGACCTGTTCTTTTCCAAAGAGCGCCCAGAGCAGATTAAAGGGATCGGTAAACTCTACAGGAAACAAAAGATAAGTTTGCTGGCCGATACCACTTTTAAAAGACCATAGAAGCGAGGACCACTCCCCTGCGCGAAGGGCATCTGCAAGATGGGCAATGAAGGGAAGTGTTTGTTGAATAGAATCAATCCCGACATCGTTATAGAGGTGTAAGTGGCGGTGGAAAAAGAAAGGACGATAGATGATCATGAGCAGTGCGACTACTAAGGCAATAAAGAGGTAGAGGTGTGACTGTTTTATTTTCGCAAACACGATGTGATCCTGTTTTTATAGATATCAGGACTTTCCCAAACACTCCCTATGACACAGTTTAAATAGTTGAGTTTTACGATTGAAAGTAAAGATATCGATTTTTCCGCAACCTTATTTTCTAATGACAAATCGCTGTTGTCATATTTGAATATATTGACCAAAACATAACCAAAAACAACAACAACGATGATTTTATTATGACAATTAATTTGAGCTTTTGTAAAGTCTCTAGAACATTATCGGATCGGTTCAAAGATATTTCTTTAATGCTAGAGATCGACTATAACTCGCTCTGCTGTTTTTTTACAATGTATCTTTATAATTGCCCCTCCCTTTGTGGTGTTGTTAGAGCAGTGCCTGATGCTGCCTCTGTAAGCTCTCTCTCAAGGGCCGTGCAGGAATTTAAAGGCAATAGATTTATGAAGAGATTAAGGGCCAGTGTATTGAGAAAGTACAAGGGTGAATTAGACCCAGAAAATTTTTGCTTGGCCATTGATGATACCGACAATGTTAAATCAGGGAAAAATATTTTCAGAACTGGAAAGTGGAAGAGCAGTAAAGGTATTTGTTTTGGACAAAAGGTAATAATCATAGCACTTGTTGATATCAGGAATGGGTTTGCAATTCCCTTGGGTTATAGATTTGCGACTAAAAAAAATGAAGCTGATTACTTATCAGATCTCGATTTAGCAGCAGACTTAGTGCTAGAGGCAAGAGAGCATGGCATACCTACTACACTGCCAGTTGTTGCAGACTCGTGGTTTAGTGCGGCCGAATTCATCAAAAAAATCAATGATCATGTTTTTGAAATTGTAGTTGAATTGAGAAGTAATAGGAATGCACACTCTAACAAAAAAGAACTCTGGGATACTATTGGGAATTTTTTTATTCACCTCAAGAGATATTCTGTTGTCGCTAGATTGAACCCAAATAATAAAAAGTATCTAACAAAGAGGAAGTGGTTTAGTTCGATAAGTTTGTACATAAAAAAGCTTCCAACCTTGTTAAATGTCATCGCAGTTTACAATGGGAAAAACAGCACTACACCATTTGCCTTTTATGCAACTACTAACCTTTCAATGTCTGGGGCAGAGCTTTGGAAATATAGTAGAGCGAGATGGAAAATTGAATGTATGTTTCGAGATCTAAAACAAAATCTTTCATGGGGGAAGTTAGAATGCAGAGGGGAGGAAGGATCAGATTTAACCGTCTGTATCCCATTTATTATTTATACCTACTTGCTGCTAGACTTCAGAGGGGAATGTGAGCTTTTGTGTAGAGATAGCATTGGGTTGATGGTAAAAAAAATAAGGCACGAGAATATGAATAAAACAATTAATTTTTTCTTAGAGGACAAAAATGTAAACACTAAGAAATTATTAAAATTAAAAGCAAGAAGCAAATGCATGGTTAGTAAGCCCGTTGATACTATTGCGGAAAAGAAATCACACTCGGATATGCTTGCTGCCTAGACCTGAGATTTTATGATTTTTGGGAAAGTCCTGATATAAGAGCATATCTAAAAAGGAAACAGCAACAGAGGAATAGCGGAGTTATTTAGTTGGCTTGATTTTAGAAAATACTATACGTTGTTTCCATGATGTATGTCACTGAGGTCAGCGCATCTAGCAGTCCTACCTAAAACATCCCCACTAATAAATAGCTCCTCTCCTCTACATCCTCCAGCGCACTTTCTATTAGAGCTACAACTATCACACCCCTTAATATCAGATCCAGGTCTTTTAAGCAGCTCTCGCAGCTGTAGAATCTTCCATGAATACACTAATGAATCTCTTACATTTCCTATCTTAGCTTGCTTTAAGGTCACAGACGTACAAAGACTACGAATTGCTATTTTATATTTTGATAAATAAACAAGATTATGTAAAAAAAATTTACAGTTATTCAGAAATTTGCAGATTGTCTTGGCAATAAGCTTTTTCACCACTCTTCTTCCCACGGACTATCTTTCCCCCTACAGGACAACCATGATCCAATGTGCGCAAACTTTTCCTTGTCATGGCCACTTGCCATGCAAATCTTTTTATAGCCTTTACTGTGCAGTTCAATAGCAAAATCTTCTCCCCTAATTTCTTCTTCACCAAGATTGCTATCAACATAAATTTCCGTTTGTTCTTTACATAGAAGGTGCTCATGCTTAAAAAAATCTGCTGGTTTAGCAATAGTTAATAATTTAATCTTTTTGTTTTTAGCAGCAAGATCCCACCCCATACGAAGGTATTTATCGTCATCTAGAAAAAGGGCATCATAGATCATATTTCCATCAGTGCTACTATCTTTAGATGATTTACTCAAGCTAATAGTCAATTTATCGCTAGTTGCACTTGCACTAACACTTGATGAGGAGGCATCTTTTTTTTTATTGTCGGTGCAACTTCCATGGGATAATAGATCTATTAAATTAACCAACTCCAAGGGTTTCGGTACAAAATCAATTGCTCCAAGGTTCCTAGCTCGCTCTTTATCTTCTTTTATGCATCTATTGGAATGGACGATAGACTTTAGCTTTGGAAACCTTGTTCTGGCCTCACTCAAAAAATCAAAACCATTTTTAATTTCACCTAAATCAATATCTACTATGGCCCATTCTATTTTTTCTTGTTCAACAACTTTAATGGCATCTTCTACTGTGTGAACTTCATATAAAGTTAATACTTTATGTAACTCTGGGGCATTTTTGATGGTATTTCTTACAGATGCTCGATAGAGTGCTTCATCTTCTAAAAGCAGCATTTTGACAGTTCCTGACGAAGCAATCTTCTTGATGGAATCATTTACTAATGATTCATCCTTGGTGGTTACTTTAAACGTAATATCTTGAATATTTTTTGGTAAAATATCATCATTATGAAACTCTTTTTCTGCCGATGCAGGGAGTTTTATTATAAACTCAACTCCTAAGCCGCTAGAGGCATTTCTTGCTTCTATTTGACCACCATGTAAATAAATAATTTTTTGGACGGAAGCAAGTCCTAGACCTGTACCTTTCTTTTTTCCCTTGGTAAAGAAAGAATCAAATAATTTAGGAATATCTTCTTCTTTAAATGCTGGTCCATCATTACCAATAACAATCTCTATCCAATCTCCTGAATCTTTGGATTTAATCCAGATATTACCGTTTTCTTTCGCTCCAATTACTGTGATAGCCTCAATACCATTTCCTATAATATTGCCAAATACTCTTGCCAGCCTTTCATCATCAACGAGGGGACAGTGTTGATTAGACAATTCATATTTGAAATTTATCGCTGCATTTTTGTATCCTTGAGCAGTTTGTCTAATAGAGAAATCAAGGAGTGACACTACTGATTGCGGTTTTGTTTCTAATTTTACTTCTCGAGAAAAATCCATTATATCTGCAATCATCGACTCTACATTTTTAATTGATTTTTCAATATCAACTTTTGCCTGTTTTAGCTGTAAGGGATTATCTTTCAATATATCCAGCATATTTAAAACTGACTTTATACTGGCAAAGGGTTTGCGGACGTCGTGTGCCAGCATTTGAGTGGTACTGGCAATAGCATTTAATTTAGTATTTTCTTGTTTTAATTTATCATATACCAAGGAACGTTGTTGCCATTCGATGAACTGATTACTTAAAGATATCAGTTCTGCAATTTTAGTGTTTTTTAACTCAAATTGACTTATTGAGACATCAGTATTGTTATTCATTTTTGAAATATTTTCAGTGAAATTCGTCAATGGCGAAATCATTGCTTTAATATTTTTACTTAAAATAATCTTTAATGAAACAAACATTGTAACAAGCATCAGCAAAAGTATACCAAGTTGAATCAAAATGGGGATAAGCAGTTTAAAGATGTCTATATTAACAATAACTGCTCCTAAGTATTCACCATTTTTTGTCTCGATCTTTTTATTATAGACAAGCGCAATTGCTTCTTTACCGTAGTACAGGTAACTCCCATTATCATTTGATAAGTGATTATATTTTACATTGTTAATTTCTGATATGGTAATCCCATATCTATCTACCATAGCAATTGCCTTTAAAGGCCTAACATAATAAAACGATGAGAGATCTTCACTGACCTCAGTGTAATCATAGTTTTGCAGTTTCTTTATCTGACTCCTCTCAAAAGACACAAGATCAGTTGTAAGCTTTTTTATCTCGTTATTGAATGATAATAGGAGATCAATGAGTACCAGTAACAGCATCCCAATTAGTACTACTGAGAAAAATATTCTTTTAAATTTCAAATTTAATAGCAGTGAAAAAGGCAATATTTTACTATCGTTTTTCATTTTCCCTCGCTAGCTTTACTTCATTGAGCATCATGCCAAATGGGCCATTTGTACCTATTCTGGGTAGGATAATTTTTTTAGTATGCCAGACGGATTTTTCCCCGCCATATCTAAATGGTTTTGCCAATCCATTGGCAATAATAGTTTCATCCATTTGTATATAATACTTTTTTAATAGCTCTTGATCCGTAAATGGAATTTTAATGATGCTAAGAAATAGTTTGTTTAATTTTTTTGCCAATGGATTTTTGCTGTCATGATAGAAAGAAAAGTTAAAAATACTATCAGTTGTGAAAAAGCTTAATATATCCTCTGAGCTAAATCCCGTAGACTTCTGCCTCATAAAGTATACCTGTAACTCTCCTTTCTCTGTTTTTTTTAAATACTCATCAGCAGTTATCTTTTGTAAATTACAAATCAGTCCATTTTTCTTTAAGTTATCACAGTATGCTGTTGCTATCTTTTGATGAAAATCGGCATAATAAACAACTTCTATAGGAGAGGGGAAATGGATCTTTTGTGACTTGCCTATGGGTAATAGAGCATCTTGAGAATGCCCAAACTGGCCATATGGGATAATACCTCCTATTTTATATTTATGTACCTCTTCGCTTGATTTGAGTACATCCTCTGTTAAAAATGAGATTAAATATAATCTCTTATTCAGATCCTTATAGTCTGGATGATCTGAAAATATTCCTAAATAGTGTACTTCAGTGTCAAAATAATTTTGAGCAATCAGCTTACTATCAGAGTTAGGTTTAACAAATGAAATATCTGCATCGGAAGTTTTCTTGGTAGTAAATATTATAGTAGAAAAATCAGTAGGAATGTTTGAGTATTGGTTCCTACTTAATATAATTACTCCTTCTTTTTCTTGAACATTGCTTATGTAGTATGCTCCTGTTCCTATTGCGCAAGGCATTCCTTTTGTGCTTCTGGCAACAATATTTTCAGGATCAGTTAACCTATCTAAAAACTTGGAATCTTCATGCTCTAATCTAATAATAAACTCTAGCTCATTTATTTTTTCAAAACGAGCAATGGCCTGGATAGTATCCTTTGATTTTTTCAATTTAAGCTTATTATATTTATTGAATATAAACCTTATATGCTCAGTATTTAATTTAACTCCATCAGAAAAGTAGATACCTTTTTTTAATTTGAACCTTATTGCCTTATGCCCCTCCTCGTAATCCCATGACTCTGCTAGTTCTGGAATGATTTCTCCAGATGGGAGTTTTTTTAATAATGTATCATAAACTTGATTGCCGATAACAATTGACTCTAGGGTAAGACCATTCACGAAGTCTAGCCCTGAAGGCCATTTTTCAATATTTATCCGAAGAGTTTCTGCATTGCAAATTTCGAATACGAATATGGTAGATAAAACCATACATGTTAGTAGCATTTTTTTCAAAATTATGTTCATAGCTTTAAATCCTATAAAAAAATAAAAAATTAAAAAATTAGATATTCCCGATTTTCGATAATGTTCTTTTTACTATTGTCATCATAAATGAACTCTAAGAAGTCTACCTGATATTTACTATCTTTTGCGTAAACTACATCCACGTGCAATACATTTTCAGATGAAATAAAGTCACTTGGTTTAATAATACCGCCAATATGTTCACTTCTTCCGAATGCCCAATGAAACCCTGCTTTTTCATCTTCTAGGATATTGCCAGTAACTACTGCCCAAGGATTGCACCCTATCGCAAATTCTGCAATATTCCTTCTGGCAGGATCTTGTGCAAATAGATTCCTGCAATTTTCGGCACTAGTTTCAAAGTCGCTAACCTCAACAATTTTGTTCGCTGCTATTTTTAACACGACAGATTCATTGTTGATAAATGCAGGAATAAGACCGGCGGTTTCAGATTTGCAATCTTTCTCTCCTTCGTAAGGAACCATATATACTTCCCCACTGGGTAAATTCATAAATGGGAATTCAGGAGAGTCTCCTTGATGTAGTCTCCCGGAGTCTTTGCGAACAGTTCTAAATCTTAAATCAAAATAGCAATCATGGCCTGTTGAGAATTTTACATTTGCACCTTTTATGTTTTTCATTAGCTCTTCAACCACCAAGCATCTCCTGTATACTTCCTTGTAGTCAGCAGCTAAAGCTGTTTTTTCCATTCTCTTTTCAACAATAGGTAGAGATGCTGATCTAAAATTCTTACGTTGTTTGGAGTAATTCATTAGCAAAGGTGTTATGGAGAATTCGGTTAATGCTACTGCCAATGTTGATTGAGCAAATGCACTATCTATTGAACGAGGAGTACCTAATTCCATCGGAACGTTTTTACTATGAGCACCTGATGCAGGGAATTCAATTAACGGTAATACCTTGAACCCGATTTTTTGACTTAAAGAGATAAATGCCTCTCTCCACTCTTGGGCCATTATACGCCTCTCATACCACTTAGAATTATCTTCAATATTGGTATGAGGGATATCACATAATACAACTGCTACATCATTTGCTTGAGGATTAAAAACATCAGTTAACAATTTTTCAATATTCATAAAATAAGTTCCCTCTCATTATTGGTTATTATGATCTTTAAATTGCTGTATAATCTGCGTTAATATTTATAAAATTCACAGGTAGAATCTTCTTATTGAATTTAGAGTACATGGCCATTATGTGTTCTATTTTTTTCTCTTGAATACACTCTCCACGTAAAGAGCATGCTTCACAATTGGGACATTTAGGAAAACGAATATATTTAAATTTACCCTCGCTGCTACTTAAGTCTCTGGTTATTTCAATTATTAACTCATTATCATATCCAAGCAGTGTTAAATGATTATGAATATGTTTAACATCAGCGGTAGTTTGTCGTATCTGTAAATATGCAATCGCTACCTGGTAATAGTCGTTATCATGTGTTTTAGCAGCAACATGTATTTCTAGAAAATGTTTTGCTTTTGAAAAATTGCCTAAATGTTGCCATAGCAGCGATAAAAAAAGTGCCACTGTCATATGATGCCATTCACAAGTTTTTTTCACATCCAGCAATAGTATTTGTGCCATGGTACTTTTATAATTAACTTTTTGTAGTTCCTCTGCAAGACACATAAGATCTTTAGTGGCATTGGCATCGAAGTCATATAATATTTTCCGAATTTTTGAAAAATTTATTTGCGTGTAGGTATCGCCACTATTGTTATCAAATACTTTTTTCACACCTAACGATGACATTCCTGGTACATAGATATGAAATGATGGAAATCCAAGAAAAGAGACATTTCTTATATAAACATCAAAATTCAAATTTTTTATTAAATTTATAATATTGCAGACTTCATCTCTAAATGAAGCGCCGATAGTAAAACAGTTAATATCTATTGAGTAATCTGGATCTTCTCCGAAAAGAGCCATAGGAAATTGACCTCGACCGTCAATATTGAAGTTAGTAAACTCTTCACTTCTGGATTTTTGTGATTTGGTATCATCATGGATAAACATTTCCAGTTCGTTTGTAGGGATCTTGAAAAACTCTTTTCGGAATTCAGAGTTGCATTTTATTCCCTGATACATCTCTGTTAGGCAGCGACCAAGTGCTGCTTTAAAAGAGGTATCACTGCCAACTTTTATCCTATAAGTATTGGCCATTTTATCTATTAATATTGCTGCCAAAACTGGCAGCTTTTTACCAATTGAAAAATCTTTTACTACGACCTTATATTCACCAGTAGCTTCAATTTCATCTATAATTGAGCACTCTTCAGTACAATGCTCCCAATATTCTCTTGGCAATGTTGGAGGACATAATTTGTTATAAAATATCTCACTTGCAGCATAACGTTCAAGAATTTCACACAGCCCTTGAAAAACCGCCTCATATTCTGTATTACCGGCGCACATGCCATTTGAACCAGTCGTCTCTAAAATTTGATTTAAAGGGAGATGAATTATCTCACCACTCTTTATGTTATAGTAAGGAACACCAACACATTTTCCAGGGCACGACTCATTTTCCAATTGAGAAAAATATGCGGTAATTTTTGATACTAAGTTCTCATCACTCACATTAAAAATATCTTTTAAAACAATAGCAGGTAATAGGGCAATTTGGTTGGCATCCAAGAGAACTTCATCTGGATAAAAATTAAACCCACACTTATCTTTTATTCGGTTATATAAACATGCTGGCATGTTATGAAAAAGACCATTTTGCAACCTCTCCATAAACTCAGCATAAGCACTAGCAAGAGCAAATTGTCTACTGGTACCCTTGCCATTAGTTCCAAACAAGATTTTTTCTTCTGTGCTCAAACGTACAGAGTAAATATTGTTATAAGGATTGTACCATTCACTTTCATAAACATACATGCCAATGTCATGTAAGATTCCTCTGAGTTTATGAACTGTGTTTAAAGGTGTATCTTCCTTATAAGATCTCGTTTGTCGCAACATTAGCTATTTCTCCTGTATAATACTTACCTTTTTTCCTAAATTTAAGGCATACGTTAGCTAGATAGCTGCCACTTACTCCCTATGAGAGCGAAATGGCAGCTTCCGCTTCTCTGTTACATTCTTGGACGAGAAAGCGGATTCATTGCGGCATAAGCGCTAGAATTACTTTTGTTCGAAGGAATGATTTTCATGCTCTTCTCCTTTTTGGGTTTTTATAAAAATATTCTCTTAATCGAGAATATTTTCCACTCACTATTCACTGGCAACACAGGTTGCTGTTGTAATTGTGCGTTTTGTTTTAAAAATATAATCTAGTGATGTTAATGCGTATCCAATTATAGGAATAGCAAAAAGCAACAGTGATATGGCCACTACATTTGATTTGAGTACCAGCAATCCGAATAGCGGATTCATCACTTTCGCTATTGATAACAGTCCCGTATTTATTCCTGAGGCCAATCCCTTTTTGTCTTCGCCAACAATGGAGTAGATGAATACTACAATTTTAGGTAAAATTATTAATTCACCAATAGTCCATAAAACTGTGGAAGAAAATATTCCAAAATTATTTAAAAAAGTAGGAAAGATCGCCTGTCCGATTGCCAGAAAAAACATGCCAATAAAAAAGGTCTTCGATATTCCCATCTTTTCAAATATTTTTGATACAATTGGTGCACATACAATGATAAACGCAGTATTAACGATGAATATCAGTGAAGTAAGCTTCTGTGCATCAAGCCCTTTTTCACTAAAATATAAAGGAAAAATTGATACATGAGAAAACATGGGTATTTGCAAGAAAATTAATCCCAAAAACAGATGCCATTTAGGAATAATATCATCTCGAAAGGAAATCTTTTCTTTTTTGAATGTATAGTTAAAATTATTATTTTTTATTGATAGATGTATCGTTAAAAAAATAACTAAGGTGGCAAGTATAGTGGTAATTAAATCAATGGCGATCAATTGTTGCTTGAACTTACCCATAAACAGATATGCAATTAGACCAGAAATTGCCCCACCAATGTTTAAAATCATGTAGACAATGGTAAAAGCTTTGGTTCTTTTGCTTTCATGTACACAACCAACCAAGCAAAATATAGTCATTGTGAAGAGGGACACAAAACCAATCGAAAAAAAGACCATTCCCATTGTGATAAACATTGGGTTACCTATGCAAAAACTTCCTAAGCCGAATAGGATGCATGCTGCAATTGAAAAGGATGCTAGTTTAAACTGTTTGCTGTCTATCATCCTACCTAAAATTGGTTGAAATATGCCTGCACATAAAAAAGCTATCGTTTGAATTATTGATGCCGTTTGCGCACTTTGGCTACCATTTGCTACCAATATTGGAATCATTAAAGGGTTAATGAATGAGAATACTGTAGATACCAAAAAAAACAAACAGACTATATAAAAATGTTTTGAAAACTGTGTTCCCATTGCTGTCCCAGAAATTTCTATAAACTTAATATTTCATCTTCATGTGATTACTAATTATTTTATCTATTTAACTATTATATTTTTTAACTCTTCCCATTTTGCATTCATTAAAGATAGATTTTTACTCATATCATCTAATTGATTGCTATCTAGTGACACACCTTCTTTTATTTGATTCTCAATAGTCACAAATAAAATTTTTGCAACTTGCAAACTGTTTTTCAAATCATGCCTAAGTGTTCGAGTTTCCATTGCCTTGTTATTATCCATATTAGATCCTGTCATGATAATTTTGCCTCCTCACCGAGCATCCTGATTATCTTATAATATTTATGTCTATTTATACGAAGTTCCTTGTATGCTTTCTCCGCATGCCCATGTTTTTTAATAAAATCTTTGACCACCTCAGATTCTAATTTGTCCACGAATTTTCTGAATCCAACTTTTTTTATGTATTTAACTTGGTCATCAGTTGCAAAGCGGCTGCTGTCATTAAATGATGTATATATCCTATAAACATGCAGCAGACTTTTGGGTAAATCTTCTACAGAAAGATTTCCGAATTTCTTTAATGAAAGGGATAACAAAATTGTCTTTAACTCTTTAACATTACCAGGAAAATCATATCTGCAAAGGGCCTCAATAGCGCTGGACCCAAGCGAAATATTATTGATATCTGTTCCATCTATACCGTTTCTAAAATAATGTTCAATTAGCAACTTAACATCTTCTATTCTTTTCCTTAGCGGTGGAATTTCCAGTGTGATGGTGTGTATCCTCTGTAACAAAGATGCCAAGAAAAGATTTTCTTCTATTTTTTTATAGATATTGTCAGAAGTACTAGCAATTAACTGAAAATCAATTGAGATAGGAGTTATGGCATTATATTCGCTAGCACCTTGAGGGATAAAACACTTTTCCTCTAAGGCCTTCGCTAATTTTTTTTGCACTGATAAACTTAAGGCGCCTATTTCCTCAATATAAAGAGTTCCATTTTGGGCCAGTTCAAGCAAACCTTTATCGTAAGCAACCACTCCGTTTTCAATGCCAGTTATCTTCCCAAAAAGAGTACTATCTACATCCTTTTCTGAGTACTGTGAGCATTTAAATACGGTATAGTTATTATTATTAGGATAGAGTGATTGATGAATCAGCTGTCCAAGTAAATTTTTGCCAACTCCTGTCTCACCTATAAGGAATATTGGCCGCTTATCAAACATGCGGGCCTTAAGTAAATTAATCTCTGTGGTGATTAGTTTGTTTATGGATATATAATTTTCTTTGAAAATATCCATCTGCTCAAAAGTTGCATTGGGAGTGGCAGCTTTTGCTAATTCTTCGCTAATACGCCCTTTTATTACATGTTCAATAACTACTTCACATTGATCCTTGGTTAAAAAAAGGTTGCAACCAAGCTTATATGCAGTAGCAATATAATCGCTATCATCATAATTGGTTAAGACTACCGAAAAAATATTCTTTCTCTTTGCCAATTTCAGCAGTTCAAACCCGGTATCTTCTCCATTGAGATTAATGTCGATTAATGCCATGTCGAAGTGCTGCTCTAGTAGAGCGCGTTTGGCCTCTTCAAAATTGGAAACAGCAATGGGATTTGCATGTCTAGAGACATGCTTAACGATGTTCTGCCTAAAAACCTCTATATCTTCTACAACAAGTACTTTTATTTTAGTAACCACTTGCCATCCCCCACAACGGTTCTTTAATACGATATTGGACTCTTACGATCTAGTATTGTTTTGACCTATTCTTTTGCATTAACCGAACGTGCATTGTCAATAGGAAGAGAGGGCTTATTTTTGATGCATACAAACATGTATGCAAAAATCCTACACCTTGAGTGATATAAATCGTGCTAATATATTGATATTTCATGGACTATAGTGGGAATGAGATTTTACTACGGCGTTTAAGGGGGCCAAAGCACTACAGATAAATCATGTCCTTTATTTTATATAAATATTATAGGGATATGGCGTAACGTAACATTAGCATTCACTAAAATATGTAAGTAAAATCTGTAATGAACAGAACTCAATGGGTCATTGCATGAAACATATTTCTTCTATCCTGCGAGGAACTGGAGTTAGCGGGATAGGTAGGCCCTCGCGGGCTTTCCCTCCCACACCACCTGGCATACGGGTCCGTACCAAGGCGGTTCAACGCGGTTTAAGTTCATCATACAATCTTGGTAGTTTAAATTGATCAAAGTA